>JAAZZB010000063.1 GCA_014239365.1 Verrucomicrobiia bacterium | reverse complement strand
GGGCTTCCTCTTTGCGAAGCAGTTTTTCACACGAGAAAAAGCAACGCGAATAGAACAGGAATAAAGCAAGGCATCCCGCGTCCACTAAACTGAATATCAAAGTTTCACTCACTACACTCATCCTACGCCCAGCCGTGTGGCTTGATGACTTCGTCCCGACCGGGATGGCTAACGGCGCGAGGTGGGAACTTCATATCGAAGGTGATCTTTTCGGGCACGAGGGCTTCCTTGGAATTGAGCATCATATCCCACGTGACTTTCTTGCCAGTGTAAGCGGCAGTGCGGGCCATCATGGCCATCAGGGTGGTCTTGATCATTCGGTCGCCGGTGTTCAGCGGGTTGCCGTCGCGGATGGCAGCGTACATTTCGTCGTGCTCGGTTTGGTAGCCGTTGTTGTTGCGCTCGTTTTTGTCGCCGGGTGTCCAGCGCCATTTCAATCCATCGGCATTGGAGAACACGTGGTGCTTGCGGCCGCTTTCTCCGGTGTACTTGGCTTTGCTGCCGAAGACGCGATCCCACACGCCGTTTTCGCAGTTATCCATTTGGCGGGTGAAATGGTAGCCCTGCGTGCCGTCGGCCCATGAAAATTCCACGGCAAAGTGATCGAAGATGTTGCCTTCGTCCGGCCCGCGGTTTTGGCGGCCACCACTGGCGATGGCGTAGGCGGGGGGTTGGTCGCCCATGGCCCAAAGCATTTTATCGATGCTGTGCACGCCTTGCTCGACGATGTGATCTCCGCTCAGCCACGTGAAGTAGTACCACCGGCGGATCATATACTCCACGTCGCTCTTGGTATTGTGGCGGCCAAAATCGACGTAGCGTTTGCGGGCGTTGTTGTTGTAGCTGCTGAAGATGGCTTGGATGTCGCCGAGCTCGCCGTCGCGGATGCGTTTGTAGGTGTCGCGTTGGGCGTAGGTCCAGCGCCAGACAAAGCCGTCCACAATGGAGGTGCCTTGCTTCTTGGCTTTGGCGATGGAGGCGATGACCGAGCGCGCGCCGGCGGCATCGGTGGCCATCGGTTTCTCTGCGAAAATATGTTTCTTGGCGTCCACGGCGGCCTTGATGTGCAGCGGGCGGAATCCGGGCGGGGTGGTGAGCAGTACGACGTCCACATCGCTATCGATGACTTTTTGGTAGGCATCGATGCCGACGTGCACGCGGCTTTTGTCGACGTTGACTTTGCCGGGATGGATTTTGGAAATAGCGGCCAAGCCCTTCTCGGCTTTATCGGCAAAGGCCTCGCCGATGGCCCACAGCTCCACATTGCTATCCGCGCGCAGGGCTTGGTTAATGGCGCCGGAGCCACGGCCGCCGCAGCCGATCCAGCCGATCTTGAGCTTGCGGCTGTCCGGTTTGCCCAAGGTGACGGAGGGAAAAGCGAGCGCAGCGCCGGCCGTGGCCGTGGCGGCGGTGGAGGCTTTGAGGAAGGTGCGGCGGGTGCGTTGTGTGGAATTGAGATCAGTTTTCATAGCGTGTGAATGCGGGGAAAGGATAAGCCGAGGGTGAGGGAGGGTCAAGCTGTGCGGGAGAGGATCGCATCAGTCTTTTTCAAGTTGCCAGTTGGAGTTGAGTTCACCTCCCCCTCACCCCAGCCCTCTCCCGCTGGGAGAGGGAGGAACCCAGCCGATCTATCAATGACTTCAATCTTTTCGAAAGACGGTGCGAACGATTTCCCTCTCCCAGCGGGAGAGGGTTAGGGTGAGGGAGAACGGTTCGAATCTCCCACGCCCCGATCGCGCTCCCGGTTCGATTTATTTCCCTTTCACTAGCCTTGACTTGTGGTGGGTTTTCCGGTTTAACCTGTCGCTTGCGCGGGGCAGATTCCCGCGCGAACCTTAAGGAGCATTCCCTCCTGTTTCCGTAAACACCATTACAACAACTGGCTGTTGTTTTTACAGACTGAAAAATGAAAAACGAATACCTCATTCCCTTAGCGGGATTACTGGCCCTCATCTTTACTTACCTGCGCGCCCAATGGGTGGCTCAGCAGGACCCGGGCACCGACCGCATGAAACGCATCGCCGGCTATATCACCGACGGCGCGATGGCGTTTTTGCGCGCTGAATATTCTAAACTGGCGTGGTTCGTCGTTGGCGTGGCAGTGCTTTTGGCGCTGACCTCTCAAGGCAGCCACACGAGCCCGCTCATCGCGCTTTCCTTTGTGGTGGGCGCCACGTGCTCCGCGCTCGCCGGTTATATCGGCATGAAAGTGGCCACCAAGGCCAACGTCCGCACCGCGCACGCCGCGCGCACGGGCCTCGCCTCCGCGCTGAACGTCGCCTTCCGTGGCGGTTCAGTAATGGGAATGGGCGTGGTGGGCCTCGGCGTGCTGGGGCTTTCCGGATTGTTTTTCTTTTACAACACCCAAGGTTGGGAAATATCCAAAGTGATTGCGGTGCTCACCGGCTTCAGCTTTGGCGCGTCTTCCATCGCGTTGTTTGCGCGTGTGGGCGGCGGCATTTACACGAAGGCCGCTGACGTGGGCGCGGATTTGGTCGGCAAAGTGGAAGCGGGCATCCCCGAGGATCATCCGCTCAACCCCGCCACCATCGCCGATAACGTGGGCGACAACGTGGGTGACGTGGCCGGTATGGGCGCGGATCTTTTTGAAAGCTACGTGGGCTCGATGATCGGCGCGATGGTGCTCGGCGCGGTGTTGATGACCCTGCCGGAGTTTGTGGGAATCACCGGCGGCTTTGGCGCGTTGGGCGTGGTGATGTTGCCGTTGTGCCTCGCGGCCATCGGCATTGTGGCCTCGATGATCGGCACGATGTTTGTGTCTGTCGAAGAAGGCGGCGACCCTAAAGCCGGCCTCACACGCGGCGAACTCACTGCGGCGGTCATCATGCTTTTGGGTGGGTATTTTCTCATCAACGGACTGTTGCCCGAGACGTGGGTATTTGGCGGCACGACGTTCACCGCAATGGGCGTTTTCTACGCCAGCTTGATCGGCCTCGCTTGCGGGTTGGGCATCGGCTTCGTCACCGAATATTACACCGGTTTTAACAAAGAACCCGTGCGTGAAATTTCCCGCCAATCCGCCAAAGGCGGCGCGGCCACCAACATCATCTCCGGCCTCGGCGTGGGCATGCGTTCCACAATGTGGCCGATCCTGTTTCTCGCCACCGCCATCCTTGGCGCGTATCACTTCGCCGGTTTGTACGGCATCGCGATTGCCGCGGTAGGCATGCTGGCCAACACCGGCATCCAGCTCGCCGTGGACGCCTACGGCCCCGTGGCCGATAACGCCGGCGGCATCGCCCAAATGAGCGAGCTGCCCGAGGAAGTCCGCGCCCGTACCGACAGCCTCGATGCCGTGGGCAACACCACCGCCGCCATCGGCAAAGGCTTCGCGATTGGTTCCGCCGCGTTGACGGCCCTCGCGCTGTTCGCCGCGTACATGGGCGTGGCCGGGATTTCGACGATCAACATTGCCAGTCCCAGCGTAATGGCGTGTTTGTTCGTGGGCGCGATGTTGCCTTTCCTGTTCTCCGCGATGGCAATCGAGGCCGTGGGCCGAGCCGCCAGCGATATGATCAAGGAAGTCCAACGCCAGTTTAAGAACATCCCCGAACTCAAAGCCGCGCTGGGCAAGATGAAGGAAAACGGCGACAAACCCATTGAAGAATGGAGCGAAGAAGATCGCAACGTTTACGAAGCCGCCGACGGCAAAGCCGAGTACGCCAACTGCGTTTCCATCTCCACCACCGCCGCCATCCGCGAGATGGTGAAGCCTGGCATGCTCGCCGTGCTCACGCCGGTGGTGATCGGCTTCGGCTTCAAATACATTTACGGGATGAGCGATAATCCCGTCGTGGTAGCCGCCGCGGGCAAACACGCCGCGATGGCACTCGGCGGCCTCCTCGCGGGCGTGACGGTGAGCGGCGTGTTACTCGCCCTCTTCCAAGCCAACGCCGGTGGCGCGTGGGATAACGCCAAGAAAATGTTCGAAGAAGGCAAAGGCGTGGAAGTCGATGGCGTGTATCACACCAAAGGCAGCGACGCCCACAAAGCCGGCGTCGTCGGCGATACCGTGGGTGATCCGCTCAAAGACACCTCCGGCCCCTCGCTGAACATCCTGTTGAAACTCATGACCGTCATCGCATTGGTGATCGCGCCGTTGCTTGTGGCCGATTCCGTAATCAGCGATGCCGATCAAGCCGATGGCAAACCCAAAGTGGAAAACGTCGGGGGCGACAATGACTCCAAAGACGGCGAAAGCAAATAGTCGCCAAAAAAATTAACCTCTCTGAAGAGGGCCGCCCTTCGGGGCGGTTTTTTTATTGCCGATTTTAGATTGAAGATTTCTGATTAGAAAACCAATCAACAATCGCAAATTGTTTACCTCAAACCACACAGCGAGTACAACCCCCGCAGATATGAACACTTCTCTCAAAGGCAAATGGGTTTTCATCACCGGCGCATCCGCCGGCTTTGGGGCGGAAGGCGCGCGGCACTTTGCGCGCGCGGGCGCGCACATCGTTATCGGCGCACGGCGCTTGGATCGGCTCGAAGCAATCGCCGCCGAATGCAAACAAGCCGGTGCGGCCTCGGCACATTTTTATGAGCTCGATGTCGCCAACACCGAGAGCGTCAATGCCTTCGTCGATGGGCTGAAAACACTCACGCCCAAGCTCGATGTGCTCGTCAATAATGCCGGCGGCGCGCACGGAGCCGACACCGTGGCCGAAGGCAAAGATGCCGATTGGGAAGCAATGGTGCAGTCGAATTTCCTTGGCCTAATGCGTGTGACGCGCGCGTGCCTGCCGTTGATGGTCGGAAACCCCGGCAGCACCATCATCAACATCGGCTCCATCGCCGGCCGCGTGGCGTACGAAGGCGGCTCGGTGTACTGCGGCGTGAAGGCAGCCGAAAAATCCATCACCCAATCGCTGCGGCTCGAACTCAACGGCACCGGCATCCGCGTCGGCACGCTCGACCCCGGCTTGGCCGAAACAGAATTTTCCCTCGTCCGCTTCAAAGGCGACGCTGCGAAGTCCAATAAAATTTATGAAGGCCTCGATCCGCTCGTCGCCGAAGACATCGCCGAAGCAATGATCTGGATGGCCACCCGCCCGCCGCACGTGTGCATCGATGAAATCCTAATCAAATGCACCGCCCAAGCCGCCATCCACAAAACCCATCGGGCGACGGATTAAGTTATTTGAGCTGCGGAACTTTTTTGTTTTTGGCATCGAGCATTTCCAGGGCTTTGGTGACGAGGGGGTCGATGCCGGTTTTTAGGTCGGTGCGTTTGTTGAGGACTTCGATGTGGACGGGGACGCCTTTGGTTTCGAGGCATTCCATTTTGGCGGTGTAGTTGACTTGGAAGGAGAGGGTGTATTTCCAGCCGTTGGGGAGCTTGCGCTCGAGCATGTTTGAGAAGATTCCGTCGGTGGGTTCGCCGATGATTTTTACGTGGGGCAGCTCGCGCATAATCATGGCGAAGAGATCGGCGGCGCTGTAGGACGCGCCGTGGGTGAGCAAAATGATGGGGCCGGTGAAGGTGCGTTGCTTTTTCTTCGCGGCGGGCGGTTGCAAATGGAAGGTGCGCAATGGGCCGAATTCGTTTCCGTCCTTGGCTTTCTTTTTTGCTTTCCGGGTTTTTTCGTGATGGCCGATACGGCGTTTGTCGGCAAAGCGATTGGCGATGCAATAGGTGATGCCGGTGGTGCCGCCGGGGTTGAGCCGGATGTCCACGATGAGGCCTTCGATGCCATCCATCGCACCGAGGGCTTCGTCGAGGCCGGCATCGAGTTTGCGGCGGTTGACGCGGTCAAACTCGTGGATCAGCAGATAGCCGGTCTTTTCATTGTGGGCGTAGGAGAGAATTTTCCCGGCGGTTTTGGGCTTACCAAAGCCGTTATCCGTCAGCGTTTTTTCCACCATCACTTTGTACTCGCGTTCGAGTTTGCGGGTGTTGAATTCATGGGTGAAGCGCGGCAGAATCTCGGGGCAATATTCCGGCACTTTCAGTCGGCGCGCCCAAAGTGTGACGTGGCCGTCTTTGAGTGGTGCGAGCATGTCGCACATTGTCTTGAAGAGTTCTTTGTCAGTGGTTTTCGCATCGACTTGTGGACGGAATTTTTTGTACTGCGCCTGCCAGTCGACCTTGCGTTCCTTGAAGAACGCGTAGCGTTCATTGAATGTGCCCCAGAGTGCTTCAAAGTTTTTTTCCGGTGCGGAGAGTTTCGCGGCTTGGGAGCCCAAGCCAAGCAGCAGAAAAACGGCCAATGCATTTCGAGTGTGGCGGCCGAATTTCATTTGCAGTATTGGGCTAGAGTTTCTTGCCCACTTTGGAGGTGAAGGGCGAGGCCGGAAGACCCGCGCCATTTACGAGATTTGGTTCGGCAAGTTGATCCCAGCCGAGGCGCACGCCGATGGGTTTGCGGATGGCTTTGGTGGATACAATGATTTTGCCTTCGTGCACATACGCGCCCGCGGGGAACCATTTGCCTTCGGCGCTGAGCAGTTCGAAATGCGTCAACGGTTTACCATCGCGCGACTTGATGCCGTCGGCGTGATTAAAATCCACAATCGCACGGCCGTCTTTGATCGTCAGCGATTTGAACAGCGGCCCGGAATACACGAGGCCTTTTTTGCCGTACGTATTCGCCAATGCCCAGAGCGCGAGCCGCTTGCCGACGTCTTGTTTGTTGGGCGGATGAATGTTGCGGAGCGTGGTGATGTCCGTAGTAACGGCCATGCCGGTGTGTGGCATTCTCAAAGTATTCAACTGCGCTTGCCAAATCGCCGGCAACAGTTTGGCATCGCCGCCGTATCGGTACGGGGCGAGTTGCACGAAGAGAAACGGCAGCTTTGGATCGTCCCAAACGGTGCGCCAGCCGTTGATGAGCGCGCGCATTTTGGCCTGATATTTCAAACCATCGGCGCGGTTGCTCTCGCCTTGATACCAAAGCGCGCCTTTTATTTTATAAGGCAACAGCGGATGAATCATCGCGTTGTACATATGCGTGGGTGTGGTGCGGCCGAGTTTGGCTTTTCCGAATTCGCCGAGCTTGTCTGTGTGGCTGGCCTTGAGCGCGGGCACGCTTTTGAAACCCACCGGCGGCGTCCACGGCTCGATGCGTGTGCCGCCCCAGTTGCTGCCGATGAGGCCGACGGGCACGTTGAGTTTTCCCTGCAAGTGCCGCGCGAAATAATAACCCACCGCCGTGAAATTACCCGCCACCTTCGGAGTGGTGGGTTGCCAGCCGGAGGTCTTCACGTCGGACTGCGGTTGATTGGCCAGCGTGTGCGGCACTTTGATGTGACGAATCAATGGATGCTTCGCGTTGGCGATTTCCTCTTTTGCATTCGTCGAACGACTCACCGACCATTCCATATTCGATTGGCCCGAGCACAGCCACACTTCGCCCACGAGTACATCATCGAGTTTCACCGTGCTGCTGCCTTTCACCGTGAGCGCGCGGCCTTTGGCACTGGCCTTCATTGCCGTGAGTTTTACCTGCCAACGGCCATCCTTGCCGGCCTTGGCGGTGTGGGTTTGGTCGCCAAATGAAACGGTCACTTTCGTGCCCGCGTCATCCCAGCCCCAAATGGGACAGGCCGCGTCCCGCTGTAAAACCATATGGCTACCGAGGATCGATGGCAGCTTGGTTTCCGCTTGCGCGAAAATTGTGGTGAAGGTGAAAAGGACGACAGTCCAACCGATGGAAAAAAGACGTTGTGTCATGGGCCGATTGCAACGCCGATTGCCCCTCGCGTCAATACGGAAAATGAGACACGGATTTCACGGATTCACACGGATTGTTTTTATCAGTGAAAATCCGTGAAATCCGTGTCTGAATTTATTTGGCGCGCAACTCGTGGAGTTGATCCACGGCTGGATTTTCTAACCGCGTAATGGCGCCGCCGGGCCAGCGGATTTCAATAGTTTTAATCGTTGCAGCTTTGCCCAAACCAAAATGCAGCGTGGCCGGTTGTTGGGCGCGGAAGGAATCGCCGCTGATGATTTGCTGTGTTGCCGCCTCTCCCTCGTAGTGCACGGTGACTTGCGCGCCCATGCACCGCCCGCGCAGGCGGACGGCTACCCAATGGCCGGTTTGCTTCGCGGTGTTGCGCAGCACGTGGAGGGTGATGCCTTTTGGGGATTGCTCCGCCACAATGAGGTCGGTGCGGCCATCGCCGTCGATGTCCGTGGCCACCGCGCTGCGAGCATCGAAGGCGTGGCTCAAGCCCAGCAGAAAACCGGCCTCCACGAATTGGCCTTGGCCTTCGTTGAGAAAAAACGCGTTGTGCTCGTTGCCGTTCCACGATTGGCGCGCGGCTTTGTTTTGCTCGTGCAACATCATCAAGGCAGGATTTTTTTCTGAACTCCCACTATATATAGTGTGCCGCCAGAATGTGGAATCGTGGTCGGGTTTTCCCTTTCGGGTGCGATGGCCGTTGGCGATGAATAGATCGGCATCGCCGTCGTTATCAAAATCCATTGCCACGCAGCCGCTGCTCCAGCCGGTGCGGGCGAGTGCGGGCGGGGTGGCGGGATTGAGAAAGCGTCCGTCGTTGAGGAGCAATTTGTTTCCCGCGCTCATGCCCGCGCGCTGGCGGTTGTGCTTTGGAAAATCCGCGTGGCCAAGACCCATTGCTTGCAACCGCCGCGCGGCCGTGTTGCTGCGCCCGGCGAGAAACACATCCGTGCGGCCGTCTCCGTTGAAATCCGCCAGCGCAAGCCCTTGGCCGAAGGCGTGGCGATTAGCCGCGAGCGAAGGCGTGGCATCGGAGAAGACGCCGCGGCCGTTATTGTAAAAAATATCGAGCCCCGCATATTCGCTGGCCATCACGAGGTCGTTATCAAAATCGCCATCGAGATCCACCAACGCCGAGGCCGTGACGCGCCGCCCGCGTTTGGCCGCAAGGCCTGCGGGCACTGTGACCTCGCGGAAATTTCCTTTGCCATCGTTCATCAATAGATACGCCGGATGCCCGTCGTTGGCGTCCCAATACGGCGTGGGCATTCGCCCGCCTTGATCGCCTTTGCCAGCGGGCCGGTTTTGCGTCACCCAAATTTCGAGATCCCCATCGCCGTCGATGTCGCCCGCCGAGCACGCCCACGCGCGGCCCATCGGCGAGGCGCGCACGGCCACGGGAAATGGCGATGCATCGAACTCCCCTTTCGCGTTGCCGGGAATCCATAACGGCGGGCGTTCGTGCGGCACGGCAAATAAATCTGTGTGGCCGTCCCCATTCAAATCCGCCAACACCGCTGCCGTGCAACCGATCGGCAAATATTTTGCCAAGCGCGCGCCGAGAAATTTCCCATCCCGCTGGCGGTAAATTCGATTGGCCCCCGCTGCGATTATTTCCGGCGAGCCGTCCGCGTCCAAGTCGCGCACCAACAACGGCAACGCGTCCGCGCCCGCATCAATGTTCGCCAACGATTCAAACACCGGCCCGCTTTTCCGGCGGAACACGCGCAGCTGGGTGATGTTTAGCTCGCCCTTTGCTCGTTGCAATTCGCCCGTCACCGTGGCGCGTTCTTTGCCGGGGCGATGAGCGTGCACGGTAAATTTAATTGTATCAGAATTGATCAATCGCCATTCGGTTCCTGCAAGGGCCCAGCCGGTTTGTTTGAGCGATGCCCATGTGGCGGCGGGGGAACTTTCGCTTGTGCCGCCGAAAAGCAGCTCCTCAATCCCCCACTCGTGGGGAACACTGGCCAGCGTTTTACCAAATTGAAAATTCACCGGCGCGTTAGACAACGCATCCCACGGAAGATCACTATTCAAAATGGCCTTCACCGTTTCGTTGAACGACTTGGAGTTTTTTAACGCCTGCACTTCACGCGCCCAAACCGTTTCGTCCAGTTGCTTTCGCTCGGCGACGATCGCATCCACCTCCGCTTGCAGCGCGGGCGAGGGATGAGTTTTTGTCAGGCCGCCGTTTTTCCATGTGCGCGTGTAGAGCAGCAACCCATTGGCGCGCCACTCGCGGTGGCGGCCGTGTTTGCGGCCGTTGGCGTAGTGCAATTCCAGTTGCGGCTGGCCGTCGGGATGAAAATTTGTATAGCGGCCGTGCCACTGGCCGTTTTTGAAATGGGCCTCGATGGCGCGCGTGCCGTCCGCGCGCCATTCGCGATGGGTGCCGTGGGGTTTGCCATTTTCAAAATGTTGTTCCATCGCCGGCTGGCCATTGGCGTGGGATGACACCGCTTGACCGGTGAAAGGCTCCGTGCCGAGGCGCGTGTACATTCGGCCATCGGCGCGGCGCTCGAGGGTGTTCAAATGCACCTTGATTGTCTTGGGCGCAGGCGCAGTGACGGGCTTGGAAGGCTTGCGGGAGCAGCTTGAAAATCCAACCACCAATGCAATCAACAAAACCAAAAACCTCATCCCGAAAGCTGGCAAACGCATCGCCGCGTCACAAGCCGCGCTTGTTCACACAACGCAAAATGGTAGGGACGCACTGTGCGCGTCCGTGGACATGCGGCAGCGTGTCCCTACCCTAAAAGTGCGCGGGCTAAATTCACATAAGCCGTCGTGCCGGCTTCGAGGTCGGTGAGGGCGATGTATTCATCTTTGGTGTGAGCTTGGTCGATATTGCCGGGGCCGAAGATGATGGTGGGGATTCCAGCGGCGGCGAGTTTGCTGCCGTCGCAGCCGAAGGCGACGGTGTCGGCGGCGGGTTGATCGCGCAGGGCGCAGGCGGTTTGTACGAGTGGATGGTCGGCGGCGGTTTCGAAATTGGGGCTGTCGTGATAGGGCGGGTCAAAAATCAATTCGTACCCTTCGCGTTCACCTATGCGCGCGTGAACGAATTTTGCTAATGCGGCGGAAGTGGCGGCGGTGTCTTGTCCGGGAACAGTTCGGATGTCGAACGTGGCGGCGCATTCGTCGGGCACGATGTTCACCGCGGTGCCACCCTCGATGAGCCCCACGGAACCGGTGCACGGGCTGAAGCCTTCGCGGTTGAACTGGCTGATTTCATTATCAAAAAATTCCTGCACCGCTTCGAGCACCGGCGCCATGCCGACGATGGCGTTGCGGCCTTGGGCGGGATCGCTGCTGTGCGCGGCGCGGCCGCGGACGCGGACGACCGTTCGGAGGCAACCTTTGCAGCCGCGCACCATGCGCAATTCGGTGGGCTCGCCCACCACGGCGAAGTCCCACGGGTCGTGGTCTTCAATCAATTTAACGATGCCCTGAAACTCAGTTTCCTCGTCCACCACGCAGCCGACGGTGACCGTGCCGCGCCAGTCATCCCGCGCGCGCAGATCGAGCAACGCCGCGAGCATACAGGCGAGCGGGCCTTTCATGTCGGTGGAGCCGCGTCCCCACAATCGCCCGTCGCGCACCTCGCCGCTGAAGGGTTCGATGCTCATACCGGCGACGCTGACGGTGTCGGTATGGCCATTGAGCAACAGATGCGGGCCGTTACCCTGAGTGATGGTGAAAGAAATGTTGTCGCGCTTGGGCAGTGCCGGTTCGCGAAGGGTTTTGAGTTTCTGCGTGTGGCCCCATTGCTCCAGCCAATCGACCACGGCCCCCTCGCCCGCGCTGGCGGGATCGTGTAGCGGGTTGACGCTGGGGAGGCGGACGAGTGCTTGGGCAATTTCGAGGGCGGTCATAGTGTGATGGGAGGGGCGAGTTCCACCTTGCCTGAATTTGGATTCACCACAGAGACACAGAGGGCACAGAGAATGTCAGCCTCCGTGTGCTCTGTGTCTCTGTGGTGAAAAAAATGGGACGAGGTGGAACTCGTCCCTACCGGTGTGCGCATCCCCGAAGGTATGAATCCGGCCAGGGAAAGTCAAAGCGCTTTGACTTTTTCCGCTCTACTTTTTATTTTCCAAACCAATGAGCGACCCTACATTCAACATCGCGCTCGTCGGCCTTGGGTTCGGCGCGGAATTTATCCCTATTCATCAGGCACATCCCAATGCCAATCTCGTGGCTGTGTGCCGACGCAATGAGGCGGAGATGAACAAGGTGGCCGATGCATTTGGCATTGAAAAGCGTTACGTGGATTACGATGCACTGCTGAAGGATCCGGAGATTGATGCGGTGCATATTAATTCGCCGATCGCCGATCACGCGGCGCAATCGCTCAAAGCACTGCGCGCTGGCAAGCACGTGATGTGTACGGTGCCGATGGCGACGACGATTGAGGATTGCGAGGCGTTGTGCCAAGCGGTCAATGAAACTGGCCTGAAATATATGATGGCGGAGACGGTGGTTTACAGCCGCGAGTTTTTGTTTATCAAAGAACTTTATGACACCGGCGAGCTGGGCAAGCTGCAATATCTTGCCGCGAGTCATCCGCAGGATATGGACGGTTGGCCGAGCTATTGGGAGGCGATGATTCCGATGCACTACGCCACGCACGTGGTGAGCCCGTGCCTCGGGATGGTGGATGGGCTTGCGGAATATGTGAGTTGTTTTGGTAGCGGCACGGTGCGGGATGATATTGCGGCCAAGAGCGGCAACCGATTTGCCGTGGAGAGCTGCCACATCAAAATCAAAGATAGCGATGTGTCGGCGCATATTTGGCGATGTCTTTATGATGTTGCGCGGCAGTACCGCGAGAGCATTGACGTGTACGGCACCAAAAAAAGTTTCGAGTGGACGCTTACCGAAAATGATCCGCACATCCTGCACGTGGCCAAGCGGCCGGAGGCGGAAATCCCCGAGCGCGTGGAGGTGCCCGATTTCGCGCATCTGCTGCCCGAGCCCATCCGAAAGTTTACGCAAACCATTGAGGACGCCGATCACCTTTCCTTCGTCCAAGGCGGCGGCCACGGCGGGAGTCATCCGCATATGGTGAACGAATTTTTAAGCGCCCTCGTCGAGGATCGCGATCCTTGGCCCAACGCCAAGACCGCGGCCAACTGGACCGCCGTCGGCATCTGCGCCCACCAATCCGCCGAACAAGGCGGCGCGCGCGTGGAGCTGCCGAGCTTTACGCTTTAGGTGAGGTTGAAAGGGGGGTGGTGGTAGGGACATGCTGTGCATGTCCACGGACGCGCACAGCGCGTCCCTACCGTGGGGTTAACGCCTCGTGGATTTTCAGGGTGCGAGCGAGGGCTTCGTCCAGTGTTTGGCCGAGGATGACGGTGCCGGTTCGGCCTAAGTCCCAGTCGGGGCGATGGTTTTTTAGGATGACGTAGTCCGACTCGGTGGTGAAGGTTTGGGCGGTGGCTTGGCCGACTTCGAGGGTGCCGCCGCCGATGTCTTGTGCGGATTCCACAATGCCCAGTTCGGCCCAGCGGCTGCGGTTGTATTCGGAATATAAAAGCGCGTTGGATTCGTGCACGTGGACGATGGCCTGGATGGCGGGGAAGGTTTCAAAGAGGTGCCAGTGCATGATGGATTCGGATGAGGGAAGTTTGCTGCCGTGAAAACGTGCTTCGCCGTGGGCGCAGGTTTCGAGGTGCACGCAATCTTCGGGCGCGAGGTTTTCCTTTGAAGGAAGCTGAGTAGCGGTGATGACAAAGCCGCTGCTCAATCCATTGTGTGGGCGGCGCACGCTGACGTTGCCGTTGCTGCCGATGAGGTGAGTGCCGGTGTAGCTGGTGTGCAGATCGCGGGCGGCCAGTGTGGCGCAGGCTTCGCGCAGGGCGGTAGTGTTTTCCGGCACGCTGGCGGAACGTTGCACGGGGTTGAACTGAATGAAATCTGCGGCGGCACTCACTTTTTCACTTTGTGAACGGGGATGAACTGAACCCAGCCGGGGCCTTTGCCGGTGGGTTGTTGGGAGACTTTGGTGAGGGCGCCGGTTTTGGGATTGCGGCGGTAGGTGTGCAGGTCGTGCGAGCGTTGGCCGGCGGCGATGAGCCATTGGTTGTCGGGGCTGAGGTTGAAGGAGCGGGGGATGTTGCCGGTGGGAAATTGGCCGAGAGATTTTAGTTTGCCGGTTTTTGTATCGACGGCGAAGGCGGCGATGGAGTTGTGGCCGCGGTTGGAGGCGTAGATGAATTTTCCGTCGCGGGTGATCTCGATGTCGGCGCAGGTGTTTTTGGCGCCATCAAAATCTTTCGGGAGGGTGCTGGCGGTGTGAAAGGCTTTTAACTGGCCGGTGGTTTTGTTGAAGGCATAGGCGGTGACGCTGTCGCCTTTTTCGTCATCGAAATACACGATGGGCAGTTTGGGATGAAACGCGAGATGGCGCGGCTCAAGGCCTTCGGCGGGGGTGGCGGTGAGGGGGTTGTTTTGGGTAAGCTTGCCGGTCTTGGCGTTGAAGCGAAATTGATAAACGGCATTCGGGCAGGTGTGCGGCACGAATGCAAATTGATTGGAGGCATCGGTGAGGATGGCGTGGGCGCACCGGTGGGTTTCGATGCGGCTGAGGGCATTTTTTTCCACGGCACCATTGTGCGCAATGGAATGGCTGCCCACCACGCCGCCGCTGTAGCTGGCCCAGAGGAGGGTGCGGCCGGTGCGATCGGTGGCGACGTAGGCGGCATTGGCGCCGATGTCGGTGAGGCCAAGAGGCTCGAGGGTTTTTTTGGCGTGATTGATGCGGAAAGCGGCGACGCTGTTTTTGTTGCGGACGGCGACGTAGAGGCGGTTGCCATCGGGGCTGAGGCATTGGGCGCCGGGCGAACCGGGGAGGTCGATTTTGGCGCGTTGGACAAGCGCACCGGTTTTGGGATTGAGCTCATAGAGGTGGAGAGCTTTGTCATTACCGGCGGAGACGGCGACCAAAAGGGCTGCGAAGAGGGTATTCATAATATTATGGTGTGCGCCAAAAGTAAGGTTTTTGACGGCGTCGGGCAAGCTTGGGCGCGGCGCGGGTATGGGGAATGTGGTAGACACTTGGGGGTGCGGGTGGTAATAACTCGCGGTTTGCGGCAATAGCTTTCGGGATTTGTAATCCTGATCACCAACCTAAACGATTAACTGATGAGCGAGGGCCAACCGCCACAACCGCCAGTGCCGCCTCCCGGCGGTGCGCCTGTTCCCGCACCACCACCCGGCGGCGCGCCAGTTCCAATGCCGGCTCCCGGTGGTGCGCCAGTTCCAATGCCGGCGGCCCCCGCGCCAGCACCGGCGGCCCCTGCGCCAGC
>JAAZZB010000009.1 GCA_014239365.1 Verrucomicrobiia bacterium | reverse complement strand
TGGCTTCGTTTGCGGTGGACAAGGAGTTACAGGTCAACTTGTTCGCCGATGAATCAATGGGCATCGCCAATCCCGTTTGCATGCGGTGGGACGCGCGCGGGCGGTTGTGGGTGCTGTGCACGTGGGCGTATCCCCAGCTCAAACCGGGCGCGAAGCCGAATGACAAGCTGCTCATTCTCGAAGACACCAACGGCGACGCGAAGGCGGATGAAATTTCCACCTACATCGATGGACTCAATATGCCCACCGGGTTCGCTCTCGGCCATGGCGGCGCGTACATCGGCAACGGGCGCGAGTTGCTGCACGTGCGCGATACGACCGGCGACGGCAAAGCGGACAAACGCATAGTGCTTTTCAGCGGCTTTGGAACGGGCGATACTCATCAAACCATCAACTCCTTCGCGTGGAGCCCCGGCGGCGAATTGTTTTTCAGCCAAGGGCTACACTGCTTCTCGCGCGTGCAAACGCCGTGGGGCATTCGCAAGCTAGACGAGCACGGCTCATGGCGACTGCGACCGCTACGCCGTCAACTGCACGCACACCGGCGCACCTCCGGCGGCGGCAATCCGTGGGGATTTGCTTTTGGCGATTGGGGTGAGCCATTTATTAAAAGCAACGGCCCGGGCGTCAGCGAACTGCTGCCGGGGATGGTGGCCAGCGAACAAATCGTGGGCGATTACTGGGGCGGTGCAGTACAGATTGGCGCCACGAAAATTAAATCGATGATTATCGAAATTGTCGACACGCCGGTGTTGCCCAAGGATTTTCAGGGAGACTTTTTGATTGCCGGTTATTTCGCGCGCAACATCGCGCGGCTCCGCCCCGCCGTGAACGGCGCCGGTCACAAGCTGCAAACGCTAGCGCCCATTCTCACTTCCACCCACAACGCCTTTCGCCCCGTGGACCTCAACACCGGCCCCGATGGTGCGCTGTACGTTGCCGACTGGTTCAACCCCATCATCGGCCATTACCAAGCCTCGCTGCGACATCCGGATCGCGACAAAAAGCACGGCCGCATTTGGCGCATCACGACCAAGGGCCAGCCGCTGCTCAAGCCGCCGGCGTTGGCTAAAATGAATGCCGCGCAATTATGCAATCAACTTTCCGCGCCCCTGCGCCGCACACGCAAACTGGCCAAGCTGCGCCTGATGGATTTGCCGAAGGCCAAGGCCATAGCCGCCACGCAACAATGGGTCGACGCGCTGAAGCCCACCGACCCCGCGCTCGAAGCCAAACTATTCGAAGCCATCGGCGTGTTTGAATCGCACGAAGTGGTGGACCGCCCCTTGCTCGAGCGCTTGCTCACCTCGAAGGATTATCGTGCGCGCGCTTATGCCACGCGAGTGGTTGGGCGCTGGCACGACCGTTTAAAAAACCCGCTTGCACTTTTGCGCCGCAGCGCGACCGATGAACATTCGCGCGTGCGGCTGGAAGCCATCGTGGCCGCGAGCGATGTGCGCGAGGCGGAATCCATCGCCATCGCCGCGCAAGCCGCCGATGGCTCGGGGGATCGCTTTATCACCTTCGCCTTCAAAAACGCCCTCCACGCCCTCGCCATCGAATGGAAGCCCGCGTTATTGGCGGGCAAACTGGATTTTGCCAAACCGGCGCATCTGTTAAACGTCTTACGCGAAGGCGGCGGCAACGAAGTCGCCAGCGTGGTGCGCCAAAAAC
>JAAZZB010000017.1 GCA_014239365.1 Verrucomicrobiia bacterium | reverse complement strand
CCGCGATTTACCATTGGAGGATTTGGAGACACTACGTCCCCTGCGCGCGCGAGGCGCGTATTCGTTTACTTTCATTATTTTCCTGGTCCGGCGTGTTATAAACTCTCTACCCGCCGGACGCGTGGAAAAGAACGAGCCGAATGTTTCGGCGACTAACTCAGTTAAAAGGCCAAACCGAACAGCAGGCCTTTTCACCTGAATCGGAATGTATTCGCAATCTACAGACAGAACCGCCTGCGCGAAAACCTCGTGAGCGGCGGTGTCTACAGGAATCTGACTTTCGAAACAAGAAAAAAATTTCAGAATTTCAATAAACGCGGTATTTGCGCGACTTGGACAAAGGGAACTCTATACTGCGGCTATGCAATCGCTAACCAATCGCAGAACATTTTTGGGTGGGTTGACCGCGGGAGCGGTTGTGGGGCCGTCGTTGTTGGGGCGGCCGGATGTGATTGGGGCGATTGATCCGTACTTCACGCCGCCGAAGAAGTGGCGAGGGAAGTTGGGGGCGTTTCGGTCGCCGTTGGTTTTTAAGGATGGTGCTCGCGCCAAGACGCCGGCGGATTGGGCGCGGCGGCGGTTGGAGCTTCGCGAGGATTGGATGCGACTGTTGGGGGCGTGGCCGGAGTTGATTGCGGAGCCAAAGGTGGAGGTTTTGGAATCCAAACGACGAGAGAATTTTCGGCAACTCAAGGTGCGGTTTAAGTGGACGCCGGTGGAAACTACCACGGGGTACTTGCTCATTCCCGATGGCAAAGGCAAACGGCCGGCGGTGGTGACGGTTTTTTATGAACCGGAAACGGCGATTGGGCTCGGCAAAAATCCGCATCGGGATTTCGCGCTGCAACTGGCGCGGCGCGGGTTTGTGGCGCTATCCATCGGCACTACGGAGACGACGAACAACGGCACGTACGCCACTTATTTTCCATCGATAAAAAACGCCACCGTGCAGCCGCTCTCGATGCTCGGCTGTGCGGCGGCCAATGCGTGGCACGTCCTCGCGCAACGACCGGAAGTGGACAGCAAGCGCATCGGCATCGTCGGCCATTCGTACGGCGGCAAGTGGGCGATGTTCGGCTCGTGTTTGTTCGACAAATTTGCCTGCGCCGCGTGGTCGGATCCCGGCATTGTTTTCGATACGCGCCCGAGCGTAAATTACTGGGAGCCGTGGTACCTCGGTTATCATCCCAAACCCTGGCGCAAACGCGGCGTGCCCACCGCCACCAATCCCGCCCGCGGGTTGTACCCCAAACTCCTCGCCGCCCATCGCGACCTCCACGAATTGCACGCGCTAATGGCCCCGCGCCCGTTCCTCGTCAGCGGCGGTTCCGAGGATGGCCCGCACCGCTGGCAAGCCCTCAATCATTCGATCGCCGTCAACGATTTACTCGGCGTCAAAAACCGCGTCGCGATGACCAATCGCCCCGCACATTCGCCGAACGAAAAAAGCAACGCGGTGATTTACAATTTCTTTGAGCGGTTTTTGCAGGGGTGATTTTGGATATTCGGACTCGCAAGCTCGTTTCTCCAATGCCACTCTAGCGGCACTCGCAATGGAGGGACGAGCTTGCGAGTCCGCAACGAAATTTTGTGATGAATGTTTTCAAGTACATCGCTGTCTGCACCTTGGCCCTTGGGTTGGGTGCGTGTACCACGGCGCAGGGGCCGGTGGGGACGGACGCCATCGTGGTGCTCAAATCCGGCAGCTGACCCAATGGAGCGCGTGCGGTCGCACGCTTGCGGGAGGTTTTGGCGGAGCAGAACATTTCGCAGTCGATTCAAGTTTTAGACATCGCCACGGAAACGGAAGCGGTGCAGAATCGCTTCCTTGGCAGCCCTTCCATTCGGATTCACGGGCTGGATATCGATCCGGAAGCGCGTGGCTTCGACGACTACGGCCTCGGCTGACGCCGTTATCCGGACGCCGGCGGCGTGCCGACCAAAGTGATGATGCTCAAAGCCCTGCGCGAGGCGGGGTTGATTGATTGAAGTTTAATGAACACGGATTTTCACGATGCACAGGATGATGATGAATCCTGAATATCCTGCTCATCTGTGTCATCTGTGTCATCTGTGTCATCTGTGTTTAGCTTCTGGGAATCCGCAGAGTGGATATTGATCCTTGCTGAATTGCTGAACCGTGCGGGGTGTTTAACCCAAAGCTCCGCCTGCAGGGGTGTTCTCAAATGAGTGAGAGGCGCCCCTAGGCGGGTTGGAGTTGTTGAGCTGTCAGCGAGGCGAAGGTTAGACAACCTTCACGCTGGAAGCCTGCGGGCCTTTACGGCCTTCGGTTTCCTCAAACTCAACGGCGTCACCTTCCTGAAGTTGGCCGCCATCCACCTCGTTGATGTGGACGAACAAATCTTTGCCGCCGTCATCGGGTTGGATGAAACCGAAACCTTTTTGGTCGAAGAACCGTGCTACTTTTCCTGTTGGCATAATCTT
>JAAZZB010000010.1 GCA_014239365.1 Verrucomicrobiia bacterium | reverse complement strand
GGGGGTTCTGGAAATTTTGCAGCAACATTTGTGCTCGCGAGTATTGCGTGCCGTCGGTGAGCAGCATATTCACTTTGCCGTTGGCTCCCATGCTGTAGGAGCTGATGCTCGCGCCACCGGTGAGGGTGAGCGAGGAGACGGTGCCCGTGTCCTTGTAAAGTTTGAACCCGCTTCCCGCCGTGGTGATGTCCACCGTGTTGGTGCCAGCCGTGGCGTCGGCGGAGGTGGTGTGGAAATAAATATCATCGCTGGATATCCGGGCGAAGTACGACTGGCCGTCGGTTAACCCGCCGGGCATGGTGCCGCCGGTCACATAAAACGTATCGCCTGTCGACATCCCGTGGCCGCTGGCGAGGGCCATTTTATCGCTACCATAGGTGACACTGCTCACGGTGGCCTCCGTTGGGCTGGCAACGGTGTGGTTCACTTTATTCGCACCGGATGCCGCATCGGCGGCGGTTGAGTGCAAACTGAAGGTGTCATCGGTCACCTTCGCCACAAAATAAACTGTGGACGTGGTGGCCGTTCCGCCGGCCACACTGGGCACGGTGCTGCTAAATTTCACCTGATTACCCGTGGTATAAGCATGGGCGGTTTTGGTGAAAATATTGGAGGAAGTATCCAGCGACACGCTGGAACGATCCTCGGTGTACTTGCCCACATCGAGCTTGAGATCGCCGATTTCCAGCTTTTCCGACGCGGTATTTGCGGGTGCCTGCTTGTTGAGGCCCTGAACTCGGTAACCATCGTTGGTGACCAAATAGCCATTTTTGTCTTCGCGGAAATCGCCCGCGCGGGTGACAAAGAGCTCATTGGTGGTGGCGTCTTTCACCATAAAAAAGCCTTCGCCGGTGATGGCCATATCCGTGCGCACGCCGGTTTGCTTAATGGCGCCCTGTGTGAATTGGTTTTTGATGGCCGAGACGGTGACACCATTACCCACTTGCATGCCGGCAGCGCCACTGGTGGTGGCGGTGTCGGGCGTGGGGGCACGCATGGTTTGCGCGAGGGTGTCTGAGAAATCGACGCGGGCGCCTTTGAAGCCAATCGTGTTGATGTTGGCCAGGTTATTACCAATGGCATCGAGGCTGGTTTGAAACTGCTTGATGCCGAGTACGCCGGTATTGAGTGATCGAATCATAACTTATTCCGTGGTTGTAGTTTCTTCGGTTTCTGGAGCCTCCGCAGTAACGGAGTTCACTTGGTCCAGAGTGTAGGATTTGTTGCCTACAATGATCCTCGCTTCGCCATCCTTGACGTTGAGGTCAGTCACGATTCCCTTCGTAAATTCCATGTCTCCGAGGCTGAGGCGCACTTCTTTGCCCAGCAGGTTAGTGGCCTGCAGGAAGTCGTTGCCTTGGCGCAGCTTGGAGATGTCCGCGCCCATGGTCTTGGTTTGCTCCAAGCTACTGAACTGCGCCATTTGCGCGATAAACTCCGTATCGCTCACCGGCTGCATCGGATCCTGATTGCGCATCTGGGTGACGAGCAATTTCAAAAATTCATTCTGGCCAAGCATCTTCACCGGCACGCGCTCATTTGCCTCAGGCGCTTCGGCTTTGAATCCGGTGATTTGTGTCGCGTTTACAATCATAATTCGTTCCTCTTTGTTTCGTTAAACTGTTTAGGCCCAGCTTTCCCAGTTGGCATTTTCAGCAGGGGCGGTGGCGCGGCGCGGCGTGGATTCTTCATCCTCTTCGCGGTCCAAATTCAATCCACCCCAGTTGAGCGGCTCCTCATCATCCTCCCCGGCCGACGCGTGGCGGCGGCTTTCAGAAGAGTCAAATTCGTCTAAATCCTCAGAAAAACGGGGCATTTCGGCCTCTTCCCGATCCAAGTCGCGCAAGGTCACACCGCGTTCGGCGAGCGATTGCTGGAGCTCATTCCATTGGCCGGCAAGCTGTTGGCCGTCGCCCTGCCCCAACCGCGCCTGGATTTCCAAGCCGCCTTGGTTGTAGCGAATGGTCAACTCCATTTGCTGATTTTCTGTCTGCAGCTTCACTGTCATCTGATCAGCGCCCTTGGCGCGAAACGTAGTGACGGCGTTCCAAATTTTTTCAAGCGTGGCCGAAATCTGGCCGGGCACTGGCGTAAACGCCTGAGTCGCCGCCGTGCCGGTGGCGGCGGGAGTGGCGACCGCTTGCGCGGGCGCGGTCAATTCGCGGGCTTGTTCGCGCGGCAGATCCTGTTGTTGGCTGGACGCACCGCCGCCGAGCTCGGCACTGGTCGCCGGGCGCAGCTCTTCCCATCTCGCTACGGATCCTTCCGGCGCGGGGGGGGTTGTTTTTGCCATCATAGCCATCTTCGGGTTGTTCTGAGCAACTTGCGTGCCGTTCACGATTTCCCATTCGCCTTCGGGCAAATTGCCGGTTTTATCAGCCGTTTGTGCAGGTTTTACTGCCGCGCCTTTGGCTGTCGCAGCGGTGGGTAAATTTTGCCGGGCGCTTTCCAAATCCGCCTTGGCAGTCGCTTGCTTCACATCTTCCGCCTTCAACTGTGCGCGCGCGGCCTGTTGCTTTTTCAATCGACCGGTTTGTTTGGCGGCAGCTTGCTTGCTTGCCTGCAATGCCTTTTGTGCTTCCTTGGCCGCGTCAGATTTTACATCAGAGTTTTCTGCAGAATGCTCGCCGCCTTTGGCTTTGAGGGATTTGGGCTCACTTGAAACATTCAGGCCGTCCTCAACTTTCAGCGCCGCGGCGGCGGAAGCTTGTTTGCCTTCGGGCTGAGCATCCTTCGCCGACGCTTTCAATTTTGCTTTGGCTTGGTTCGTAAGATCTGTCTGCAATGGAGAGGTATGCCCCAGTCCGGCCAATTCCTTATTGCGATTTTTTTGCCGCGCAGCTTCTTCCTCGGCATTGGCTTTGGCTTTATCTTCAGCGGCTTTCTCCTGTTCGGCCGCCTTTTCCCGTTCGGCGCCTTCGGGCTCAGCCGAAGCTTCACGGAATACTTTGTCGAAGCCCTGATCTTCCGCAGCGGGCTCGGATGGCGCTCTGGGGCCCAAAAAAGGATCGCCTGCGGGTGCGTCGGCTGCTCTGGATTGTGTGGATAAAGGTGTCATTGATAGAGTCATTTATGGAGTCGTGGTGGGCGACGCAATGGGATTGACCATTATTCGGCGCCATTCCTTGATCATGGTGTTGTGAAGTTTCACGTCCTCGGCATCGCCGGCTAACAGTATTCGGATGACCGTGGCTTGATTGGTCGAATCCATAAATTGAAAGACCTTTGCATTCAGCGTGGGCTCATCCGTGTGGGAAGCGCGCAGCAGCCTCCGGAGATTGTCTTCACGATTCACCGCATCGCCGGTGTTCATAATATCCTGATACATCCCCGCCAACTGCATCAGTTTGTTGGTTTCATTTTTGCGAATCTCATTCACCTTGCCCTCCAGCAATTTGTCCAAGTGCGCGCGATTCATCGTGATATGATCGGTGTGAAATTGAAGTTCCTTGAGATGTTCGTTAAGGTGACTATTCAATTCTTCCAATTCCGCCTCGCGTTTGACCAATTGTCTTTCGCGCGCGCGGAGGCCCTGAATCAGTTCACCAAAACTAGGATCGCTTAACGGGAAATTCCCTGCCGCAGTCGCCCGGTCGAGTGCTGCGAAATGACGCGTGAACGTGCGGTCTTGTTCCGGCTTGTTCCTCTTTTGCGCACGGGATTCGGGTGTCTCGGCCACGGTCTCAATTGTATCGGGGATCTCAGCTTCCTTTGCTTTCTCCGCCGCGTGTTCCTTTTCGGCCTGCTCAGTCACCCCCGAAGATTTCAGCGCCGCCTGCAACAACACATCTTTCGATTTCAACGTCAACCCCACCAGCGTGGCGATAAACAAAATGCCTCCCAGCAGCGCGACGAACCATCGAGATTTCAAAAACTTTTTCATAGTGTTCCTCCGTTAAATTTTTGTGGCCAATCCGCTGGCTTCGCGTAGGAGCACCATTTCGTCGATGGCGTTTTGCTCCGTGCGACGCGCTTCGTGTTGGTGCAGTGTTTGTTTTTTGTCGCGCATTTTTTCGAGTGCCTCGCGGCGTTGACGGGCTTCCAACAGCAATTGCCATTTTTCATCCATCACACTCTGCAAGCGTAGCAATTCTGGTTCCAACTCAGCCAACTGCGCGCGCAACGATCGCAGTGATCCCTGCAATTGAGCCAAATCGCCGCTTTGCGCCTGGCCATCGAAGGCGCTGCGGCAAGCGGTTAAATTCGCGTCCACCGCTTCATCCAACGCGCGCCAGTGCAGTTGCAGCGTTTCCACTGCGCCGCGCGCCTGGGCGTACACGTCACTGGCGGCTTGTTCCTCATTGGAACGAACTTCCAGTACGGTCTTGAGTGAAAAGTTAAACGGTTTCATTTCAGGCCATCATTGGCGGTTGGCCGCCGGGTTGTTGTTGCGGTTGAAATGGTTGCGGCGCAAATTGATCTCCGGGCTGCCCGGGCCCTTGTACGGCTTGGGCGGCTTGGGCTTGGGCTTGGCCTAAGGTTTGGATGAGTTGTTTCCAGCTTTCATCCCGGCCATTGCCGACGGTGGTTTCCTGCCGCAAAAAATCGCGCATCGGTTCGTGCAAACTGATGGCTTCGTCGATCTTCGGATTGCTGCCGGCTTGATACGCGCCGATGGAAATTAAATCCTGACTCTTGCGATACACCGCCATACTTTCGCGGGCGTGGCCCATGTGGGCGCGTTGCTCGGGCGTGAGCAAATCGTGCGCCAGCCGGCTCACACTTTCTAACACATCAATGGCGGGATAATGATTTTGCGAAGCCAATTCGCGCGAGAGCACGAGGTGCCCATCGAGAATGGACCGCGCGGCGTCGGCCACCGGATCATTCATATCATCGCCCTCCACAAGCACATTAAATAAACCGGTGATGGAGCCGTGCTCGTTGTTGCCCGCGCGTTCGAGCAATTGCGGCAGCAACGAAAAAACTGAAGGCGTGTAGCCACGCGAACTGGGCGGCTCGCCAATGGCAAGGCCGATCTCGCGCTGCGCCATTGCAAAGCGCGTGATGGAATCCATCATCAACAACACATTTTTGCCTTGGCTGCGGAAATGTTCAGCAATCGTCATTGCCAAAAACGTGCCCTTCACGCGGGCCAGCGCGGGTTCGTTGGAGGTGGCCACGACCACCACGGATTTTGCACGACCTTCTTCATCGAGATCGCGTTCCAAAAATTCGCGTACTTCCCGGCCTCTCTCTCCGATGAGCGCGATGACGTTTACATCCGCTTCGGATTTGCTGGCCATCATTCCCATCAAAGTGGATTTGCCCACACCGCTGCCGGCAAAGATGCCGAGGCGTTGGCCGCGGCCAAGCGGCGTAAAGGTATCGATGGCTTTGATGCCGGTTTCAAAAGTTTGATCAATGCGGCCGCGCTTGAGGGGGTGCGGCGTTTCAAGGTTTAGCTCGGCAAGCGGCAGTTGCGGGATGGCGCCCAAATCATCGAGCGGCTCGCCCATTCCATCGATCACGCGGCCCAACAATTCTTCGCCCACGGGCACGCGCAGGGAATGGCCGGTGGCCACCACTTCGCTACCGGGACAGATGCCCTGCACTTCGCCGAGCGGCATCAGCAACAGATTGCGATCGCGGAAGCCCACCACTTCGGCCAGTAACTTTTGGCCGGTGATGCGCGACTCGATGCGGCAAATTTCGCCAACCGACGCCATCGGCCCTTGCGACTCGATGACCAATCCGATCATCTGCGTCACGCGGCCACGGTTCTCGACGAGGCGGGTATTGGACAGGCGCGAGCGCAACTGCCGAACCCCTTGGCTCGTGCGGGAACTGGTTTTTTGTGGGTCGGCAATCATTTCATTAAGCGCTCACTGCTTCGCGCAACAAAGATTCGCGGGTTTCGCGGCGGCCATCGATGACGCCGCAGCGGGTTTCCACGAGGCAACCGCCGCGGGAAACTTCCGTGCCCTCCAAATACCGCACGCGGCGTTGGTGGGGCGAATCCTGCAACAGCTCGCTTTGGTGGGCCTTCAATAATTTTAAATCTTCGGGATGCAAATGGACCGACACCTCGGCATCCTGCTCGCAATGCTCGAGCGTTTCGCGAATGGCGGCCTCGATGACGCCGGTGCTAATGGGCAAGCCGTGCACGAGGCGGATGGCCGCTTCGGTGGAAAATTCGATCAACTCCGCTTCGAGTTCGTTGAGGCGCGTGGCGAGTTGCGACTGCACGGTTTCCTCGATGGTCGTCAATTGCTGGTTGGCGCCCTCGGCCTTGGAGGCTTCCAGCTCTGCGCGTAAGGCGGCGAGTTTCGGCTCGTATTCGGCGGCGGCTTCATCGCGGCCGCGTTGGTGGCCGGCGGTTTCCTGCTCGGCCATTTGCTCTTCGTGCGTGGGGCCGGCGGGTTCCTCGGGCAGCAACGCCTCGGCAGGGCCGATAGCCAGCCGGATGCCGCGTAGCGGGGCTTCGGTAACAATGTTGTCGATGGCTTGTACCATAATTTTTTATTTGTTTATTCGCCTTCGAGTGAGATTTCGCCTTCGGTTTCGAGTTGGCGCACCACATCGATGATTGAGTTTTGGTTGGCCTCCACTTCGCGCAATGAGATTTTGCCCATATTGTCGATTTCTTCGCGGACGTTTTCGGCGGCGCGTTTGGAGAGTGAGCCGAGCATCGCGTCCTTGAGCGTGTCGGTAGCGGCGCTGAGGGCGACGGCCAGTTTGCTGGCGTCCACTTCGCGCATAATTTTCTGGATGGTCTTGACGTCGAGCGTTTGCAAATCGTCGAAGGTGAACATCTTCATGCGGATGGAGCGCACCAAATCCGGGGTGCGTTCGTCCATATTGTCGAGCAGCTTCTTGCGCTCGTCCTTGCCCATCGCGTTGAGCACGGCGGCGGCGGATTTCTCGCCACCGGTTTGGTTCAACGCGCGGCTGACGCGCTCGCCGACTTTGGCAGAAAGCACTTCGCCAAGAGTTTCCACCACTTCGATGGGGGTGGATTCGAGAGTGGCCAGTTTTTCAACCACCAGTTCGCGCACGCGATCGGGCATGCTCATCAGCACTTCGGAGCCTTTTTGCGCGGGCAAATAGCTGACCACTAACGCGATGGTTTGGGGGTCTTCTTCTTTGAGCAAATTACAAATCGAAACGGAATCTAAATCGATGATTTGCTGCATCGTGGCCACGCTTGTGCGGGCGGTGCCCACGCGGCCGATAATTTCCGCCGCCTTGAAAAGGCCCACGGATTTTTCCAGCACGGCCCGGGTGAAATCCACTGAACCGCTGATGCCCGATTGCGCTTCCACGGCCATGCCGGTGAATTCCTGCAGCACGGCGCCCTGTTCGGTGCTGTCGAGCAAAGGCAAGTTAGCCATCTCGGCGCACACCAGCTCGCGTTCGTTGTCATCAAAATTCTTGATGATATCCGCCGCGGCATCCTCGCCCATGACGATGAGGAAGGTCGCCAACTTCTGTGATTGCGTCAATCGCAGACCCTCGGGGGCGTTTTTCTTTTTTTTGCGTGCTTCAGCCATGGTTCAATTTTCAGTTCGGGTTAGCTTGCGGCTCCATCAGCGGGGTTGCCGCTTTCATCTTCCTTATCCTCCCCGGCGCCACCGAGCCAGCGGCGGGCGGCCACGGCCATGGATTCGGGGTTGTCTTTAATCATATCGCGGAGCACCTCGATGTTCACGCGCTCGGGCTGTTTCTTGCCGAGACCAAAGTCCATGATCAGCTTTTGTTTTTCCTGCTCGATGACTTCGACATCCTCTTCATCCTCTTCTTCCGCCATGGCTTCGAGCATCTTGCGGCGCTCTTTCTCCTCCTTGCGGCGGTCCATGAGCTGCTGGATTTCGGTGGTCGAAAGTTTGGATGGATCTTTCAAAGCTTCTTCAATGTCTTCCAATGATTTGGCCGAGGCGGCCATTTGCGCCTCGGAATCGATTGCCCCTGCGGGGGCTCCGCCTGCCGATGCAGCCATTGCCGCGCCTCCGGCCATTGCGCCAGCGGGCGCGGCGACCATCGCGGTGCCGGCGAGCAATTGACCCACGGGCACGCCGGTGGGGATCGCTTCGTCGGCGCTGCGTTTCACGAGCTTCACAAACGCCATCAACGCACCCGCACCGAGCAACACGTACAGGATGTTCCGTACAAGGTCACCGATCATCGCCTTTGTGGCGGCGGAATCAAGTTCCTCTTTTGCCGCGGTGAGGTGGGCGTCATTAAAGACAACTTCCTCCACCGTAACGTCATCGGGCCGTATTGCGCCCGCGCCGCCATCGATATGGAGGCCAATGGCATTTTTCACAATATTTTTGAGCTGCAACATCGCCGCACCATCGCGGGCGGTTGCGCCCTGCGCCACCAGCACGGCGGCTGTTATGCGCTCGGGCTTGCCCACGGCGAGCACTGTGTTGGTGGTGTTTTGGCTGTTGTTAAACGAAATTGTTTTCTCTTCTTTGTTTTGCATGTTGTTGGCCAAGGCGCCTCCGGTGTTGTTGGTGCTGGTGTTGGTGGTGGAGGGCGTGCCGGCTAAACCACCGGGGCGCGGGGTGGTGTTGCCGCTGGTGTCGATGGTGGATTGGAATTGATTGGTCACCACTCCATCGGGATCAAACTTAATGGCCGTGTGAGTGATTTGATCGTGATTGATTTCCGCGCTCACCTTGACCACCACTTGGCCCGGCCCCAAAACCGGATCCAGTAATGACCGCACCTGATTTGCGAGATATTTCTCAAAATTGCTCCGGACAGTAAGCCGGTTATTGGCCATCGCGAAGGAACCGTTTTCCTCACCGGAAGCGGTGAGCGTGTTGCCGTAATTATCCGTGACCATCACGTTATTGGGCTGCAACCCTTCGATGCCGCCGGCCACCAAGTGGCGAATGGAATGCACCGCCTCGGGCCGAATCGAGCCCGCACTGCTGAGGCTTAAAAGTACGGCCGCGGTGGCTTTTTTGCTGTCATCCACAATCAACCGCGTCTTGGGCAGCACCACGTGCACGCGAGCGCTGCTCACGCCTTGAATCATTGCGATGCTTCGCGCCAGTTCACCCTGCAACGCGCGCACCTTGTTTTGCTGCTGCACAAAATCCGACATACTCACGGTGTTTTTATTATCGAACAATTCCCAACCCACATCGCCGGCCTTGGGCAGGCCGCGACTGGCGAGGGTCATCCGTAGGCTATACACTTTATCGCGCGGCACCTTGATGCTGGTGCCACCGGCGCCGGCTTCGTATGGAATTTTTTGTTCTTCAAGTACGGTGATGATTTCGCCGGCGGACTTGGAATCCATATTGCCGTACAGCAACGCAAAATCCGTTTTGCTGGTGAAAAAGACCACCACCGACAACGCGCCTGCGACGAGCAGGCCGGAGGCGGCCACGGTTACTTTTTGGTTCAAGCCGAGCTGCTGCCAGATGGTCAGGAGCTGCATCGCCATTGCTTTTATTTTATCCATTGTTCAGTGTTGTTGGGGTTTGCAAAATTGGGTTCACTAAATCTGCATGCGCATGAGTTCCTGATAGCCTTCGAGTAGCTTGTTGCGCACTTCCACCATCAGCTGGAACGCCACGCCGGCTTCCTGCATGGTGATCATTACCTGATGCAGCGGGATGTCTTTCCCCGCCAGCAAATCGTTAATCGCCTGGGTGGAGTCGAGCTGCTTGGTGTTAACCTCGTTGACAAATTTATCGAGCACGCCGCCAAAGCCAACCGCTTCCGGCTGGCCCGCAGCTTGCGCGCCCTCCGGCGCCACGGGCGCACCGACCTTGCTGGCATCGGTGATCTCGCGGCTGCGATCCATAATCGCGCGTTGCTGGCGGTAGATGTCCGCCAGCCCCTGCGCTGCTACTGGATTTACGGGGATCATAATCGTGTGTCGTTAAAATTAATTCTTGCCGATGGACAGCGTTTGCATCGCCATTTGGCGCGCGGTGCGGATGATGGAAAGGTTCGCCTCCATCGCACGGGAAGAGGCGATCAAATCCGCCATCTCTTCGTGCACATTTACATTAGGGAATTTCACCATGCCTTCGGCGTCCGCATCGGGATGGCCGGGCTGATGCATCATCTTGAACGGACGGTTATCGGTTTCAATCCCCGCCACACGCACTTCGGCCTTGGCGCTGGTGGGGTCAAACTGATTGGCCATAATCGTTTCAAAGCGAACGACTTGGCGTTGGTACGGGCCGCCCTTGTCGGTGCGGGTGGTATTGGCGTTGGCGATGTTTTGGGAAATCACCTCCATCCGCACCTTCTCTGCCTGTAAAGCAGAAGCGGCGCTGCCGGCTCCGGGTAAAATGTTAATGTTCATAATAAGGGTTAGGGAAAATGTTATCGCATTTTGATGGCCGAACGTAATTTGGAAAACGTGCCGGAAATCATTTGGGTCTGCATGTGGTGGGCCACCATATTTTTCTGTAACAGCATTAGCTCCTTCTCAAGCTGCACTGAGTTGCCATCGCGATTCTGCGCCACGGCGGAAGTATCCACCGTGATCTTCGCCTGCACCCCGCGGACGGCATCGGCCGAGCCGGTGCCGATGGCGCGCGACAACTCGGAGGCAAACGTGGACTGCACGTCCATCCGCTTGTAATGCGGCGTCTCGACATTCGCCAAATTGCTGGCGATGGCCTCCTGCCGCAGCGTGGAAGCATCGAGCATCTTCTTCACGCCCTGGTAGTTGGCTCCGCTAAAAAGCGCATCAATCATGCCCCGCGTGCAGCAAGCCCCGTGCCATTATAGGGGCTGAAATTGATTTTTTGTAAAACACGCTATTTTTGCCTGTTTTTTTCGTTTTAGGCCATTTTTATAAAGATGATAAACTTGGCAATTCTGGCATTTTTTGCCATTTTCTCAAAAACAGGTATTTTTATGGTTTTTCTGGAAAAAGACCGTTTTTGGGTTTGATCAGGGTTTTCAAAAAGTTGGCCCGAGATTTGCTGCTCCATGCCGGATAATCGTACTTGTCCTGGCTTGAACAGGCTGGGCAACCAAGAGAATGAAGCCGATAAAATGAATCTGCGAACCATTCAAGTCACCGCTCTATTGGGCGGCGCGCTGATATTTCAGGGCGCCCTGCCCCCGCGTGCGGGCGGAGCCGAAGCGGCGCCGGCACCGACTGTGGCACCGGCACCTGAGTTTGTGCCTGAAACGCCCCGGCAAACCGCCGGCCGGTTGATGGCCGAGCGATGGCTGGCCGTGATGCGAAGTTGGTTCAAGGGTGGCGCGCAGTTTGTGGGAAACCATCCCGCCGCACTGGCTCTGCCTCCGGAGGATGCCGTTTCCATTCCCGCTCCCTGGACCCAACGGCCTTTGTGCGGGCCGATTGCTTTGGCGTATCATTTGGTTCCGCAATTGCCCGGCGCGGGCGCGCAGCCGAATCCCGAGGAGTGGCTGCAACTTTATGCGAACGCCCAGCAGCGCGCGCGTTACGAAAAAATTCTGGCCGATATTGCCCGCGTTTTTGAACAACGCGGAATGCTGGCAAGACCAGCACACGAAGCCGCGATGCGACAGGTGTTTATGCGTTGGGATCTGTACGAGCATCTCATCAAGTTTGGCACGCCCGACCCCCGTCACCGGCAGGTTCGTGGGGCGAGAAATCCATACGACCCCTCGGCGATCTCCAGTGACGCCACTGATTTTTACAATCGCGGTTTGCTGTTTCAGCGGATGGGAAATTTCAAAGACGCCGCCGTGGAATACGAACGCGCCACCCGCACGCGGCACGCGATGGCGCAGGCGAGCCTCGCTTATCTTTATGAAACCGGCCAGGGCGTGCAACGCGATCTGATGAAAGCGCTGGAGCTTTATCAGTTCGCCGCCAAACAGGGCCATTCCGTGGCGCAATATAATCTCGGCCGCATTCATCAGAATGGCCTCAAGCACCTCAACCAAGTCATCGCTCCCAACCCCGCATTGGCCGAGCAATTCCTGCGACGCGCCGCCGCGCAGGGTGTGGTGGCCGCGTATCATCAGCTGGGCATTCTCTATCACAATCAGGGCGGGCGCGTGAATGTGGCCGCGCTCACGCCGGAACAGATCAAGGTTTGGGATAAGAATGGCGACGGCAAATTGATGCCCAGCGAAAACCGTTTATTTCAGGACGCGCACGATCATTTTCTGTTGGCCGCCCGCCAAGGCTACGGCCCCTCGCTGCACGCGCTGGGCGTGATGTATCAACGGGGCGAAGGCGTGCCCATCGATTTGGCGCGCGCGGCGCAGTGGCTGGAAAAAGCCGTTGCGCACGAGCAACCCGATTCATTTTACAACCTCGCCCAGCTGCACGAAAACGGCCTTGGCGTTCCTCCCAATTTGCCGCGCGCCTTTAAGCTCTATCGACAGGCCGCCCGTATGGGGCACGCGCCCAGCCAATACAATTTGGGATTATTTTATTATCAAGGCCGGCGCGCCGGCGAGCAGGTGACCTTGCAGGTGCCCGTCGCCTTTGCCACGGTGCATCCGGCGGAAACGCTGCCGGCTCAACTGGCCAAGGCCAGTGCGGTATTGGCCAGCGCGCAAGCGCGTTATTTGCCTGTGCCCGGCAACGCTAATTTGCAACGGCTGGAATTGCTGGTGCCCGCGGGCCAAGGGCTCCACGCAGCGGCGGTGCTTGGCAAGTGGTATGATTCCGAACAACCGGGCGAAATGCCCGAGCCACAAAATGAATTGCTCGGCGGGGATGACCCCGTGCGTGCTTATGCTTGGTGGTGGCTGGCCGCGCGCCAGCGTCAACAAGCCGCCATCACCGGTCGCGATTCATTGGAACGATTGCTCACGCCCGAGCAACTGCGCGATGCGCGCACGCTGGCCGCCCAATTGCAGGCCCGGTTGGCCGCGCCCAAACCACCCAACCCGATGGTGGATGCGCAGTCGCGCGCTTCGTTTGCGGCGCGGGATTGGTCCACCGGATTTTTTGTGTCCCAAAATGGCTATGTCATCACCGGCAAACATCTCAAACTCAGCGGCAATCGCTTTCAGGTGGTGACGGAAAATGGCGCGTTCCCGGCGCAAGTGGTGAATCTTCAACACGGCGACCTCGACCAATATATGCTGCTCAAGGTGGGAGGCGATTATCAGTTCCCGGCACTTTCGCTCAGCTACAGCCACGGGATGCGGCAGCGCGATCCGGTGCAGGTGCTGGGCAATCAATTTACCTTTGCCAGCCAGGGCCACGGCCCGCGGGCGGCGCTGGCCAATACCCACATCCGAACCATCCTGGGCGCGCAGGCGGACCCGCGATTTTTCACGCTGCACAATCCCGCTCTGGGAGATCAGCTGGTGTTTACTTTTGAAGCCTACCTCGACAAGCCGGGCACGCCCAACGCATTTAATCTCTCGGGCTTGCCCAACGGCGACACCTTGTTCCGGCTGCAAACCGCCAGCCTCAAGCGCCTGAAAGCCGCGCTGCACGCCGCGCATCATCAACTGGCCAACGCGGATCTGAGCATTGGATATTTGTTGAAAGAAAAAATGTGGTACGACTCGGTGAAGCGCAGCTGGCATCAACTTCCCAAACCTCAGGCGCGGGAATTTGGCGCAGGCGAATGGGTGGTGCTCGACAGCCGCCGCGTGCGAACAGCGCCCCCACTGGCCCAAGTGGAGGAAGGCCGCGCGTTGCTGCGGGTCTCGGTGATTCCCGGGATGATGAGTCGGCCCCGGGGCGGGCCGGTCCGGCTGGCCGATGTGGTGGCCAAAACTTTGGTGGGCCCGTTTGACGGATTGCAGAGTGACCTCACCGCGCTGGAAAAAGCGCTGGGCGATGCGCGGTTCAAATTATTCCGCCGCACACCGGGCTTTCGCGGCGCGGCGCTGCTCAATAATCAAGGCCAAGCTATTGGAATGTTTTTCCCGGGTTACTCAGGCCGCACGCCGGATGTGTTTCAGAATTTCAGTTCCTATCACAAACACGTTTTGAAGACGGATCATTTGATTGCCTTCCTCAATCGCCTGCCCGATGTGCGCTACCATACGCGCCCTCCGGCGCTGCCCAAGCTGGCGGCCAGCGAAAAACTTAACTTCAATTCCTCTGCTTACCTGCTCGCAAAAGCACGGTCGGCTATGGTACTGGTACAGGTGTCTGGCGACGAGGCATCCCCGATGGCTGCGAAAGTGGCCACGAAAGGAGGCGCGCGCCCATGACCCGACTCGTCACTACCCTTGCGGGACTGCTCGGTTTTATCCTGATTTGTGGTTTGGGATTTTATCAGGGCCGCGGCTGGGATCGCACGCTCACGAGCGCCGCCATTGCCGCGCTGGCGTTCGGGCTGGTGGGGCACTGGTGGATTCGCCTGTGGCAGGCGAGTTTGGTGAGCGCCCAACAGGAACAGGCCCAAGCGGAAATGGAACGACAACAACAGGCCCAAGCGGAGGCGCAGGCGGCAGCGCAAACACAAGCCGCAGCCGAACAGGAGACGACCTCCGCATAATAAAAATTTGACCTATGGCCCAAGCCACCACCCATCCGAAACCGAAACGCCAGCCACAGCCGCAGCGCGTGGCCGCGGCGCGGGCGTACCAAAAGATGCATCTCACGGAGGTGACTGAGGAGGAATTGCTGGTGAACTACGCGCCGGTGATTAGCCAAATGGTGCATCGCTTTGCACCGCTCGTGCGGGTGACGGTGGACGTGGATGACCTCAAGAATATCGCGTGCCTCGCGCTCATCCAAAGTGCGCATACGTTTGATCCGGGCTTGGGCGTGGCTTTTGAGGCGTATGCGCGGATGCGAATTCGCGGGGCGATCCTCGATGAGATTCGCAAGTCGCAGCCGCTTTCGCGCTCGGTGTATTCGCGCCGGCGCGAGCTGGAGGCCAATCTCGAGAGTCTGCGCGTGGAGCTTAACCGCCAACCCACCGAGGAAGAAATCGCCGAGCGCATCGGCACCACGGTGGATGGCTACCGCGATTTGCTCGATCAATTGCGTCCGGTGATCTTTGTGCCGCTGCATCAAATGCTCGAAAGCGACGATGAATTTGGCTCGGGCGACCAACACGTGGCCGATCTTACGCAGCCGGATCCATCCGATAATGCCGGTCGACACGAGCTGCACGCGATGATTCGGGACCGAATTTTGCAGCTCTCGCGGCAGCAACAGAAAGTTTTACTCTTGTTTTATTACGAAGGATTGCGCATGAAAGACATCGCGGAGCTGATGAACATCAGCGAAAGCCGCGTGTGCCAGGTGAACACCGAGGCAGTGTTGTCATTGCGTGCCTATCTGCAACGACAGGAGCGTGTGTAACAAGGAGGAAAAACAATGCTAGTAATTGTAGGACTAATTATCATCTTTATCGGCGTGCTGACCGGCTTTGCCATGGCCGCCGGCGGCGGACACGGCATTGGCGAAATGTTTGCCAAAGCCGAATGGACCGCAGCCATAAGCCTCATCCACGCCAACTAATTCATCGCCCTCGGCGGCATGGTGATCGGCTCCATGATTGTGATGGCACCGATGACCGTGCTCAAAGGCGTGATCGCACAAACATTGGGAACCCTCAAAGGGGCGCCCTTCGGCAAGGCGGATTACGAGGAACTATTCAAGTGCCTGTACGAGTTGTTCCAGTTGGGCCGACGCGGCGGAATGATCGCGCTGGAAGAGCACGTGATGAATCCGGAGGCGAGCAGTCTGTTTTCCAAATACCCGAAGTTTCACGCCAACCATCACGCGGTGGAATATTTGTGCGATGGCTTGAAGCCGATCGTCGATGGCCGCATTAAGCCCGATCAACTGGAGCCCTTGATGGCCAAGAGTTTGCACGTGATGGAAGAGGAGCATCACAGTCCGGTTTTGGTGATGAACAAAGTTTCTGACGGACTACCGGCGTTTGGAATTGTGGCGGCGGTGTTGGGTATCATCGTGGTGATGATGTACAAGCTGGGCCAAGGCGGCGAGGCCGTGGGCCAAGGCATTGCCACGGCGTTGGCGGGAACGTTTTTTGGTATCTTCGGCTCGTATTGCGTGGTGGGGCCGCTGGCCACTTGCGCGGAATTTAACGGCCATTCGGAAATGAATTATATGAAAGCAATCAAGTCCGGCGTGGTCAGCTTCGCCAACGGCTTGCCGCCGCTGGTGGCTTGCGAAGTGGGGCGGCGCGATCTGACCTCCGATGTACGGATGGGCTCGGGAGAACTCGAAGACCTCCTGAAATCCTCATCATAATTGAACTGAACCAAACAGCTAATCATGGAGAACTAAACAATGGGAGGCGGAGGAGGAGCTTGGAAAGTGGCGTTCGCGGATTTTGTAACCGCGATGATGGCGCTGTTTATGTTGTTGTGGATCCTGAACCAGGACGAAAAGGTGAAGGGCGAAGTACAGCAATATTTCAACACGCGCTTCAAGAGCGTCACCAAAATGTCGGTGGGCATCATCCCCATCCAAAACGCCGACCTCATCGAGGCCAAACGCTCGGTGTTCGATAATGCCTCAGCCATTGACCTGCAATTCATCCGCCGCATCAATGATGACATCATTGAAATGTTTGCCGATAATCCGAACTTTATCGACATGCAAACCCATCACGTGGAGGTCACCAGTGAAGGATTGTTGATTGAGTTTTTTAACGACCCCAGCCGACGCCTGTTCGATGGCCCCACTGCGAAGCTAACCGATTTTGGGGACGCGATGTTTGAAACCTTGTCTTACGTGTTGTCGCGCTACAAATCCACCCGCGTGGAGGTGGAAGGGCACACCGCGCACAGAGTGGAACTCAATGGTCTGGCACAAGACACTTGGATACTCTCCACCGATCGCGCTTTGGTCGCCCGCAAAATTATGGCCCATTACGCAATGAAACCCAATCAGTTCATCAAAGTAGCCGGGTATAGCAGCAGCAAACCGCTCAAGAAATTTTCACACGACCTCAACGATTCCCATCACGATCGCGTAACGATTATGGTCCGGGCGGGCAACCCTCAATAAATTATGGCACGCGAATTTATTCCATTTGGCGGTGACCTGGCCAACCCCTCCGGGGATCCGAAATTTATGCCGAGCCAGGCGCCCGGCTTGGAGCACGATGAACTCCACACCCCCGCGCCCACACCGGTGACCCCCGCCGAGGCAGTGGACTTAGCCGGAAACATTCGGCGGATTATTCAAGAAGGCGGACTTGCCGGTGATGCAGCAGAAAAAGCGATCACCGCAATTGAGGCCGCCGTGGCCACCGCACCGGCGCGCGTGGCGTTGCCGGAAATTAAAATTACCGCCCCGGCCGCCACCGAAACGGCAGCCGACGGTGAAGGCGGGGAAACCCCCAAGCTCGCCACCATCGAGTACGAGCGCGAGGAGGAAATCATCAAGCGCATTCGCGTGGGCTGCACGTGCGGCGAGACGATCCTGCTCGACTGCGATTACTAAATTCCGCCATTTCTGGCATCCTACTTGCTATGTTTAGCCGGACACTTGTGTTGTGTCCGTAAGGCAATCCAAGAAAACATATGGATTTACAAGTAGCAGGCTTAGTTTCCGGCTTTGACTGGAAATCGATGGTAGACCAACTCTCGAACGTAGAGCGGGCGCCCCAACGCCGTATGCGCGTGGAGCAGCGCACCATCAGCCAAAAAAATAGTGCGCTCACCAAGCTCAAAAACGAGCTGACCGCGCTCAAAACCAGTTCCAAGACACTGAAAGAAACCGAGCTATACGACAGCCGTTCGGTCAATTCCAGCCAAACTCACACCACCGCCAGCGCCCAGGAAGGCACCTCCTCCGGCGATTACCGGTTCGAAATTTATCAACTCGCCACCGCCGCCAAGCAACTGGGCAATACCGATGTGGGCGCGAGCGTCACCTCCAGCGCCGCACTTGATTCCGCCGGATTCGCCATCGCCGTCACCGAAGGCACAGTCACCGTGCAGGGCAAACAAGTCACCGTGTCCACCAGCGATTCACTCGATACCACCCTCGCCGCGATCAAGACCGCCGTGGGCGGCAGCTTCGATTACTCCATCAGTAGCGACAAAGTCACCTTCACCGATTCGAGCACCGTGGTGTTGGGCAGCGCCACGGACACCAGTAATTTATTGCAAGCCCTGCGCCTCAACGCCAACGGCACCAGCAGCATCACCAGCGGCGCCAATATCGGCGGCATGAATCTTTCCAAAACCGTGGATGCAGCCAACTTTACTGACGGCGCGGGCAGCGCCAGTGGATCATTCAAGATCAACGAAACCTCCATCACCTACGCCGCCACCGACACCATCACGGACATCCTCGATAACATCAACAACTCCGAGGCCGGCGTGTATGCGAATTACGACACGGTGAACGATCGCTTTCTCATTACCAATAAAACCGAAGGCGACGTGGGCATCACGCTCGAAGATGTGACCGGCGATTTCCTCGCCAAGACGCGCCTGCTCACCGCCAATAGCGGTGCGCTTTCACGCGGAAATAATTTACTCTACATGGTAAACGACAACGGCCCGCTCGAAAGCCGCAGCAACACCATTACCCAAAACAGCTCGGGCGTGCAGGGCCTCTCGGTCACCGCCACCCAAGCCAGCGGGGCATCGCGCATTAGCAGCGTGGATACCTCCGGCGAAAGTGTGACCACCGTTGACAGTCACAACTATTCCACCGGCGATGCCGTGACGATGTACAGCCCCGGCAGCCTGCCCGGCGGGTTATCTTCCAGCACCACTTATTACGTCAAAGTCACGGCCAATGATAGCTTCACGCTACACACCACCAAAGCCAATGCGGAGGCGGGCACCAGCGCGGTGGACCTCACCAGCGCTCAAAGCGGCGATGTATATTTTCTGGATAGCAGCCCCAAAAAAGCAACGATTTCCGTGAAATCCGACACGGATATCGTTAAGAATGCCATCGCGGATTTGATCGCGCAGCTCAACAAAGTGCAGTCGCTTATCTCCTCGCAAATCGCCAGCAGCACGGATGCCGACGGCAAAATCACGCTCGGCGTATTGGCGTCCGAAACGTTGCCCACCGAAATTGCGCGTGAGTTGCGCTCGAAAATCACCGGCGACGTTACCGGCATCACCAGCACCATCAAACGCCTGGAATCCATCGGCTATACCTCCAGCGGTTACACCAATGAAATCTCGCTGAGCGATTCAGACAAACTCGACGATGCACTCCGCGATAACCTCGGCCAAATCAAAAGCCTCTTCACCACCGCCACGTACGGCGTAGGCATTGCGATGTTCGATTATTTGGACAACGTACTTGATGACGACGGCGCGATGGCCACCACGCAGAAAAATATGACCGATCGGGTGACCGACATCACCAAGCAAATCACGGATCACGAACGGCTCGTGCAATCCAAGCGCGACCAACTCGTTCGCAGCTTCGTTGCGATGGAAACTTCGCAGGCCAAAATAAACCAACAAATGAGTTTTCTAAACGCCAGATTTAAATAGGTAATCTTTAACATCATGAAAATACTACGCATCTTAACCCTCACGGCCGCCGGCGGTTTGCTGGTCGGCTGTTCCATTCTCGAGCGCACCGACAACGGCGCTTACATGGGCCCCTTCCACGCGCCCAGCAATGCGCACCTTGTGCCCGGCGGGTTGCCGGCCGATCTGTTGCGCGTGGCGGTGATGCCGCTGATGCCCGGCCGCGGCAACGCGCCCGCCGAACGCGGCGTGCCCCTGCTGCAAGCGTTGCTCACCGAAGAGCTTTCGCGCGCGCGCTTGTTTGAGATCGTCACGGTGACGCCCCATCGCCTGCACGGGTTGTTTAATGAGCGATCGATTTATGCCGACGCGGCGTTGCCCTTTGATTTCCTGCCCAAACTGGCCAAGGAAACGGGTTGCCAAGCGGTGCTCTTTTGTGAGCTCACCACGTACCGCGCGTACCCGCCGATTGGGGTGGGTTGGAAGCTGCATCTTTTTAGCCTCGAAGACGGCCAATTGATTTGGGCCACGGACGAGGTGTTTGATGCCGGGCAAACCACGGTGAACAACAGCCTGCGGCGACATATCCGTGAGCGACAATCCTCCAGTATTTTGGCGGCCACAGAACTGTTGATCCTCAATTCGCCCCGTGAATTAGGGCGTTACTCGCTCGGAACGATCTTTCAGCATTTATCTGAAAAAAATGCTAAAGAGATGCTGCTAGCTGCCGATAATAAGGATAGTCAGAGGGTGTCCGGAAATCCTGAACCGGTGGAGCCTCCCGAAGGGGAGCCCCAACCGGAAGGGCCAAAGGCGCCAGAAGGGTCGGAAGACCCTGCGCCACAGCCCCCGATTCCCGGCGCCACCTGAGTAATGTGCGCGGAAAAACCTTGTTTTTTCCGCGAAACGCACGATATTTAGGACTTTCGCTATGAAAGAAGTTAGCCTCAATACGACGCGCCAAGCGCAAGGTCCGCAGAAAGCGGCCCAAGCGCAGGCGCAGCCTACTGACGGCGTGGGGATGGTGGCACCGACGGATTCGCTGGAGGCGAATATGACCCGTCAGCCCGATTTCACCCGCGTGGAAGTAGATGCCGAGGCGCGGTTTGATCAAATCAAGGAACGCCTGCGCGAGGATGTGCAAGCCGATCGCTATCCGCCTGCCGAAGCGATTGAGCAATTTTCCAAGCTGCTCGCCACCGAGATTGAGATAGATCCGCCCCGCCCGGGCAAATAGCCCTGTTTCCAAACTCTGGGCTTTTTCGGCACGTTCGCAACGTTCGGCACGCAATGTGCTACGTAACCCCCGATGAACAGCGCCAACAAGCTGAACGCGTATCGGGTAGCCGCAGTGAATACTTCCTCTGCGGAAAATCTCGTGGTGATGTTGTATGACGGTGCCATCCGTTTCCTCGGCATCGCCATCAAAGCATTCGAGCGGGAAGACCCCTTGGACTTCAATTTTACCGTCCACGAAAACATCACGCGCACTCAAGCCATCATCCGCGAACTCAACCGCAGCCTCGACCCCGAGAAAGCCGGCGAATTGGGCGACCACCTCGTGAGCTTGTACGATTATTTTGATAACCGGCTGCAGGAAGCGAACGTGCAAAAGAACAAAGAAATCATTGAGGAAATCCGGACCCGCCTCACCGAACTCCGCGATGCATGGAACGAATCACTCAATCAAATAAGCGAAGCCCCCGCGCCAGCTGCGGCCGCAGCGCCTACGCCTACGCCTGCCCCCGCGCCCACTCCCGCGCCCGTGGCTCAACCTGTCCCTGTAGCTGCACCCGCCCCGCCCCCTTCATCGGGCGAGTACACCGGGCTTTCTTTAATGGGTTAACACGATGAGCTTACCCGCCACCACTTCGTTACTGCGCGAATGGCACCGGCTTGCCCGCGAAGAATCTGTCGCCATCGCGCTGCAGGATTGGAACGAACTGAATCGAACCATCGATGCCAAAGCGCGCCTGCAGGAATTGCTCGAGGATTACCCCGGCGAAGATTACACCACCGAAGATCGTGAGCTCGTCAACACCCTCGTCGGCATCACCCAGCAACATCAGCAGCTATTGGGCAATGAAATGGACTCGCTGCAAAAACAAATTTCCAAGGAAGACAAAAATCTCAGCAACGGCCGCAAAGTAGGCGCCGCCTACGGACAACGCTCCGAATCCTATTGGGGAACTTACAGCTGATCGAAGCTGAGCATCGCTGAAATCCTGCCGGAAAATAGTGCCTCCCCCCAAATGACCCCTTCATTTCACAGCCACAAAAACAGCCGATTTTTGCGTGTTTTTTGCTGTTTAAGCTATTTTTCAAAAAAATCAAGTGATGGCACATAATGTGCTGCGTGGGTGGCCGATGAATATCAGTTTGTACCAGGCAGCCAGCGCCCTGGAGGGCAACCTCCAACGCCAGCACGTGATCGCGGAGAACCTCGCTTCCTCCAGCGTGCCCGGCTTTAAGCGGCATAATATGACCTTCAACGCCGTCGACGCCTCGATGTTCGACGACGCCCTCAAGTCGGCGGACAAAACCCAAGTGCAGTGGATGCTGCCGCGCTTCACGGTGACCACTGATTTCCAGCAGGGCACGCTGATGCCCACCGGCGATAACACCAACGTCGCCCTTGATGGCCCGGGCTTCTTCGGGGTTAGCGGGCCCAATGGTGAAACACTGTACACCCGCGACGGAAGTTTCCGCACCAACAACCTCGGCCAGCTCATCACCAAAGACGGCAACCTGCTCCAAGCCGTGGGTGGCGGACCGATCACGGTGGATTCAAATTCCAAGTACCCCATCGCCATCGCCAAAGACGGCACAGTGACTCAGGGCGGGCCTTCATTGGGTCGCTTGAATGTAGTGAGCTTTGCTCCGGAAGATGTGCAAAAACTGCAACGCATCAATTCCGGCTACTTTACTTCAGGCGGCCTCACGCCATTAGCAGCGGATGAAAGTGAAACCGCCGTGGCCATGGGATTTTTGGAAGGCGCCAACACCACGCCTTCCCACGAGATGGGTCAGCTAATGACCACGCTCCGCCATTTTGAAGCCAACCAAAAGATCATGAAAATCCAGGACCAACATATGGGCCGATTGATCCGTGAACTGACCGACAATAAATAGGAGATAAAATATGTTACGCGCACTCTACACATCCGCATCCGGCATGCAGGGCCAGCAAATGAACCTGGATGTTATCGCCAATAACCTGGCAAACGTGAACACCACCGGTTTTAAAAAATCGAAGATGGAGTTCCAGGATATGCTTTACCAAACCAACCGCGCTGCCGGTGCCGAAGCGGGCGGCGGCAACCAAGTGCCCACCAGCATGCAAGTGGGCCACGGTGCCCGTGCGGTGGCCACTTCCAAAGTGTTCACGAATGGCGAGCTGCACCAAACCGGTGACAAGCTGGATACGGCCATTCACGGCAACGGTTTTTTCAAGATCACGTTGCCCGATGGCACGGATGCTTACACACGGGATGGCGCGTTCAAAATGAGCAACGCCGGCAACATCGTCACCAGTGACGGCCTGCCGGTTGCGAGTTTTGCCGGCATCACGGTGCCGTCCAATGCCACTAACATTTCCATCAGCGCCACGGGCGCGGTGTCCACCACGGTGGACGGCGTCACCTCCAATGTCGGCCAGATCATGCTCTCGCGCTTCGCCAACCCCGGCGGCATGGAGAGTGTGGGCGGCAGTCTTTACAAATCCACACTGGCGGCCGGCACAGAAGAAACCGGCCTGCCGGGAGCCACCGGAATGGGCTCGGTGCAGCAAGGTTGGTTGGAGCTTTCCAACGTGAAAGTGGTGGAGGAAATGGTGAACCTCATCAAGGCCCAACGCGCTTATGAAATTAACTCCAAAGCCATTCAGGCGGCGGACGAAATGATGCAAATGAGCAACCGCCTGCGCGGCTAAGTTTAACTACCCCAAACACGCTAACTGAATATGAAAAAAATCGTTGCCCTCATCCTCCTCGCCACCGCGCCCGCGGGCTTTGCCGCGCTGGCCGATTTGCAGCCCGCCATCACCGCCGCCCTCGCCGAGGAGCTGGAAGTGGAAGGCGGCGAACTGGTGCTCACTTCCGTGCGGCCCTTGCCGAAGGTGGAAGTGCCTTATGATTTCCCGCTCATCGTGAAAATTACCCAAGTGCCCACCCAAGGGTTGTCGGCATTCATGACCGTGAAATTTTCAGTGACCGTCGGCGACCAACCGCGCGGCGAGCACACCGCGTTTTTCAAAGCAGCCCTGATGCGCGAGGTGTGGGTGGCCACCAAACTTTGCAATCGCTTGGCAACGCTCGATCAAGTTTCGATCAAGCGCAAAAAAGTGAACGTCATCAACCTGCACAACGGCATTTGGGAAGGCGACAAATTGACCGATGAATTGCAAATCATCCAAGCCGTCACCCCCGGAACCGTGTTGCAACCGCGCCACGTGCGCCGTCGGCCGGTGGTGCTGCGGAATCAAACGGTGCAGGCGGTGATCCGCCACAAGGCACTGCACATCCGGCTGCCGGTGATGGCGCTGGAAGACGGCGCCCCGGGCGATGTGATTCGCCTGCGCAACCCCAAATCTTTTAAGGAAATCCGCGGCACCGTGGTGAACAGCGATACGGTATCCGTTAAATTCATTAGCCCCAACGGAAAATAATTATGAAATATACTCTTACATTTACACTCGCTCTTGCATTAGCCGGGAGTGCCTTTGCCGACTCACTTTGGAAAGACGGCTCCAGCCGCGGCCCGGTGCTCGATAAAACTGCGCACGCGATTGGGGACATTCTGTTTGTTTCCATTTCCGAATCGGCCACGGTGGATCGCGATAACAAGAGCACCACCAGCCGCGTGGGTTCGGCCAATGCGGGCATCACGAGTTTTTTGTTTGGCACGCAAGCGGGCACCTCAGCGGGCAGCCAACTGGGCAAGCATCAGGGCACTTATCCGAAAATGGAATTCACCAACACCAGCACGCACGAGGGCAAAGGCACGACGAAGAATGTGGATAAAATCACCGCCAAATTTGGTGTGCGCGTGGTGGATGTGCTGCCGAACCACACGATGGTGATCGAAGGCATGCGCCAAACTTCTTATGGCGGCGAAACGCAGGTGGCCATTTTGCGCGGCACGGTGCGGCGCGAGGATATTGATTCTGCCAATATGGTGATGAGCGAACGTTTGGCCGATCTGCAGATTCGTTATGTGAACACCGGCGTCATCTCGGACTCCCAAAACAAGGGATGGTTTATGAAATTCTGGGACAAAGTGAGCCCATTTTAATCCACGAATCATTGAATTAAAAAAAATCAGACTATGAAACATTTACAAATTCCATTCTGGGCAATGCTACCGCTGCTCGCCTTCGGGCAGCAAGCGGGCATCACGATTCCACCCACCGCCAATCCTTCCGCCAACTTGCGGACCGTCAGCCCGCTGCGCGCTAATGCCGTGGGCGGAGGCGTGCGCATCAAGGACATCGCCTTTTTCAAGGGCGAACATCCCAATGGGATCCACGGCGTGGGCGTGGTCACCGGCCTGAACAACACCGGTGACAAAGATACGATTTATTCCAAGCAAGCGATTGCTAACTTGCTGAAGCATTATGGCATCAACGTGCCCGCCAGCTCGGTCTCCACCAAAAACTCCGCCGTGGTGACGCTGACGGCAAACCTGAGCCCCTACGCCAAAAAAGGTTCGCGCATTGATATTTCCATCAACTCCATGGGCGACTCCACGTCGTTGACTGGCGGCTACCTGCACATGGCGCCGCTCACTGCGGGCGGGCGAGTGTATGCGCTGGCCAGCGGGCCGCTCAGTAACAATTCATTTTCCCTCGGCACCGGCAACGCGCAGGTGACGAAAAACCATCCCACCGGCGGCATCTTGGTAAATGGCGCGGTGGTGGAACGGGAAGTGCCGGTCACCCTCGTGGTGGATGGCTATATGGAAATTTTTCTGCGCACGCCGGACAAGGTGCTGGCTGCACGAATGAAAGAGGCCATCCTCGGCCAAGCACAGCGGCTGGGCGGCGTGGGTAATTTTGCCACGGCAATTGATGGCGGCACCATCCGCATTAAAGTGCCGGATCAATTTCGCGCCGCGCCGGTGGATTTCGCCGCGCAGTTGCAAGCCATCACCGTGGTGCCCGATTCCCGGGCGGTGGTGGTAATGAACGAACGCACCGGCACCATCGTGGCCACGTCCCGCGTGCGGGTGCTGAGCTGCGCGGTGGCGCACGGCAATATTTATCTCACGGTGGCGAAGAGCGAAGATATTTCGCAGCCCAACGCGTTATCGCAAACGGGCACCACCCAGCGCGTGCCAGCGGATGTGGCAAAGGTCACCGAGGGCGGTGGCGGTCTGCACGTGTTCCCCGAGCTGCCGACGGTGCAGGAAGTTTCCGAAGCACTCAACAGCCTCGGCGCGACCCCGCGCGATATGATGACGATTTTTTCCGCAATGAAAGAAGCCGGCGCGTTGCAGGCTGAATTGAAAATGCAGTAATCCCCGGTGAATTAAATTTAACCTAGAATAAAAAAAATGGGCGGACTCGGAATATTAGGCACAATGGAGATGGCGCGGAATGCGATGCAGACCGCCCGCCAAGGTGCCGAGATTGCGGGTAACAACCTGGCCAATGCGTCCAACCCCATTTACGCGCGGCAACGCGTGAAGATCGCTTCGGCCGTCGCGATCCCCACCGACAAGGGGCCGCAGGGTTCCGGCGCGGAAGTGGCGCGCATCGAGCAAGTGCGCGACTACGCCATCGACGAGCAGTTGGTGGAGGAAAAGAGCGTCACCGCTTTTCTGGAGTCCAAACAGCGCGGCCTGCAAATGGCTGAATCGAGCCTGGGCCAAGCCTTGGATCGCCAAAGCGTGGATGCCGGTGATGCGTACAGCACATACGGCATCAGCGAAGGAGTCACGGATTTATTCAACTCCTTTCAATCGCTCAGCGCCAGCCCCACGTCCACTGCCGAACGCCAGACGGCGCTTTATAGCGCGCAGAAATTAACCGACAAATTCAGAAGCGTGGATCGTCGGCTGGATGAGCTGCGCAATTCGTTGAACAAAGAAGTCAAGGCCGACATCGTCAACGCCAACGCCAAGCTCGAGCAGGTGGCTTACCTCGCCTCGTCTATCGGCAACACGGAATTAGTGGAAGGCGCGGCCAATGAAATCCGCGACATTATGCAGAATACGCTGGAGGAGCTCGCCGAGTTTGTCAATTTGACCACCACCACCAATGACGACGGAGAAATGAGCCTCTTCATTGCCGGCGAGGAATTCATCACCGACAATGTGATGACCGATGTGATGAAGGTGGTCACCGATGGCAATGGCTACCATTCCGCCAGCACCAGCGAAGGCACCGCATTAAACCTCACCAGCGGCAAGGTTGCCGGAGCCATTGATGCCCGCGATGGCGGGGTGGTGGATCTACGCGAAAGCCTGAATACGCTAGCCTCGGAATTGATCACGCAAGTGAATGCCCTCCACACGACCGGCTACGATCTCAGCGGCAACAATGACACCACTTTGAATTTTTTCACCGGCAGTGGCGCGGCAGATATCAGCGTCAATGCCACGTTGAAAGCCGATGCCCGCAAGCTGCAAATGTCAGGCTCCGCCTCCGAGGTGGGCGACAACACCATCGCCCGGGCGTTGGCTGATAAGCTGAGCTCACCCGCCACCACCCTGAACAATATGAGCTACAGCGAGCATTACGGCAATACGGTGAGCAGCTTTGGGCAGGAACTTTCGCTGGTGAACGTGCAGCTCAACGACCAAAAGGCCGTGCAGGGAATGCTGCAAAAACAACGCGACTCGGTGCAGGGCGTTTCGATTGATGAAGAGGTGGCCAACCTCGTAATTTACCAGCGCGCCTTCCAAGCCTCGGCGCGACTGATTAGCACCATGGATACCCTGATGGGGGACGTCATTAATATGCAACGCTAACTAAATTGATATGAGAGTCACTGCAGCCAGTTTTGGAAATGATTTTCGCACGCAGATTGCTAAGCTCGCTGAGCGGCAAATGCGGGTGCAGCAACAGATCGCCACCGGCCAACGCATCAACACGCCCAGCGACGATCCGCAGGCGATGCGCCGCGTGCTCGATCTCCGCGCGGAACTGCGCGTGCTCAATCAATATCAGGACAACATCGGCAAGGTCCGCGAGAATTCCACCGTGGCGTATTCCTCGCTGAACGCGATGAAGAAGCTCAACGATCGCGCCGGCGAGATTGCCACGATGGCCGATGGCTCCAAATCCACCGAGGAATTAGGCGCCTACGCAATGGAAATCAATCAGCTCCTCGAGGAAGCCGTGCGGTTGGCCAACACCAAGCATCGTGATGTGTATATTTTCTCCGGCACCAACAGCACCACCGCCACCTACGGCACCACGCGCGATGCCAATGGCGATATCACGGCGGTCTCGTGGGGCGGCAATAGCAACAGTACCAAAGTGGATATTGCCTCCGACAGCACGGTGGATTCCAATTACCCCGCCGAAGGCGCGCAAGGGATTTTGAAGAACAGCACGAATGGCGCGGACTTCATCGCGAACTTGATGACGCTGCGCGACAACCTGAAATCGGGCACGGCCGCAGCGATCTCGAATATCAAATCCACCGGCATCGCGAACGTCAAAGCGGACGAGACCAATTTCATCAATCATTTTAGCAACCTCGGCGCCATGCAATCACGGCTGGACACCTCCGAGGCGATCACCCGAAATCAGGCGTCCTCCATCGACCCACTCGTCTCCAACGAGGCCGACGTGGATATGGCCGACGCGTTTGTGCGGCTTAACGAAATCCAGAACGCGTACACCGCCGCGTTGCAATCGGGAGGCACGCTGTTGCAAACCTCCCTGCTTGACTACATCCGTTAAATGACCGAAATTTAGAAAAGAACGATGCCGATTCCAATCCAAATGACGACGATGAGCGCCAACCACATGGCGGTGGAAGGCTTGGCGGGCAACAATCAGTTGACCGAGGCGGAGAAAATTGGTGAGGTGAGCCGCCACTTTGAGGCGATCTTGCTGAGGCAGTTTTTGGGCAAGGCATTGCAGCCGATGTTTGGCGGAGGCGGCATGGGTGGCGAAGGTATGAACGCAGCCAGCAAAGGAATTTATCAGGATATGATTACGCAGACGCTGGCCGACACCATCAGCAAATCCGGTGAATTCGGTCTGGCGCGCGCCTTTAACTCGCAGTTGATGCCGCGCAACCTGCAGGCGCAGGAAGCCGCCGCGGCCGCCGCTAAGCTGACGGAGGAGAAAGCGAAATGAACGACGCTCTGAATAATTTGATCGCCGCGTTGCGCGAGGAGATGACCCAGTACGGGGAGCTGCTGGCGTTGATGCAGGAACAGCAGGAGCTGATCATCAACCGCTCGGCGAATGAGTTGCTGATTAATTTGCACGACGTCAACCAGCAGGTTGAAAAAATCGGCACCCATCGCGAGCAACGCGAGGCCGCGCGCCGCGTGCTGGTGCAATCGGTCGGCGGCACGGAGGACACCACCTTCAAACAAATGACCGCGCTGTTGCCCGAAGAATATCAGCCGCTGCTCAATGCCCTCGTGGAAGAGATCAATCAATTGCTGCAACGCATTCAAACGTGGGTGAAGCAAAATCATTTACTGCTCAAACGCTCGCTGGATTTGATGTCGAAGATTATGAACACCATCTTCCCCACCTCCAGCGCCGCAGCCCAAACCTACGGACGCGGCGGCACGGTGAACCCCATCACGCCCCCGCCCAGCACCCTGTACGAAGGACTCATCTAATGAAACGACACCGCGCCATTTTAAGCCTGTTGAACCCGTTCAGCTACGCCCTCGCGTTGCTGGCCGTGTTGACCCTTTCGCTGCCCCTCACGCTGCCCGCCAGCGAGCGTGGCGGCCGTTTACTTAAACGCATTGTCCCCGCCGGGCCGGGTTACTTGAACCGCGGCGCGCCCTTTAATTTGCGAACCGGTGCCCGCTCGCGGCCGCCTGTTTACTCCCTGCCCTCACTGCCCATCAACCCCGATCCGCAGCCCATCCCGCTGGCCTCGCGTCAGCCATCCCAACCGCTGAACCCCGCCAACGCCCCCGGCCTCGGTAGCGGAGCGGGTGCGCCCATCCCCGTGGCTCCGGTCCCCGGCGTGCGCCCATTCACGACTCAGGCACAAACCTTTATTATCCCCCCGATGCCAATGCCCGCAGCCGGAGGATTCACCCTTGGCGGCGCAAACACCAACAACGCCAGCGCGTTTTTGAACCCGCAGATTCTGCGTTACTTCAACCTCGGCGGCAGCACCAACTACCAAAGCCGATTGTTGTTTGACCAAAACTCACACTACAACCTGCCCTCGCAAAATCCAATGATGCGCCGGGGCAGCAGCGCCACCTACGAAATCCGATGAAGACTGCACGCCAACTCACACTCTTAACTCTGCTAGTGGCATTGAGCGCGTTATACGCTGCCGATCCCGCTGACAAACCTGCCGCAGCACCGAAGCCCACGCCTGAAGCCGAGGCCAAAGCCGCCGCTGCGGAAGGGCAGAAATTGGCCGGCGGACTCACCCCTTCATTGCCGCCGAGAACGTTTGGCATCCCCACACCGATGGAGGAATTCGGGCTTCGCCCCAACATCGGGGATGTCACCGTTACCGAGGTGCGCAATCCGCTGGGCCAACTGGCGTTGAACGAGCATATTCTATTAAGCCGCCGACTCAATCAGGTCACCAATCCGTGGGAAGAACTTGCCCCGGGCACCGCATTGGTAGTGGATGGTCGCAAAGCGGTCATCGTCCAAATCGAACCCGCCGAGGCGCCCAAAGATGTGGGCACAGCGAATCTGCGCGTTACCGTGCGCGCCAAAGAAATTGGCGGGCCCGAGCTGAGCCTCACTTGGCAACAGAATTTGCAGCTCCTCAACCATCGCGTGGAGGTCGAGGAACGGCGCGAGATTGTCAACCGCGTGAAACGCGAATTGCGCGTGGGTTCGCATCTCATTGTGGATGGCAACCGCGTCCTCATCACTTCGTTCAAACTCACCGCCCAAGCCGGGGCCGCGCTGGAGACCAATCCGCCTCACACGTTGGAGGTTGATTACAGCGGCATTAGCAGCCCGCCCGGCACGCTTCACAGCCGGGAAAACCGTGCCGAATCCGGGATGGAACCCACTTGGCATTTCCGGCAAAACCCCGCTCAAGGCGGGGCCGATTCGCTTCCGCAAGCGATGGCCGATGGCAGCATCCGGATGGTGACGTGGTCGTTTGTGCGGCGCACCGTGGGCGGCCATCCCGATCCCGAGGGCATTCAACCCAACGTAATTATCATCCACCGCCGGCGCGGACTGGTGACGCGCATTGAAGCTCCCGTGGACGATCCCACCGTGGCAACCGTTGAAGCGCAATTTTCTTTTGACGGCCGCGTGCTCACCCGCATGTTTGATTGGAAGCTCACTCAAAATTCCACCAAAGAAGTTCGGTGGCAACTCAAGCCGCATCCCTCGGAAACTTACCTGTTAATTTACGCCGTGAACGACCCGAACATTCGTTTTCAGGTCACCCCGAAAAGCCTCATCAAAGCAAACGAACGCGCACTCGCCAGCCTGCAAGCGCTGCGCAACATCAACCGGGCCCTGCCAAATCAAGGCACGATCAGAAATTTGGGCACGAACACCGTGGAGAAACAGCTCCGCATCCTCGATGAAATTTATAAGAGCGATGCCTCCCAAGTGTTGAAGGCCGCCGTCAAACGGCAGACCGTCATCACCCTCGCCCAACGCTATGAACAACTGGCCATTCATCACAAGGCATTGGCCAATGAAAAGCGGCTGCGATCCGAAATGGCGCTGGCCGCTGCCCGTCGGCTGGAGCTCAATGCCTGGGCCAACCAACGCAAGGCGAACTTTTTGAAAGGCCAGTTGCCCGCCGGCAGCCTCGCCGACCTCCAGAACAACGCGGTCACCAATGACACCAAAGAGCTGCCCCTGAACAGCATCGCCGTAGCCGACCGGGACGTGGCCACCTACAAGCAAGCCACCCTCGCCAAGACCGCCAGCGATAAGGCGCAGGATTACACCCAGTTTTTTGGCCAAGCCGTCGCGCAAGCGAACGCCGCCGCCAAGCTCCGCAAAACCGCCACCCAATTCAGGGCCGCCACTCCGCCTGACGAAAAAAAGTCTACCCATTATTACCTGCTCTCATTGAAGATGTGGCAGGAATATCTTTTGCGCTCCGAAGGATTGCAAAAAGAAGAGCGCGGCCTTGTCAAACGCGGGTTTGTGAAAAGCCCGCTCCCGCCCGATCCGCTCATCCCCGAAATCCTTCTGCGCCAAGGTTGGATTTACCGTGAGCTGGGGCTCAAAGAGAAAGCGGTGCAAATGTTTTTTAATGTGCTCGCCTCTTCCTTGCAGCAGGAAGCATTCAACCTCGTGCGCCTGAAGCGCATCAACCTCGTGGCCAAAAGCCAAATCGCCAATGCCTATTACGAGGACCCCCAGAAACTTTCGGATTATGAGGAAGCCATCGTGAAGCTCAAAAGCATTATGGTTCAGCCTCCCGGCAAAGACATCGAAGATCACGAGCTGGACATCGAACAAATCCAACTGCGCTATATGCGCGCCCTGTATTTTGCCATCCGCGCCATCGACCGCCGCATCACCCGCGACAATCGCCGCCTCAAACTGCTCAAGCCCACCTCGCTGGAGCACGATGCGCTCCTGTCCCAAATCTCCAATTTTGCCAAAAACCGCAATGAACATTGGCGCAGTCTGGCCAAGCAATCGGCCGAATTTATCGAGCAATACACCAGGACAAACACCCGCCAAAGCGTGCGCTACGATGGCGAAGTGCGTTACTATAAAATCCTCGCCCATCAAGCCCTCGGCAATGAACAGCACGTACTGCGCGAAATGGAAGTGCTCCTTCAAAACTCATCCGTTTCCAGCGAGCTCGAAAAGGTGTGGGCCAGCACCCGCCTCCAAATCATTATGGATATGGCCAACCTCGTTTATGTTGAAGCGATTCAATTGCAAAGCGATCTGGAGCGGATGGTCCAGCTCACCGACGGCACTGCACCCGTGCAAACAGGTGCCAACGATCCCCGCACGCTGTTGCACGACTCCGTGCAGGTGCACCTCAACGCCGCCATCACCTATTACAAATGGGCCCAAAGCTTTGATCAATCCTATCGCAGCCAAATTTTTCTCCGCCAACAACTCGCCTTCGCCTACGAGCGCTTGGGGCAAAAACAGTTGGCGCTGGATCAATTGAACGAACTCGTTCCGCTATTTGAATTGCACCCCGGTGACTTCACCCCGGTGTTGAAACTCGTGAAACACAAAGCACATTTGCGCCAGAACAACCTGCGCATCGAAATCGAGCAGTTGAAAAAAAGCAGCCAACGCTGACACCATTTACCCCAACCCGATGAGCTTCCCCCCAGAAACCACTCATCCTGGAACCGGCGGCGGCCTGCCCGCGCTGGAGCAGGAACTCCGTGCCCATCTCACTTTATGCGGCGAACTCCTCGCCGTCGTGCAGCGCGAACACCAACAACTCAAGACCGGCCAGGTGGACGACCTCAACGCCTTGCTCCAGGCGCGCGAAGGAATGCTTGAGCGCCTCACGCACGCGCAGGAAACCCTCTTCGCCCACAAGGACACATGGATGGCGCTCAACCCCGCCCGACGCGCAGAGCATCCCTCCATCGCCGCGCTCATCCGGCAGGATCTCGATCTCATTATGAAAATCGTTTCACTCGATCGCGAAAACGAACAGCTCCTCCTCCGCCACAAACTCGTGCCCGCAAACCATCTCCCCCCCGCCCAGCGCCAAAACCCCAACCTCATCGCGCGGATGTACAAAGATCAGCCCTAGAAAATGTCCATCGAGAAAGTCATCATGGTCGCGCAGGAGGAATTCCTCCGCAAACAGGTCTCGCAATACCTGCGTAAAAAACGCATCGACGTCGCCGAGTGCGGCTCCATCCAGGAAGCCCACGACTTCATGGGCAAAGGCAATTTCGATTTGATGTTGCTCGACCAATCGTTGCCCGACGGCGAGGGCGCGGAATTTTTGGAAGAGGTCAACCTTCGCCCCGCCAAGCCGATGGTGGTGATGATGGGCGCCGAAGGCTCGGTGGATCTCGCCGTGCAATGCATGGCCAAGGGCGCGTTCGATTATTTGCTCAAACCGTTTTCCAATGAACAAGTGGAAATCATTCTGCGCAAGGCCGAGCAATTCGCGCAGGTCCTCAACGTCAATCAATTCCTAACCAGCCAGGAAGCCGAGGATCCGGAAAATGAAATCCTTGGCGAAAGCGAATCCACCACTCAACTCCGCAAACTCATCCGCCGCGTCGCCCAAACCAACGCCACCGTGCTCATCCAAGGCGAAAACGGCACCGGCAAAGAACTCGTCGCCCACGCGATGCATCGCAATTCCAACCGCAAAGACGGCCCCTTCATCAAGCTCAACTGCGCCGCGCTGCCGGAGAATCTGGTGGAGAGCGAACTCTTTGGGCATGAAAAAGGATCGTTCACCGGCGCCACCAACAAACGCGAAGGCCGCTTCGAGCTGGCCCACGGCGGCACGATTTTCCTCGATGAAATCAGCGAACTTTCGCTGCCGCTCCAAAGCAAATTGCTGCGCGTTTTGCAGGAACGCGAATTCGAACGCGTCGGCGGCAATCGCACGATCAAGGTGGACGTGCGCGTGGTGGCCGCCACCAACCGCAAGCTCGAACAAAGCGTTGAGAAAAACGAATTTCGACAGGATCTTTATTTCCGCCTCAACGTGGTGCCCGTGCACGTGCCCGCGCTGCGCGAACGCGAGGGCGATGTGCCACTCTTGGCCGAAGCATTTTGCCAACGCTTCATCCGCAACCACGGTGTGCCGGTGAAAGGCCTTGCGCCTGAATCCATCATCGCACTTCAAGCACACGATTGGCCGGGCAACATTCGCGAGCTGCAAAACGTCCTCGAACGCGCGGTGATTCTCTGCGGCGAAGATGGCTATATCCATCCCGAACAACTCGGCCTCACCGCCCCGCCCCAAGCCGGCGCGGGCGATGCCCCCACCGGCGCCATCGAGGACAAACCCGGCGCAACGGATTCCGCGCCCGCCGCACTTTCCAATGGCGCGCCAACCAAGTTGGCGGATTTAGAAAAGCAGCACATTTTATCCACGCTCAAACATTGCGAAGGCAATCGCACGCGCACTGCCGAGACGCTGGACATCAACATCCGCACCCTGCGCAACAAGCTCAACGAGTACAAAGAGCAGGGCGAGCCGGTCGATTGATCGCACGGGCGGTTTCTGTTACAACCCGCGGATGTCCGGGCCGGACTCCCCCATATTAACCCCGCTGCAACTGGGCCAGCGTTGCCGTGAACACGGTGAACTGGCGCAAGCCGAAGCGCACTTGCGCGCCGCGCTCAAAGCGGATCCCGCGCTGCTGCCCGCCCATCTCGAGCTGGGGTTGGTGCAGCAAATGCACGAAGACTGGCCCGCCGCGCGCGGATGTTTCGAGACCGCCCGCGCGCTGGATTCCAACAACCCACAAATCCTCAACGCCATCGGCTATTGCTGGCAACGCGAGGGCGAATACCGCGAAGCCATCACGCCTTGGCGGCACGCGGTAAAACTGGATGCCAACTATGCCCAAGTTTGGCAAAACCTCGCGCTCGCCCACGAGCATCTCAACGAACTCGCCGAAGCTATCGAGTGCCATCAACAGGCCGTGGCGCTGCAATCGAATGACGCCAACGCGCATCGATTGCTCGGAATGGCGCAGCTGGATTTCGGACTGCACGATGCCGCGCGCAAATGCAACGCGCGCGCGTTGGAACTCGCTCCGGAAGATCCGGAGGCGCATTGGCAGCGCTTTTTTCTGCGCGCGTTGGAGGGCGATTTCCCCGGCGCGTGGGCGGATTACGAATGGCGTTTCAAACTCCCCGGCCGCACCACACCGGATGTGGATTTCCACATCCCCCGCTGGGATGGCCAGTCCGCGCCCGAGGGCACGCTGTTGCTGCACGCCGAACAGGGCTTTGGCGACACGCTGCAAATGCTGCGTTACCTTTCGCGCATCGCCATGCGCGTGGGCCGCGTGCAACTCTGTGCCCCGCGCCCGCTGCTGTCGCTGCTGAAAAATGTGCCGAGCCTAAATGAAGTTTTCCCCAGTGTGCCGCAAACGCCCACCGCCGATTTTCATTTGCCGCTGATGAGTTTGCCGGGTGTGTTCAGTGATTCGCTGGAAACGCTCCCCAACGAAACGCCTTATTTGAAAGCACCCAACGGTGACCCCATGCTGCCGCCCAAACAAAGCTCCCGCCCGCGGGTAGGGCTGGCGTGGCGCGGTTCCGGCGCGCAACCGCTGGATCGCCGCTCGCTACCCACCGAGGCGCTGGCGGTATTGCGGGAGGCGGAGGTGGATTGGTTTTCACTGCAGCCGGAAGGCAACGCACCGGAAGGGTTCACGGATTTATCGGCGCAGCTCACGGATTTTGGGGCCACGGCGCGGGTGATGAATGAGCTGGATTTGTTGGTGAGCGTGGACACGGCGGCGGCGCATTTGGCCGGCGCACTGGGCCGGCCAACGTGGGTGCTGCTTTCGTTTGCGCCGGATTGGCGCTGGCTGTGGACGGGGGATTCCAGCCCGTGGTATCCGGAGGCGCGGCTATTTCGTCAGGAACAAAATGAGGATTGGCAACCACTCATCCGCCGCATGCTTCAGGCGTTGCAAGAGTTGAAGGCATAAAAAAAAGAGGCGACCCCGAAGGGTCGCCTGTGATTGGTTGGATAACCGTTTTACTACTACTGCAGGAGTCGGAGAGCCGACTGCGGCAGGAGGTTAGCTTGCGCCAACATCGCAGTACCGGATTGGACCAGGATGTTGTAGCGGGCGAACTGGGTGCTCTCCGACGCGACGTCCACATCTTTGATGCGGCTCACGGAAGCTTGGAGGTTCTCACTCAGAATACCGAGCTGCTCGTTAGTGAGGTTCAGACGCTGAATGTTACCACCCACTTGCGCACGGTGAGTCGACACGTTTTCGATCGACGTGGTCAACGTGCTCATTGTGCTGGTGACGGTGAAGCCCGAAGCGATCACGGACGTGATGTCCGTATCATTCAGGTCACTCGCATTCAGTGTCCAAGTGTTGCCTTCACTGTCTTTGGTCACGGCCAGGCCGGAACCGTCAAACAAGCTCACGCCGTTGAACTCTTTAGTGCCCAAATCGCTGATGTAATTCTTCAGGTCAGTGAACTCCGTGTTGTAGTTGGCCTTATCATTCGTTGACTTCGTCGCATCGTTTGCAAGGTTCATCAGCTCACTCATACGATCCAAAGCCTTAGAGACTTTCCCGAGAAAGCCATCCTGAGTTTGGCTGTAAGACAGCGCGCTTGAGACGTTGTTTTGTGCAGCGTTGTTCCGACTGATTTGCGCATCGAACTTCGTTGCCACTGCCAAACCGGCAGCGTCATCTTGAGGTGATACGATCTTCGAACCCGAAGCCAAGCGGCTCAAGGCACCATTCAACTTGCTTGTGGAATCTGCGAGCAACCGCGAGCTACGCATCGCACCGATGTTTGTATTTATTACCATTTTGACAACTCCATTTGTCTGTTAAGACGGCGTCCTTGCCGTCGAGATGTTTTAGAGGCATCACACCCTCCGTGCTTTACCAGGCGTCACGAGGCCTTACCTATCTAATCGGCAAGGATGGGCGGTGACTTTAGAAAAAAATTGCGGCAAACCAAAAAGGCTGCCGCATTTCTGTGGAAAAGGCCTATTTTTGGCATTTTTTGGCGATTATGGCCGTTTTAGCAATACACCAAAACTAACGGACTTATCGGTGTCATCCGGTTGATGGAGTGGACTTTGTTGATATGCCGATCCTCGAGCTTCTTACCGGCGTCCAGCAGCTTCATTCCGTTGGTATTGAAAATAGGCCGCGCAAGCTCCATCCCGGCTTTGAGCTCGATGAGGAGGATTTCGCGTTCGCCTCGGGGCATTCGCGTGAGTGGCACGGCTTTCACCAATGCCCGCACCGCATCGGGATCGAACACGTGATCGGCCATCTCGGTTTCCATATACTTGATGAGCTGCACGTCGGCGGCGGTTTGGTTGCAATAATAAATCACCGGCGCGAGTAGGCGCGCAAGGCGCGGGATGGTTTCACCCTTGAGCTTATCGGGATAGCCGGTGCCGTCCCAATGTTCGTGATGATGCTTCACCACTTCGGCGATCGACGCGTAGGGATTTTCTTCCTCCTCATCCTCGGGGTCCGCCATTTTCAATTGGCCGAGGTGCAGCATAATCTCGGAGCCAATATCGGGATGCCCCTTGATGATGGCCCATTCCTCGTCGGTGCATTTTTCCGGATCGCGCATCCAACGGCGCACCACGCCAATTTCAGTATTCATCAGGCCGATGTCGTGCGCCTCGGCGGCCAGCGCTAAAGTTTTAGTTTCGTCTGGCGAAAGCTCCATCACTTCGCCAATGGATTTGCAAATCGCCTTGGCGCGTTGAGCGGTGTTGCCGAGGTTGGGGTGATAGGTGTAGAGCATCTTATTGATCGCCTCAAAAGCAATCTGTTCGCCCAAGGCACTCACTCCATCGCCGCCACCACCGCCGCCACCCTCTCCATCACCGCCGCCGCCTCCGGCGGCCATTTGTTCGTTGAGCTGGAGGTTGCGATTTTGCAGCGCCTCAATCTCCTTTTTCATCCGGTAACATTGCGCCGCGTTCATCAACGTGGCGTGCAGGTCATTGCTCATCCACGGCTTGGAGACGTAACGAAAAATCAGACCGCTCTCGAGCACCTCGGTGACTTCCTCAATGCTAATGCCGCTGGCGAGCAGGATGCGTGTGGCATCGGGCTGCGCCTCTTGCGCTTCTTTTAACAGATCAATGCCGGAGGTGCCGGCGAGGTTTTGCTCGATGAGTATGATGCCAAAAACCTCGGCCTTCAAATGCTCGCGCGCGAGGGTGTCGCTATCCACCGTGGTGACGTGGAAGCCCATCTGCGGCAGTTGCTCCTTGAGCGCGGCCAGCACGAGCGCGTCGTCGTCCACGGCCAGCACTTTGTTTACACTGGGGTCATTATAGGGATCACTCATATCGGTTAAATCGTTATATCGTTGCGGTCTCCTTGCAGCCTAACAGACCGCGCGCGCGAATGCACGCCGCGACCGCCGGGGTCACCATTTCCTCCCAAACCGCGTCGCCCGCCTGAATGTGCTTCAGCACATCCCGCGAGCGGATGGCGAGGTATTCGGGGTTGAAATCATCGATCCCGCGGATAAAATTATTTTCCACCAAATAATCAAAGAGCCCCTGCAAATGTTTGGGCAAGCGGAGATCTTTCGCGTGGAGCACGCCGCCCACCGGCGCGGCGGCGGGGTACACGTACAGCCGCAGATCATTTTTGAAGAGCCGACCGCAGGCTTCGAGCAGGCCGCCCTCGAGATCGGCATAATATTTTTCCTCAAAAATTTCCCGCAACGTCGGCACGCCCAACGTCACGCCCACCGGCTCTTTGGTGTAACGAAAAAGATAACGCGCCAGTTTATGAAACTCCGCGCAATTGGACACCATCACCTTGTGATCGCCGCCCAGTCCTTCGCCTTTTTCTTCTCCCAACGCGGCGAGAATATCCACGCGTTCCAGAAAATCGCGCGAATCAATTTCGCCTTCGTGCGATAAATTTTTCAGCGTCATTTCAAACAGCACCGTCACCTCCTTGCCCTTCACCCGTGGCTCCTGCGCAAACTGCGCGAGGCTGCTCTGCAACATATGTTGCGTCGTGCGCGTGACCGGCCGAAAACTGCCGCGCTCCAGCACGATGGGTTTGTGATAAAGCGCCTCGGTGGGATGCGTCACTTCGCCGGTGGTATCAAACAGCGTCGCCATCGCCAACCCTTGTTTCACCAGCTCCAGCGCCATCAGCCGATTGTCCACCCCTTCAAAATCCGGCCCACTAAAACGCGCCAAGCCCACCTCCGCCCGGCGCGGCCCGAGGCCATCGAGGAGACTGCCGACCAAGCGCTCCGGATCCGCGTGCGATTCCATTGCGCCGTGGATGAGGTTCACGCCGATGATGCCCACCGCCTCCTGTTGTTTCAGATTGTCCTTGTCCAGCAACCGCACGTGCAGCACCAAATCGCTGGGCGGTTTGCCGGGGGCGGTTTGGAAACGAATGCCCATCCAACCCTGGCCATCCTGTTGACGACTGAAGCTGCGGGCGGCCACGGTATTGGCGTACACAAAAAAACGCGTGTCCGCGCCGCGCTCGGGCGCGAGGCGTTCATCAAGCAGCCCGTATTCGTGGTCCAGCATATGGCGCAGACGATCCTCGCTCACGTAGCGTTTGGAGGGGCCATAAATGGCGTCGCTCACGGCCATATCGTAGGCGCTCATGCTCTTGGCCACCGTGCCGGATGCGCCGCCCACGCGGAAAAACCACCGCGCCACTTCCTGCCCCGCGCCGATCTCGGCAAAGGTGCCGTACTGGCCGCGATCAAAATTAATCGCCTGCGCTTTTTGTGAAGTCGTGAGCGTGGAGTCGGACATCAGAAAAAAAAACTTACAGTCCAAACGATTTCAAATCGGACTTGGCCGCTTCGAGTTCCGCATCCAAATCCAGTTCCAATCCGTAGCTCATTTGGTACTGGCCCAAAAACTGCCACTCGGGAAGCTCCTCGAAAGGCTGATCGTAATCCATAATGCGCGCGCCGAAAATATTGAGCTGTTTGTAATTCACCAACGCATCCGCCACCGCCACGCAGGCGGACAGAAACTTGCTGTTATCCGGCTGTTCATCGAGGGTGGTATTGAAAGGATCGTGATGATACCACACCGCGCGGATTACCTCGAGGTGCGCCTGCATGCATTCGCAAATGGCCGCGCCGATTTGGGCGTGGGTCACACCAAGAAATTCGCGCTCCACCAACACGTGCCCGCACGCGCGTTCGGTGGCGCGGATGATGATGGAATCAAACTCCTCCGGAAAATAATGTTCGAGCAACAGCTTGCCGCAATCGTGCAGCAACCCGGCGAGATATTCCGAACCGCACGGCGGACGATACGCCGCGGCCACACGCTCGGTGAGGCGCGCCACCATAATACTGTGCAGCCAAAACGCGCCCCAATCCACCTGCGATTTGAGATGCTCAAAATTTTTCATCACCCCCATCGCAAAGGCGATGCGGCGGATTTGTTGCATCCCAATGAGCATCATCGCCTGATCGATGCTCGAGATACGGCGCGCGGCAAAGCCCACCGAGCTGGCCACACGGATGACGTCCGAGGCGAGGCCGGGATCCATTTGGATGACTTTGCCGACGTCTTCCATCTGGCAATTTTCATCCCGCGAAATCTCCGCCAGCTTCATTGCGGCGGCATTGAACGGGGGGATCACCGGATCACCGGCGAGCAGATAGATAAGCTTATCCGCAACCCACTTTTTATCGTGGGATTCGTAGGCAAGATATTTGACCAGTTTATCGGATTTGGACACGCGGCATTTATGCCGTCAAGCGCGCCGGGAAGCCAATGAAATTCTGGCGGGCTACTTCTTCTTGGCGGTTGATGCCTTGCTTTCCATTTTCCCGCGCGACCATTGGTAGGCACGGAAGGAGAGAGTGGCGGCGTCCTGAATGCCCATCTTGTCGCGAATTTTATTTCGATGGGTCTGAATGGTATAGTGGCTCACCTTAAGTCGGCGGGCAATTTGCGCAGTGTTCATCCCGCGACCGATGAGGTCGAACACCTGCTGTTCGCGCGGGCTCAAGCGCTCGATGCCCTGAATATGACCATTTCCATTTCCATTACTGTTTCCATTTTTGGCATTTCCATTGACGATGGGATCGCCATTGAACAGGGTCGATTCGAGCAAGAGTTGCAATTCGTGCGAGAGGGTTTCCCGATGGCGCGTCACCAGCCGGTTGATTTTTTCATCCGTTACCGTGCCGCCGCGCAAGGGCGTGCTCACCCCGAGCAGGCCAATCAACTCGCCGTCCGCAGTGGTCACCAATCCGGTGCTGAGGTCCACGGGAAATTCCCGTCCTTTGGCGTCGCGATTGATCAACCGCCCGCACCAATGGCCCTTTAGGGTCCGGGCGCGAATTTCGTGCCGCAGCTTTTTCGGCAGTTTATCTGGATTCACCAAAGTCTCCACATCCGCCCCCAACGCCATATTGGAGGAATACCCGTAAAGCCGCCGCCACGCGCCGTTGATGTAAAGCAACTGGCCCGTATCCGGATCGGCCACGGAAATGGCATCGGTCATCAGCTCCCAGCTTTCCGCCAAAAAACGCAAATGTTGGCGATGGCCTTTATTGATTAAACACTTTGCCAGCCGCACCACGGATTTGGGCCGCGCGCAGCCACAGCTCGTTTTACGCTTAATTGTCCTTTTTTTGATGTTTTTAGCTTTTTTAGATTTCGTTTTTCCCATCGAGACACGTCCCTTCACTATTAATACACTTTCCAGCGCTAAATTCTTCGCAGAAAATGAAAAAAAAATACCCCATCACCTAAATTAGGTGTGGGGCAATTTGAGGGTTCCTTTTAGGAATCGAGCCGAATTGAGCTAAATCGAGCCGTTAAGCGTCCTTTTCCTGATCCCGCGTTTGCTGATCGGCCTCGCCTTCAATGCTGGGCGGGCCGGGCAAAGGCGGCAAATTCGGAGCACCGCCACCAACACCGGCCTGTGGTAAAGGCGGCAAACCGGGCTTGGGCGCACCGCCGCCACCACCGGCAACACCGGCCTGTGGCAAAGGCGGTAAACCGGGCTTCGCCGAACCACCACCACCGGGATTGGGTGTGGGCGGCAGAGCAGGCAGCGAGGGCATCTCCTTGCCTTCGCCTTGGCTCAACCGATCGGCGCGATCCTGCGCGATGCGTTGGAGTTTGTTTTTCAACATCTCCTGCTCCACTGCCGCAGCAGATTCAGTTGGCGCGGTCGTGGACGAGGGAGGCAATGCGGGCAACTCCGGCAACTCCGGCTTAGGAGGCCCACCGGCGCCGGCAGGGAAAGCTGGCAAAACGGGCATCGGCGCATCCGCACTCGGCCCTCCCGAAGCACCGGCACCGGGCATCGGCGGCAGTTCAGGCTTGGGTGCATCCGGGCCGGGCGTGGGCAGGGCGGCACTCGGATCGGCGGAGCCGTCTTTTTTCTTTTTGGAAAATAATTTACCAAAGAACCCTTTCTTCCCTTCCGGCGCTCCAGCATCCGGCACTGCGGGCAACGCAGGTAACGCGGGTTTGTCGCTGGCGGGCGTTGGCGTTACGGGCAATGTAGGCAACGCGGGTTTGTCGCTGGCGGGTTTGGGCAGCGCGGGTAATTCGGGTTTGTCGCCGCCGGGCGTTGGCGTTACGGGCAACGCGGGTTTGTCGCTGGCGGGTTTGGGCAGGGTGGGAAGTTCGGGTTTGTCGCCGCCGGGCGTTGGCATTACGGGCAATGCAGGTAACGCGGGTTTGTCGCTGGCGGGTTTGGGCAGCGCGGGCAATTCGGGTTTGTCGCCGTCGGGCGCTGGCGTTACGGGCAACGCAGGTAACGCGGGTTTATCGCTGGCGGGTTTGGGCAGGGTGGGCAATTCGGGTTTTTCTTCCGACAGTGCCACGGGCTTGAGCTTCGTTGGCATCGCCACGGGCTTGGCGATTTTGGGCTTGGGCAGGGGCTCGGCTTCGCCGGACTTGGGCAGCGGCGGCTCTTCGTCGGGCGCAGGGGGTTGATCGCGGTCGATGACGGGTTTGGCGATGTTCACCGGCTCGTCTTCGCCGCGGTCTTGTTGGATGACATCCGCTTCGTGTTCGGCAACGGCTTGGCGGCGCTCCATTTTTTTCTCATCGGCGCGCACGATTTTGCGGGCATCGAGCTTGGCGTTCATCGCGGCGATTTCGTCGGCCTCGATGTTAACCTGTTCCTCAAATTTCTCGCGCCGTTTGAGCAGCACTTCCTGTTCGTGCTCGAAGCGTGAATGCTCGTCGTCTTCCTCAAACTTGATTTCCTTGGCGCGCTTTTGAAAAGCCCCTTCCTTGCTGGCAATCTCCTGTTTGAGGGATGCCTCTTCCTCATCCAGTTTTTCAAGATCGGATTTACGATGAACCACTTCCTCTTCATCGGTCTTCACGCGCTCGAGATAACGCTCGTGCGCCGCGCGGCTTTCCTCTTCGCTCCGGATATCTTCCGCCTCCTTGCGACGGATGCGTTCGGATTCTTCATCGTGCAGTTTATGCAGTTCGTTATCGAGATCGGTGAGGCGATCCTCGTGGTCGAGGTGGGCCGCTTTTTTGGCGCGGATGGCATGGCGCACCAAATCCTCGTCGTGCTCGAATTCCTGCTTGAGCTTCTCGAGTGCCGCGTGATTTTTCTCAAGCTTGGCGGTGTCGGTCTTTTTAACCTTATCGATTTCGCCATCGATTTGCATCAGCTCCTTGCGCGCGCGCTCGAGGGCGGTTTTGTGCGCCTCCAGCTCCTCGCGTGCCATCAACTCCTCGCGGACTCGGGCTTCCTCCAGCTCAATTTGGGCGTTCTTCACAGCCGTCTCGGCCTCGATACGTGATTTTCGTTTGGAATCCACTGGATCAATTACTTTCTTCGCGCGACGTTTTGGGGTGGGGGTAATCGGTTTGGCTTCGGGCTCGGGCGGCGGTGTGCTGCCCTCTTCAAATTCAATGTCCGGATCCGTCTCGTCGTCATTCTTCAGGATCGGCAATGCCGGTTTGAGTGGCTGAGGTTTTTCAGAAACTGGCACCTTAGGCGGCGGCACCTTAGGCGGCGGCACCTCTTTTGCATCCGCTGCATCCGCTGCGCCGGGCTTGGGCATCGGAGGCAACTTCGGCTTCGCCGGGGCAGCCTTGTCTGGCGTAGGCGGCAATCCGGGTACAGGCAACTCCAACTTGCCGGGCACCGCCGGCGGCCCTCCCGCTGGCTTCGGCAACGCAGGCGCACCGGAGACATCCGGTGTTTTCGGCACAGCAGGCACATCGGGAATATCCAGTTTGGGCACATCCGAAGGCTTGGGCAAACCCGGCTCAGGCAAAGTGATTTTCCCGCCAGAGGGCATTGGCCCCGGCGTAGGCAAAGTCGGCACAGCGGGTACAGCGGGTACAGAAGGAACAGCAGGCACATCGGGAATGGACGCTTCAGGAGCTGCCGGAGTCGTAGGCACCATCGGTGCCGCCGGGCCGGGCGCGGATACTTTAGGCACTTCTGGCACACTCGGTGCACCCCCCGCCGGGCCCACCGGTATCGCTTCCATCGGTGCTGGCGTTGGCGCAGGAGCGGGTGCTGCCGCTACGGGAAACTCTCCGAGCTTCGCAACCAACGCCGCCACATTCGCCGCTTGCGCCGGGTCCGCCGCCAAATTCGTCAACCCATCCGGATCCGTCACATTATCAAATAATTCAGTTTCACCCGCATCCATTTGCACTAACTTATGCGTGCCCGTCTCCACGCAACGCCCACTCGGCGTCAGCAACAACGGCGGATGCCCCTCCTTCACCGGCACTGTTTGCCCCGCCGCCTCCGCATCAAATTCAATCCGCGAACCATCCGGCCCAACCATCACATAAAAAAAAGTCACCTCACCCGTTACATCCACAACTGACGGAGCAGCCGGTGCTACCGGTGCTACCGGTGCTGGCGCAGGAGCCGTCGGAGGCGATTCAGAAAGCACACCCCCAACCAAAGGTTTCGTCGCCTCACCCCCAATCGCAGGCGCGGGAGCCGCCGGTACTGGCGCAGGGGCCGCCGGTGCTGGCGCGGGGGTCGCCGGTGCGGGCGCAGGAGCCGCCGACGCCGGCGCCGGGGTGCTGTCTGCTGC
>JAAZZB010000011.1 GCA_014239365.1 Verrucomicrobiia bacterium | reverse complement strand
GCGTGCTGCAGGATCACGGACGCAAGGTCGCCATTCTCTCGCGCGGTTATCGCTCCAAGCCGCCGCCCTTTTTGCAGCGGTTGCGTAACAAACTTCTGTTTCAGGATGACACCACGCCGAGGGGATGATCGCGAATGATACGCGCTTCATAAAGCCAACGGCGGCCTTTCACGCCAACGAGGAAAACCTTGGAGAGACAAAAAAGCAGCCCGCGCAAAGCCGTGGCGCGTTTGCCGCGGCGCTCGTTGAAAATCACCTCCAGCGCGAAGGTTTCAAATTGTTCCTGCCAGGCACGGAGCGTCTCGCGCATTGGGCGGAGTGTGCTGGAGAATCAGCCGCATTTCAAGCTAACGAAAAAGAAGCCAACGAATGTCAGGCGGCAGCGGCCCGATTTGGGGCGGTGGATTTGGGCGGATTAGGCGGCGTGGCCGATGGGCCTCCGGGCTCGGCGTTTGGCCGGGGAGGGCGCGGGCCATTGGTGCGGGGATGCAGCGGGCGACCGCCACCGGGCCGTCCGGGCCTACCGGGTTCGGGGTTGATTCTGAAGTGCGGTAGTCGGTCGAATGTCCGCGCTTGTTCGGGGGTGAGGAGGGCGCGGATTTCTTCCCGCACGCGTTTGTCCTCAGCGATGATTTGTTCGCGGAACGGTTTGCCAAATTCCCGCACGCGATCGTGGCCCGCTTTGCGGATTGTGCGCATCTGTAATTTTTGTTCGTCGGTGAGCTTGAGGTGATTATCGAGAAACCCGTGCGAGCGAAACATCATCGGGCGCGCGGGTGATTGCGGAAAGCCTTGGGAGCCTTTGGAATTAGCCGGTGAAAATTTGCTGTTCGGATTCGCTGGGGTTGCAGGATCCGGCGCATCGGAGGCATTGCGGCGGCTGAGCAAATGCCCCGTGCCCACACCGCTGCCAAAAATCAGCACGGTGGCCAGAATGACCTTCCATTGATGCATCAGAAAATATTCGCCGTTATTCGCCGTTATTCGCCGTTGGGATTCGTTGAATTCGGATCGATGGCCAGCATCACAATGCTTTCCAAATCCTCTTCACCGGGGGCTTCAAAATTTGCAATCGTCGGCGCGGCGTTGCCTTGCGGCGTGGTAGCACTGGAGCCATCGGCGGGAGCTTTCATCCACACCGCCACCATCACCAAAACGGCGAGGCAAGGCACCACGGCTTTCCAAAGCGACTGCGCCCACGCGGACCACACATCAGCCACGGCGGCGGGGGCTTCTTTGATGTGCGCCATAATGCGCTTCTCGAAGGCGTACGGCACGCGGTCGTTGGCGGGGAGTTCCCGGGTTTCGGCCAGCAACCGCTCTAAAATGTCTTCTATCTTCTTCATCGTTCTATTATGCAGACGGCCCGTTTGCGGGCGCGGTTACAGGTACTTTTCCGAGGTTAGCGTGGCGAGGATTTTCTTCATTTTATCCCGCGCACGATGGGCCCGCACTTTCACGTTTGACTCCGTAAAATCAGTCAATTCCGCGATTTCCTTCACCGATTTCCGCTCGATATCGAGCATCGTGATGATCATCCGATCATCCGGTTTCAGCCCCTCCAGCAAGCGATCCACCAGCGCTTTTGCGGCCGATTGATTGGCTTCTTTTTCGGTGTTATCCTCGCCCACATTTTCCAGCCATTCATTTTCTTCAGTGGATAAATCCGTGGCATTCCACTCCCGATTGCGCTGATGTTTGCGCAAAAAATCGTAGCACGTAAACGTCGCCGTCCGCATCAGCCAATGCTCGAAAGGCGCGTCGCCCCGATAGCTCGAAAGTTTGCTGTACGCCTTCATAAACACCGTTTGCACGATGTCCTCCACCTCATCCTCGCGGCGCGCGTACCGCCGCGCGATGGCGAACACGCGCGGCTGATACTTCACCACCAACGGCTCGAAACTTTCCGGATTGCCTTCCAGCACTTCCGCAATCAGTTCTTTATCCGTTGCGCCCGTCGCATCCATCGCGCTGTTGATAACAGAGCCAGCCCTTCAACCCACGAAAAAAGCCACCGAGGTTATCCCCGATGGCCTGTGGAATTGGTTTTAATCACTAACGCCCACGCGGACCGCGATCACCACCCCGTTGCGGGCCGTGTCCTTTTGGGCCACGATCACCACCGCGTTGTGGGCCGTGTCCTTGAGGACCGCGATCACCACCCCGTTGTGGGCCGTGACCTTGAGGACCGCGAATGCCACCGCGTTGTGGGCCGTGTCCTTGAGGACCGCGAGCGCCACCGCGTTGTGGGCCGTGTCCTTGAGGACCGCGAGCGCCACCGCGTTGTGGGCCGCGAGCGCCACCGCGTTGTGGGCCGTGGCCTTGAGGGCCAAACTTTGCTTGGGGTGCGGGGCCGCGTTTGCAATGCGGGCACACTCCGGAAGGCTTGCCTTGCTGCGGGCCACGAGGGCCGTGTTGGCTTTGAGCCATCTGTGCCATACGTTGGCGCATTTGGATGATGCCGTGTCCCGGGCCTTGTTGGGGGCGGTGTTGGGGCCCGCGACTTTGGCCGAAGCGTTGTGGGCTCATTTGCTGGCGAGCTTGGGCGAATTGTTTGATGCGTTCGCCGATGGCTTTGCGGATGTCATCGCCTGAAGGTCGACGCTGTTGCGAGCTGTGGCCCCAATTTCCTTTGGCCGCTTTGGCGCGCGCTTCCTGATATTTTTTGATGCGCTCGGCCCATGCTTTGCGGGCGTCATCACTTCGAGAGGAAGGCTGGCGGGTTTGGGGTTTGCGATCGCTATCGCGTCCTTTGGCTGCTTTGGCGCGCGCTTCCTGATATTTTTTCATCCGCTCGGCCCACGCTTTGCGGGCGTCATCACCTCGTGAGGAAGGCTGGCGGGTTTGGGGTTTGCGGTCGCTATCGCGTCCTTTGGCCGCTTTGGCGCGCGCTTCCTGATATTTTTTCATCCGCTCGGCCATTGCTTTTCGTGCTTCATCACTACGTGAGGAAGGCTGGCGGGTTTGGGGTTTGCGGTCGCTATCGCGACGATTATTTTGGGCCGCTCGGCTGGTGATTTTGGAATGCAGTGCCATGAACTCTTTTTTGTCGATAAAACCATCGCGGTTCGAATCAATCTTTGTAAAGCCGATCCCTGAGGTCATCCGCTCGGGAGCTTCTTTTACGGAGATTTTTCCGTCTTTGTTTTTGTCGTTTGCCATGAAAATCATCAACGGGTTTGCTCCGGTGGAAGCGGCATCGCGCCGAGGCACATCGGGCCGCGGGGGCCGTGAAGTTGGAGCATCCGATTTTCTGGAGTTTTGTGTGCGCGACGCGTTGTGGCGCTCGATGGCTTGGCGCGCCCAATCGGCATCGCGGTTGTTGTTTTGCGCGTTTTTCTGTTGGTTATCCGAGAAAAATGCGCGTCGATAAGCCGCTCGGCCATTTTCATCGAGGCTGCGGAGGAATGTCATTTTCTCCCGATAATCCAGCGTTCCATCGCCGTTTCGGTCAAATTTTTTGGTGATTTCGCTTTTTGACAGGGTTTTCGGGCCGGATTGATCATCGGCATTGCCTGAAATCACCGCGATTCCAGCGGTTAACAAGGCGAAGGTAAGTTTACAATTTTTCATTTTTTTCGTGTTTTCTTTAGTTTTGAGGGAAAACTGGAGCGATTCCCACCTCGGTTATTTTGGCAGACGCCTTTTGAGGGTGTGCGTTACACAATTTTGGTGGCGGTTGGATTTGACACGGCGGCTGTCTTTGCTATTGTCCCCGTCCCCGAGGGCCAAAATCCAGCGGGGCAACCTAACGGTTTGGAGGTGAATTTAGGTTAATGACAGAAATTAAACTGAAAAAAGGCGAACCCGTCGAGCGCGCGCTGCGGCGTATGAAGAAGAAGCTCGATCGCGAGGGCACCATCAAGGACATCCGTAACCGGCGTGCCTTCGAGAAGCCCAGCGCGAAGAAGCGCCGCAAAATGAAAGTGGCGAAGTTCTCCGCCATGCTCGCCGCGCGTTACGCGGATTATTAGGCCTTGAACATTCAAAGACCTTTGATTTGAACAAGTGCGCCTGCGGGCGCATTTTTTTTTGCCATAATGAATTCACGCGACATCGCCATCAGCATTCTACGCACGCTGCACGCCGCCGGTCACGAAGCGTGGTTGGTGGGCGGCTGCGTGCGCGATGAATTGCGCGGCGCGGAGCCAAAGGATTTTGATGTCGCCACCGATGCGCGGCCCGAACAAGTCGAGGCTATCTTTCCTAAAACCATCGGCGTGGGCAAAAGTTTTGGCGTGATGCTCGTGCTCGAAGGCGGCGGGCAATTTGAAGTCGCCACCTTTCGCGCCGAGAGCGGTTATACTGATGGACGTCGGCCAGATGATGTTACCTTCGGCGATGCCGAGGCTGATGCGCTCCGGCGCGATTTCACCATCAATGGTCTCTTCCTAAATCCCATTACCCACGAGCTGCGCGATTGGGTGGGCGGCGAGGCGGATCTCAAGGACGGCGTGCTGCGCACCATCGGCGATCCCGCCGAGCGGTTTGGCGAAGATCACCTGCGCCTCTTGCGCGCGGTGCGTTTTGCTGCGCAACTGGATTTCCAAATCGATCCCGCCACCTTCGCCGCCGTACAAACGCACTCGGAAAATATCTCCAAAGTCAGCGCCGAACGCATTCGCGAAGAGCTGCTCAAACTCTTTCGCCCGCCACACGCCGCGCGCGGCTTGGATTTGCTGCGCGACAGCGGTTTGCTCGCACACGTGTTGCCCGAAATGATGCTCACCATCGGCTGCGAGCAATCGCCCGAATATCATCCCGAAGGCGACGTGTACAAACACATCCGTTTGATGCTCGATAAAATGCCCGCCGATGCGGCTGCGGAATTGCCGTGGACCATCCTCCTTCACGACATCGCCAAACCTGCCACCGTGTCCGTGGGCGAGGATGGCCGCATCCATAATTACGGCCACGACAAACTCGGCGCGGAGATGGCCGAAGTCATTCTCGTGCGCCTGAAATTTCCGCGCAAACAAATCGACGAAATCGTGTTCACCGTGCGCGAGCATATGCACCTCGCCGTCGCCCCCAAAATGCGCAAAGCCAAACTGCGCCGAATGCTGCTGCGTCCCACATTCGAACTCGAACTCGAACAACACCGCATCGATTGCCTCGGCTCGCACGCCAAGCTGGATATTTACGATTTCCTGCGAGCCGAACAAGCCGCGCTCAACGAACAACCCGCGCTCATCGAGCCTTTGGTGAGTGGTCGCGATTTGATGGAATTGGGCATCGAACCCGGCCCGCCGATGGGCAAGTTGCTCAATGAAATTCGCGACCGCCAACTCGCCGAGGAATTTTCCACCCGCGACGAAGCACTCGCGTGGGTGAATGAAGCCAAGAAAAAAACTGCCCAATGAAACTGCCCTCCGCTATCCTGCGCACGCATTGATGGATAAATTGCTGCTCATCGACGACGAAGCGGACGTGCGCTATTCCTTCGAGCGCATCTTCGGTCAGGAAGCCGGCCTCGAGCTGCACACCGCCGGCAGCGGCGAGGAAGCGCTCGAACTGATTCCGCAACTGCGTCCGGACCTCGTCATTATGGACGTCCGAATGGGCGGTCTCACCGGCATCGAAACGCTGCAACGTCTGCGCGAGTTTGATTCCAAAACGCCGGTGATTTTGATGACCGCATTCGGCACCACCCAAACCGCCATCGCTGCGATGAAACACGGCGCGTACGATTACGTGCTCAAACCCTTCGACGTCCCCAAGCTCAAGGAACTCGTCGCCAGTGCCCTCGCCGCCGCGCGCGCGATGAAGCAAGTCGTGTCGTACGAGCCGCTGTTGGAAAAAGAAGATTACGATCTCGGCATCATTGGCCAAAGCCCCGCGATGCAGGAGGTTTTCAAAACCATTGGCCAACTCGCCGCCAGCGATGCCACCGCCCTCATCACCGGCGAAAGTGGCACCGGGAAAGAGCTCGTCGCGCGCGCCATTTACAGCCACAGCCAACGCAGCGACCGCCCCTTTCTCGCCATCAACTGTGCGGCGATCCCGGAGCATTTGCTAGAGAGCGAATTGTTCGGGCACGAAAAAGGCGCGTTCACCGGCGCGCACACCCAACGCATTGGTAAGTTTGAGCAATGCGATGGCGGCACAATTTTTCTCGATGAAATCGGCGATATGACTGCGCCGACACAAACGAAAATTCTGCGCGTCCTGCAAAGCGGCGCCTTCGAGCGCGTGGGCGGCAACACCTCGGTGAAGACCGACGTGCGCATCATCGCCGCCACCAATCGACCCCTCGAAAAAGCCGTGGCCGCGCGCGACTTCCGCGAGGATTTATTTTATCGCCTCAATGTCGTTCGCATTCAACTCCCCGCGCTACGCGATCGCACAAACGACATTCCGCAGCTCGTCGATTATTTCCTCACCAAAAATTCCCCCAACCCGCGTCGGCCCAAAACCCTCCAGCCCGAAGCCCTCGCGCAGCTTAAATCCCACGATTGGCCCGGCAACGTTCGCGAACTGGAAAACGCAATCCAACGCGCGCTCGTGATGACTAAGGGCGACGCCATTCTGCTGGAAGATTTGCCGCCCGAAATGTTCCAATCCACCGCCCCCGAAGCCACCTCGCCCGCAGGAGACAACACACTCGCCAACCTCTCCGCAAAACTTTTCCAATGGGCTCGTGCGGATAAGACATTGAAGATCATCCCCGCCGTCGAGCGCGAACTCATCATCAACGCCCTCAAAGAAACCAACGGCAACCAAGTCCAAGCCGCGAAACTCCTCGGCATCACCAGAGCGACGCTGCGCAAGCGAATTGAGAAATTTGAGATAAGACGCGAGTTGACGGTGGAGTAGGTTGGTTGATGGATGATGTAGCCCGGGCCGGTGGCCCGGGTAGGGACGCGCACAGCGTGTCCCTACCATTCATCGCGGAAACTGCTTCGTCATCACCACTCGCAACCCTCCGCTTTCATCCATCAACACAAATCGCATTCCAAAACGTCCGCCTAATTTTTCTTGGCTCTTCTTTACGCCCATTACGGCGGCGGCGGTGGCGTAGGCGTCGGATTCAAAACAGGTGGGGGCGGTGAGGGTGCAGGCGGCGATGCCTTGGATGGGTTTGCCGGTGCGGGGATCGAGTAGATGCCCGTAGCGTTTGCCGTCGATGATCATAAAATTTTCGTATTGGCCTGAGGTGCTCATTGCGCCCGCGCGTAGTTTTACGGGGGTGCGTTGGCCTTTTTTATTGGGATCTTCGAGTTGAATGATCCAGTGGGTTTTGCCGGGCGGAAGGCCGATGACGCGGAGGTCGCCGCCGGCTTTGACCATCGCATTGCGAATGCCGTGGCGTTGCAGCGCGGCGATGGCGCGATCGACGGCGTAGCCTTTGCCGAAGCCGCCGGGGTCGATGGTCATATCGTGCGCGCCTTTGATGAAATGATTTTCTTTTATTTCAATGTGGCGAAAATTTACTTTGGTGAGCACGATGCGTAATTCTCTTTCAGTGGGCATTCGGTAGCCTTCTTTTTTGATGAAGCCCCACAGATCGGCGAGCGGGCGAATGGTGGGATCAAACGCGCCATCGGTTTCCTTGGCGATGTCGAGGGCGCGTTGGATGACGGCGGTGAGTTCGGGGCTTAGATCGCCGCTGTCATTGGCGCGGGCGAGGGCGCTGTCGGGGCGATGGATGCTGAGGAGTTTGTCGGCGGCGCGAAATTCATCGAAGGCCGCGGCGATGGCCGGCTGCACTTTTGCGGGCTCACCATAAACGGTAATGGAAACAAAGGTGCCGAGGTGCGGCTGAACGCGTGTGACTGCGTTAGCGGGCGGCCAGCTTTGGCAGCCGCTTAGCAGACACCAAAGCAGGGCGCAGCACCAACTGCCACGTGTGGCACACGCGCCGGACGCCTTCGGTGACGTTGCGGCACGAGATGGTGGCGCCGGCGATGTTGGCGATGTCGTCATTGAGTTTGAGTTTGGAGCGGGTGTTCTTGCCGTGAAATTGTTTGCGCCAACCGGCGCGCCGCACTTCATCGCCGATGCTTTCGCGGTATTCAAGAATTTCAATGCAGCGCACTTTGCCCGCGGCATCGAGTGCCACCGCAAAATCGATGGCCTCGTGTTTGCCTTTGACGCAATCGACGATCATCACGCCGATGACTTTGCCGTCTTTCATCGCGAGGGTGTACCACGCGCCGGGTAACTTTAGGGCCACGCCGGAAGCCTTTCGGATTTGGGCTGCTTCGCTCGCGGTGAATTTCCGCTGTTGCCATTCAAATTTGTCGGCCTCCGGGAAACACAGTTTCTGCGCCTGCATCGGCGTGAGATAGCGCATCGCCTGCGCGGGCAGGGCGCACAGCAACAGCACGGCGGCGAGGGCGAGCCAAGTGATTGATGCGGTGCGTTTCATTTTCATGTGGCAAATCGACGCCCGTGAAAACGGGCGTCGATGGTGCAGTGGTTAACCAATCCTATTTTATATGCTTCGCGAACCTAAAACTGGTAGCCGACGCCGATTGAAAATTCGGTGTTGTCGGCGTCATCCATTGATTGCCGCACGGCGGCTTTCAATTCCATGTGGCGATTGAGCTGATAGTAAACGCCGTAAGTGAGGTAGTTGCTCGAGCCGGTGTCGGTAAAGGCGTTGCTGTCTTTGCTGCCTTCGGAGGTGTCGTAGCCTTCCAATCGGAAGAAGGGGATGAGTTCCTGATCGCCTTCGAGCACGTGGTGGTACGCCAGCTCGAGGCGGTAGCCGAACATTCGGTCGCCCACATTCGCATCGGCGATGGCGTCGGGGCTGGCGAAGTGCCATTGCGCGTAGTCACCGATGATCTCGAAGTTGTTCATGAACCCGCTGTGCCAGCGGTACTTGGCCTCGATGTCCCACAAATAAACATCGGTGTCGGTGGTGGTGGTTTCCTGATAATTGCCGAAGTAACCGGAGGCACTGCCGGAAAGGCCTTTGAGCCAGTCGGTGTCGGACGAAGCACCGTCGTATTGGAGGCGCATTGTGTAAGCGAGTTGCCGGTTGTCGCCTTTGCCGGCTAGATTGGGGCGCGTATCGCGGACGCCTTTAGAACCGTCATTAATTTTGCCATTGGCGCTGGATAATCCTTGCGATACGAGGAAGGACCAACTCAAGCCTTCCAGTTGCTCCACGTCACCAAAGTCGCCGAAGAAGCCCATCGAGCCTTCCATCCACGTGGAGGGGACGATGTACTTATACATAATCGGCCGATGCACGGAGTAAAACTGATCCGGCTCGTGATGGAGGTTGATGCTGCCCACGGGAATGAGGCTCACGCCAAGCGACCGCCAATTGAGCCAGTCGTTGATTTTTACGTCGGCATAAAACTGTTCGATTTCAACTTCACCACGAAAGCGGCTATCGTCCTTGTCATCCACACCGCCGTGTTCGATTTCGATCTCGGAATTAAAGTAAGCGTTGTCGCTCAGCTTGTAGCCGGGAATGAGCACGAAGCGATGCGGGTCAAAATAATTTCCGTTGCTCCCCTTCGTCATATTGTACTTGGCCTCGCCGTAAAAATTAAAGGTCAACCCCTTGCCGTAAACCTGATTCATCCACTCGGGCGGGCGATTGGCGGCATCGGCTTCTTTGATCTCATCCAACCGCTGCTGCATCGTGCGGATTTGATTTTCGAGGGCATCAATGCGGCTATCGTCCTGAGCAACCCCATTCAACGTGCCGGCCAAAACAGCCGCGGCACACAACATTTTCAAAGCACTTTTCATTTTGTTCTTCCTGCAAATGAGACTCGGTCTCGACTTGCTGAAGCGAAGGTAATGAGACTGGTTCTCATCGTCAAGGTCTTTTTTGAAAAAAGTTTTAAACTTGTGGGTGATGTGTTTTATCTCACAAAAACAGACCTTAATGGTCCTTGTTCTTGCACGCGCCGAGCTTTTTCATCTCTTCGCAGGAGGCATTAATTCGCAATTGCTGCGATTTCACGGAGAAGCCCAATTTACTGGAAATCTCAGTTTCCAGCGCATCGAGTTTGTCGCTTTCGAATTCCACAATCTTGTCGCAATCATCGCAAATGATGTGGTTGTGGTTCGGATGATCCGCATAGTTTGGATCGTAAATTTTATAGTCCTTGCCGAAATCCATCTCGTGCACGAGGCCACTCTCGGTGAGCAACGGCAGCGTGCGATACACCGTGGCGCGGCTCACGCTTGCATCGCGTTCGCGGGCCCATTCCAGCAATTGCTCGGCAGTAAAATGCTGATCCGTGCCGAACACCGTCTCCACAATCGCGCGGCGCTGCGAGGTGATGCGCAGATTTTTCTCCTCTAGAAAAGCCATAAACTTTTCTTTCGCTGCCGTCCTGTCCGGTGTGGGCATAGGGCAGCTTACTCAAATAGCCCGCCTCAAGTCAATGCCCCGGCATTGCGCGTTATCCACCGGCGTGGCACTCTCCGCCCGTGCGCGAAAAACAGAACCCACCATTTACAATCGAAGGCGAGTTGGTCGAAGAATATCTCATCCGCAAACTCACCGCGAGCGGGCAAACCCTCGCCGTGGCCGAATCGTGCACCGGCGGTTTGCTCGCCCATCGCTTCACCAACGTGCCCGGTGCATCCGCAGTTTTCCTCGCGGGCCATTGCACGTACAGCAACGAAGCCAAACAAACCACCCTTGGCGTGCAGTCCGAAACCCTCGCCGAACACGGCGCAGTCAGCGAAGCCATCGCCCGCCAAATGGCCGAAGGCGCGCGCGCCAAACACAGCGCGGATTTCGCCCTCGCCACCACCGGCATCGCCGGCCCCGATGGCGGCACGCCGGAGAAACCCATCGGCACCGTCTACATCGCCTGCGCCACACCGGAGAGCACGGAAGTGGTGAGCGCCTGTTACGCCACCGATCGCAAAACGTTCAAGCAATTAGTGGCGCAACGGGCGATGGACATTTTACGATTGAAGATTGACGATTGACGAGTGACGAGTGGTTTCAATTCGTCAATCGTAAATCTTAATTCGTAAATCGAAACTGCCTGAAAGGCAGAACCAACATAGCCGAGGGCATCGCCCTCGGAACATCGGCCGCGAAGGGACTGTGCCCTGTAAGGGCACCCTTAGCATTTCTCTTCAACTTTAGGAGTGCCCCTTCAGGGCACGATCGGGTTGGTGCCGCAGTATCCGGGGGCGTTGCCCCCGGCTAAAATGGATTTGCCTTTCAGGCAATGGGTGGCAAAGAGAATCAACGGACTCATCACCAATGCGGTGATTTGGTTTTTAATTCGTCAATCGTAAATCTTAATTCGTAAATAAAAAAAGCCCGCAAACGCGGGCTGCAAAACTCGATAAACTCCGTCGGTCGCGTCAGTCATCCGCGCCGTCGCTGCCGATGGCTTCCACGGGGCAGCCTTCCATCGCTTCGTCGCACAACGCCTGTTCTTCGTCGTTCTCGGGTTGTTTGTAAACGAACGAATAGCCGCCGTCCTCATTGCGTTTGAAATTCTCCGGCGCGGTCTCACGGCACAAGTCGCAGTCGATGCATTCTTCGTCGCAGTAGTATTTGCCCGCGGCGTTGTCTTCGTATTTGTTTTCTTTTTCAGCCATAATCCGAATTTAGTCCGCGCGGAAGCTACGCGCAATTTATGGCCGAATCAAGGATATACGGCGATTTAAGGCGTATATTCTCGCTAAATGACACATCCCGCCCCTAACCTCCGCCGATGCAAAGTACGCGGCAAACACGGATTTTGGCTACACTCGGGCCGGTTTCGCAAACCGAAGAGACCATCGGCGCGCTCATTGATGCGGGCGCGAACGTGTTTCGCCTCAACATGTCCCACGCCAAGCACGACTGGGCGCGCGCTGTGACGGGCCACATTCGCGCTGCCGCCGCCGCTCGGAATTGCGCGGCGGGCATCGTGATGGATTTGAAGGGGCCGGCCATTCGCACCGGCGATTTGCCCGCGCCGGTGCAGTTAGAAAAAGGCGATCGCTTTGACTTCACCGTGGATTCCTCCGCCCCCGCCGCGGAAGGCGGACGTTGCGTGAGCGTCAATTATCCGGATTTCCTCAATGACATCGAGGAAGGCGCGCGCATCCTCATCGACAGCGGCCTCATTCGGATGCGCGTGCTGCGCCTTACCGAGCGCGTCGCCGAATGCGAAGTGGAAGTCGGCGGCGAACTCGGCAGTCGCCGTCACATCAATCTCCCCGGCACCAAAGTGAACCTCCCCGCGCTTACCGAAAAAGATCGTGCCGATGTCGCCGTGGGTTTGGAATTGGATGTTGATTATTTCGCGCTCTCCTTCGTGCGTGCCGCGGCCGATGTCGTTTTGTTGCAGGAATTGGTGGCCGCCCATCCACACCCGCCGAAGGTCATTGCCAAAGTTGAGGATCAACACGCCGTGCAACACATCGACGCCATCATCGCCCAAGCCGATGCGATTATGGTGGCGCGCGGCGATCTTGGCGTGGAATGCCCTTTTGAAGACCTCCCCATTTTGCAGCGCGAAATCGTGCGCGCCTGCCAGGCCGTTGGCAAACCCGTCATCGTCGCCACGCATATGCTCGAGAGTATGATAAACGAACCGATGCCCACGCGCGCCGAAGTGACCGACGTGGCCAACGCCGTTTTCGAGCAGACCGACGCCATTATGCTCAGCGGCGAAACTTCCGTGGGCGAGTTTCCCAATCGCTGTGTAAAAGCGATGGACCGCATCGCGCGCCGAATGGAACGCGAGCCCGCCGCGCGTTTTCACGAACTCGCCACGCTTACCAACGACCGCCAAAAACTCGCCAAAGCCGCCGTAAGTATGGCCGATGATGTGGGCGCGCAAGCCATCGTCGTCTTCACCCGGGTGGGCCGGCTCGTGCCCGAGGTGGCGTGGATGCGCCCGCGCAGCGCACCGATTTTGGCGCTGTGCATTAACGATGACGTGGCGACTTCGTTGGCCCTCCATCGCGGCGTGCGGCCGGTGGTGTTGCCGTGGGATGCAGGCGATGTCGGTGGTGTCGCCGAAGTGGTGGAGCGCGCCTTGCAGGAATTGGTGGCCAAAAATTTATTGGAAACCGGCGACACCGTGGTGGTCATTAGTTCCCGCAGCGCCGTGGAAGAGATCGCCGATTCGGTACAGATGCGCAGGGTGGGAACGTAAACAATCCGGCGCAAAAATCAAACGTGTTGAGTTTTCGTGCCGCGCAAAATCTTTTACCTTTTGCAGGCCCATCCCGAAGGGATGAATGGCAAAGCCATCCCGAAGGGATGAACAAAAATAGCCCCGGGTGAAACCCGGGGTTTAAGCGTGGAAAAAGAAAGAACCCCAAAGGGGTTGAACAAACGCGCCCGCATTCAACCCCTTTGCGGGTTTTCACCTCGGGTTTCACCCGAGGCTATTATTGTTGATTCCCGATGGGAATCTCATTTTGGATGGCGCCCCAAACTTTTTAATTTATAAACCCAACCCTTGCACGGCGGCGTTGGCGATTTCCAAAATGGGCTGCGGATACAATCCCACCGCCAGCATTCCCAGCACGCACACTACCAGCACCACCACTTGTGAATCGGCCAGTTTGATGGCGGCGGTTTCCGGCGCCTTTTCCGTCCACCATTGGCCGGTGCCCCAGAAAATTTCGCGGATGATTCCGAAGTAATAATAAAGCGAAGCCACCACGCCGAGCAACGCCACGGCCACGAGCCACGGGAAAGTGGCAGCGGGTTCAATCACCGCGCGCAGCAAAAGAAATTTTCCCAAGAACCCGGCGAGCGGGGGGATGCCCGCCAGCGAAGCCACCGCCAGCGTGAGGGTCAACGCCATTAGCGGCGATCGTTTGTGGAGGTTGGCGAGGATGCTGAGGTCTTCGTCCTCGTCCTCGGGCGTGAGGATGGAAATCACCGTGAACGCCGCGATGACGGCGAACAAATATCCGGCGAGGTAAACCAACACCGCAGCCGCGCCGCGTTCGTTTAGCGCTACAATGCCGAGCAGCACGTAGCCCGCGCTGGCGATGCTTGCGTAGCCGAGCAGTCGTTTGAGGTTGCGCTGGCGCAGCGCGCAGAGGCTGCCGAAAATAATTGTGGCCGCCGCCATCACCGAAAACATTGCGGTCGGTTCCAGCAAACGCGGGCCATCGGGCTGCACTTGGAATGCGGTGTAAAGCACGCGCAACAGCAGCACGAATCCCGCCGCCTTGGAGCCGATGGCGAGGAAGGCCGTCACCGGTGCGGGCGCGCCTTGATACACATCGGGCGCCCAAATCTGGAAAGGCACTGCGGCAATTTTGAACGCCAGTCCTGCGAGCAGCAGCAGCGCGCCGAGTTGGAAAAGCAGCAGTTGCTTCATATGACCGGCGGCCAAGCCATCGGCGATGAGGTTAAACTGCAGCGTATGGGCGCTGCCATAAATGAGTGCGATGCCAAAGACCATAACCGCCGAGGCCGCCGCACCGAGGATGAGATATTTGATGCCCGCCTCCAGCGAGCGCAGCCGATGGCTTTGCAAACTGGTGAGCACATAAAACGTAATCGTGATCAACTCGATGGCCACGAACAGCATCACAAAACTATTGGCCGACGCGGCAAAGAGCATTCCGCAAAGCGCAAAGCAATTGAGCGCGTACACCTCTGCGCCGCCGGTGCGCAGGCGATTGGCGAATCCCATCGTGAGCAGCGTCACCAAAATTCCCGCCAACAAAAACAGCGCCTTGAAAAACACCGCCAGCCCGTCGCGCACAAAACCGCCGCTGGAGTCGGTGAGAGTTTCGATGGCCATCCCCTGTTTTACCAGCAACGCCAGCAGCACAGTCAGCCCAAGTGCGGTGCAAAAGCCCAGCGCCGACCGGCGATGGGGCGGCGTCCAGAGGCCCGCCAACAGCACCAACACGCCGAGCAGTGCGACGCCGATTTCGAGGCTGATGAGGGAAAGATTCATTTGCGTTTGTACATCTCCACCACGTGCTCGAGGCTTTCGCGTGCGGTTTCAATTTTATTGGTGAGCAGCTTGGGCGCGAAGCCAAAGAGCAAGAGCGCGCCCAATAAAATAATAAAGGGCAGCTTGTGCCAGCCGGGAATGTCCTCGGTGTGCGGGGCGTCGTCCGCACGCGGGCCGTGCAGCAATTGGCGCGCGGCGCGCAGCATATACACCGCGCCAATCACGAGCGCCGCCCACGCGGCGATGCCGGTGATGAGCGGCATCGTTTTCCACGCGCCGAAGAACACTGTGATTTCGCCAGCAAAATTTGCGAAGCCCGGCAAGCCGCAACCGGCGAGCAAGGCCATTAGCAACAGCGTTCCCCAAAACGGCATCACGGTGAGTAGTCCGCCGAGTTTATCCATATCCAGCGTGCGCGCTTGTTGATGGAGATGCCCGCTGAGCGCGAAGGCCAGTGCGGCGAGCAGGCCGTGCGCCACCATCACCATCACTGCGCCGGTAAGGCCGATGAGCGTCATACTCGCGATGCCGAGAAACACAAAGCCCATATGCGCCACGGAGGAGTTGCCGATGAGTCCGTTGAGATCGCGCTGGCGCATCGCCACGAGGCCGCAATACAAAAGATTGCCGAGGCACAGCCACGCAAGTACCGGCAGCCATTGTTGCGCGCCATCGGGCAGGATGGGGAGGGCCACGCGGATGATCATAAACAAGCCGAATTTTTTGATGACGCCCGCGTGCATCATCGCCGTGGCAGTGGGAGCCGCGCCATAAGCGAGCGGCGCCCAAGTATGGAAAGGCCACAAGCCAACGAGAATGCCGAGCCCAAACATCAACAGCGCAAAGATGAGCCCTTGTTGGCCGGTGGTCATCAAGTCGGGTTGGGTGGATTGAACGCGATGGATGATTTCCGGCAGGTTGAAAGTTTCGTAGTGGAGATAAATCATAATCAGCCCCACCAACGCGAGCAACGCGCCGAGGCTGAGATAGAGGGTGGTTTTGTATGCGGCAAATTCGCGGTTCTCGCCGCGGCCCCAAACGCCGATCATAATGAACGTAGGGATGAGCGCGAGTTCGTGCAGGAAATACATCAGGAAAATATCGAGCGCCATAAACGCGCCGAGGATGCCGCCGGTCATCAACAGCAGCAGAATTGAAAATTCTTTTTCACGCGCCTTGATGCCACCCGCGCAACACGCTGCGGCAAATGCGACGAGGGCGGCCATCAGCACCAACAGCATGCTGACGCCATCCACGCCGACGTGAAAACTGATGCCGAGGCTGGGAATCCATTCGGCGGTTTGCACGAAGGCATAGCCGTGGTTGATGGAGGTGAGGTCGTTGATGGGTTCGAATTTCGCGAACACAAACAACGCCAGCACCAGCGAGCCGAGCGTGGCAAGGATTGCGCCCCAGCGAAACACAGAGCGGTTTTCGCGCGGCACAGCCATCAGCACCAGCGCCATCAAAATCGGCCAACCAAAAATGTAAGTGAGTGGCGACATTTTAGAATAGGAAAAAAGTGAGCATCACGAGCAAGCCGAGCGCGAGCAGCAAAGCGTAGGTTTGGAGGTTGCCCGATTGCACGAGGCGCAGGAGGCAACCGGTGAGATCGACCGCGCCGCTGCTGCCGCGCACGCCAAGGCCGGCGATGATCCAGCGATCAAAGCAATCGGCATAACGCGCCAGGCGTTCCTGCGTCCATCGGTTGAGCCACGCGTATAGTTCGTCGAAGTAAAATTTGTCGCGCATCCCGCGCGCGAGCGCGCCGAGCATTCCGGGAAGGGGATCCTGTTTCACACCGCGATAGGCCACCCAGCCGAGAGCTAATCCCGCCAAGCTGGCGATCGTGCCGGAAATCATTGCTGCGAGATGGGCGGTGTGGGTTATTTCATTTGGAATTACCGCGCCGGTAATTGTTGTGCCCAGCCATATGTTCTTGTTCAAAAGAAAATCGTTCAGTCCAAAAAAATGCCAACCAAGGCCAATGCTGAGAATAGAGAGGAAGATTAATGGCCCAGTCATTTCGCCCGGTGCTTCGTGAGCATCTCGAGCTGCTTCGCCGCGCGGCTCGCCGTGGAAAGCGACGAGCACACAGCGCATCATATAAAATGCCGTGAGCAACGCCACCGCCACGCCGAGATAAAAGAGCGGTTGATTGGCCATAAAGGCTTGCGCGAGGATGGCGTCTTTGCTGAAAAATCCGCTCATCAATGGAAAGCCCGCCAGCGCGAGCGCGCCCGTGACGAAGGCGCGATAAGTGAGCGGTAGTTTTTTGCGCAGGCCGCCGAGTTTCCAAATATCCTGTTCGTGGTGGCAGGAATAAATCACCGCGCCCGCGCCGAGGAACAGCAGTGCTTTGAACGCCGCGTGGGTGGTGAGATGGAACATACTCGCGGCAGGTCCCGCGCAGCCCACGGCCATGACCATGTAGCCGAGTTGCGACAGCGTGGAATAGGCGAGGATGCGTTTGATGTCGTTTTGCTGGATCGCCATCAGTGCCGCGAGCAGCGCGGTGATGCCGCCGATCCAACTAATGATGACCAGCGCATCGGGCGTGAAGAGGAAGAAAAGTTTGCAAAGCATATACACGCCGGCGGCCACCATCGTGGCGGCGTGGATGAGGGCGCTCACGGGCGTGGGGCCTTCCATCGCGTCCGGCAGCCAAACGTGCAGCGGGAACTGCGCGCTCTTGCCCACAGCGCCGCAAAAAATAAGTAAGCCCGCGGCAGTGGTTACTGCGCCAATGTTGGACAATTCAATAATGTCGAGCGTGCCGTGAAGCTGCCACACTAACAGGATGCCCAACAGAAAACCAAAGTCGCCAATGCGGTTGGTGATGAATGCTTTTTTGCCGGCATCGGCGGCGGCGGGTTTTTCAAACCAATGGCTGATGAGCAAATAACTGGAGACGCCGACGAGTTCCCAGAAGATGAACAGGAGTAAAAGGTTGGAGGCCAGCACGATGCCGAGCATCGAAAACAGGAAGAGGCTGAGGCCGGCAAAGTAGCGCGAATAGCCCGCGTCGGTTCGCATATACGCCAGCGAAAAAATTTGCACCAAGGTGCCCACGGTGGTGACGATGAGCATCATCAGCAGGCTGAGCGGATCGATGAGCGCGGCGAAGTCCACGCTGAAGTCGCCCAGTTGCAGCCATTGGATTCCGTGGAACGCGGCATCCGTGGCCGGCACGATGTCGGCGGGTGCGCCGTGGAATTTGATAAACAAAATAAGGCTGCACACGAATGCGATGACCGTCGCCCCCAGTGAAAGACCCGCGCTCAAGCCGCGCCAACGCCGCGCGCCGAGGCCGATGCCCACCGCCGCGAGCAGCGGCAGGAACAGGACGACCATCGCGAGGGTCAGTTTGAGTTCGTGGTCGGTCATCGGTTTAGAGTTTCATCGAGGTAAGATCGGCCACGTCGGTGGTTTGGCGTTTGCGGTAAAGCGCCACGATGAGCGCGAGGCCCACGGCCACTTCGGCGGCGGCGACGGTGATGATGAAAAACACCATAATTTGTCCGTCCAACGGCGAGCCGTGCGGCGAGGGCGGTTGATGATGGGAAAAAGAAACGAGCGCAAGGTTCGCGGCGTTGAGCATCAGCTCGAGGCTCATATACATCACAATGAGATTGCGGCGGATGACCACGCCCAACAACCCAAGGCAAAACAGCGCCGCGCTGACGACGAGATAATGTTCGAGGCCGACGTCGGTCATTCGGTTTCCTCCTCGATGTCATTGGTGTCCTCGGTGTCCGGAGTTTTGCTGAGCAAAATGCAGCCGACCATCGCCACCAAAAGCAGCAATGAAACAATTTCAAACGGCAGCACGTAGTTTGTAAAAAGCAATTCGCCGAGTGGTTTGGTTTCGCCCGCGTTGTTGGCAAGGCTGCGTTCACCCGCGCGGGAGCTGGTTACGGTAGTCACCAAAATCCACGCCAATCCCGCCACGGCCGCCGCGCCGAGGAAGGTGCCGAACTTTCGAAAGCGTTGGCGTTCTTCTTCCTTAATGTTCAGCAGCATAATGACAAACAGGAACAGCACAATCACCGCGCCGGCGTACACGAGAATTTGCACTGCCGCCAAAAAGAATGCTTTGAGCAACACGAATAACCCCGACATACAAATAATGGTGAGCACCAGAAACATCGCGCTTGTCACGGGGTTGCGGCTGAACGGATTAAACACCACCAGCGCCCCGCAAAGCAGGGTGAGCGCGCTGAAGATGTAAAAGAGGAAATCCATCAAATGACCAATGACCAATGACCAAGGCCCAAGGAATTATCAATGACCAAACCCCAAGGCCCAAACTCAGGGGGCGAGCTTGGGAATTGGGGTTTGGGGTTTCCTTGGGATTTGGTCATTGGGCCTTGGGGTTTTTCCCAACGGGGAAGTTTTCCTGCGCCTTCGCATCCTTCGTTTTCTTTTCCCATTTCTTGATGCGATCGTGATGCGTGCCGCCGCGTTCGAGGAGTTTGTCTTTATTGAAAATCATTTCCTCGCGATTGCTGCCGGTGAGGGCGTAGTCGCGGCGCATTTTGTTTTCGTCGTAGCCTTCGTAATAATCCTTGGCGAGATAGATGGCTTCCTCAGGGCAAACCTCTTCGCAATAGCCACAGAAAATGCAGCGGAGCATATCGATCTCAAATTCCTTGGGCATTTTTTCCGCGCCTTCGCGATGGGCGCCCTCGCCATCCTCGCCGGGCGGAGTGATGCGGATAGCCTTTGGCGGGCACACAAATTCGCAAAGTTGGCAGCTCACGCATTTGGTGGCGGCATCCTGATCGCTTACTAAATACGGCGCGCCGCGAAAGCCGGGCGGCACGGTCCAGAGTTCTTCGGGGAAACTGAGTGTGGCTTTGAATTTGTTGTCCTTGTTTTTCTCTTCGTAGACTTTCGATTTATTGAACGAAAGAAAATGGCCGAGCGTGACCTTGAATCCATTCCATAACGTGGGAATGAACAGGCGTTCCCAGAGACTCAATTTTACGCGTTGGACTTTGATGGCCATTTATTTTCCGTGGGTTAAATACAGGTAAATCGCCGTCACCACAATGTTTGCCAGCGCCAGCGGCACGAAGCGTTTCCAGCCGATGTCCATCAGCTGATCATAACGGAAACGCGGCAACATCCAGCGCACCCAAATGAACAGCCCCATAAACAGCAGGAGTTTGCCAATGAAAATGCCGACTTGCAAGAGGCCCATCCCGAGTGACGTGGCCGTCTCGTTGAGGCCGGCGAAGGGGAGCGTCCAGCCGCCGAGAAAGAGCACCACCATCATCGCGCTCACGGCGATCATCGCCGCGTATTCGCCAAGGAAAAAGAGCGCGAACTTCATCGAGCTGTATTCGGTGTGATAGCCGCCGACCAATTCCGATTCCGCCTCGGGCATATCGAAGGGCAGCCGATTGGTTTCCGCAAAGGCCGCCACCAGAAAAATCACAAACGCAATCGGTTGCTTAAGGATTAGCCACGCGCCGCTTTTTTGATAATCAATCACGGCACTTAAATTCAAATCACCCACCAACATAAACACCGGCACCACGCTCATGCCCATTGCGATTTCGTACGAGATCATTTGCGCGCTGCTGCGGATGCCGCCGAGAAATGGAAACTTGGAGTTGCTCGCGTACCCCGCCAGCACAATGCCGTACACGCTGAGGGACACGATGCCGAACGTGAACAAAATGCCGACGTTCAAATCCGCGATGACTGCTTTCTGTGAGCCGAGTTGCGAGCCGAACGGGATCACCGCGAGCGTCATCAGTGCCGGAACCATCGCCACCGCCGGCGCGAGCCAGAAATACGCCTTGCGCGCATACGCCGGCGTGAAGTCTTCTTTGAGGATAAACTTCAGTCCATCCGCCGCCGGTTGCAGTAATCCGAATGGCCCCACGCGATTGGGGCCAATGCGGTCCTGGATCCACGCCGAGATGCGGCGTTCGGCCACCACCGAATAAGCCACCATCGGCAGCACCACCGCGAACACCGCGATCACAATTTTCAGCAAACTGAAAATCGCGAACTGCTCGTTGGGGGTGAGGTTGTTGAACCAGTCGGTCATTTTTTATTTTTTACCACAGAGACACAGAGGGCACAGAGAGGAAACCAGTTAATTGGATTCTCTGTGTTCTCTGTGCCTCTGTGGTTAAATTTCATTTTTCAAATTTCCACCGTCACCCCATCATCACCGAGTGCGGCCCAGTTTAGATCTTTGGCTTTGAACGCGTCCACTTCATTGGCCATTTGGTTGAACAACCCTTCGATGGTGCTGAAGCCGTTTTGGCCGGTTACGTTTTCCACGAGTTCGTGGAGCACTTCCCATTCGGCGCGGGCAGTGCCGGGGGCGTCGAGGGCGTCGAGGGCTTTCATAAATTTCTGCACTTGGCCTTTGGTGTTGGTGAACGTGCCGCGCTTCTCGGCATACGCGCAGCCGGGCAACAGATAGTGCGCCTTGGCGGTGGTGGCGTTTGGGAAAATATCGCTCACGATTAGCAACTCCAGTTTCTCCAAAAGCGTTTCGCTGATGCCGTGTTGTGTGACGTCTTCGCCGAAGACGATCAGCGTTTTGATCGTGCCGCTTTCGATGCCTTCGGCGATGGACTGCAGATTTGCACCGAGCGTTTTGCCGGCGATACCGATGAGGCGTGCGCCGTTGCTGTTTGGGTTTTTATCGGCATTCACCAAAAGGTGATCGCCCTCGCCATTGCGCGGCACGGAGTCGGTGATGGCCTCAAATTTGTCGGCCAGTTTTTTTAGCAAATAAAGTTCCTCATTTGTCTGTCGCGCCGACGCGACAATCGCCACCGATCCGGCCGCGACCCCTTCGAGCTTCCCACTAATCTCCGCGATGACCGCATCCCAACTTCTGGCTTCTGGATTCTGGCTCCTGATTTCCTTCAAGCGTTTTTCGCTGCCGATCCATTTGTAATCCAATCGGCCCGAGTCGCACATCCACGGGCCATTGACCGCATCGTTTTCGCGCGGCTCCTGGCGGTACATTTTATTTTCGCGCGAACCAATGACCGTGTTGCAGCCGGTAGCGCAGCCGGTGCAGAGGCTGTTGGTTTCCTTGAGAAACCACACACGCATTTGGAAGCGGAAATCTTTGGAGGTCAACGCGCCGACCGGACAAATGTCGGCGGTGTTTAGCGTGTAATTATTATCAAACGGCGCGCCTGGAAAAGTGGCGATAGTGTTGTAGCTGCCGCGATTCACAATGCCGAGCGCGTCGTCGCCCGCGATGTCCGCGCTGAAGCGAATGCAGCGCGTGCACAAAACGCATCTCTCGGCATCGAGCACAATGCGCGGGCCGAGGTCGACGGCTTTGGGTTTGTGGACTTTTTGCTCGGCAAACTGGCTCTCGGCTTGGCCGTGTTCCATGCTGTATTCCTGCAGCTTGCACTCGCCGGCTTGATCGCAAATCGTGCAGTCGAGCGGATGATTGATGAGTAAACTTTCCAGGACCGCTTCGCGCATTTCTTTGGTCTCCGGACTGCTCGCGTAAATTTCCATTCCGGGAATCAAATTCGTCGCGCAACCGATTACGCCTTTGGGCGTGCCGCGTTCGTAAGGCAACACCATTGGATCAATCTTCAGCGAGCCATCCTCATTCATCGGCGGCTTGTTGTCGGGCCCCGGGCGGCCGGGCATTCCCACGTGCACGAGGCACATCCGGCAGTTACCCGCCACCGGCAGTTTGGGGTGGTAACAATAATGCGGAATCTCGATACCCGCGTGTTTGCAAGCCTGCAAAACCGTGGTGGGCACGAGCTTGCCCTGCCAATCCGGCGTGAGCTTGGGCACGGCGATTTCTTTGCCATCGACCGTTACGGGGATGGTTTCGATCGCGGGCGGCTCGATTGTTTTTGCTTCTTCGGGCATTTGTTTTTTTACCACAGAGACACAGAGGGGACAGAATGTGCAATCGGTAGGGCGTGCTCTCCGAGCGCGCCACGGCGGTTTCGGAGAAACCGCCCTACCCAACTCTCTGTGCTCTCTGTGTCTCTGTGGTTAAATTTCATCTACTTCGCTTTCGCCTCAAATTCATCCCTAAATTTTTCCACAAAACTCAGCACCGGCCAGGCGCAGGCTTCGCCGAAGGCGCAGATGGTTCGGCCTTGGATGTTGTGCGCGATGTGTTTTAGGTAATCGGCATCCTCGGCGCGGGCGTCGCCGTGGGTCATTCGGTGGAGCGCTTTGTTCATCCAGAGCGAGCCCTCGCGGCACGGGGTGCATTGGCCGCAGCTTTCGTGCGCGTAAAACTCGGCTAGGTTGGCGAGGCACTCGACGATGTCGCGGCTGTCGTCGATGACGATGATCGCGCCGGATCCGGACATCGTGCCGATCTTCATCAGCGTATCAAAATCGTACGGCACATCGAGCAAATCGATTTCGGTTTCGCCCACTTTGAAGGTCTCGCCCGCCTTGAGCACTTTGGAGGAGGATCCGCCGGGAATGATGGCTTGTAGCGTGCGCCCTTCGCGCAGGCCGCCGCCGAAATTTTCGTTTTGGATGAGCTCGCCCAGCGTGACCTTGCCGGTTTCGATTTCGAAGTAGCCGGGGTTTTTCACATCGCCGCTGAGGCTCACGAGGCGTGTGCCGGTGTTGTTGGGCGTGCCGAGTTTGGCGAAGGGTTCGGCGCCCATTTCCACGATGTGTTTCACATTGCAGAGCGTCTCCACGTTGTTGACGATGGTGGGGCACATATACAGCCCGAGCGCGGCGGGGAAGTAGGGCGGTTTGATGCGCGGGTAAGCGCGCTTGCCTTCGAGGCTTTCGATGAGGCCGGTTTCCTCACCGCAAATGTATGCGCCCGCGCCGCGGTGCACGTGGATTTCCAGATCGTGTCCGCTGCCGAGAATGTTTTTGCCGAGGTAGCCTTTGGCGCGCGCTTCGGCGAGGGCGGTGTTGAGAATTTTCGCGCCTTCGGTGAATTCGCCGCGGATGTAAATGTACGCAAGATTCACGTGATTCGCCCAACAGGAAATAATCATTCCCTCGATGAGTTGATGCGGATCTTTGTAAATGATCTGGCGATCCTTGAATGTGCCCGGCTCGGATTCGTCCGCATTGCAAATGAGATAAACCGGTTTGGGATTCGGATGGCGCACGAAGCTCCACTTGAGTCCGCACGAAAAGCCCGCGCCGCCGCGTCCGCGTAGTCCGGAATCGAGCACACTTTTGCGGAGCTGCGCTTGCGGTGTGGTATCGCCCGCCGGCGCGATCGCCAGCGCTTGGCGCAGTGCGGCGTAGCCGCCGTTGCGCTCGTAGCACTCGAGGTCGTTCGAGTAGCCATCGGCGTCGGCGTGTTTCAACAGTAATTTGTATTCCTGCGGCATCTGCTTGACTGCACTCAGTTTTGCTCTAAATTCGCGGGCGCAGTTGCCCGATAGTGTAACGGTAGCACGACAGATTCTGATTCTGTTTGTCGGGGTTCAAATCCCTGTCGGGCAACCATTTTTTGATTTTGGATTGTTGATTGTTGATTTTCGATTGGGTCATTCGCAGCTCCCTAAAATTTCGTTGGACTTTTCTTCCGTGACCGCTTCGTGGAAATCATTGTTGCACATCATCACCGGGCCCGTGCCGCAACTGGCGAGGCATTCAGCAAACTCAATACTGAACTTGCCATCTTCGGTAGTTTGCAAGCCGTGCGCGTTGGGATCGAGCTTTAGTTTGTTGCATATATTTTTGTGCAACTCCGTGCCACCCGCCATCGCGCAGCTGAGGGTGCGGCACACTTTTAGGACAAACTTGCCCGGCGGCTCCTCGCGCAGCATTGGGTAAAATGTCACGAGCTCGTACAGGTGCATCGGTTTGACGCCGATCTCGGCCGCCGCCCATTGCATCGCTTCGGCGCTGATGTAGCCCGCCTCGTCCTGAATGGCGTGCAGCACCATCAACGACGCGCTGCGGCTTTCGCCTTCGGGGTAGTGGGTGATGAGTTCCGCGACCTCGGTGCTGAGCTTTTCTGTGGGGGTGAAGGGCATTTTTTTAATTACCAATGACCAATGACCAAGTTCCAAGGAATGACCAATTTCCAAATGCCCAATTTTGGTGATTGGGTTTTGGGAATTCCTTGGAACTTGGTCATTGGGTTTTGGGTCTTGGTCATTATCTGTCGCATTCTCCCATTACAAAATCCAGCGAACCCAAAATCGCAACCACGTCGGCCACCGTGTGGCCGGGGAGGAGTTGCGAGAGGATGCTGAGGTTGACAAAAGATGGGGCGCGGATTTTTAGGCGGTGCGGGGTTCCGCCGCCGAGGCTGTGGATGTAAAATCCAAGCTCGCCCTTGGGGTTTTCTGCGCCGAAATAAATTTCGCCGACCGGCGCGTCTTGTCCCTGTGTGACGAGCATAAATTGGTGGATGAGTTCCTCCATGTTCGTCATCACTTTTTCTTTGGGCGGCAGGACGATTTTGCCGTTGTCCACATTGATGGCGCCGCCGGGGATGTCCGCGATGCACTGGCGCAGAATTTTTACGCTCTCGCGCATCTCGAGAATGCGGATGGCGTAGCGGTCGTAACAATCGCCTTTGGTGCCGACGGGCACATCAAAATCGAAGCGATCGTAAATCATATACGGCTGCGCCTTGCGCACATCGTGCTCCACGCCACTGCCGCGAAGGTTGGGGCCGGACAGGCCGAAGTCGATGGCCTCTTCGCTGGTGATGACGCCCACGCCTTGGGTGCGGTCGAGGAAAATTGGATTGCGCGTGAGGAGCGTTTCCGTTTCGTCGAAGTTGATTTCCACTTCGTCGAGGAACTTGCTGAGTTCATCGAGCCAACCTTCCGGCAGATCACGCGACAAACCGCCCACGCGTGTGTAGCTCGTGGTGAACCGCGCGCCGGTGAGGGCCTCGATGAGATAATAAATTTTTTCGCGCTCGGTGAACGTGTGCAGAAAAACCGTGAACGCACCGGTGTCCATCGCAAACGCGCCGAGCCCCAGCAAGTGCGCCGATACGCGGGCGAGTTCGCAGCAAATGGTGCGGATGTATTGGCAGCGCTCGGGGAGGTCGTCGGTGATGCCCAATAATTTTTCCACCGCTAAAACGTAGTGGACGTTATTCGCTAACGGCGCGAGGTAGTCCAGCCGATCGGTATACGGCAGGAACTGATTGTAAGTCATGTTCTCGGCGATCTTTTCATCGCCGCGATGAAGGTAGCCGACGTCCGGCTCGGCTTTGGTGATGACCTCGCCATCCATCTCCAGCCGCAGCCGCAACACGCCGTGCGTCGCGGGGTGGGATGGGCCCATATTCAGCACCATCTTGTCGCCCTGCAAATCAGCCACCTTGGCCGATGGCTCGCGAATCTCGATGTCTTGCGTGGTGCTCACTGACCATCCTCCGGATTGCGGCGGCGGGGTTCGCGGACGGTTGTGTTTTCGTTGCTGGCGATTGTCACGAATGGGCCGCCTTCCATTGGGGCGGTTTGGGTGAAGGCCACGTCGGGCACTTCGGTGGGTTTGCCTTCGAGCGGGAAATCTTTGCGCAGCGGAAAATGCGGGTAGCCTTCCCACATCAAAATGCGCGTGAGGTTTGGATGGCCGGTGAACTTCACGCCCATCATATCGTACGCCTCGCGTTCGTGCCAATCGGCGGTGCGCCACACGCCGGTGACGGTGGGCACCTCGCCGTGCTCTTCGGTCACCTGCGTTTTCAAACGCAAATTCTGTTGATGCGAAATACTGCTCAATTCGTAAACCACCGAGAAGCGCGGATCCTCGCCGTAATGATCGAGCGTGGAAATATCCAGAAGATAATCGAAACCCAATTCGTGTTTTGCAAATTCGCAAACTTCGGCAATGCGCGATGCGTCGGCGATGTTCACCGTGATCTCGCCGCGAAATTCCGTGGGTTCGGAAATGAGTTCGCCAAACTCGGCCTTCAACTGCATTGCGAAATCAGCGGCCGTCGTCATTGGGCGGTGGGTTTGAAATGTTGTTTGGCCCAAGGCTCCTTCGCCACTTTGCCTTGGAGCTTCATCAAGCCTTCCAGCACCGCTTCGGGGCGGGGCGGGCAGCCGGCGATGTACACATCCACCGGCACAATTTGATCCACCCCCTGCAAGACCGCGTAGCTGCGATACATCCCGCCGCTGCTCGCGCAGGCGCCCATCGCGATCACCCATTTGGGCTCCACCATTTGATCGTAAATGCGTTTTACGGCGGTCGCCATTTTATAAGTCACCGTGCCGGCCACGATCATCACATCCGATTGGCGCGGCGAAAAGCGCATCACCTCCGAGCCGAACCGCGAGATGTCAAACCGACTGCAACCCGCCGCCATCAGCTCGATGCCGCAGCACGCGAGCCCCATCGGCATTGGCCACATCGAATTTTTGCGAAACCAATTCACCGCGGCATCCACCGTGGTGTGAATCACCTCGCCCTCCACCTTGGAATTGTAACCGATCTCCGTTTTTTGAGTCATCGCGCGCTCCCTCACAAACCTGATTGAGCGTAAGGTTGAGAAAAGGAGCAGGCAAGGATTTTGTGAAAAATTTCACAAGCTCGGAATGGGAAGCGGGTTTCAGGGCGGTTTTAGCAAAAAACCTTTGTGAATAAGGCCGAAAACTTTTTTCACTTATTTGCAGTTCACCCCTTGACGAATCACCATTTCAGCACCATATTCCCCGACCTTTTCGTAGTAAAAGGTTGAATTATGGCTAAAAACAGCGTCAAAAAGACCGTTTCCAGTAAAAAAACTGCTTCAAAAAAGGCGGTATCCAAGAAAACAGTGAAGAAAGCAGCCCCCAAAAAGGCCGTCGCTAAGGCGGTTTCGTCCAAAAAAACCACAAAAAAGGCGGCTTCAAAAAAGCCAGCCGTGAAAAAAGCATCCGCAAAGAAGGCAGTGACCGCAAAGTCAGCCTCAAAAAAAGCGGTTGCAAAAAAAACGGTACCTAAAAAAGCGGCTGCGAAAAAGGCGACTGCAAAAAAGGCGACTGCGAAAAAGGCAGCGCCCAAAAAAGCGGTTGCGAAAAAAGCCGCGCCTAAAAAGAAGAAGGCCAAAAAGAAAAAGGCTCCCAAGAAACTTTCCGCCGCGTTGATGGCGCGCACCAAAGCGAACCTCGCCAAAAAGGACATCAAAAAGATTTCCGAGGTGAAGACCGAAGCCGGCATTGACCTCACCGAGAAATTTAAGGAACTCGTTTTGCTCGCGCAAGAGCAGGGCTACCTCACGCACGAAGATGTTACCGAGTCTCTCCCCGAACAGGAAGTCACCTCCGGCGATATTGAAGCGGTGCACGACAAACTTCAGGGCCTGGAAATCGCCGTGGTCGACCAAGCCGAAGTTGACAACGTTTCTCCACTGCGCCGCGGCGAGGATGAAAAGGACATCAAGGAAAAGAACAAACTCGATATCCTTGATGATCCCGTGCGGATGTATCTCAAGCAGATGGGCCAAGTGCCGCTGCTCACCCGCGAACAGGAAGTGGAAATTTCCAAGCGCATCGAGGAAGCCGAAAACGAAGTGAAGCGCATCATCTACGCCTTCGGCTTCACCGGCAAGGAACACATCGCGCTTGCAGAGAAACTTGTTTCCGAGCCGCCCAAGGAACGGTTCGATCGCGTCATCGTCGACAAAAAAATCGAAAGTCGCGAACGCCACCTCAAGGCGCTGCGTCGGCTCGTGAAAGACGTCCGCGCCATTGACCACAAAGTGGACGAAAAATATCTCGCCCAGCTCAAGGCCAAAAACAAAAGCGCCCACACCCGCGCCAAGAAAGCCCACGACGAAAATAACACCAAACTTCAGAAATCATTCGTCAAATTTTTCTACAAGCAAAAGGTCATCGAGGAGATGTCTGTCGTGGCCGAAAACGTGCACGATAAAGTCACCGCCAGTCTCAACGCCGTTGAAAAGGCTGGCAAAAGCCGCAAGACCGCTGCCAGCAAAACACTCATCGACACCGAAAGCCGCAAGCTCAAGGCGCTGGAAATTTTTGTGCGGATGCCCGCCACCGATTACGTGGAATCCTACGGCCAGCTTCAACACTTCGGCAAAAAAGCGCACCAAGCCAAAACCGAAATGGTCGAAGCCAACCTGCGCCTCGTCATTTCCATTGCCAAAAAATACACCAACCGCGGCCTGTCATTCCTCGACCTCATTCAGGAAGGCAACATGGGCCTCATGAAAGCCGTGGAAAAATTTGAGTACCGCCGCGGCTACAAATTTTCCACCTACGCCACCTGGTGGATTCGCCAGGCCATCACCCGCTCCATTGCCGATCAAGCCCGTACCATCCGCATCCCGGTGCACATGATCGAGACGATCAATAAACTGATGCGCGTGCAGAAACAGCTCGTGCAGGATTTTGGCCGCGAAGCTACGCCGGAAGAAATTTCCGACGAAATGCAGCTGCCCGTCGAGCGCGTGCGCGCCATTATGAAGATGGCCCAGCAACCCATCAGTCTGCAAAGTCCCGTGGGCGACAGCGACGACACTAACTTCGGTGACTTTATCGAAGACAAAGCCGCCGAGAACCCCAGCGACATGACCAGCTTTTCTCTGCTCAAAGACAAGCTCGGCGACGTGCTCACTTCATTGACCGAGCGTGAACGCAAAGTGCTCGAGCTTCGCTTCGGCCTCACCGATGGCTACAGCCGCACGCTCGAAGAAGTCGGCAAACAATTCAAAGTCACCCGCGAACG
>JAAZZB010000023.1 GCA_014239365.1 Verrucomicrobiia bacterium | reverse complement strand
TGCCGATCCCTGCGCCAAATTCCCCCTTTGCCCATAGGCAATCGGGCCCGTAGCTCAATCGGTTAGAGCAGCGCACTCATAATGCGTTGGTTGCAGGTTCAAGTCCTGCCGGGCCCACCGATTTTTTAGCAGTGTTTTCTCGCAGTTTTCCCCACAATAACAGTGCTCAAATGGGAGTGCTGGTGGTTCACCAAATGTTAAATCAATGAGTCGGAGTGGGCATCCCTGAACAGGAGTTTTGTCACCATTATTGTCACCATTAATCAGAGGACTATCAGTGCGCTGCTTAGCATCCCGTTAACATCCCGTGGGTTATTCACCGGTTGTTGAAGGGTAGGGTAGGTCGTCTAATGGGTGTGGCCGAGCCGATCCCCATTACCGTTATCCACAAGTCATTTCGACGTAAGGAGATTTGGGGAGAGCGTGATGAGGCCACCCGGACCATCTGGCGGAACGTAAGTACCCGAACTTTCAGGCTGTGCAATTTCCACAGGTTACATCGTGAACTTCTCCCTGACCTCTGTTGCTTTCTCCCAAGTCCTTACTTTGAAGGAGTGCGATCCGAGCAGCTGCCAAAAAGACGTATGTTTATAGCCAGAAACACCAGAGAACAGATTAATGCAACAACAGGGAGCTTAAACATATCACCCATTTCATCAATCTTCACATGGTCACTCGCCATTGCTTCCATCAACAAGAACATTATAGAGGTGCCTAGAGATAACGCAACCACACTGAGAACTGCCATATTTATCCCACTGAAACATTTTACGAAGATATTATCACGTGGCAGCAATTCTGTGTTACCCGTCCAGTTCCGCCACAACACAGAAAGAACCAAGAGCGACAGCCCGCTACTGATCACTAAGGCTACCCCCATGCGAAACACCTCCCAGCTTTTTTCGGCTTCATCTGATTCAAAATTATAAGAAGTCTCCAAATCACCGATAATATTGAAGCAAATCATAGTCCAAGCCGCAAAAAACAACCAAGCAGCATTATTCATGAGCGTGAAAATGACGGCAGACTTGGCAGTGAAAAGCACCTCCCCGGATCGCTTCTCTTCCGCACGGGAAAGGAAGTAACATACTACTGTCACCACTAATGGCACCAGCAATAACACAGACGCCATCGCCATCATTAGTCCCTGCATAATAAAGAACATCTCATTCATGGAAGAATCATGGCTTCCATTTATTTTTAGCCAAGTATTTCTTATTAACATTTATATTATGCGTCATCAGTCGCCCATAGATGTTTGAGTTAACCTGAAAGCGCCTCAGATACTTCTAGGCCAATGGGTTGCCTGCTGAAGAATCTCGGTGCAATCTCTGCGCGTAGTCGAAATAGGATGCCGCCGGGACACGCGATTGTTGTATCACCCCTGCAGGAAACTGTGAGGTTTTTTCGTGTCTATTGAGCTACCCTGTGTGCGTGCGACGTGGAGCGCCAGCAGCAGGCACACGGCGATGGCCACCACTGTGAGGGAAAATTTCTACGCCGAGGCCACCGGGTTCTGCCGCGCGCAGGTTCATGAAAATCTGTGGGGTGTGGGATTCGAAGAAGGGCAAAACATCATCTGGGTCCAGTTTTATTTCCTCCCTTGTTTCAACTGCCGCTGGGCGAGGTAGGTTTGGAGGTAGCGGTCGGGGGGGGCTTCGGTTTGGGCGGTTTGCCAGAGGTCGGCTAGGGTTTGGGCGCCGGTTTTTAGTTGGGTTTCTAGAAAGGCTTTTCCAGCGGCGGGGGTTTCAGGGCTGAGTCCTTTTTCTTTGTCCAACTGATAGAGGGGTTCCATTTTTTTGTGTTGGGCGAGGATGTAATTGAGGGCGTATTGGAAGTGGCCGCTGGCGAGAGGGGTTTTCTCGGGGCGCTTGATGAGGGCGGCGGGGCGCAGTTGTTTGATGAGGATGGCGCGGTTGGGGGCTTGGGTGGCTTTGAAGAAGCCGCCGTCGATCCACGCGTGGAAGCGTTTGCTGGTGGTGTAGTTTTTTGGATTGGGGCCAACCCAGCCGTTGAAGTGTTTGGTGGTGTGGAGGGGTTGGGCGGCGTCGCCGATGTAGTGGCTGAGGATTCCCATTCGGTAAATGACGTTGGCGCGGGCGTTTAATTTTTCTTCTTCGGTTCCCATTTTTTCAAATACTTTGAGGTATGAAAATGCGCTGACGAGTTTGAGGTAATTTTCGTTGATGGCCCACGGCAGAAAACCGGGGTGGCCTTTGGTGTGGTCGGAGTTGGCTTCGGGGAGTTCGAGCTTGAGGCGGGCGCGGGCGTTGGCCATTTGCTCGACGAATCGGTAGCGGAAATGACTGAGGTTGGCGGGCTTGATTTGATAGGGCTGGAGGTCTTCGATGTCGAAGTAGTGGTCGAGGGTGTTGAGGTGGCGCAGGGCGCGGTCGCGGTTGTTGCGCCAGCGGTCGGGTTCGCCACTGAGAAAAAGGATGCGCTCGCGGTTGGCGGGGAGGCGGACGAAGGCGGGGAAATCTTTGGAGAGCGTGGTGAGCGCGAGGTCGTTGATGAGCCGATGGCGCTCGTAATCCCAAGCGTGAGTGGTAAGGGCGAACAACAGCGCGGCGACGGCTGCGATCAAATTGCGTGGGTACTTCATACGCCGAGGCTGAGGGCGGGGGCGGTTGGGCGCAACTGAAAGCTGTTCACGGAGAAAAGAGATGAACCGCCAAGGCGCAAGGACACCAAGATTAGTTGGGTTGGTATTCCAGTTCCGTGACTAATGTGGGGTCGATTAGATTGAAGCCACCTTGTTCGCCGAATACAACAATGACGTCTCCAGCGGGCGCGGCGGAAATGTAATCGATATGATTGACTGTGTGGGTTTTGCCATTTCTCGTGTGAATGATCACCGGCAATTTATCCTGCGCTGCTTCAAGAATTCGGGAGGCTGTCATAACCTTCCAAGGAATATGCCTCATATCTGACTCAGAGTCGAATGCGGTTTTCTTTGTGGCTCAGCGGTTCAAATCTCGCTTGTGCAAATCGCACTTTCTGTTTGTTGTTACTGTGTGCGAGATTCGCTTAACGCCACAAAAACAGTGCTGATTGCGTGTTGTTACCGGTTTTTGAGCGGGCTGAAAAAAAGGGGCGTGGCACTTTCACCTTGCGCGCTGGGGGATGGGTGGTAGGTTGCCAAGTGTCTTGCGAATGAGACCGACTTGCTCTGTTCCTATGTTGCTATGAAACGCCAATATAAAGCACTCTTAGTTTTACTGCCATTTCTTGTGGTCGGCAGCCATCAGCTTTGGCGTGCTACGCAGCCGGGGCCGGGCTTGGTTTTGGAGGAGGCGGCAAAGCGCGATTGGCAGACGGTTCCGGAGCACAAAATCGCCAAGCGATTTCGCCACGTAAAATTACATTCGGATGCGTTGCAGGATGTGCGTCAGGGCGGCAGGATTATTGAGTTGGAATTGTTTCCGGGCGAGACGTTTCGGATTCGATTGGAAGATTCAGAATTTACCAGCGGCAACAGCACGGAAGTAATGGGCGAAGTGATCGGCGTGCCTCGCAGCTTGGCGGTGTTTGTAACGGTGGACGACGCGTTGGCCGGTACGGTGGAGTTTCCTGACGGGCGACAATTCCTAATCAACTATGCTGGCGAAGGCGAGCACTCGGTGGTGGAGCTGGATTCGTTGGCGATGCAAACGCCGCACGCGTTGCAGGAGCATTTTGCCGCGCGGCCTGTTGAAGTGGCGCCCGATGCCGATGTGGCCATTATGCCCGAGCTGCAATGGGGCGTGACCAATCGGGTGAATGGATTTCCGCAGTTCACACACGTGCTCACGCAGACCAACCCGTGGCCCACGCAAGTGTTGGTGGGGCCGGTCAATTGGGGCCCGCCGATAATGAGCATTATGATTTTATACACGCCGGCCGCTAAAAAAGAATGCGCCGGCTTGCTCGGCATTGAAACCCGTGCGCGCCTCAGCGTGGCGCAGGTGAACGCAGCATTTCGCCGCAGCGCCATCACAGCCAAGCTACTCATCGCACACATTGGCCCGATCAACTATCGCACCACCGGCGATTTGGGTACCGACCTCAAAGCGCTTACTTATGGCACAGACAGAGTTTTGTATAATGCGCATGTGCTTCGGCAGCAGTATCGCGCGGATTTGATTTCGATGTTTGTGGGGACGAGTCCCGGCGAATTGTTTCACGGCATTGGCTGGATGATTACGAGCTTTAATCCGGCGCCCAGTTACGGGATGTCTGTGATTGAAGGCTTGTACGCACCGACATCAGTATTCGCGCACGAGATTGGCCACAACCTCGGTTGCCAACACGCTACTAATGACATCGGTAGTTGGGTCAATGGTGCGTTCACCAATTCCAACGGAATGCGATTTAACGTAAACGTCAACGGGCAGACTTATCCATTGCGCACCATTATGGCATACGGCGCAGGGCCGCGATTGGGCTACTACTCAAACCCAAGCATCAACGTCTGGGGCTCGCCCACCGGCGATACGAACCTCGCCAACAACGCGTGGACCATTCAGCAAACCGCGCCGATGGTTGGGAATTATCTGACGCAAATTATCCAAACCCAAATGCTGACCAATAATTATTCCAGTAGTTCTTCCCAATCGCTGCCTGCCAACCGGACGACAATCCGGCTTCCGGGTGGGATCAGCGGGAATTGATTGCTTCCCTTATTTTCGTTTGCCGATGCACCACAAATGTTTGTGAGTGC
>JAAZZB010000012.1 GCA_014239365.1 Verrucomicrobiia bacterium | reverse complement strand
CCCTCGCCGAGCGCGCCAACCCGGGCCACCGGCCCGGGCTACATTGCCCCAAATGAACTTGGCCGCCACCGCCTTTCCCTTCACCCTCGCCGCGTGTCGCATCATCGCAAAGCCCGCCGCCTCGTTCCGCGTTTGCTGGATTGGTATGCGGCAAATGCGCGGGACTTGCCATGGCGCCGCACGCGGGATGCCTACGCCATTTGGGTTTCAGAAATTATGCTGCAACAAACGCAAGTGGCGACGGTGATCCCGTATTGGCAACGGTGGATGCGCGCGTTGCCGACGATTGAAAAACTCGCGCGCGCCAAGCCCGAACGCGTGCTGAAACTTTGGGAGGGCCTCGGCTACTATTCCCGCGCGCGGAATCTCCAAGCCGCCGCGAAGCAAATTGTTGCCGAACACAAAGGCTGTTTTCCAAACGACCCCGAGGCCATTCGCGCCTTGCCGGGCATCGGCCGCTACACCGCCGGCGCGATCGGCAGTATTGCTTTTGGGCGAGCGGAGCCGATTGTGGATGGCAATGTCACGCGCATCCTCACGCGCATTTTTGGCATTCGCGAACAGCCAAAAGATAAACCCACGCAAGACCAACTTTGGGATTTGGCTGAAACGCTCGTGGTCGGCGCGGAAGACTGCTCGGCGCTCAATCAATCGCTGATGGAATTGGGTGCCACCGTCTGCACGCCGCGCCAACCCAAATGCAATCAGTGCCCCGTGGCCCGTGCATGCGTGGCTCGGCGCGAAAACGCGATCGATGTGATCCCTGCCAAAAACCGCCGCATGCAGTACGAGGAAAAACAGATCGAAGTGTACCTCATCACGCGCGGCTCGCGCTACCTTGTGCAGCAACGGCCGAACGACGCGGTGAATGCGGGGTTCTGGGAATTTCCAAATAGCGATTCGGGCTCACTCTATGCGATCCCCAAAAACACCGCACCGCTCGCCACCGCCCGTCACACGATCACGCATTTTCGGATCGAGCTCAAAGCGTACCCGATTCAAAACGAACACGCTCAAAACGATCAAAGCAAATGGTGCGCGTTCAATGAATTGATGAAACTCCCCTTCACCACGGGGCATCGGAAGTTACTAAACAAACTGCGCCGCTAATACTCAATCGTGCAGTTGGGCAGCTTGTCTTCGAGATCCATGATCTCCGCGTTGCTGAGATTCGTGTTGCCTTTGATCATCAGCACTTCAAGATTTTTCAATCCGTACAAGGGCTTCAACTTGGTGATGTCATTAAAATTCAAGCCGAGCCACGAGAGCTTGGGGAAGTTGGCGCACACGGCGATGTTGGTGAGTTTGTTGTTAATCAGATTCAATCGCTCGAGGTTAACCAGCTTTTTCAAAGGGGCGATATTGCTGATTTGATTGCGACTGAGGTTGAGCTGATCCAGCAAAACCAAATCAGAAACCGGCTTGAGAACGCTGATCTGATTGCCTTGCAGCTGCAGCTGCACCAGGTTTTTCAGAGACGCCAGAGGCTTCAAATCTGAAATCTCATTATCCACCAACGACAGGTTGCTGACGGAGGTCAACTTGAGCAAGGGCTTGATATTGACGATGTTTTTGCCGGAAAAAGTGGCATCAAACACTTTTTCAAAGTCAGCTTTTACAAGCGTTCCCTTGGGGTTTTTCGCAATTTTGCGAACTAAAGATAAGATGATATCGGGGTCCAAGCGGCGACTGTAGCACTTTAAAAACCCAATGTAAATCCCGCACTTTCAAAAAACGCCGGGCCCAATGACTTTCGCAACTACTTTTCAACCGGCAGCAACTCGAAGGATTCCACCACGAACCTGCCCTTCTCCACCTTGCCCGAAACCTTCGCGCTGCGGATGGCATTGCAAAATCCATCATCGCCGTGAGCATCGCCGTGATCATCAATCTTGGTGCCGTCGACATAATAAGCCTTCCCGTCAATCCGCACCGCAAGATCGCAACCACTGCCCTCCAGCCCCAGTTTGCATTGGCCGCAGGAGGCCTCCACTTTCTGATCGGTGATTTCAATGACCCCTCCAGCAAGCGCGTCCGAATCCGCGCACGCTATCCACAAGCCGCCGGCCAGCAGGGCAACACAAAGATTCTTGATGTTCATTATTTTCATCGCCAAAAATCTTACCCGTTCCCCGCCCTAATGCAAGCCGCCGCATCCACTCACCGCGCGCGCACAAATAATTGTGTGAAATAATATTTGCCGGCGGCAGATTTAGCGATGGCGATGGCAGTGTGGGTGAAGACCCCTTCCATCGCTTCGCGATGGGAGGCGCTGGCGCGCCACGATTGCAATGCACGCGCGGCCGGATCGGCGTGGCCATAATTGAGAGCCAAATTTTCCGAGCATTTGCTGAAAGGCCGAAACCGACGAATCTCCTGCGCGCGACTTTGAAAGTGACGGTGACTAAAAGGCCGCCGCCCCTGCGCCATCGCCGCACTGTGACGACGGGCCACGGGGACGATGCGGGCGTCCCATTTCAAAACACGCAAGCCGCGCGCCGTGCGATGTGCGTTCACCAAATCAAACGCCCGCCGAGCCATCGCGGTGAGCTCAGTGGAATCCTCAACCGGTTGCCAGCCCACATCTAATGGGGGTGCCGTAGCGCAGCCGAGGGCCAGAAGTGTTGCCACCAAAATCAGTTTTGTCAGTTTTGAAAAAATCACCGCTTCTGAATTTCAATCTCGCGGATGTTGAAATAGTTCACGCGCTTTTCCTTGCGCGCGCCGCCGACGTCGATGGAGATAAAGCAATGATCACTTTTCACTTCAGAAATGCGGAAGACCGCAAATGCGCCTTCGCGGGTTTGCATAAAGAGCGCCTCGGGATTGCCATCGGGATTGAGCTTTTGGAATCGACCGATCTCAATATCGAAAAAGCGTTTGTTAAATTTCGTGGTGTCCGAGGTGTAACGAGCCGTCACTTCTGTTTGCACCGGCGCAGCGGCGGGCGGGGGGGGCGGCGGTGCGCCGGGCGTGGCGGTGCCGATCACGCCGGGCACTTCGGTGACATTCATCCAGCCGGGTGCACCTTCGTACCACGCCTGATCGGTCGGCAAAATCTGCCCGCGCTTGAGATACTCGCGCGCTTCTTCCAGCGGATAAGGCCCAAACGCCTCGCCCTCTCGCGTGAAATGCAACAGCATAAGCCAAGGGTGCGCGGAGGGCTTCGGATTGGCGATGCTATTCTTTCACTATTCTTTCATGGACAAACCGGGATATTTTTGCTACACAATCCCGCATGAAGTCCCGTGCGATACTCTTGGGGGCAGTCTTGGCGCTGCTCATCACTCCCGCGACTCAAACCCAAGCCGGCGAACGCCTCGTGGATGGCTCCGGTGGAGCGTACCTTGCCGAAGTGGTAGTGCGCCCGGTGAGCTTGGCTGGCACGATTTTAGGAACCGGCTTTTATATCATCACGTGGCCTTTCTCCAAAGCCTCCGGCAGCAGCGAAGCCGCCAAACGCGAGCTGATCGACAAACCTTTTGACGCCACCTTCAAACGCAAGTTTGGCGATTTTTCCGCCCTGAAAGAATCTGAAACAGCGGCCCAACCCGCACCAGAAAAACCGGCGACTCAACCCATTGCTCAAACCAAACCCGTACCACAACCGGCCGCACCCACTGCGCCCGCAGCAAACACCACTCCCCAACCACCTGCCCAACCGCAACCCGTTCCCGCCCCCAAAGCGGAAGAAGAATAATCCCTCATGGTAATGCGCAACCCCGAGCCGGTAGAAGTTGAAGAAATCGTGGAAACAGAAACCGAATCGCCCGACGTAGAAAAATCCACTAACGGCGAGCAACCGCCGTTGATCGAAGAATCCGCTGGCGATTCCGAAACTGCCTCCGCGGCGGAATCCACCCATCCGGAGCGCGTGAGTGCGTTGGCCGTGATCAGTGCCGGCTGCAGTTCGCTTGGATTTTTAGGGGTGACGAGTTTGCTCGGTCTGGGGCTGGGCATCATCGCGTTGAGGCAAATGACCGTGAATCCTCAACTGACCGGGCGTCACCTAGCGATCTTCGGCGTGTGCCTCTCGGTTTTCTGGCTCTGCCTACTGATCGCATTAGGCGGCGTATTGGGGGTGGGGCTATCGCTGCTGAACGCGTTGTTCAACGCAATCTTTGGTGGAGACGAAACGGTCGCCTTGCTCATCAACCACTGCTCCAGAATTTGCTAGCCCATCGACCTCGGTAACCTCGGCTACTTTTTCTTGTTCTTATCCGCAGGCGTTTTGCCGGCGGCCTTGGTGTCGAGGTAGGCATCGACCGGAAAATTGTCTTTGCCGATGCGCGCGTTGCCAAGCACACGCATCCGGGCGATGGCGCGGATGGCTCCCAGATTTCGGTTTAAATTCTTCGGCGCATTCTGTGCTGCAAACGCCGGTGCGAGCGCAACCGCCGGCTTCGGTGGGGATGCGGGGCGAGTGGCCATCGCGGCCGATGGCTTGTCGGCTTCCTTTTTGCTTACCGCAGAATTATCCAGCGTGGCTTCGAGAATGACCAGTTGCTTGAGCGTTTTGTTGGTGCCTTGCACGCGGAAAAAAGCTTGGCTGCCTCGGCGCATTTTGACGGTGACTGCAACGTTTGCAACGGGCTTGTTGACCGCAAGATTTGCAGGGCCCGCGCTGCCGCCTCCGCCGATTCCCGCACCTTGGCCAGCACCTTCGCCACCTTCGGATAATGCCATTGCCTGCCGTTCCTCGGCTTCAGGCAGGGCTTCTTCGTTGATAACCGTACCGGTGTAGACCGAGCCATCGCCGTCCACCACGCGGATGGTGTTGCCGACGCGCTTGAGTTCAAAATTCACGAGCACGGGTTTGGGCAATTCCTTTAACTTGGCCATCCGCATTGCAGAACCACCGGGACCACCACGGGCATCGCTACGGGCGCGGGATTGCTGCGCGAAATTCAGCTGCATCTCGCGGGCGTGATTGTAGTAGTTGCCGTTTTCCATCGCTATGTTTTGGCGCGAAGGCATATTCCGAACCGGCGTGGGACGCGGCGCGGGATGAGTGGGAGCGATTTGCGAAGGCACGGTTTGCACGGTGCCGCTATTGCCGGATGAGCCGGGCACAGAACCTTTGGCGGCCATTCCTTTGCTCGTTCTGCCCATACCTCCGCTCATTCCGCCCATCACTCCGCCCGCCGTTTCGGCCTCGGCGATGGCTTTGGCCTCATCGCGGTTCACGTCATCGAGCGAGGCATCGGCGGTGCCCGCTTTGATTTGAGCATTAGATTCGGGTGAGGCTTCGGATGAAGCGGGGTTGGCTCGAGCCATTGAATCTGACTCGGATTGAAATTGCGAAAGGGACGAAACACCGAGCGCCACGATGGCAGCGGTCATCCCGCCGAGCGCCCAGCGCATCCAGCCGAGCGTGGGCGCAGCGGTGGCTTCGGGCGCCGTTGATGCCGCCGTTGCCGTTGAATTCTGCCGGCGCACTTCGGCCATCAACATCGCGCGGGTGGGCTCATCAAGCTCCACGGGGTCTTCGTTCCATTGGTCGCGCCGCTGTTGCCGGTAGGCTTTCAGCCACGCTTCCATCTTGTTGTTTTCTTGTTCAGACATATTCTGCCTACTTTTTAGACGGGATTGCGCCGGTTTTCTCCCTAGAAAATAGCCGGCGCATCACTATCTCCAGTTTATCCCTGCATTTACTGAGCCGGGAACTGACGGTTTTTTCGTTTAATTCCAGTGTTTCGCTGATTTCGCGGTAGTTCAAATCGCCAAAATAGCGGAGTTCCAAGATTTTCTGGCACGGCCCGCCCAGTTCCTCAAGGCCTTGGCCGACGAGGTGCCATTTTTCGTCGCGGGTCATTTCCTCATCCGGCGAGGGCAACGGGCTGGCGGGGTCGAGCAGGCGATTGCCTTCGTCGTCCTCCGCCTGCAATGAGAGCGGCACTTGGCCGCCACCGCGTTTGGCGGCGTGGAGTTTGGCGCGATAATCGCGGCTCTTGTTGGCGGCGATGCGGAAGAGCCAGGTTTGCAACCGGCTGCGTCCGCTGAAGCCTTTGAGGTTTTTTACAACCGAAAGAAAGACTTCCTGGCACACTTCATCGGTATCCTCGCGCGAGAGGTCCGAGGCGAGTTGGAACACAAAACGCCCCACCGCCGCGTAATGCTCGGCAAAGAGTTCTTCCCACGCGTCGTCTTCTCCGTCACGACAGCGTTGGATCATCTCGCGTTCGGCGTCCAGATCCATTCCCGTTAAGGTAGCGCGATTTCGCGCATCTTTCCAGCGCGGAATGCTGAGTGAGATTGACGGGAGGATGCGGGCCATTGCTCCCGTCCATTAAGTGTCATCTTTGTCATCCACGAATCGGTGGCTTTTCGTTGCATCGCGGCGCGAATATGACAGAATCGGCCAAGGCCCTTTTAAGCTATGAAAAAAAACATCGCCCTCATCCCCGCTTTCTTTTTCACCCTCAACATTTTGCACGCCGCAGCCGCGCCGCCCACGCCGCCCAAAACCGGCCCCGTTGTCGTTCACGAAATCCGCTACACCGGCCAGCTCACCGACGACGCCGCCAACTTCACCGCCGCGCTCAAGGTGGAGAGCACCAACACCGTCGCCACCGCGCTCACGCTTTTTCAGGGCGAGCTGGCCATCATCGACCCCAAACTCCCCGCCGGCCTGCGCCTCGCGCGCATTCGCGATGGCTACCAGCTCATCGTCGAGAAGCCCGGCCAATATAATCTCTCCCTCAACCTCCTGCCGCGCATCACCAAAAAAGATCCGCTACGGCAAATCGATTTCACCGGCCCACCCGCCACCATCGGCGCACTCACCGCCGCCGTCGCCGGTAACGGACAGGAACTCGAGCTCCTCTCCGGCACACCCCTCCCGCGCGCGGGAAACAAAGCCGCCGTACGCGGCGCGCTTGGGGCGGACCGCAAAGTTTCGCTGCGTTGGCAAACCAAAGTGACCGAGCAAGTGCGGCGCGTTTTATTGACCACCCAAACCGCCGCCACCATTCATCTCAACCCGACGGTTGCCAAATTCACCACGCGGTTAAACTACGACATCCTTCAGGGCAAACCCACCAACCTCACCGTCGCGCTGCCGGCCGGGCAATCGATTACAAAAGTCGATGGTAAAAATATCAAAAACTGGGCCGTGACCGACGGCACGTTGAATATCGATTTCGTCCAGCCCGCTGAAAAAACTTACGCGCTCACTCTGCAGTCCGAGCAACCGCTCGCCGCCGCGGCCGCCGGCCTCACCCCGCCCGCGCCGTTGGGCGTGGAACGTGAGAGCGGCAATCTCCAGCTCACTGCCGAGGATGTGACCGTGGAAACCGGCACCGTCCAAGGCCTCCGCAAAGTCAACGCCGCCGCCGGCCAAATCGGCGCGTGGCGGTTCTTTGGCCGCACGCCCTTTGCGCTGCCGGTCACCACCCAACGCATCGAGCCCGCTGTGGGCGCGCACAGCGCGGTGGACGCGCACCTTTCCGAAACCCGCCTGCGCGCCTACAACCGCGTCACCCTCAAAGTCGCCAAGGCCGGTATTTATTCGCTCACGCTCGGCAACGCCGCCGTGCTCACCGGCACCAATAAATTCACCGTGGCAAACGTCACCAGCAGCGGCCTCACCGATTGGAAGCTCGACCCCGCCACCGGCCTCATCACACTCCAATTCCAAAGCCGCGTGCTGGGCAATCGCCTGGTCACGGTGGAGCTGGAAAAACCGGCCGACAAATCGCAGGCCAACTTTACGTTGCTGCCACTCAATCTCGCCGCGCGCGCGAAGGAGCCGTTCGCGTTGGACCGCCAAACCGCACGCATCACCGCGCGCGCTTCGGCGGGATTGCGGCTCTCGGGCGGCACGTTGCGTTCCGCGCGCGAGGTAGCCGCCGGCGCAGCCGAAGCCCTCGCCTTCACCGCCACGCAGCCGGATTGGTCGGTCACCTTTTCCGCCGAACGCCTTGAAGCCATTGTCACCGCCGAAGTCTTCAACCTCGCCACCATTGGCGATGGGCTTTTGCGCGGCAGTGCCACCATTCGTTTTGGCATCGTCAATCAAGGCGTGCAAACGTTTACCGTCCGCGTGCCGGGCACTAATGATTGGAAAAATGTGGAGTTCGCCGGAGCAAACATCCGCGCCCGCCAACCCGTGCCCGCCGCCGATGGCACCACGGTGGATTGGACGCTCACGCTGCAGGAAAAAGCATGGGACGGCTACACCCTCGTGATCAGTTACGACAATCAGTTTGACAGCAACGCCGGCAGCCAACCGCTCGGCGTGGCGTTGCCGCAACACCTCGAGCGCGTCACCGGCACGCTCGCCCTCACCGGCGCATCGAACATCGAGCTGACCCCCAACCCCGCCAAAACCGGCCTGCGCCAAATCGATGCCGGCGAGCTGGACGAAGCCGATCGCGGTGTGGTCAATCGCTCCATTTTGTTTGCCTATAAATATGATGCCGAACCCGCGCGGCTGCCCGTGGCGATCAATCAGCACACCACCGAGGAAGGCCTCGACGCCGTGGCGGACCGCACGCTGCTCCGCACACAAATCAATCCCGACGGCCAGCTCATCACGCTCGCCGCGTACACGGTGAAAAACACCAACCGCCAGTTCATGGGCATCACCCTGCCCGCCAAGGCCAAGCTCACCTACACGAGTGTGGACGGCGAATCGGTCACGCCCCGTACTGATGCCGATGGTAAAGTGCTGGTGCCGCTCCCTTCGAGTCTCAATCGCAACCACGCATTTTATGTGGAACTCATGTACACCGAGGAACTCGCCGGTGAAGTGCGCAAACGCGGCGCGTTCGCCAGCCTCGCGCCGGTGGATCTCCGCCTCGAAGCCCCGCGCCCGGATCTCCCGCACACCGGCAATGCGTGGCAGGTTTACCTCGACCCCACCTCGCACGAGCTGTTCGATTTCGGCGGCAACATGGTTCCCCAACGCGCTGAGCCCTATCGCTGGGTCAACGTGTGGCGCGATTTTAACCGTGTTCTGCGCCGCACTCATTGGGGTTCCGTGGTGGGACTGCTTGTCTTTTTTGGCATCGCCTTCGGCCTGTTACAGCTCGCCCTGCGCAAAGGCCGCAAAGCGCTGCTGATTGGCATGGGTGCGTTGATCGCGCTGCTCGTCATCAGCGCAATCCTGATGCCGGTAGTCGCCCGAAGTTCATCCAGAGTTTTCCAAACGGCTGACGGTGATGCGGATATGGGATCCAACGAGAGTTGGGGCGCGGATGACGAAGCCCGCTCTCCCGGTGAGCGCGGCGGCGGCGGCGAAAGCGAAGGGGAAGAACGCGCCGAAGGAGGCAAATACGAAATGCCCACCGAAACCGCCTCAAGCAAACCATCCCCACCCAAATCCCTCGCACCGAAACCGGCGCAACCAAGCAAACCGGGCGACAGCGGAGCAGTTGATCCCACCACCGGATTACCCGGCGGTAGCACAGCTGCGGGCGGCAACTTACCCGGCAGCGGCGGTATGGGCGGCGGCGGCGGGATGAGCGGCGGAATGCCCGGCGGCGGTATGGGCGAAGGCGCCACCGCCGGTCGCGGGCCCGGCAATACTTCCACACGCACCCCGATGGTGCAGGGCATTCGCGGTGTGCGGCAGACGATCCCCGCCAATGGCCGCGTGTTTAATTTCACCAAAGCCATTCATTCGAGCGAATCGGGCGATGACGCGATGATCATCGAGGCACAAGTGATGGATGCAGATCAACGCAAAGTGCGGCGCGGATTGTTTCAGTTGCTCGCATTGCTCACCGGTTTGTGGGTGTTGTGGCGGCAATTCCGCGTGCCGGAAAATCGCCACACGCTCGTCATCACCGGCGGCATCGCGATGGCCTACGGCGCGGTGATTTGGGCGTGTTTTCACGAACAATCCGTCCACCAACTTTTCGCCTGCACCCTCTGGACGCTCGGGCTCGCCGTGCTGGCGTGGGTCACTTGGTATTTCTGGCCCACGTGCCAAGCATGCCAAACCACACCGGCGGAACCCACGGAAGAAATTTCCAACGATGACGACAGTAGCACCGGCGGCAGCACTTCAGGCGGGGCCGCGGCCACGGCGGCGTTGGCGATTTTCCTCGGCCTCCAAGGCACGCTCGGCGCGCAACCGGCCGCGCCCGCGGCCAAGCTCACGCCGGAACAAATTCGCCAAACGCTCATCGATTTACTCACACCCAAAGCCGTTGGCCCCAAGCGCATTTCGGAAGCGCAATTGCAGGATCGCAACGGCACGCGTTTTGAAGTGAATGCGGACGCGCCGTTCAGCGGCATTGTCACCGGCCTATTTGCCAATCAACAAAAACGCATCGAGAGCCATTACCAAAAAGGCCAACTGCACGGCGTGGAAATGTTGTGGCACGAGAACGGCTCCAAACGATCGAGCAGCCCGTACGCCGGCGGCAAGCTGCACGGAACCCAAACCAGTTGGCGCCGCGATGGCACGCGCTCGGGCCAGCAGATTTATCAAACCGGCAAACTCCACGGCAACCAAATCACGTGGCATCCGAATGGAAAAAAATCCGCCGAAACGCCGTGGGCCAAAGGCGAGCCGCACGGCCTCGCGCGCCAATGGCACGCCAACGGCAAGATCGCCCGCGAAGTGCGCTGGGATCGCGGGCGGCAACTTTCCTTTGATACGTGGGACGCCAAAGGCGTGCGCGCCAACGCCGGCACCAACACCGTTAGTTTGGTGTCCGCCACGTACACCGTGACCGTGCATCCGAAAGTAGCCGTGGTGGAGGCGGCGTTCACGCTCGATGCCCGCGCCGATGCGCAAGCGTTCACGCTCTTCCGCGAGCATCTCGCCATCGATACCTTTAGCTGCACGCAAACCGGCGCCACGCTGCGCCGCATTGGAAACAAACTGGAAGTGCAACTCCCCCAAGCCGGTCAAGCCACGGCGAAGGTAAAGTTTCTCATCAAACACACCGGCGACGCCGCCCAACGCGCGCTTGCCTTTGGCATTCCGCCCGCACTCGTCAGCCACGTGGAAGCCACGCTCAACGAAAAGGATGCGGAAATGGAATTGCCCACCGGCGTCACTGCCAAAACCGATGCGACGGGTGATGCCACCACGCTCACCGGCATCATCGGGGCCAATGATTCGCTGCGCCTCACGTGGAAACCCCGCGTGCAAAAAGCCCGCGAGATTGCCGCCACGGTGTTTGTGCAAAACGCCAGTCACGTTACTTATCAACGCGGCCTCGTGCGCACCCGCACGCAGCTCGATTATCAAGTGACCCAGGGCGAACTGCGCCGCGTGCGCGTGCAACTGCCGCCCGCCACGGCCGGTCACAAATTAATGCGCGTCACCGCACCGGATCTCCGTAACTGGGTGATGGGTGATGGCGCCGATGATTCGGTGCTGGTGGTGAACCTCGCCAAGCCGGCTACCCAAAACTGGCAGCTCGTGCTGGAGCTCGAGCAACCGCTCGCCGCGCCGCCCAATGACGCCGCCGTCACTGTACCGCACGCGCTGGATGTGAAACGCGAAAACGGATTGGTCGGCCTCCAAGCCGGCGATGACCTCGGCCTCACCGTGGCGCAATCGGTCAACCTCACCAAAAAGAACACCGAAGATTTCACCGCCGTGGTTAAAGCCACCCAGCCAATACACGTCTTTAGCTATCTGAATACGTTCACGCTGGCCGCACGAGTGGCCGCCGTGCAGCCGCGCCTCGAGGCGGAAGTGCGCCAGCATTTCCACGTGGGCGCCAACGCGCTGCATCTCACCAGCCACGTCAATTACACCATCAAAAAAACCGGCGTGTTCAACCTCGCCTTCGCATTGCCCGAAGGCTATCGCGTGGAAAAAGTACACGGCGCAAACATCGCCCGCACCAACCTCATCGAGGGTCGGTTGGAGGTCACGCTCAGCCAACGCACGATGGGTGCGTACGGCGTTCGGATCGATTTACAACAACAACAATCACTGGCCGCCACAGTAGCCGTGGCCGGGGTGCATCCGCTGGGCACACACAAACTCACCGGCTTTGTGGCCGTGGGCAGCGAGCCGGGGCTGGAAGTCTCCGCCGGCGTGGCCCAGGGGTTAACGGAAATTCCCGCCGCCGAATTGCCGAGCCGCCAACCCAACGCGCCCGGCCACGCCTTCGGCGCGATGCCCTTCACGCTCGGTGCCAATGTGCTGGCGTACAAACACATCACCACGATGCCCGATGATTCGCTGGGCTGGAGCCTCACGGTGAACACCGCGCGCCGACCGGTTTGGGTCACGGCCGAAGTGGTGAACAATCTGAAAGTAAACGAGACGCATTTGGAAGGGCGCACGGTGATTCGCTACACTATCAAGAACGCGCCGACGCAGGAATTTCGCATTCGTGTTCCGGAGCAGTTCAAGAATGTGGAGTTTGAAGGCAAAGACATTCGCAGTCGGCAGGTTGATGCAGATACCGCCACGGATTGGATCGTGCGTTTGCAAAATAAAAAAATGGGTACGTACGACCTCGCGCTCACTTGGGAATGGAAAGACTGGAGCCTCTCAAAAACAAATCAGTTTACCTTCACCGGCCCGCAAGTGCAGGGCACGCAAATGCCCGCCGGTCAGTCGCCGGTGGATCCCACCGTGGAACGCGAGACCGGCTGGGTGACGGTGCAAGTGGCCAACACCACGCCGCTGCAAGTGGAGGAAGCCACCGCCGTGGTCGATCCGCTCGCGGCAATGGACGCCGCCAACCTGCCCGAGCGCGCGCAGATGGATCCGCCACCCGCGCTCACGTACCAATACCTCCGGCCCGGTTGGCAACTCGCCGTGCGGGTGAACCAGTTTGAAACCGCCGCCGTATTGCAAACCAGCATCACCGCCGCGCGCTTCACCAGCGTGCTCACGCAAGACGGCCGAATGCTCACGCAAGCGCGATTGCAAGTGGTCAACAACGGCGGGCAAACGATGACGCTTGAACTGCCCGACAGCAAAGACCGGCTGTGGTCCGCCTTCGTGGCCGGCCAAGCGGTGCGCGCCGCGCGCACGCAAAAGGGCGCGCACCTGTTGCCGCTGGAGCAATCGGAAAACAACACCGCCTTCACTGTGGAGTTCACCTACGAAAGCAGCACGCCCTTCCCCGATGGCAGCGGCCAAGTGAAGCTTGAATCCCCCCGCCTCAACGTGCCCCTGCAGGACGCCCAATGGCAGCTCCACCTCCCGCGCGATTACAAGTACACCGATTTCGAAGGCTCGATGACCCACTCGAAGCGGCGATATGGCTACCCGCAACCCACGCGCCACTCACGGCAAAGCACGCTTTCAAGCACTCCCCAAACCGAAGCCATGTCCAATGACGACATGGATGCGCGCGGCTATGAAAGCAAAACCCGAGCAGACGAAAAAGACAAGCGGGACGAACAATCCAAACTATTTTCCAGCACGCTCAAAAATACGGTCGACAACATCAAGTCCGGCAACGTGGAGGATGCCAACAAATACTTAGGCCAAGCCCGGCGACAAGACGCCTCCAACCCAAATTCAGACCGAAAGAAACTGAAAGAATTGGAACGGCAAGTCCGGCAGTTGCAGGCGCTCAAGCTGAATGAATCGCAGTTTGAATTCAACAACCGCAACTCCGCCCGCTACGCGCAACAAGCCAACCTGCCCAGCCAAAATCAGAAAGGCCAATCGCAATCCAGCGCCCAACACGCCGGCGACAACGCCGAGGCCGCGCTCGAGCAAGTGGAGATGCTGCAGAAATCACAGGAACTCACCGAACGCACCGTGGCCCCGCTGCACATCACCCTGCCCCTCCACGGCACAGTGCATCAATTCACCCAAAGCCTACAAATGAAACCCGGCGAGCCAATGACCATTGAGTTTGAAGCAGTAAACACCGAAGACCCCGATTGGCTGATCGCACTAGGAGCACTCCTCCTCGCGCTGGCCATCCTCTACGGATTCGTGAAACTCACCCGCACCGCCCTACACAAACCGGAAAGCAAACCGGTGACCGAATAAAATTACTTGTACGCGATGGCCTTCACGATGACGGCCGAAATGGTCTTCGCATTGTCCGCCGTCGCGGTGCCGGTAGCCGTGCCCTGATAGGAAACCGAAGGAGCTGAATAGTAAGGAATGCGGGGCTCGGTTGTTTCTTTTTGATAGCTCAATAAAGTGCGGTAATTCTTGTCATCCGTTCCCTTAAACCGCCAGCCGTATGAGTAGGCGAATGCTCCGCTGGAACCGCCCTGATCCTGCGCGTGCCCGCAGCCGAGGTTGTGGCCAATCTCGTGTGCGAACGAACGAATCGGACTGCCAACGGCTTTCACTTTGCACACGCTGAAGGCGGCCCCCGCATTGCCGTTCGCAGTGCCCAAATGACCAATCCCCATCGTGGAACCGGAGTTGCTCTTCACCAACAGACAAACCAAATCAGCCTTGTATTGATCCCGCCAGGATTTCACCTGAGCATCACCGGCGATCTTGGTTAAATCCGCGCTAAGGTTTCCGCTGGAGGTGTAAGAAAATTTCTCCGTAGCCACCAGCTTGGCGCGTTCGGTTACTTTGCTATTCGCGAGGGCGGTGTTCACGTGGCCAACCGCCGCGCCTGCCAGCGCTTTGATTGCCGTTTCGCTTCCGGCCTCTTGTGCAGCGGGGTCTGTGTACAAAACCAAAATATCCAATGTGGATGAAGAACTGCCACCACCGGTCGTCGTGCCGCCGGTTGTGCTTCCGCCGGTTGTGCTTCCACCGGTTGTTCCACCACCAGTTGTTGTCGTTCCGCCGGTTGTCGTTCCACCGGTTGTCGTTCCACCGGTTGTCGTTCCGCCGGTTGTCGTTCCGCCGGTTGTCGTTCCACCGTTTGTCGTTCCACCGGTTGTCGTGCCACCGGTTGTTGTACCGCCAGTTGTTGCGCCGCCGGTTGTTGTCCCGACGGATGTACTTCCACCACCGGTTGTCGTTCCACCGGTTGTTGTACTTCCACCACCGGTTGTCGTTCCACCGGTTGTCGCGCCGCCGGTTGTCGTTGTGGTTCCACCCGTTGATGTACCGCCGGTTGTGGGGGTCGGCGGAGTATATCCGACTGGCCAACGCATACTGATGCGGACATTGCGGGCGACGCTGTATCCGCCATTGTTGGATGAGCCTTGTTGGCTGGGAGAGAGGTTGTTCGGCGAGGGAATGTTGCTGGTGCCGTAACCCAAGGTACTCAACCGTTGATACATCACCCGAATTTTTTCACCGTTAGGGGCGATGAACTCCCCGGCTGCTCCCTGGGGTTGCTCGCAAACTTCGCCGGTGTTTTCATTGACCTCCACTAATTTATGAACGCCATCCCCCACCGGATCGATGCGGAAAGTTCGGCCATCGCCCATAAAGATAGAGCCGACCATTGAATCTTCCACCACCGACAGCGTCACGTTACTGGCCGGCATCCCCTTTACTTTGCCGTAAGCGATGGCGGTGGTCTCATCAAGTTTCTGGCGGCTAGTAATTTTCAATTCCAGCGTTTCGCCTTGGAACAATCGAAGCGTCAATGAATCCGAATCGCGCACAATCCCGGTGAGCGTAGTTTGTTCCAGCCGCACCAATTTGTGTTGCTTGGCAAACTCCAGATTGCGCACCGGCAACGAGGTGGTCACATCCCGTTCAGCGATCAAACCCGGCACACCCTGCGCATCACTCTTCGTGAGCACATACACCGCAAACCCCGCCCCACACAGCAGGACGCTCGCGATACCAATAGCCAGTTTTTTACTCAAATCAAAATAGCCCTTCCGGCTCCTTATACACTGCACCCAAATCAATCAAGGCACAAGGGCGATTTTAGAGAAATTTTCCCAAAATCCGCCCTCAACCCTATTGGACGACGTTTTGCCAAAAAAGGTTGCAGATTATGACATTCAATAATAGACAGAGCAATGCGGTTTGTTCAGGCCATTTGGGACGCCTTTTTACCCCTCCCTCTCTGAACGTAGTGAAGAGAGGGAGGGGTAAAGAGGCGCCTCCCCAGAAAGAAAAATGACTGAACACAAAAAAAACTCTGGATCAAAACCCAAACGCAATCGTGCAATCCGCCGCTTGCCCACCTCTAACCAAATGGAGCGCGGCCTGTTCATCGACTTCGAGGGATATATGCCAAACGCAAAACAAAACTATCGCCCACCCGCATTGGCGGGGTTTCGCATCGGCATCGAAGGCCCGGTGAAGCACGTAGTGTTCTCTAATGGTTTTTTTGGCGTGGCAAAGGCAACCGGATTGGAATTCAAAAGTTGGAAAGAGTTTTTGAAAGAATTGTATCGTAACCATCGCGGCCCCATTTTCGCCTTTGGGCCACTGGAGCAAACGCATTTTCGGATGGCTCTCGGCCGGAAAAAAATTAGGGGCTATATGAACGTCAAGCTCATCGTGGAAAAAAACTTCCCGGGAGGGTGGCCCAAACACGAGGTGATTCACTTGAAATCTTTCGCTCAAAAAGCAGGGATCGTTATGCCTCAAAATTATGGTAGAAAAAAAGTCACCGAAAAACTCAACCTAGTCAAAGCATATTCCACATCGCTCAAAAAATGGAACACCGCGCCCCAAAACATCCGCGACGAATGGCAAGCCGTGCTCGATCACAACGCCTTTGATGTCGCCGTGATGTCTGACCTCCTCAATTGGGCCAAAGAAAAATCCCGTGCAAAAAAACAGTCGACTGAGTGACTCGACGGCGCGATTATTCGCTGCTAGTTTCCAGCCGAATGACTAATGACCTTGCGTTACAGCACGAGCCGATTACTGAACTGTTCCCGCAACCGACGGAGCCTGCGGAATGGGAGCGGCATTTGCTTTCTGAGGAGCAGCTTGCTCATTTCAAGGAGCAGGGTTTTGTAAACGGCATTCGGCTGTTGAGTGATGAACAGATTGATGCGTTGCGGGTGGAGTTGGCGGAGATGACTGACCCCGAACACGAAGGGCGCGAGTTGTTTTATGAATATCACAGCAACGAATCGGGCGACCCCGATTCGGTTTTGTTCCACGCGTTAGGCGCGTGGCGGGTGCGGCCGGCGTTTCACGACTTGCTTTGGAATCCTGCTTTTCTGTTGCCGGCGTATCAGTTGTTGGGCAAAAAATTTCGGTTGTTTCACGATCAACTTTTTAGCAAGCCCGCAAAGCACGGCGGCGTGGTGGCGTGGCATCAGGATTTTTCCTATTGGACGTGGACCCAACCGATGGCGCACCTCACTTGCTGGATTGGCCTCGATGACGCCACGGAGGAAAACGGTTGCCTACATTACATCCCGCGCAGCCATCGCTGGGGCTTACTGGAAAAAACCGGTCTCGCGGGTGACATGGATTCCGTCCGCGAAGTGCTCAGGCCGGAACAGGTTTCCGATTTTGAAAACCAATGCCCCGTCGTGCTGAAAAAAGGTGAGTGCAGTTTTCATCACCCGCTGATGATGCACGGCTCATACGAAAACAAATCCGATCGCCCCCGCCGCGCCACAGTCATCAACGTGCTCGCCGACGGCGTGACCTCCAACTTCGAAGGCGACCACACCCCCGGCACTTCTAATTTTCCCATGCTCCCCAAAGGCGAAACAATGGCGGGCGACTTTTATCCGATGCTCTTCGACCCCGAAACGGCGCTGGGCGATTTAGCAAACGAGATCCCAACAGTAGGTGCAAGGTAGGGCGCGCTGTCCCAGCGCGCCGCGGCGGGGTGAGGACACCCCGCCCTACCATCAACATACATCCACTCGACAATCCCCGGCCCACCCTCTACCCTGTCTGCAACCAATCCCCCATGAAAACACTGTTCACTTTCCTCACCCTCATCGCCCTCACTTTCACCACTCACGCCGAGCGACTCGTTCTGGTTGGCGCGTCTTATGGCAAAAACATTCTCGCCATCACCGATGCCAAGGGCGAAGTCATTTGGTCCCACAAAACCGCCGGCCCGCAGCGTGGCCACACGGGGCATCACGATGTGCACTTGCTGCCGAATGGAAATATCCTCTTTCACGACACGTGGACGACACTCAAAGAAATCACCCTCGGCAAAAAAGTGGTGTGGACTTACGACTCCGCCAAACAAAACGGCAACGCCGGCAAGCGCGTAGACGTGCACGCTTTCGCGCGTTTGAAAAATGGCAACACGATGATTGTCGAGAGCGGCGTCGGCCGCGTCATTGAGGTGGATAAAATCGGCAAGCTCGTCCATCAGTTTGCCCTCAAAAAAGGCGGTACGCAACATACCCGTTGGGCACGCCACACACCGACCGGCACGCTGCTCGTTTGCAGCGAACAACCCGGCGTGGTCACCGAATACGATCGCACCGGCAAAGTGGTCTGGGATTATTTAATCAACACCCGCGTGTACGGCGCCATCCGCCTCAAGAACGGCAACACCCTCATCGCCTCCGGCGGCGGCAAAAGCGTGGTCGAAGTCACGCCCGCCAAAAAAGTTGTTTGGCAAATCAAAGACAAAGTCCCCGACACAAAAATCAGCCTCGGCTGGATGACCTGCCTGCAGGAACTCAAAAACGGCAATCGCATCATCGGCAACTGCCACGCCGGCGAAACCAACCCCCAAATTTTCGAAATCACCAAAGACAAAAAAGTAGTGTGGCAATGGGACGAATGGACCCTCGTCGGCAACGGCCTCGCCTGCTGGCAAGTGCTCGATGAAAAACAGTCGGCGCTTGTGCGAAAGCGGCTGAGGAAATAAACGAGGGAGGCTAAAACTCATCTTCCGCCAGCACCACTAAATGATCGTTGGCGGTCAATTCGTATTCGGTGTTCTTTTCCGGAATCAATTTCACACCGTAATTTTCATCGAGGTCGCCCTCGTGTTGATGAAACTTGACCCCAAGGCAGGTTTCTTCACGGTTTTGGGCGACGGACATTAGATCGGCAAAGGTTGCTTTCACAGGAAACTCATCGAAATATAATCCGATTGATTTGATATAAATTTCCGAGCCATCTTCCGAGAAGATTTGATCGTACACGCGCAGAATATCCGGCTCCTCGCTGATTTGGGCGACGAGCATACTCATCTGGCGATTGGAAATAATGAAGTCATTGACGCCCGCGCGGGCCACGAGGCTTTGATTTTTTGAATCCATCACCTCAGTGATCAGCTTGGGCTGCAACTGGCCGCCCGGAAGTTGCTCCAATTGATTGCGCAGCATCAGCAAAATAATAATTGTTTCGGAATCCACCTTTTCCGGATCCGCGCCATCGCCGCCCTGACTGAGCACCAGCACGTTGTTGAATTTCGCCAAATCCAGCTCATCATAAATCCCGTTGGCCATCAGATCCGATTCGCGCAATGTCACCGTGAGATTGGGGAGGTCGGCTTTCATTTCGTCCAGTTGTTTTTGAGCCTCGCGAAACTGGATCGAGTCGCCGTCCGCTTCACCTTGGACGCGATGGATAATCACCTCGATTTGCGAACCTTCCTTCACATAATCATTATACTCGCGAATGATGATCATTGTTTTCGGGTTCCACCCGATAATCAGTTCGCGCTCCAAACAAACTTCCGCCCGATGCGCCACCGGCTGCAAATCGCGATGCGGTGCCACGGGTTTGGGCCGGTATTCAATGGTGGAATCATCATCGGCGAGAATCAGCAAATCATCCCCAGACTGCACCGGCGTTTCCACCGGCGGATTGATCAACAACTCCCCGTCCGCCCGGCGAATGCCCATCAGCACGCCATCGGGAAAATGATACTGCATCCCGCCGAATTGCGACCCGCCCCAATCGCCGTCTGTAAAATACATTTCGCAGCCATCAAAACTCATGATCTCCGAGTACACCACGCTCAAGCCATTCGAGCGGGAAGTTTGCACCAAAATCTTGGACAGAATATCCAACGTGTCGAAAGTGATTACCTCGCCCTTAGTGATGTTGTTCACGATTTCGCGATTGCGCGCCTCGTACACTTCCGCCACCACTACGATCTCGCTTTCCGCCGGCTTAGTAGCCATCACCCCGAGGAGAGTTTTGATCGCCCGCGTATCGCTGGCCGCGCGATCCGCCGCCGGGGAGGCATCCGTGCAATTCCCCAGCACGATGACGCTTCTACAAGTGCCCATCGACACGGTTTCCAAATTCAATAACGAAGACACCACCCCCGTACGCGTCACAATCCGCGTGGTGCCGCGATCCGGCATTCGCAACTCCAGAAAATCATCCATCTCCTCCTTGGGTTTATCGGACAAAATTACCACGCACGCATCCTGCTCGCTTTCATTAGCGATGATTAATTCAGCAATGATTTCCGTCACCCGATCATTCCATCCCAATATCAACGTGTGACCCGATTCCACCACCTGCGAATGCCCCTTTTTCAACTCATCAATCTTGGCATCCAACGCCGTGGTGATCACCGCGATGAGCGCCGAAAAAATTACCACCCCCGCCAAGCCCGCCAGAATCGCCATCGCCTTGTATCCCACACCGGAATTCTTATCGATATTCATGTTACCCGGATCCGTCATCTCCAAAAAAATGACATACAATTGCCGCAGGAAAGTCTGATCCACTTCGGAATACAATTCCGATGGAACCGCCCACAACAAAATGCCCCGCAACAACGCAATCGCCACCAGCGTCACGAGGAACACAAAAAACAAACTGATGAAAATGTTGCTGCCGCCCTTTGCCAAAAAGGTGTCGAACCGATAACGAATTCGGGTTTTGAATGCAGGACTTATCATAGACGGCAAAGAGTAAAAATAAATACCGACCATTCTTACAAGGTTTATCTCAAAAAAAACTCGCCTCCGGCTGCGAACTAATCCTTGCCTCCTAGCGGCTCTCTTGATTCAATCCCCCTGTGAATTTCACCGCCATAAACCGCCCAAGCATTGCCCCCGCACTGCTGCTGCTTTTTTTGACAAGCAGCATAGCCGCGATTGATGTTGAGGAACTTCCGCCGCCGGCCAAGCACGAGGTCAATTTCGTGAAGGAAATTTTGCCGATTTTTAAGAAGCATTGCGTGAAATGTCACGGGCCCGATAAACAAAAAAGCGGCTTCCGAATCGACGCGAAAGCCTTCGCCCTCGAAGGCGGCGAGATGGGCGAAGCTATCATCCCCGGCAACAGCGCGGAGAGCCCGCTGGTTCATTTCATGTCCGGGCTGGATGAGGAAATTGTGATGCCGCCGAAGGGGGATTTGCTGGGCGACAAAACGCTTGGGCTCATTCGCGCGTGGATCGATCAAGGCGCGGATTGGCCGGATGATGCGGGGGCGCAGGTCGCCGATCCGATGGATCATTGGGCGTTCAAGCCGCTGCGGCAGCCGGGGACGCCGCGGTTTATGGATCCGATGGATGCGTTTTTGTGGGTGCGGCTGGAGGCGAAGGGGTTAAAGTTTTCACCGCGGGCGGACAAGCGCACGCTCATTCGGCGGCTGTATCTGGTGATGCACGGGCTGCCGCCGACGGGGGCGGAGGTGAAGGCGTTTGTGGAAAATAAAGATCCGCGCGCGTACGCCCAACTCGTCGACCGCGTGCTGGCGAGTCCGCGCTATGGCGAACGCTGGGGGCAGCATTGGCTGGACGTGGCGCGCTTCGCGGAGAGCCACGGGTTTGAAATGAACCGCGAACGGCCGCACGCGTGGCGTTATCGCGATTACGTCATCGACTCGTTCAACGCCGACAAACCGTACAATCAGTTTGTGAAAGAACAACTCGTGGGCGGCGCCTTCGAGGCGGAGGCGGCCACCGGATTCATCGTCGCCGGGCCGCACGATATGGTGCTCGGCAGTGACCCCGCGCATCAAGCCACGCTCCGCCAAAACGACCTCGCCGAAATGGTCAACGCCACGGGCACAACTTTCCTCGGCCTCACCCTCGGCTGCGCGCGTTGTCACAACCACAAGTTTGACCCCGTGTCGCAAAATGATTTTTATGCAATGACCGCCATCTTCGCCGGCGTGCAACATGCCGACCGAACCATCGGCAGCAACAATAAACTCCAGCGCAAAACCAAATTGCAGGAGGAAGTAACGAAACTGGAGAAGTCATTAGCCGGACTGCTCAGACCGCCGGTGAATTTCAAACGCAACGAGGAATTTTTTGCGCCGATGAACGCCCAGTCCGTGCGCTTCACCGTCCTCGCCACGACCGGCCAATCCGAGCCGTGCATTGACGAATTGGAGGTGTTTAATGTGGGCAAAAAAAACGTGGCACTCGGAGGCACACTGAAATCCTCGGGCGACTTCGCCAACAATCCCAAGCACAAACTCGCACACCTCATCGATGGAAAGTTTGGCAACCCCCGCAGTTGGATTTCCAACGAGCGCGGCAAGGGCTGGGTGCAAATTACTTTTTCGAAACCGGCGCGCATCGAGCGCATCGTGTGGCAGCGCGACCGCCAAGGCAAAATCCTAGACCGGCTGCCGACGAATTATAAAATCGAAATCGAATCCACTCCCGGCCAATGGCGGGTGGTGGCGTCCTCGAATAGCCGCGTGCCTTTCGGCGCGAAATTCGATGCCAACGCCGTGGCGGCGCGGAAGGATTTAACCGAGGCGCAAAAGATCAAAACCTCGGCCCTGTTAAAAAAGCACGCGGCGTTGCGAAATGAATTAGCCGAAATCGAGACCGTTTCCCTGGCCTACGCGGGCAATTTTGTGAAACCGCCAAAGACCTTTCGGCTACACCGAGGCGATGCCATGCAGCCGCGTGAAGCGGTGGCGGCGGGCACGTTGCTGAAATTCAACGGCGCGCGTTTTGCCGCCGAAGCCACAGAAGCGGCGCGGCGCACGGCATTGGCGGAGTGGATTGTGAGTCCCGAAAATCCGCTCACCGCGCGTGTCATTGTCAATCGCGTTTGGCAGTATCATTTCGGCACGGGTTTGGTGGACACGCCCAATGATTTCGGCCACAACGGCGCGCCACCCTCGCACCCGGAATTTCTCGATTGGCTCGCGGCGGATTTCATCACGCATCGGTGGTCACTCAAGCATCTGCACCGCCGCATCCTCGGCTCGCGCGCCTTCACGCAATCGAGCGCACCCCAGCCCGCCGCGCTCAAACGCGATGCCCAAAGCCGGTTGCTGTGGCGTTTCCCGCCACGCCGATTGGAAGCCGAAGCCATCCGCGACAACATCCTCGCCGCCTCCGGCAAGCTCGACCTCGCGATGGGCGGCCCCGGCTTCAGTTTGTTTGAGATTCAAAAAGAAAACGTGCGCCACTATTTCCCAAAACAAAAATTCGGCCCGGCCGACTGGCGCCGCATGGTGTACGCCACCAAATTTCGACAGGAACTCGACGACGTGTTCGGCGCGTTCGACTGCCCCGACGGCAACCAATCCGTCCCCCGCCGCGGCCGCTCCACCACCCCAATGCAGGCGCTGAATTTATTGAACAGCGCCTTTATTTTGGACCAAGCCAACCACCTCACCGCGCGCGTGAAAAAAGATGCCGGCGCAAATGTCGAAGCCCAAGTGCACCGCGCCTTCCAGCTCACCCTCGGCCGCGCCCCCGAAGCCCGCGAACTCGCCGCCGCCAAAAAACTCACCACCGCTCACAGCCTCCCCGCCCTCGCCCGCGCATTATTCAACACCCACGAATTTATCACTATTCCGTGACAATTGAATCCAACAAGCTGAAGAAAACGGACTCGCAAGCTCGTCCCTCCAAGGCCGCGCTTGGTTTGGAGGGACGAGCTAGCGAGTCCGCGGCCCACGAATTACCCAAACGCAAATCACTCCCGCATCATCCCACCGTCTCGCGCCCCAACCAATCCACTCTCATTTTCCTGACGGTATGCACGAAAGACCGGCGCAACTTGCTCGCCCAAAATGACGTGCACGACATCATTTTGAATTCCTGGCAAAACGCCGATGCGTGGTGTGTGGGTCGTTACGTGTTAATGCCCAACCATCTCCACCTCTTTTGTGCCCCGGCAACCAACCCAGTAACATCGCTTCGTCAATGGGTATTTCGATGGCGTGCCGCGGTGACGCGCAACTGGCCTCGACCTTCACAAAAACCAATTTGGCAAAAAGATTTTTTTGACCGTCAACTGAGGCGTGGCCAAGGCTATTCCGAAAAATGGGCTTATGTCCGGGATAACCCTATCCGGGCAGGCTTGGTGGAGGCCCCGGAGGATTGGCCGTTTCAAGGCGAACTAAATCGATTGACTTGGCACGATTCGATTGAATGAAAAATAAAATTGCAGACCACGGACTCGCAAGCTCGTCCCTCCAGCCGAGGGCCAGCCGCTCCCCGCACATTGGAGGGACGAGCTTGCGAGTCCGCCGAACCACCTTTGTCTCCTCATGCCGCCAATGACTCCGCCAATGACTCCGCCAATGACTCCGCCAATGACCCCGCCACTGCTAAACCGCCGTTCATTTCTAGGCCACGCTGCCACGGGGTTGGGCGGCATTGCGTTATTGGATTTGCTGCACCGTGAGCGGTTGCTGGCCGCGCAGCCGATTCGGCCGGACATCCTTCCCACACGACCGCATGCCGCGCGGCCGCCGCATTTTGCGCCCAAAGCCAAACAGATTCTCGTCATCTTTTGCAGCGGCGCAATCAGCCAAATGGATACTTGGGATTACAAACCCGAGCTGGCCAAGCGCCACGGTCAGCCGCTGCCCGGCGCCGATGGCCTCGTCACTTCGCAGGGGCAACAGGGGAATCTCACGCGGCCGCTGTATCCTTTCCGGCGTTATGGGCAGAGCGGGAAAATGGTCAGCGATCTCGTCAGCCACATTGGCGAGTTTGCCGATGACATTTGCTGGATGCACTCGGTGAAAGGCAAAACCAACAGCCACGGCCCGGGCGAAAATTTTATGAGCACCGGCTTCACCGCCGACGGGTTTCCCAGTATGGGCGCGTGGGCGACGTACGCGCTCGGCAGCGAAAACGAATCGCTGCCCGCCTACGTGGCCATCCCCGATCCGCGCGGCAAACCGCAAAGCAGCGTGAACAATTGGGCTCCCGGCTTTTTGCCCGCCGCGTATCAAGGCGTGGATTTCAACAGCACGCACCCCGTGCGAAACCTCGCGCGGCCCCCGTCCATCCCCGCCGCCGCCGACCGCGCCGCACGCGACCTCATCCAGTCGCTCAACCGCCGCCACCTTGAGCGATTCCCCGGCGACACCGATCTCGCCGCGCGCATTGCCGCCTACGAAATCACCGGTCGCATGCAGTCGAGCATCCCCACCGTGAGCGACCTCTCCCGCGAACCCGCGCACATTCTAAAAATGTATGGCGCGGACGACACCAAAACCAAACACAAAGCCGACTACGCCCGCAACTGCATCCTCGCCCGGCGGCTCCTGGAAAAAGGCGTGCGCTTCGTGCAACTTTTTAATGGCAGCTACCAAACCGGCGGCGAAGGCACCAGCAACTGGGACGGCCACAAAAAACTCACCGCGCAATATGATGTGCACGGCCCCATCTTCAACCAACCCACCGGCGCGCTCCTGCGCGATCTCAAACAACGCGGGCTACTCGAAAACACTTTGGTTTTTTGCTGCACCGAATTTGGCCGCATGCCGACTTTTCAAAAAGGTGCCAGCGGCCGCGACCACAATCCCGATGGCTTCACCGCGTGGTTCGCCGGTGCCGGCGTCAAACGCGGCCACACCCACGGCGCCACCGACCTCTTCGGTTGGAAAGCCGAGCGCGACCCCGTCACCGTCCACGACCTCCACGCCACCGCCCTCCATCTTCTGGGATTAAATCACGAACGCCTCAGCTACCGCCAAAACGGAACCGAACGCCGCCTCACGGATGTCCATGGGCACGTGATCAAAGAAGTGTTGGCGTAAGAAATCGCCAGAGTTTATTTACACTGCCGCTCAGGGAACCGCTTATCGATAATCTGCGCGGCGGCGGGCAAATGGATTCGATTCAAGTCGACAATTTTTCCATCTACCACCAACTCGATGCCGCGCACCGTGCATTCGGTGGCGAAGACACCGCCGGTTGCGGAGAAATCCGTTTTTTCTAATTTGAGTTTTGGCGGCGGTTTTTTGTCCACCTTCGTAGAAAACATAATGCGCACGCCGGCCGTTTGGCTCTTGGCTGGGTGCGTTTTCCAAACGCGAACGTGTGGGCCGCGCAGAAGCGTGACGGGCACGCCCTTCCCATGCAGCTTCAAAATATACGGCCACGCCGCCTCAAATTCCTCGCGCGTCTTGAACGCGATATCGTAGCTCCCCCAAGCGTTCCCCTCGTGAACCCGCCCGTGCGACCACGTCCAAGCATTCTTCCGCAACGTCTCCATTTCCTTCGGCCAACTCTTCGGCCACCACCCCCCGGGCCCGCCCATCGACAACGCCTGCACGGGAATGGCGGTTAATAAAAAAATGAACGCGATAAATGCCAGTGCTTTTTTCAATGTGGACTCCTTTGTTTTTAAACTTTCCTCACGTTGCGTTGGACGGTTTCCCGTTGAAAGCTGCTCAGTTTTTTTGCAGCGGTTCACAAATCATCCATCCGACAAAACTAGCCGCCGGGCCCTCGACACTCGATGCTCCAACGCGCGTTCGAAGCTCACGAGTTGGCGAATCATCGCATTATATTGCGAATGCGCCTCGCGACCGTGGATGGCACCGAGCAAATGATACAGCCGATGGGTTGCCGCCAGTGCATCCTCCGGCAACACCGCCACCTCCACGCCACAATCGCGCAATCGCGGGCTGCCGATTTTCACCAGTTCGCCCACGACGGATTCCCGCCCCGAGTAAGCCGACAAACAACTCAGCAACATTCGTCTCCATCGCCTTCAAAACTACTCCCATTTTCCGTTGGCGGCAATTGCGAAGCAGAGGTGGCTCAATTTCCCACTTGCCAATGTTCTCGTTTTAGAGTACATTGGCCTCGTGATTGTCAGCTTTGCGGATTCGGCGACAGAGAAAGTTTTTGCTGGAGAAGGACTGTCCCGTAAGGAATCCAGAAAACTTGGCGGCTTGGATGTGGACAAGGCACAAGAACGCCTCGCCATCCTGAACCAAGCGTCCGAGCGGGATTTGCTCACGCTGCCGGTGCTGCACTATCACGCCTTGCGCGGGACGAGGCGCTACTCGATTGACGCCAATGCGCGTCGGTCGAAATGGCGCATCACCTTCGCGTGGAAGGATGAACAACTTTGTGATGTGGAACTGGTGAAAATTGAAGACACCCATTAAAAGCAAAATATGAAAATTCCAAAACTGAAAACCAATCCGGCGGCTGGGCTGATTGCCGACACGCTGGAGCACGAAGCCCTCAGCGCCGCCGAGGCCAGCCGGGCGATGCAAATTCCGCGCAGCCGGTTGAGCGATATTTTTGCCGGCCGCAAAGGCGTCTCTGCCGACACCGCGCTGCGCCTCGAGCGTTACCTCGGCATTTCCTCCGCCCTGCTGATGCGGCTGCAAACTGATTTCGAACTAAGCCGAGCCGCACACGCAAAGGGTAAACTCATCCACAAAGAAATTCTACCTCACTTGTCCGCCGCGTAAAATGCCCCGTTGACAAGGCTTGTCGCTTGGGGGAAATTCCCAACTATGAAATCCCTGTTATTTATATTACCACTACTCTTCACCCATTCTTTACTCGGAGCCGACACGCCTAAACTTTTGCTGGCCAAAGTTTGGAATGAATCGATGGACCCCACCGGTTGGTGGATTAGTGAAAAATATGATGGGATGCGGGGGGTTTGGGATGGGGAAAAGTTGTGGTCGCGCGGCGGCAAGCCGATTGTCGCACCGGAATATTTTTTGGCGGAGTTGCCCGAGGGCGTTGCGTTGGATGGCGAGCTTTGGCTGGGTCGCGGGAAGTTTGAGGACACGATGAGCATCGTGCGCCGCCAAACTCCCGATGCGCGTTGGCGGCAAATCAAGTTTATGGTTTTTGATGCGCCGAAGGCAAAGGGCACGTTTGAACAGCGAATGGCGTTATTGAAAAACCAACTGCCTGTCATCGCCAAGCACGTGCGGCCTGTTCCACAATGGCGTTGCAAAGGGAAGGCGCATTTGATTGCCGAGCGCGATCGCATCATCAAAGCCGGCGGCGAAGGTCTGATGATTCGCGAGCCGGAATCGGTCTACGAAGGCAAACGCTCGGGGACGTTGCTGAAAGTAAAAACCCACAACGACGCCGAGGCCACCGTCATCGGCCACAAACCCGGCAAGGGCAAATTCGACGGGATGCTCGGCTCCCTTCGCGTGCGCGCAAAGGATGGGCGCGAGTTTTCCGTGGGGACTGGATTTACAAACGCCCAACGCAAAGAACCGCCGCCCATTGGCGCAGTGATCACCTATCGCTATCGCGGCCTCACCAAGAATGGGCTGCCGCGCTTTCCGTCGTTTTGGCGGGTGCGGAAGGAGTGATTTCAAAACTTGTGATGCGTTTGAGCGCGGTAGCGAGTTTGTTTGATTCTCCCTCACCCTGCCCTCTCCCGCTGGGAGAGGGAATAGAACGGGCACCGCATCGCATTCGATTAACTTTCATTTGATGGCGGCTTAACTTTCTCCCTCTCCCTGAGGGAGAACGGCAACAAAACGCTCTGCGTGCCCTCATTTCAGGTGCACCAAAAACATTGGCGAACGTCCGGTCGGCCCTTACCTTTTGCCGATGGCGCACGTGAAAGAATTTGGAGCCGTCGGTGATGGCAAAACCGATGACACTACAGAACTCCAGCACGCGATTGATGATGGCGAGCGGCTCGTTGTCATTCCGGCTGGCACATATCGCATCACTAAACCGTTGGTGGTGGACTTAGAAAAAATCGGGTTCACCGGCATCAGCGGCGATGGCGGCACGGCGACGATTGTGATGGATGGCCCCGGGCCGGCGTTGCGGTTGGTGGGCTCGCATGCGGGCACGGCAGATCCCGACTCGGTAAAGCCCAACGTGTGGCAGCGCCAGCGGATGCCCACGGTGAGCGGCATCGAAATTGTCGGGAACCATCCGGAGGCGATTGGGATTCAGCTGGAGCGTACGCTGCAGGCGACGCTCTCGGGGGTGCTCATTCGCAAATGCAAAATCGGCATTCACCTTGTCACGCGCAATCGGAATCCGATTATTTCCAACTGTCACATTTACGATGGCGCGGGCAAGGGGGCGATTGGGATTTATCTCGATGGCTGTGATCTGCATCAAATCAATATCATCGGCTGCCACATCAGTTACCATCGTCACGCGGGCATCAAACTACAGCGCAGCAGCGTGCGCAATTTGCAAATCACCGGTTGCGATATTGAGTATAATTTTGATGCGGCGGAAACCGACTGCGCCGATGTATGGATCGACGCGCGCGCGGCGGAAGTGCGCGAGGTCACCATTGCTTCGTGCACCATCCAAGCCAAGTACAGCCCCGCCGGAGCGAATATCCGCATCGAAGCCGCGCCCACGGAGCACTCCACCGAGGCGGGGTTGTGGACGATTAGCGGCAACATCATCACCAACCAAACCCATAATTTGCTGTTGCGAAATTGCCGCGGCGTGACGGTCACCGGCAACACCTTCGGCACCGCCGCCGCGCGAACCATCCTCATCGAGCGCTGCCGCAACTTGGTGGTCGGCTCCAATAATCTGGATTACAATCCCGATTACAAAGGCGAGCGCATCGACGGCGTTCTGGTAAAAGACAGCGCGGGCATCAACCTCCACGGGCTCATCATCGAATCCAGCCAAGCCGGCACGGCCAAGAGCGACGGCGCGATTGGCATTTTTAATTCCCGCGACATCACCGTGGCCAACTGCCAAATACTCAATCCCAAACACCGCGCACTGCATCTCGACCACGTCCACCACGCCATCATCAGTGCCAACCTCATCCGCGATCACAGCCGAGTGCCCAAGATGCAGGAAGCGGTGCTGATAAACGACGGCGATAATCTGGAATTTTCCGGCAACCTTTTCGACAAAGGTCGGCGCGGAGATGTGGTCAATAAGTGATTGCCGCTTGCAATCCCTCCGCGAAACCCTCCCAATGTCGCCTCGCGTTTTATGGAAGTTTCACGACAACTGGTTGCGATTGTAGTTACGGATTTGGTCGGGTTCACGGCGTTGGCCGCTCGGGATGAATCGGCGGCATTCGCGGCGTTGGAGCAGCAGCGGGCATTATTGAAACCGCTGGTGGCGGAGCACGGCGGCGAGTGGCTCAAGGAATTGGGCGAGGGTTTGCTGCTGAGTTTTCCAAGCTCGGTGAGGGCGGTGAATTGCGCGGTGGCCATCCAATTGGCCACGGCGGCGGAGGCGAATCTCAATCTGCGTGTGGCGGTGCATCAGGGGGAAATTATTGTGCGCGGCAGCGATGTGTTTGGTGACGGGATGAATATTGCCTCGCGCATCGAGCCGCACGCGCCGGTGGGTGGCGTGGCTATTTCCAATCGCGTGCAGGAAGACATCGCGAGCCTCGCGGAGTTCACCACCGAGAGCATCGGCTTCCCGCCGTTGAAAGGCGTGGCGCAGGAGATGGAGTTGCACTGCGTGATCTCCCAAGGCCTGCCGCGGCCGGAAAAGAAATGGGCCAAGGGCGCGGGCACGACGCCGGATGTGATCGGCGATTACAAACTGGTGCGGGCGATTGGGCGCGGTGCATTCGGCGAAATCTGGCTGGCGCGTAGTGTGACGGGGAAATATTTCGCACTAAAAATTGTGCGCCGCGCCAGCTTCGAGGATGACGGCCCGTATCAGCGGGAGTTCCAGGGCATCCAACAATACGAAACCATCTCGCGCGGGCATCCGGGCCTCGTGGATTTGTTGCACGTGGGCGGCAGCGAATCGGAGGGTTATTTTTATTACATAATGGAACTGGCCGATGATCAAACCGGCCAACCGCTCAGCGATCCGGAAACGTACGAAGCCCGCACGCTGCTTTCCGACCGCCAACTGCACACCCGCCTTTCCACCGACGACTGCCTGCAAGTGGGCATCACCCTCGCGCGCGGGTTGGCGCATTTGCACGGGTGCGGTTTTCTGCATCGCGATGTGAAGCCCGCCAACGTCATTTATGTAAACGGCCAGGCGCGCTTGGCGGATATTGGTTTGCTGACCACTATGGACAACGCCAACACGCTCGTCGGCACGCCCGCCTATTTCCCGCCCGAAGGCCCCGGCCGCGCGGCGGCGGATATTTATGCGCTCGGGATTGTTTTATACGAACTCGCCACCGCACAGGCACCCACGGATTTCCCGGCCTTTCCGCCGGTGGACGAAGGCTCCGCCAGCGCGGCAAAGTTTCACCAACTGCAGCAGGTCATTCTCAAAGCCGCCGCCGCCGCGCCCGACCAGCGCCACGCCGAGGCCGGCCAACTCGCCGCCGAATTGGAGGCCATCCTCCAAGGCACGCGCACGACTGAGCCGCAGTTTTATTTGCAAAAAAACGGCCAACAATACGGCCCCTTCCCACTCGCCGAAGTGCGCGCCCAAGTGAAGGCGGGCGCCTTCGCCGCCACCGATCTTTGCTGGGAAGAAAGCCAAGCCGATTGGGTGCCGCTCTCCAAAGTGTTGAAGCTGGAAACTCAACCCGAAACTGAAATCCCGACGCCACCTCCCCCGGACACCGACTATTCTCCGCCCACCGCCACCCGTCCCAAGACCGCCAAGCTCTATCTATTGGCCGGAGTGGGCGCGGCGGTGCTCGCCGCGCTGGCGTTTGTGTTTTTAGGGGGCGACACTTCGCCCGATGAACCCATCGCGCCCGGGCTCATTGCTGATGCGGGCGATTGGGAAGCGCTTTACACCGGCAAAGCCCACGATAGTTTGATTCGCGCGGTGGTGTTTGATCCGCACGATAATACCATCGTCGCCAGCATTTCGGATTTGGACGGCGACCCGCCCAAAGCCTGGAGCTATGTCACCGGCGAAACGCACGCCAAAATTTCCGGTCATTCCTACGGCGTGATGTGTTTAGCTTATCATCCCACGGAAGAGTTACTGGCCAGCGGCAGCGGAGACGATCAAGTCATCATTCATGATCTCACCGGCAGACAGGATGACATCATCCTATCGCACGAGCCCGTGAAGGATCGCGATGGCACCGTAAACGCGCTGGCTTGGAGCGCCAAAGGCGATTGGCTCGTCACCGGTTCGATGGATCTCACCGTGCGTTTGTGGAATCCCAAAACCGGCAATGAAATGCGGCGCATCACCGAGCATCAACTCGAAATAAACGGCGTGGCCTTCAATCCGCAGGACAACAAAATCGGCGCCTCGGTTTGCGAATCAGGCGAAGTAAAAATCTGGAACATCAACGACGCGAGCGCCCGGCATCTTTGCACCCACGTGGACGGCGCAGCAGCGCTCACCTTCAGCCCCGACGGATAAACTCTCGCCACTGCCGGCAACGACAGCGACATCAAAATCTGGGCCTTGAGCGACGGGGAAACTCTTATGAAACTCCAAGGCCACGACGAAGGCGTTGTGAGTGTCGCCTTTCATCCCAACGGCCGATGGCTCGCCAGCGGCAGTGATGACGACACGGTGATTATTTGGGATCTGCAAACCAAGGAAATCCATCGCCGCCTCAAACACGATGACGACGTCAACACCGTTTCCTTTTCCAAAGACGGCACCCGCCTCGCCAGTGCCGACGCCAACGGCGTGGTGAAAATTTGGGTGGTGCCCAGTGAATGATCAAGGCCGATGGAAATCCCAGGGCCCAATGCCCAATCCCCAAGGAAATCACAAACCCCAATAACCAAATCGTTTTACGGACGTTTGAATTGATTGGGTTTTTGGGTATTGGGCATTCCTTGGTTTTTGGAATTGGGTCATTGGTCATTTCTCCCCTCCCCCTCACTTCAGTCTCGCGTATTCCTCCCCACTGTGCTTTACTTCCCCGCTATGGAGGGTTTTGGTTCCCAGTTTCCGCCGCCACCGGTGCGCCCGTGGTGGCATCATTTGGCGTGGGCTTTGCCGTTAATGGTAATCACCGCGGTACTCGGCTGGTGGCAGGGCGGCAAACGCCAACACGTCGCCGCGCCCATCGAACGCCCGCTCGCGGTGAAGCCGGTGGAGAAAAAACCCGCGCCGAGCATGACGGTGACCAATCAGCCCGCGCCTGGAATCGGCGAGCGCGTTCCCGTTCAACCGGCGACCAACCGATGGATTTCGCAGCGCGGCGTGCGGGTGTACACCAACGCCACCGATGCCGGCCGTATTGGACTCACCCGCATCGGCGAAGGACTCCCAACCCTCACTGCAAACTTCACCCCGCGCCCCGTGGCGGCCGGGCGTGATTTGGAAATTCAAGTGGCGCTGGACCGGCGCGGTTTTTCGCCCGGCTCAATCGATGGAATGAGCGGCCCACAAACCGTCTCCGCCATCGCGGCATTTCAACAACAGCAACGGCTGCCCATCAGTGGCCGACTCGATGCCGCCACGCGCCACGCGCTCACCTTGCGCGCGCCGGTATTCGCGCAGTACAGCGTGTCCACCAACGACCTCGCGCGGCCGCAGCCGCTGGGAAAAACTTGGACCGCTAAATCGCGCCAAGCCATTTTGGATTACGAAAGCCTGTTGGAATTAGTCGCAGAAAAACATCATTGCTCGCCGCGTTATTTGCAGAAAATAAATCCGCTGATCCACTGGCCCGGTGTGCGCGCGGGCACTGCCGTGAAAGTTCCCAACACCGCCACCCCCGGCACGATGACCGGCGTGGGCGCGCTCATTCACATTCAGTTGCGCGCCAAGACGCTGCGCGTGTACGACAGCAGCACCAACCTTGTGGCGCAGTTCCCCTGCTCCATCGCCACGCGCGTGGAGAATCGCCCCGTCGGTCGGCTGGCCATCACCGCCGTGGCGCATCCGGCCAATTACACATTCAATCCCACACGCTTTCCCAACACGCCCGAAGCCCTCGCCGGCAGCGGATCACTCAGCATCCCGCCCGGCCCAAACAATCCCATCGGCACCGCGTGGTTCAGCCTCAGCCAACCCGGCTATGGAATCCACGGCTCGCCCGACCCGGAAAAAATCGGCCGCACCACATCACTCGGCTGCTTCCGCTTAGCCAACTGGAACGCGGAACGATTGCTGAAATTAGTGAAAGTGGGAACAAGTGTTTTGGTGGAGTGAGAGAATCCTTCGCTATTTTCAGAATCCTTCGCCAATTCGGATTCCCAAAGGGAATCAATAACAATAGCCCCGGGTGAAACCCGGGGATTAATTTGCCAAGTATAAAACAACCCCGAAGGGGTTGAACCGAAAACGCATAAGTTCAACCCCTTCGGGGTTCTTTTTTTATCCACGGTTACCCCGGGTTTCACCCGGGGCTATTATTGTTCATCCCTTCGGGATGTTCCCCACTCCCTCACCTTCCTTCTCATCCATTCCCGCAGTGGATTATTCCTCAACAAATCGAGAACCAATTCGTTGAGGCGGGCCGCTTTTTGTTCTTCCACGCGCAGCACTTGCACGGCGGTGGCGAGCAGCACCACGAGCAGCGCGGTGAAGTAAATGCTGAATTGATTCCATTCGAGGCCGAGCCAGTTCACTTTCACCCCGGTGAGCGCGTCGATGAGGATGCCCCAGAGGATTGGAAAAATACCGATGGCAAGGCTGCCCACCACTGAGTAGAGCGCGAAGAAATGACTCTTGCCCAGCTCCGGCACCGTGGCCATCGCGAGCTTGGTGAGGCTCATATAAAATGTGCAGAAGCCAAAGCCCATTACGAGGTACACGCCGCACACCCATTCAAAGCGCACGGGAATTTGGCCGCCGCTCATTCCAATCCACACTGCCATCACCAATCCCAAAATGCCGAGCGCGAGAAACATCAGCGGCCTACTGCCGAGCCGGTCCAACCGCGAATATAAAAACCACAAGGTAATCAAGCCGCCCACAAACTTGGCGGCGCTAGCGTAGAGCACTCGATCATCGGCGAGTGCGCCCTCGCCGGTCTTGAGAAATTTCACGATGAACCCGAGCAGTCCGCCCATAAAAATTGCCCAGATGAAACTCACCCACAACAGTTTACGAAACGGCTGATGTTGGATGATCTCGCGCCATTTCACCGGTTGTTTACTTTGAGCATCTTCTTCGGCCACAGGCGCATCGGGCACGCGATGAACGAACCATAAACTCACCCACCCCATCACGAAACTAAACGCAAAGAGCGCGGCAAACTGATGCGGCACAGCATCGCGCCCAAGATACATCGCCGCCAACAATAGCGCAAAAAAACTGCCGATGTTGTTGGCCGCCGACTCGCGGGTGAGATAGCGCCCGCGCACGCGTTCGGGAATGATGCCGGTGATCCACGGAAACCACGCCGTGCTCGCAATGCCGCGAATGAGATTAAAACAAAACAGCGCGGCAATAATGAGCGCCAATTGACTCTGCGGATTGATGTATCCATCGAGCAGCGGCACGGCCACCAACGGCAAAATAAAAATCAACCGCAACGTCCAACCCACCGTGATCGAGCGCTTGTACCCAAAGCGGCCCACGTGGTCGGCGGCGGGGATTTGGAAAATTACCATCAAAGGCGTGATGCCCGCGATGAGCCCAATGACCGTCGCGCTGGCGCCCAAACTTTCCGCGTACAAAATGATGGGGCTATCCATCACGATCATGCACGAAACAAAGTTGAAAAAGAAAAACACAAAGAGATGATTCACCCCTTTGGGAAACGCCGAATTTTCCGCCGCCGCGTTCAAGCGGATTTCTTCGTGGGTGAAGCCGTGTATTCAGCGGGCAAAAACGAAAGCAACAAACCCGCGCCCACCAGCGCGATGCCGAGGTAGCTCAGGAAGCCACTCGTCCAGAGCGAGCCCAAATGCAGCAACACGCCGAGGCCCATCATCGCCGCGACAATTTTGGCGATGGGCGCATTGAATTCCTTGCCGAGATTTGCGCCGCTCATCCAATGGCGCAGCGGTTGGCGCGCGACGAGCATAAAGAGCACTTGCATAATTGCAAACCAACGCAGCGAGTTAAACGCCTCATCCATAAACCCGTAACTGTGCAAACCGATGCCGAGCATATTCACGCCAAACCACGACCACGCGGTGACGATGTTGCCGAAGATCGCCAGCATAATTAGCCCACGATCGCGCACCAAGCCGCCCCAACGACAATGCAAAATAATAGCATTCCAAACCACAATCATCAGCGCGCCGTTTTCCTTGCTGTCCCAACCCCAGAAGCGTCCCCACGATTGATCCGCCCAAATGCCGCCCAACACCGTGCCCACGAAACTGAAGAGCGTGGCGAAACACACAATGCCGTACACCATTCGGGCGAGCCCTTTGGCGATGTCACCAGTGAGCGAAGGCGTAAACACGCCGCGCAACACATAAACCAGCGCGAGGAATCCAGCGAGGAAGGTGGCCGAATAGCCGATGGTGATGCACACCACGTGCGTGGCCAGCCAGAAATTGGTGTCCAACACCGCGCGCATCATTTCCATTGTGTCGCCTTCCTTGGAAAGATGGGCGGCAATGATGAGCGTGGAAAATCCAATGAGCGCCGCCACGCAACTGCCGATGCCGTTGCGATAAATGCGTTCCAAAATCCAACCGAGCAACACCGCGCCCCAACCGACAAAGATGGCGGAGGAATATAAATTAGTCACCGGCGGCCGGCCTTCGAGCACCATTCGAAAAATCAATCCGGCGGTGTGCAGCACCAACGCGAGGCCGATTAAATAAAATGCGGTGTTCGATAATCCGCGCGACATGTTCAGCCACGAGAAACACGCGAGCAACAGGGCGATGACATAAATCCCCTGCGCGCGCGCGAACGGTGCGAAGGTGTTGAAGAAATGCTCGTTGCTGCCTTTTTTGACGTCGATGGAAAATCCATTTTTGTTCAGCCAATCGCTGTGTTTTTTCACGGCGGCGTTGAGGGCGGTCGAGTTGTCGTCCACATACGCGCTGCTCATTTCGGCGTAATGATGCGCGGGCGCCGGGAGTTTGCTTTCCGGAATGCCCGCGAGAATGGCATCGGCGGTCTTGTGCCAATCGAAAGCTTCCCAATTGGGATCGGGCGAATACACCTCGCGCTGGCGCACTTGGGCCACGGCAAATTCCAGCACGGCTTTGGCTTCGGCATCGGTCCATTTCGATTTTGTTGGATCGGCCAGTGTTGCGTCATCCACGGCATCCACAATCTCGTCGAGCAATGTTTCCCACTTAGAATTTTCCCAATGGCCCAAGTCGCGCGGCAGTTCGTACGCTTTGGGTTTGCCCTCGAGCACGGCGGCCACGGAAGTTTCCCATTGGCGCGCGTCCCATTTCGGATCGCCCGTGGCGGAGGGGATCATAAATAAACTGCTGCGTTCTTTCATCGCCTGAAACGGCGCTTCCACGGTGAGCAGATGGCGGGCGAGTTTGGATTGGTCTTCCTCCGGCTCTGCAAGAAAAGCCCGCACGGCAAACGCGATGCGCATAAATTGCGCGCGTTGGGTCTCCGGCATTTGGTCAATAATCTCTTGATTGGAGGCCACCAATTTCTCCAACCGCGCGCGCACTTGGGTGACGAGATGATTTGGGTCGGCATCATCGAGGTCGGCTTGTGTGATGTCGCCGAAGCGGCGCAGTTCATAAAACAACAGGCCAAACGTCGACGCAACGCCCGTGTGTTTTTTCTCGAATGCACGGTACGTGGCTGCGTAATCCGCGCCATCGGTTTCGATTTGGCGCAACCGCCTGGCGTAATCCGCCACGCCGGGCGGATCGGCATTGGGCTGCGTGTCGAGGTCCAGCCGATTGGGCTGAAGACTGTAGCGCAGCTGAATATAAATTTCCAACGCGTGCGCCAGCTTGAACGCGGCGCGCTCGTAAGGGGTGCGCGTGGCGGCGTCCTTTTTGCCGATCACCATTTTTTTCCTGTGCAGCAATAAAACATTAGGGCGCATTTGCTCGAAGGTATAAAAACGCAGGCCGGATTGATCGACGCCCGTTTGCTCGAGTTGCAATTCGCCGAGCAGTTCCGGATGGTCGATGCGGAAAATAAAACGGCGATCCGCCACGTCCGGTTTCATCAGCACCTCCATCAGCCACTCGGTGGGGTGCAGTTTTTTGGGGCGCTTATTAAACTGATAAAATTTGCGATACGTCAGCCCTCGGCCATCACCGGCTTGTTGCAGTTTGTAGAGATTATCCCACTCGCCTTTTGGGCCGTTGCCTTCGAGGGCGATGCGTTGTTGGCCGGCGATTTGCAGGAGCGAGGTGCGCGCCACGGAATCCAACGGCTTCACTCGACCGCCCAGCAGCACGGGCAGTTTGCCGAATGATAAATAGTCGAAGCCTTCCTTCACCGTGGGCGGCGATAGCACGGGCTTCACGGCAAAGAGCAGCGTGCAAAGGCCAAGGACAATCCACGGCACGATGCTCGGTTTTTGTTTTTCGGATTGCTTGGGTTCGTCACTCATCCGTTGACCTTCTTTCGTTTACGCGCAAATCCAATGAGGTGAAATAAAAATTGGTAAATCAATCCCAGCGCCACGATGAGGCAGCCGATGTATGCGGTGCGCCAGTTGGGATTTTTCACCACCTGCAAAACCGTCTGCACCGTGGCCCCGAGTTGGTCTTGGTTCATTTGATATTGATAAAACGTCTGGCCGCCTTCGCGCAAAGGCTCGTTCATCGAAATATCCACCGGGCGCGATTCGCTGGATCGCTCGACGATGACGCGACTTTGAAAATTCTTGGGGATTTCCGTGCCGCGATATTTTTCCCATTTCAAGTTCACCAGCGTAAGATGGAACCCCAGATAATGCCGCTTGGGGCGGAGGATGAGTTTCCATTTTTGGTCGCCCACGGAAATGGATTGCTGAAATTCGCTGGTGCACGAAGCCAGCCACGTGCCCAGTGGCTCGCCCTTGTGACTGATCTCCAAAACGGCCACCGGTTGATTGCGGTCATTTTGATCAAACGCCGGCGCGAGCGGTTGCACGAAGCGAAAGTAATCGCCAAGTCGCCCTTTCGTGGTGCCGGTGTGGAATTTTTCGGCACGGTGCTTGATGCGAACAATAAATTTTCCGGCGGATTCAATCATCTTATCTCCGGCACCCCCGGGGAAATTCCGAAGGGTCGGCACAAAATTATCCGCGTGTTCGTTAAACTCCTCCAGCGTGCCTTCGGCGAGATTGTCTTTTACCGCGCCCTTGAACAAATCACCGATGGTGCGTTGGTCATCAAACGTGCGCGCCGCCACGAGCATATCGCGCAGATTTTTTTGATTAATAATAAGTTGTTGATCCGACTCACCCAACCCGAGAATTTCCATTTCCATTTGGCCCACACGCCCCAATAAATCCGCCAGTGTGCGCAGCTCGATCGCCTCGGCGCGTTGCTGAAACACGCGGCCTTTTAGCGTGGTGAGCGCCTTGCGATTTTCGGGGTGCGGTGATTTCTGCAAACGCTCTTCCAGCGCTGTGATGCGCGTTTGAATGACGGCAAACACTTGGTCCACCTTCGCTTGCCGAAGCGCTTGTTGCTCATCGCGATCCAGATCGATCAACTGGCTCACCGTCATTGGCCGCGCATTGCGCCAGTATTGTTTTGTCTCAACCGTCAGCCCCGCCAAGTCGGGATGTTGAATATTGAGTTTGTCCTTCAACATTTGTTCCGGAACGGACACCACCCGATTGGAGGCGCCGATGGGCAGCATCAACGCCAGTTCGTTATCATCGAAAGACACCGTGTAATTCCGGCGGTCGCCGCGTTCCATATGAACGAAACTTTCTTCCTGCAGTAAATCCGTAAACACCTGACCAATCAACAACGTGACAATGCCGATGTGCGTGAGATAAATGCCGGCCTTCTTAGCGGACCACTCGAAGCGGTCATAATACGCCACTCCTAAATTGATGAGCAATAACGTGCCGATGAGGTAGCCGCCGGGGAAAATCGGCAAACCGGGATTGATGATTTGTTCCGGCGTGAGCGGCGTGCCTTCCACTTGGAATAATTTGAGCAACATAAACCAACCGGCCTCGGCGGCGTGTGCATCAATAAAGAAACTTTTAAAATAACGCTCAACCGCAATGTTCAGCCCCATCGGTTCCTGCGCCAGCGTGCCAAAGAAAATGATGACCAACGAAATCAACAACAACGTCACGGTGAGGCGCAGCGACGTAAAAAATTGATAAACGGGATTGGCTTTCAACGCATTCATGATCAACGCCATTCCGACAGGTATTTGAGAAACTCATCCTTTTCGGCGGCCACCACGGCGGGAGTGCCCATCAGTTTATAAAACCACGTCAGCTCATTGCGGGAAACAATAACGCCGACCAAGCGCGTGTCCAACTGCGTGCGATTCGAGGTGCCGTTGAGATCGACCAGCCGCGCCTCGGTTCCCAAAGAGTCCACCGGCTGCACGCCGTTTGCGAGATTCGTTTCGTCCAAAGGCTCGAGCCCCAGTTGGCCGCGCCAGCGATTGACATTACCGAGCAACCCGCCGCCGTCGCCCTGTAAAACCGTAAGAGAAACAGTCGCCATCCCATTGGTGGCACTGATTGAAAACCTCGCTTTTTCAGGGCCAAACGGAGAATCCAAGCCCCAACTTTCCGGCGGACTGGGCTCGGCTGGGATGGTGCGCACCTCGATTATTTTAGGCTTTTCGCAGCCCAAAAAACCGACGCCGGCGAACAGGCCGAGGCAAACAATTCTATGCAAAGGTGTCATTGCGTTGGTGGGACGCATCGTCGCGGTGCGTCATTCATTCGCCTATTTGAGGTCGAGCGTCATTAAAAACGCAATATTGTTGGGCGTGTTACGCAGTTTGCTGAGGAGCAGCTCCATAGCTTCCACTGCGGGCACGTCGGTAAGGGCGCGGCGCAGCAGGGCGACTTTGGAAAATTCGTCGGGATGATACAGCAGCTCTTCCTTCCGCGTGCCGCTCATCGCAATGTTGATGGACGGGAAAATCCGGCGGTCCACCAGCGAGCGGTCGAGGTGCACTTCCATATTACCGGTGCCTTTGAATTCTTCAAAAATCACTTCATCCATCCGGCTGCCGGTGTCCACCAACGCCGTGGCCATAATGGTGATGGAGCCGCCTTCCTCGATGTTGCGCGCGGCGCCAAAGAATCGCTTGGGTTTGTGCAGCGCGTTGGCGTCCACACCGCCGGAGAGAATTTTGCCGGAGTGTGGCTGCACGGTGTTGTAGGCGCGGGCAAGGCGGGTGATGGAATCGAGCAGGATGATGACATCCTTTTTGTGCTCCACCATGCGGCGGGCTTTTTCGATGACCATCTCGGCGACTTGCACGTGGCGCTCGGGCGGTTCATCAAACGTGGAGCTGATAACTTCTGCGCCGATACACGTGCGTTGCATGTCGGTGACTTCCTCGGGCCGCTCATCAATGAGCAGGATAATGAGAAACGCTTCGGGGTTATTGATGAGCACCGCGTTGGCAAGCTTTTGCATGAGCACGGTTTTGCCTGTGCGCGGCGGGGCGACGATGACGCCGCGGCTGCCTTTGCCGATGGGGCACACGATGTCCAACACGCGGGTGGACAGTTCGTCCGGATCGGTCTCGAGCAAAAACCGCTCATCGGGAAACAACGGCGTGAGGTTATCGAAATGCGTTTTGTCTTTGGCGATTTCCGGATCCTCATCGCCCACGGCATCCACCTTGAGCAACGCGAAAAATTTCTCCTTCTCTTTCGGCGGCCGAATGCGGCCTTGGATTTGGTCGCCGGTTTGGAGGTCGAACCGCCGAATCTGAGAAGGCGACACGTACACGTCCTCCGGGCACGGCAAATAATTGTAGTACGGCGAACGCAGAAACCCAAAGCCCTCGGGCAGAATTTCCAGCACGCCCTCGGCGATGAGCACGCCCCTGTCCTCGGCGTGTTTGCGCAGGATTTGAAAAATGACCTCGTGCTTGCGCATGGTGCCAAAGTTTTCCACCTCCATTTCCTTGGCCATCACGTTCAGCTCAGCGATGTCTTTTTGCTGGAGATCGCCCATGCGAATTTCTTCGCCATCGGCATCCTCCAACGCGGCGAGATCTTCACCGTGTTCCTCCACGTCGCGCGGCAATCCTTCCGGAATAGTACTGCCGCCGCGCTTACGCGGGCCGCGCTTTTGTGGACGGCGCTTGGGATTTTTATTTCCGGATTTGTTTGGAGGTCTGGGCATGTCGTGTTTTTTATGTGGGTTAAATGTTCACCCCGTGCAGTGTGCGCCCAGCCGTGGGATGGGGAATCGGGGAATGTGGAACTGGGCAATCGCCCGGCAAATCAATACGGAAGCGGGAAACGCGTGGTCAGTTCGCGGACACGCTGGCGGACTTTGCGGGCGGCGTCAACATTTTTTACATCGGCCAACACCTCGGCGATCATGTCCGCGATGGCCTCCATTTCTTCCTCGCGCATCCCGCGCGTGGTCATCGCCGGCGTACCCAACCGCACGCCGCTGGCTTTGAACGGCGAGAGCGTCTCAAACGGAATGGTGTTTTTGTTTACCGTAATGCCCGCCACATCGAGCGCTTCCTGGCATTCCTTGCCGGTGAGCCCTTTGCTTTGCACATCCACCAGCAGCAAGTGATTATCCGTGCCGCCACTCACCAATCGATAGCCATTCCGTTCCATGCCATCGGCCAAGGCTTTGGCGTTCAAAATAATTTGCTGTTGATATTCCTTGAACTCCGGCGCGAGGGCTTCTTTCAAACACACCGCCTTGGCGGCAATCACGTGCATCAGCGGTCCGCCTTGGATGCCGGGGAACACATTGCTGTTGAGCTTTTTGGCATATTCCTCGCGCGCCATAATGAGCCCGCCGCGCGGGCCGCGCAAAGTTTTGTGCGTGGTGGTGGTAACAAAATCCGCGTGAGGCACCGGGCTGGGATGACATCCGGCGGCCACGAGCCCGGCGATGTGCGCGATGTCCGCCAGCAACATCGCGCCGCTTTCCTTGGCGATCTCGCCCATTCGTTGGAAATCGATGAGCCGCGGATACGCGCTCGCGCCCACGGTGATCATTTGCGGTTTGTGCTCCATCGCCATCGCGGCGAGTTGATCGTAATCAATCCGCTCATCTTCCTTGCGCACGCCGTAGTGGACGATCTCGAAAAATTTGCCGGAGAAGTTGGCTGCGTTGCCGTGCGTTAGATGGCCGCCGTGGCTAAGATCCATCGTGAGTAATTTATCGCCCGGCTTGAGCACTGCGAAGTAGACGCCCATATTTGCGCCGCTGCCCGAATGCGGCTGGACGTTCACGTAATCCGCGCCGAACACTTTTTTGGCGCGCTCGATGGCCAGTTCTTCCACGACGTCCACGTGTTCGCAGCCGCCGTACCAGCGTTTGCCGGGATAGCCCTCGGCGTATTTATTAGTGAGCGTGGAGCCCTGCGCTTCCATCACGGCGGGGCTGGTGAAATTTTCGCTGGCGATCAGCTCAATGTTTTCCTGTTGGCGTTGCTTCTCGTGCCGCAGCACCTCGTCCACATCGGGGTCCACCACTTCCACGCGATGATCGGGCTCCATTTTTTCAACACGCCGCGCGTGGCGGCCGCCCTCAAACTCCGTGCCCAGAAACGATCCCAAAATATCTTTGGCCGCTTCCGCGCCGGTTTTGTTTGCGGACAAGCAAAGCACATTGGCGTCGTTGTGTTGGCGCGCGAGCACCGCCGTGCCCGGCTCATCAATGAGTGCCGCGCGCACGCCGGCCACTTTATTGGCGGCCATACTCATGCCCACGCCGGATTTACAAATGAGCACACCGCGCGCGTGTTGCCCACTGGCCACACTGCGCGCCACCGCCTGGGCGAAGTCCGGATAATCGCAGGAGTCGTCGCTGGCGGGGCCGTAATCCTGCACGGTAATGCCTTGCGCCTCGAGATGCGCGCGGAGAGTTTCTTTGAGGGCGAAGCCGCCGTGATCCGCGCCGAGGGCGAGGGTGTTTTTTTCTGATGCTGGTGTCATTGAAGTTTGATTCACGAAAGGGATGAGCGCCTCGATGCCCTCTTTGATTTGATTACGACAGACTTTGTAAATCGCGAGGTCGCCGCCGATGGGATCGGCGATGTCCTTGCGGTCGGTCGGCAACGCCTCCACAAACTCGCGCAGCAGAAAAACCCGCTCGCGGGCTTGCGGAAAAAAGCGAATGAGATTGTCCACGTGCCCGCTGGCGAGGCCGAAAATGTAATCCGATTCGGCGACCATTTCCGGCGTGATCTGCGCGCTGCGCTGGTCGGTGATGTCGATGCCCAGTTCCTGCATCGCCGTGACCGAATGCACGCTGGGCGACGCGCCATCAATGGCACCCAAGCCGGCCGACAGTGCTTCAAAGCCGCTCTGCTCTTTGGTGAGTTCGCGGAAAAAGCCTTCGGCCATCGGGCTGCGACAAATGTTGCCCGTGCAGACAAAGAGAATTTTTTTCATTCCCGGTTGGGTGGACGCGGCCGGTTAATCCTGCAACGCCTTGGCGGCAATATCCCCGCGAACGTGCGCGCCTTCAAACTTTATTTTTCCCGCCGCCGCATAAGCGAGGTCACGCGCCTCGCCCAGCGTGTCGCCCAGCGCCGTTACGCCCAGCACGCGGCCACCGCTGGTGACGAGGGTTTCGCCGTCGCGCTTGGTGCCGGCGTGGAACACTTTCACGCCCTCCATCGCGTCCGCGTCCGCGATGCCGGTGATGGATTTGCCTTTGGCGTAGCTTTCGGGATAACCGCCCGAAGCCATCACCACGCACACAGCGGCTTGGTCGTTCCAGTGCACGTCCATTTCCGCGAGGCGGCGATCGATGCTCGCCTCGAACAAATCCACGAGATCCGTTTCCAATCGCATGAGGTAAACCTGCGTTTCCGGATCGCCCCAACGCGCGTTAAACTCCAGTACCTTTGGGCCGTCGGCAGTCAACATCAAACCGGGGTAAAGCATCCCGCGAAAATCAATGCCCTCGGTGAGGCAACCGGTGAGCCACGGATTGATCACCGCCGCGGCCGCAGCTTGCAGTTCGTCCGCATCGAGAAATGGCGCGGGCGAAAAGGTGCCCATCCCGCCGGTGTTGAGGCCTTTGTCGCCGTCGAGCGCGCGTTTGTGATCCTGCGAAGTGGGGAATAAAATGGTGCTGCGGCCATCGCACATCACGTGCAACGAAATTTCAGTGCCTTCTAAAAATTCCTGAATCACTATTTCATCGCCGGCGTCACCGAATTGTTGATCGACCATCACCGAGTCAATCGCCGCCTCCGCTTCCTCCAACGTTTCACAAATCAAAACTCCTTTGCCCAGCGCCAGTCCATCCGCCTTCACCACGCAACGCCCATTCAACTCACCGGCGAATGCCTTGGCCGCTGTTGGAAAATTGAACGTGCCTGCGCGCGCTGTCGGGATGCTGTGCCGCGCCATAAAGTCCTGCGCGAAAACTTTTGACGATTCAAACTGCGCCGCCTCCGCGTTGGGCCCCCAAATGCGCAAACCATTTTCCTCAAACAAATCCACAATGCCCGCCGCCAACGGATTATCCGGCCCCACCACCGTCAGCTCCGGCTGATGCGCCACAGCGAAATCCAGCAACGCGTCCAAATCCTCCGCACCCACCGGCACGCATTCCACCGGCTCCCCGCCCGCGGTGACCTCCCCTGCGATGCCGCCATTCCCCGGCGCCACCCAAAGCCGCTTCACACGTTTGCTCTGCGCCAAATTCCAAGCCAACGCGTGCTCCCGCCCGCCACCGCCGATTAAGAGAATGTTCATTGCGCCAACTTAACTTTGCCTCGCCCTTTTGTCACGTCGCCGATGATCCACGCTTTGTGGCCTCGGCGGCGGATGCTGCGGAGGATGCCGTCGGCTTTGGGGCCGCTGACGATGGCGGTCATGCCGATGCCCATATTGAAAACTTGATGCATCTCGGCGGAATCAACTTTGCCGTGTTTTTGGATGAGCTCGAAAACCGGCAGCACGGGCCACGTGCCTTGGCGAATGGTGACGCCGCAATTCTTGGGCAACACGCGCGGGATGTTGTCGATGAAGCCGCCGCCGGTAATATGGGCCAAGCCTTTGATGGCGCGGGCGCGGCGGGGTTTGTTGAAACTTTTTAGCAACGCCTGCACGAGCGGGCCGTAGCTGACGTGAACTTTCAGCAGCTCATCGCCCACGCTGCAGCCGAGCTCGGACACGCGACTGCGCGGCTTGAGTTTCATCGTTTCAAAAAACACTTTGCGCGCGAGCGAATAGCCGTTGGTGTGGAGGCCGCTGCTGGCGATGCCGATCACGGCGTCGCCGGGCTTGATGCCGCGTCCGTCGAGCATCGAACTTTTTTCAACCACGCCCACGATAGTGCCGCTCACGTCGTACTCGCCTTTTTTGTAAAAAGTGGACATCTGCGCCGTCTCGCCGCCGATGAGGGCGCAGTTATTTTCCGCGCAGCCGAGGGCGAAGCCGGCGATGATTTGCTCAAACACATTCGGCTCCAACACGCCGGTGCCGAGGTAATCCAGAAAAAATAATGGCTCCGCGCCAAGCACCGCGATGTCGTCCACGCAATGGTTCACCAAATCCTGCCCGATAGTGTGATGGCGCTTCATCGCGAAGGCGACCTTGAGCTTGGTGCCCACGCCATCGACGCTGGAGACGAGCACGGGGTTTTTGTATTTGCCCGGCTTGAGCGCGAAGAGGCCGCCGAAGCCGCCGACCTTGCCAAGCACTTCGGGGCGTGATGCGGATTTCAAAAGGCGTGAGAGGCCGGCCTTGACTTGGTTGCCCAAGGCGAGGTCGACGCCGGCTTGTGCGTATGCGGTTTTACCCATAGTGAATGACCAATGACCAATGACCAATCACCAAGGAATGCCGAATGACAAAATGACCAATTGGGGTTTGGGGCTTGGTCATTCCTTGGTCATTGGATTTTGGGAATTGGTCATTCATAACAGTCTAGGCTGTGTGTCTTCCGCCACGAGACTCTTGGCGCGATCGCGTTGGCGTTCCATGATGTGCTTGTCCACGGCGGGATCGTATTCCACCGGATAATTTCCATCGTAACACGCCATGCAAAACGATTCCTTCGGATGACCGGTGGCGCGCACCATGCCTTCCTGCGAAAGATAATTCAGCGAGTCGGCATTGAGATAAGTGCAGATTTCTTCAATCGTGTTATTCGCCGCCATCAGTTTGCTGCGATCAGGAAAATCAATACCGTACACGCACGGATTTTTGTGAGGCGGACAACTCACGAGCACGTGCACCTCTTTCGCGCCGGCTTCTTTGAGGCTGTTGACGCGCTTTTTGCAGGTGGTGCCGCGCACGATGGAATCATCCACGATGATGACGCGCTTGTCCTTCACAAGATCAGTAATAAGATTGAGCTTCACGCGCACATTGAAATCGCGAATGAGTTGGCTCGGTTGCAAAAAGCTGCGGCCCACGTAGTGATTGCGGACGAAGGCCATCTCGAACGGGATGCCGCTTTCCAGCGCGTAGCCCAGCGCGGCGCAGTTGCCGCTGTCGGGAATGGGCACCACGATGTCGGCTTCGATGGGATTTTCGCGCGCCAACTCGCGCCCCATATCCACGCGCACTTTATAAACATTGCGGCCATCGAGATTGCTGTCCGGCCGCGAAAAGTAAACGTACTCGAAAATGCAAAACGACCGCTTCTCCTGTTCCGGAAAGGCTTCGATGCTGCGCAAGCCGTCGTCGTTGATGATGACAATTTCGCCCGGCTCCACGTCGCGCACAAACTTCGCCTCAATCAAATCCAACGCGCACGTTTCGCTGCTGAGCACGTACGCGCCGCTGGCGAGTTGGCCGATGCACAGCGGGCGGAAGCCGTGCGGATCGCGCACGCCGATCATTTCGTTCTCGGTCATGATGATGAGCGAGTACGCGCCTTCGAGTTTGCGGATGGTGCTGACGAGCGTGTTCTCGCCATTGCTCGTCGGCTGCGCGAGCCAGTGCAACACGATTTCGCTGTCGACGGTGGTTTGGAAAATAGAGCCGCGCTCTTCGAGTTCCTCGCGCAGCGCGGCGGCGTTGGTGAGGTTGCCGTTGTGGGCGATGGAAATTTGGCCGCGCGAACAATCCACCGTGAGTGGCTGCGCATTGCCGATGTTGGAACTGCCGGTGGTAGAATAGCGCGCGTGGCCGATGGCAGTGTGGCCGACCAATTCGTGCAGCACTTTGCCTTTGAAAACCTGCGGCACGAGGCCCATCCCTTTGTGCTCGCGAAACTGCGTGCCGTCGTTGGAGACAATGCCGGCGCTTTCCTGCCCGCGATGTTGCAGCGCGTACAAGCCGTAATACGTCAGCTCGGCGGCGTTGGGATGGCCGTGCACGCCGAACACGCCGCAGTAATGTTTGGGGTAATCCTGTTCGTCGCTCATTCTGCTAGGCCATTGCGTTATCGATTGAGTTCCACCAAAGATCGTGCAAACCGGCAACGTCCCACGACCACTCGCCAGTCGTCGACTTAATTTTCAATGCCGCGCCTTTTTCGGCGCCCACCGTCCCAATGCGCCGCGCGGGCACGCCCATCAACTTGGCGCGCTCGATGGCTTTCACGGAGTCCAATTCCGAAGTGGTGATGACAACGCGCCCGAGGGTTTCGCCAAACAAAAGTGCATCGAGGCGGTCGCAATCAATTTCCGCCAAATCAATTTCCGCGCCGATGAAGCGCGGCGTGTTGCGGCCTTCGAGCTCGGAGAAACAACATTCCGCCAAAGCCACTGCGAGGCCACCCTCGGCGCAATCGTGTGCGCCTTTTACCAAACCACTTTGGATGAGGCCCAGCAGCGTGGTGCCGAGCGTGCGCTCGGTTTCCAAATTGCAACGCGCCGGCGTGCCGGTTTTTTGCTCGTGCAACACCTGCAAAAACGCCGAGCCGCCGAGGCCGCACAATGGATCGTCGGCGTCCACCGGTTCGCCCAATAAAATAATCGCATCGCCTTCCTCCTTGAACCACTGCGTCGTCACGTGGGCCGTGTCTTCGATGAGCCCCACCATCGCCATCGTGGGCGTGGGATCGATAGCGCCTTCGGGGTTTTGGTTGTAGAGACTGACGTTGCCGCCGGTGACCGGTGCGTCGAACGCCGCGCAGCCCTCGGCCAAGCCGCGCACGGATTCTTTGAGTTGCCAAAACAATTCCGGGTTGTGCGGATTGCCGAAGTTCAAATTATCGGTGGACCCAATCGGCGTGGCGCCGCTGCACGCGAGGTTGCGCGCGCATTCGGCGACGGCGGCTTTCGCGCCTTCAAAAGGATCAAGATAAACGTGCGTGGCATTACAATCGACGGCGAGGGCAAGCAGCTTTTCGGGGAACGCGCCATTGCGGTCATCGCCGCCGGGAATGCTATCGGACTTGATGCGAATGACGGCCGCGTCGCTGCCGGGATTAACCATCGTGTTCGCGCGCACCATGTGATCGTACTGGCGATAGACCCAATTCTTGGAGGCGATGGTCGGCCACTTGAGGAGTTTGCCGAGGGCGGCGGTGGGATCATCCAAATCGTCGATGCCTTCCAAAGTGAACGCGCGCACATCGGCGAGGTACGCGGGCTCCGTGGCTTCGCGATGATAAATAGGCGCGTCATCGGCGAGCTTGCGGGCGGGGAGGTCGGCCACGATTTCGCCGTGGTTTTTGACGACCATTTGGCCGGTGTCCGTCACGTTGCCAATCTCGGCCCACGGCAAATCCCATTTGTCGAAGATGCGTTTCACTTCCTCCTCGCGGCCGTGCTCCACGATGATGAGCATGCGCTCCTGCGATTCGCTCAATAAAATTTCGTAGGGCGTCATGCCGGGGCTGCGCTGCGGCACCTTGGCCAAATCAATCTCAATGCCCGTGCCGCCGCGTGCGGCGGTTTCGCAAGTGGAACACGTGAGCCCCGCCGCGCCCATATCCTGAATGCCCGCCACCGCGCCGGTGGCCAGCAATTCGAGGCAGGCTTCCATGCACAGCTTTTCCATAAATGGATCGCCCACTTGCACCGCGCCGCGTTGGTGCTCGGCGGATTCCTCGGTGAGATCCTGCGAAGCAAACGCCGCGCCCGCGAGGCCGTCGCGTCCCGTGGCGGGGCCGACATAAAAAACCGGATTGCCCACGCCCTTTGCCGCGCCACGCGCGATTTGATCGTGCCGCAACACGCCCAGCGCGAAGGCGTTCACCAGCGGATTGCCTTCGTAGCTTTTATCAAAATAAACCTCGCCGCCGACCGTTGGAATGCCAAAGCAATTTCCGTAGTGCGCGATGCCGCTGACCACGCCGCGAAAGAGCCGCCGCACATCGGGATTGGAAAGCTCGCCAAAGCGCAGTGAGTTGATGGCGCACACCGGCCGCGCACCCATCGTAAAAATATCGCGGATGATGCCGCCCACGCCCGTGGCCGCGCCTTGAAAGGGCTCCACGGCGCTGGGGTGATTGTGGCTTTCGATCTTGAACGAAATGGCGAGGTCATCGCCGATGTCGAGAATGCCGGCATTCTCCTCACCCGCCGCCACGAGCACGCGCGGCGATTGTGTGGGAAAGCCCTTTAATAAAGCGCGCGTGTTTTTGTACGAACAATGCTCGCTCCACATCACGCTGAAGATGCCCAGCTCGGTATAGTTCGGCGCGCGCCCGAGCAATTCCAAAATGCCTTCGTACTCCTCCGGCGTGAGGTTGTGCTCCGCAACCAACTCCGGCGTGATGGCGGGATCAGCGCTCATCGCGGATGCCTCCGGGAAAAGGAGGGGATTAACGAATCAACTTTACGCGAACGATGCGAACCTCTTTCACGGCATGATCCGGCCACCAATGAATGATCCATCTTCCCGCAAAGTATTCGTAAATAGTGCGACCGGTGGCATCCACCAGCGTGTTTTCGGATTTCAAGTAGGGGTTGGCCGCTATGGCTTGAAAATGTTCGACCAAAAACTCCCGGCGACGTTTGGCAATCGGGAACAATTGCTCGCACACTTCGCAGTCCAGTACATAAATGTACTCCATAACCGGTTGTTCCTAATCCGATTCGCGGTGGCGCCGTTCGAATTCCTCTTGCGTCACCTTGCGTCCCGCGTCCATCGCAGCCATTCGCCGGTCGATGGTTTCCTGAGCGGTCTCCTCTTTTTCCTCCAGCGATGCCAGGTGATCCAACAAGGCAAACCGCTCCACGGCCGACAACGTCTCGGCTTGCTCTTTTAACTCGGCTAAACTCATAGGGGAACCCTACCTTCATTTGTTGATTTTGGCAAGGGGGCATCAGGCGGAGGCGAGGATGGGTTGGGATTTTAATGTGGCGATGAGGCTCTCGAAAATGAGGCGGCCATCGTCTTCGCCCAAGGCCGGTTCGGCGGCGCGTTCGGGGTGGGGCATCATGCCGGCGACGTTGCGTTTTTCGTTGCAGATGCCGGCGATGTTGGCGCGCGATCCGTTGGGGTTGGCGTGGTCGGTGAGGTCGCCTTCGACGTCGACGTATTGGAACAGGATTTGGTCGTTGTCCTCGAGTGACTGCAGGGTTTCGTCATCACAAAAATAATTGCCTTCGCCGTGGGCGATGGGGATGCGGAGGTTTTTGCCTTCGGGGATTTGGCCGGTGAAGGGCGAGTGGTGCGATGCGATTTGCAGGTAAACGTGTTCGCAACGAAATTGCAGCGAGCGATTGCGAATGAGCGCGCCGGGCAGCATCCCCGCTTCGCACAGGATTTGGAACCCATTACAAATGCCGAACACATAGCCGCCGTTATCGGCAAATTCTTTGACCGCCGCCATCACGGGGCTGAAGCGCGCGATGGAGCCGGTGCGGAGATAATCGCCATAGCTGAAGCCGCCGGGGATGAACACCGCATCGGCATCACCCACCGAGTATTCCTTGTGCCACAGCAACTCCGTGGGGCGACCGAACACGGAGCGCAACACGTGCACGCAATCCTGGTCGCAATTGGAGCCGGGGAACTGGAGGACGGCGAACTTCATCAGTCCTCGAAAACGAGCCGGTAGTCTTCGATGTTTGGGTTGGCGAGAAATTTATCGGCGTATTCGCTGAGCTTGGCCTCGACCGTTTCGCGGTCGCCATCCATTTCGATCTCGATGTATTTGCCGATACGCACGTCGCGCACGCCGGCGCAGCCCATGTGCTCCAGAGCGGTTTGCACAGTCTTGCCCTGTGGATCGAGCACCGCGCGCTTGGGGGTGATGATGACTTTGGCTTTCATTCCTTTACAAAATGCTGCGCCCCCAAAAACCGTATTTCCCCGCCCGCGGTCAAGGGGCAGTTGTTGGGATTATTGACATAAAAACTGGCGACACCGTTCAGTCCTTAATCAACAACTGAAAAGTTTTGGACATTTTACTGTTCGCCTCCGGCACGGGAATGGCATTGAATTTCCAGTCCACCTTAACCCGATAAGTCACGCCCGCCGCATCGGCCGCCACGGGCAGGAGCGCCTCCCAGCGGTTGGAAACCAGCGCGGTACGCAGCATAGGAATGGTGTTTGTACCCACCAACACCACCGGCTGCACCGTCTCGTGCCGCACGCCGTTGGCGTTGTTTTCCCAAATGATTTCCACGCGATAAAGGCCGTTTGCATCGCGCGGTTGTTGGCCCACGGTGAGGTTGGTGAGCGTGGCACGGGCGCAGCCGCCCAGCAGCAACGCGGTGAAGAGAACGGTGAGGAGAGTGTTTTGGCGTGTCATATTGGCCCGCCAGCCTTGCACCGGCACGTCGGGTTGTAAAGCGATTTGCAGGGAAAGAGTCGGGAAATTGGTTTGACCCACCCGAGACGGTGCGCTATGCGTTCGCGTCCCATTTTACAAGCCTATGTTTGGAACATTTCGTAAACACTCGCAGCCGCTCTGGATCGCGATCATTATTGTGGTCGTCATCAGCTTTGTCGTCTTTTTCACACCCAACTTTGACCCCTTCGATAGCGGCCCCGGCAATCTCACCGCCGATGCCGCTGCGGTGGAGCAGGCGCGGCATCAGATTCTTCTCGAAGAAGTTATCGAACTTCGCCAGCGCCAAGTGTTGGTGCAAATGCTCGCACGCGCCGGCCGCACGCAGGAGGCCATCCAAGTAACCGGCGGAAATTTTCAGGAGGCCATTCAATTGATGCGATCTCCGGACATCCTCGCCAGCGCCAGCGCCAGCCGGATGGCCGGCAACTCGCGCCACATCGATCTCAACGGCGATGACTACAATGACATCAATAGCTTGGAATACCGCGCCCGCGTGCGGTTGCGGAAAATGTCGATGGCCGCCGAGCTGGGCATCGTCATCACCGACAACGCCGTCAACGCCGCGCGAAATTATATGGTGCAAAACCTCACCGGAACCCGGGAGTTCAGTATCGACCAATTTGACACACTGCTGAAACAATTAGCCAGTCGCGGCTTCATCGCATCCGGCCGCGCCGGGCAGGATCAATTCGAAAACTACCTGCGCAACCGCCTCACCCTTCTGCAGCTCAATTCGCTAATGACCCGCAGCGCCGGATTTTGGCCCGATGCGGATATGGCCGAAACCCTCGCGAAACAAAACCGCAAGTACGCCCTCGAAGCCGCGTTCATTTCACTCACCAACCACACCGCCAACGCCACGAACTATCCCGACATTGCGAAGGCCGAAGGCTTCACCAACCACTTCAACCTCGTGGCCGATCAATATCATGTGCCCGTGCGACACAAGATTGCCTTTATCAAAATCGCGCTTGCCGATTACGAAGCAAACATCCTTAAGGAAGTTAAGTTCGATGACGCCGTTCAAAAAATCATTGTTGAGCACAATACATCCACCAACAAACTCACTGACATCAATGGCACCGCATTGCCCGTGAACGCCACCAACCTCCTCGCACGCGCCCAGGCACAAGTGCGCGCCGGGCCAATCGGCGACAGAATTTTCGTTGCCTCCAAAGCTGCCGCCGATATCCGGAAAATGGAAATTCTCCGGGCTGTTTTCAAACAAAAACCCTGGGACACCACCAACCTTCAGCCCACCGCCACGAACTTTGGAGTGGGCGTGCACACCAAAACGTTTGACCAACAAAACCCGCCCGAAGACTTTCCGGCCTCCGTCATTCAAGCGGCTTTCTCCCCTTCGCTCAAGGAAGGCAAACTCCTTGAGAGCGCTGTTTACGCTCCAAGCGCAGCAAGGCCCGAAAGCATTTACATTCTCGGTCTACAGGAAATTATCCCGCTTCAACGCCGCAGCTATTCCGAGCTCACCGATGACGAGAAAAAAGAAGTCCACGAAGGATTCCTCAAATTCGAAACCCGCCGATTAGCACGCGAAGCCGGTGAAAGTTTTCAGGCCGCCGCCGTCGCCAGCCTCAAGGAAGGCCTTTCCTTTCACCACGCCGCCACCAATGCCGGCCTCAATATTGTGACGCTCCCGCCCTTTTCGCTGTACACCAATGCCGACACCAACCACATCGATTTGCTGAAAGACCTTGTCCCGTTAAGCACGCTGCAAAACGCTTTAGGCACTCACGAGCAAACTCAAAACAGCAAAGCCGACACCGAAAAAGAAAACCTCACCGCCTATCTCGAACACACCGGCGGCGGCATTTCATTTAATGACTCCATCGCCGGCTACGTGCTGCACATCACCGATCGCATCGACCCCGCCAACCCCGAGGCCTCCGCCCTGCGCGCCTTCGCCGCGAACACCCGGCAAAACACACGCACCCAAGCCGCCGCCAACGATTGGTTTGCCCCCCATCAACGCCAACTCAATGCCACCATCATCATCAGCTCACTCGAAAGCCGCCGCAACGGATTGCCCTCGGAAATTAAAGAGGTGAACAACAACATCCTTTATAAAGAACAAAAACTCGCCGGCCAACTCGCCGCCAGCCTGAAGCAAGCAGGCATCACAGAAACCACGGTCATCGCCCCCTTTGAAAAATGGTCCGAAGCTCAGGCGGGAACATTGAAAAAATATGTCCGCGAAAATTACTTTGCCGAATCTACCCAGCACCCCGAAGCCGCGAACATCATTGTCCCACTGCTCAGCGCCGGGCTCCGCAAACCGTGGGCAGATTTAGATGAAGCAATGGCCAAGCTCAACAAACTCAAAATCCTCCAAGCCACCGGCATCGATCAAGCCATCGCCGAAGCCCAACAATTAGTGAAATAATTACCCGCCGTTTTCCAACGGCACATCCTCCTCAATCTCGCGCCGCGTGCGATGCGGCATCCACGGCCGCACAAAGCCGTACACGAGATACACAATAAAAATCAAAGGCGCCCCCAGCGGCACCGCGTACTTCCGGCCCACCGTCGCCAAAAGCCCGATCCCCACCGCCGCGATCACCATAAAGAAAAATGACCGCGACCCGCGCAGGTTCACTTTTTTGAACGTCGGATAAGCCACCTTGCTCACCATCATCGCCGAAAGAAACAGCAACAACACCGGCAACGCAAATTTCCAGTTGCCCTGCGTAAACCCTTTATCCTCAAACCAAATCAAAAAATAAGTGATGCTCGCCACCAACCCCGCCGCCGCCGGAATGGGGAATCCCATAAACTCACTTGAATGACTCCCCGCCGCCTCGCCCCGCGCCTTGCGATCATCCTCAATGGCCGCATAACAATTAAACCGCGCCAGCCGCAGCGCACCGCAAATCACAAAAATCGAAGCAATCCCCCAGCCCACTTCCGGTGAATTCTGAAACACATCGCCCAGCACCACCCGATGCACCAAAAACGCCGGCACAATCCCGAAGGACACCACATCCGCCAGCGAATCAAACTCCCGCCCAAACGGACTATCATACCCCCCGAGCCGCGCCACCCGCCCATCCAACACATCAAACACACACGCCAACAAAATCAATTCTAACGCCCAATAAATCGCCTGTTTCGCCGCGTGAAACTGAACACTCATCTCCGTGTACGGCGCCTCCAACACGTACAAGCTCGGCGCCCCCACAATAATCGTCAGCGCCAAAAAGCCACAAAACAAATTCCCCGCCGTCAACAAATTCGGCAGAAAATAAATCTTCAACTCCCCCTTATCATTGGGGCCACTGGAACCATTCGAGCCACGCTCGTTGGGTTTGGATTCAGACATCAACACCCCGGCGCCCAGCACCGGAAAACAGCCGCACGCTACCCCAACCCAGCCCAAAACTAAAGCTGATAATGGGGGGAGTAGGGAGTAGTGAATGGGGAGTAGTAGCCAAATTCACACCCCTACTCCCTACTCCCTACTCCCCATTCACCACTCCCTATTCACCACTCCCCATTCACCACTCCCTCAAAAAATTCTTATTTGCCTCCGGCCGCTTCGTCGCTAGATTGCGCGCGTGAGTGATTTGAATTATGACCTCGCCATCGTCGGCGCTGGCCCCGGTGGATATGTGTCCGCCATTCGCGCGGCGCATCATGGGCTGCGGGTGGCGCTCGTGGACCCCAATCCGCCCGGCGGCGTGTGCCTGCATACCGGCTGTATCCCCACCAAAACGATGGTCGCCAGCGTGGATCTCCTACGCCAAGCGCAGCAGTCCAGCCAATGGGCCGTGAGCATTGCCCAAGCGGAAGCGCAGCTGGCCGCCATTGTGGATCGCCGCCAAAAGGTGGTGACCAAGCTCGCGGCGGGCGTGCAAAATCTCATCGACAAAAACGGCGTTGATTTCATCAAAGGCCGCGGGCGATTGAAAAGCCCCACCGAAATTGAAGTGACCGATGCCGAAGACAACGTCACCCAAACGCTCGCCAACCCGCGCGCCATCATCCTCGCCACCGGTTCGCGCCCAACAGATTTGCCGATCGCCCCGCGCGATGGCACGCGCATTCTCAACAGCGACGATTTGCTGACGCTCACCGAATTGCCCCCCAAACTGCTCATCCTTGGCGGCGGCTACATCGGGTGCGAGTTTGCGAGCATCTTTGCCGCGCTCGGCAGCGAAGTCACCGTGCTCGAGGCCGAACCGCGTTTGCTCCCCGGGATGGATCCCGATCTCTGTGATTTTTTGCGACGCGGATTCAAACGCCAAAAAATCACCGTCCGCCTAAACGAAACCGTCCAATCCGCCACCGCCACCGATCAAGGCGTCTCCGTCCAACTCGCCGATGAAACCCTCGAAGGCACGCACCTCCTTGTCGCCGTCGGTCGCACGCCCAATACCGAAGCCCTCGGGCTCGAAGCCGCCGGCGTGGCGCTCGATGGCCGCGCGATTGGCGTTAATGAATTTTGCCAAACCAACGTGCCGAACATCCACGCCATTGGCGATGTGACCGGCAAAATGCAACTCGCCCACGTCGCCACCGCCCAAGGCCGCGTGGTGGTGGATAACCTCATCGCCGGCAAAAACAATGCGGCAATGAACTACGATGAAATCCCCGCCGCCGTGTTCACGCATCCGGAGATCGCCACCATCGGCCTCACCGAAGCGGAGGCCGAAACGCGCGGCATCCCCATCCGCATGGGCCGCTTCCCCTTCGCCGCCATCGGCAAAGCCCTCGCGCAAGGGGAGACCGATGGATTCGTCAAACTCATCGCCCACGCCGAAACCGGCCAACTCCTCGGCGGCCACATCCTCGGCGGCCACGCGGCAGAACTCATCGGCCAAATCACCCTCGCCATTAAACTAAAAGCCACCGCCGAGCAACTCACCGAAACCATCTTCGCCCACCCCACCCTCAGCGAAGCCATCCTCGAAGCCTCCGAAGCCCTCTTCGGCCAAGCCACCCATCTGCCCAAAGCCCGCGAACGCTAATGAGTCAAAACATCGTCTACTTCGATTTGGAAACCAAATACGCCGCGGATGATGTGGGCGGGTGGAGCCATATTGACAAGATGGGGATGAGCATCGGCGTCACGTACAGCACCGCGCGCGGGGATTACAAAATTTATGGCGAACCGGAAGTCGAGGAACTAATCAAAGAACTCCAACGCGCCGATCTCGTGGTGGGGTTCAATCACATCCGTTTCGATTATCGCGTGCTGGAGGGTTACTCGATTTTTGATTTCAGTCAGGTGCCTTCGCTCGATATGTTGATTGTGCTCAACGACACGCTCGGCCATCGCCTCAAGCTCGATTCCATCGCGCAAGCCACGCTCGGCTGCGAGAAATCCGCCGAAGGATTGCAGGCCATCGAGTGGTACAAACAAGGCAAGCTCGCCGAGATCGCCGAGTACTGCTGCTTCGATGTGAAGATCACCAAACTAGTCCACGAATACGGCGCCGCCCACGGGCATCTGTTTTACACCAATCGGTTTGGAAATAAACTGAAGGTGGAAGTGGAGTGGTAAATGCAGCCGTTGCACCCCCTGTAGCCCGGGCCGGTGGCCCGGGTAGCTTGAAATCAACGCGTTCAGGTTTTTGAAACCACCCCGGAGAAACCACCCGGGCCACCGGCCCGGGCTACATTGGGCACTGTTTTTCATTTGATCATTCTCTGCTCTTTGCCTAGAACCATGGATGGCCACTCGCACGAAGTTGAAACGGTTGTCGCGGGTTTGGGTTGAACCTCCAATTTATTTCATCACTACGTGCGTTCAAAAAAGACGCAAGATTCTTGATAACAAAATCATCGCAAACATTCTCATCGACGAATGGCGCAACACACGCGAGCGCCACGGCTGGATGATCGGCCAATACGTCATTATGCCCGATCACGTTCATTTCTTTTGTCATCCCGAATGGACCGCCAAAAAACTTCCGCATTTCATAATGCGCTGGAAAGAATGGACGAGCAAACGCATCCAAGCGGAAACAAAGAGTGACACCCCAATCTGGCAGGAACGATTCTTCGATCACGTGCTCCGTTCTCCCAACAGCTATTCAAGCAAATGGCAATACGTCCAAAACAATCCTGTACGAGCTGGCTTAGTGAAAAACCCGAATGACTGGCCTTGGCAGGGAACGATCGAAAACCTATCGATGTAAATGTAGCCCGGGCCGGTGGCCCGGGTAGATTGAAATCAACGCGTTCAGGTTTTTAAAACGACCTCGGAGAAACCACCCGGGCCACCGGCCCGGGCTACAGGGCGGACGCCACGCCTACCGCTAGCTTCTGCCGGTACGCGGCGGTATCGACTTTTCTGGATTCGGTGGGGTTGGAAAGATAGCCGCCTTCCACCAAAATCGCGGGGCGTTTCTGGCCTTTGATCACGGACATAAACCGCACGCGACGCACGCCTCGATCGGGCATTTTGCAGGTGAGCAGCAATTGATTGTGCACGCGGGCGGCGAGTTGAAAGCTGCTGGCGTCCCACGGGTTGTTGGGCAGTTTGGTGGAAACCGGATCGGGATTGCCGCGCGTGAAGTGCGAGGGCATTCCGGTGGGGGAGATGCAGTACGTTTCCAAACCGCTCACCTTCGCGGCGGCGGCATTGAAGTGAAGGCTAATGAATACCGAGGCGTGCACGCGATCGGCGAACTTCACGCGGTCGGTCAGCGAGAGGCTGTCATCCGTGACGCGCGTGAGATACACCCGCCAGCCTTTGCGCTCCAAAAGCGGCTTGAGCCGCATCGCCCAATCGAGCGTGTATTCCTTTTCGTATTTCTTGTTAAAAATACTGCGCGTGCCTTTGTTGTCTTTGCCGTGGCCGGCATCGATCACCGCCACGCGGCCGAGCGTGGGCATTCCGGAAATAAGCGGCGCGAGATGTTTCTGCACGTCGAGCGCGTGGACATAAAGATGGCCCTTCACCAAACGCGGCCCAAAGCCGAGCCAGATTTGCATGCCCTGACAAGTGATGAGGCGCTGACGCGGCGTGAAGTCGAACCGCATATTCGCGGCCACCAAACGATGCACTGTGCCGCTGCGCTGTTGGATGCGGCCAAACCAGCCTTCGTATAACTTGCCCCAACGCTCGAGGGAAATCCATTCCGCGTCGGCAGCCTTCACCGTGTAATCTTTGGGCAACGCCTGCGCGGGCATTAGTTTTTCGCCCTGCAAAATAATCGGCTGCGCGGGCTGCGCCTTCGGTCGCGCGGGCGGCGCGGTGGGTGCCGTACCCGTGCCGGGCGGCAGATAACGCGGCGGCTTGGCGGTGGCCACGCGAACGGGTTGGGGTTTTGCGACCGCAGATTTTTTGGCTGCGGGCACACGATAGGTGATCGGTCCGTGATTGCGTGGCGTCATTTCACACGACGCCAAGACCACGACCGCCAAGAGAGCGGAGTACGCCCGTTTTGATTTTGTTTGCACCTCCTTTGTCGCGCCGACAGGGCGCGAAAAATGCGACGCGCACCCTGCCACCCACCCGCCGCGATGTCGAGGTTATTCACAATGGTGAACAAAGCGCTTGCGCCGTTTACCCCGAAAAAGTAATGCTTTGCGCCCGTGAGAATTCTCGTAGCCATCACCGGCGCCAGTGGCGCGATTTACACCCAACGTCTGCTCGACCGCCTCGATCCCACCGCGCACGAAATCCACGTCATCGCCAGCAGCTACGCCAATATCGTGCTCAAAGAAGAACTGCCCGACGGCCTGCGCCTCGCCGAGGGCGTGCAGCTTCACGCCGCCAAAAGTATGAACGTCCCCTTCGCCAGCGGCTCCAACGCCTTCGACGCGATGGTGATCCTCCCCTGCACGATGGGAACCCTCGGCCGCATCGCCCACGGCGTGAGCGACGATGCTCTCCTGCGCGCCGCCGACGTGATGCTCAAGGAAAACAAAACGCTCATCCTTTGCCCGCGCGAAACGCCGCTCAGTCTCGTCCACGTGAAAAATATGGAACTGCTCTTGCTGGCCGGCGCCACGATGATGCCCACCAACCCGTACTTTTATGCCGGCGCCAAAACGCTGGAAGATTTGGCCGACACCGTCGTCGCCCGAGTCCTCGACCATCTCGGCGTAGAAAACAAAATCTCCCCCCGCTGGCGGGAAGAAGATGAGTAAAGGTAGGGCGTGCTCTCCGAGCGCGCCAAGGCGGTTTCGGAGAAACCACCCTACCGGGCCGGTGGCCCGGGTTGGTTTATCTTGCGCGTTCTGATTTCCGAAACCACCCGGGCCACCGGCCCGGGCTACAAATTTTGCCCTTTGACTTTTCCCTTCCCAAACCTCCACGCTCAACTCGTGGCGCGCAAAGACGAATCCAGCGAAAACCCCAAACCTTCCCTGCTCCAAAAATGGGGCGGGTTCGTTAAGTTTTCGCACACCATCTTCGCCCTGCCCTTCGCGCTGGCCTCGATGGTGCTGGCGGCGCGGGCGGGGTTTGCCGTGCTGGGGCCAAAAGCGCAAGAAGCTGTGCCGTGGATGAAACTCGGCTGGCCGGGTTGGAAATTGTTCGGCCTCATCCTGCTGGCAATGGTCACCGCGCGCACGTGCGCGATGGCGTTCAACCGCATCGCGGATCGCAAATTCGATGCCGCCAATCCGCGCACGAAGGACCGCCATTTGCCCGCAGGAAAAATCACACTCACCAGTGCGTGGACGCTTTGCATCCTCAGCGCGCTGGCGTTCGTCGCCACCACGTTCGGCATCGATATGGTACGCGACGCACATCAAGGTCGGCTCGTGTGTTTTTTCCTGTCGCCGGTCGCGTTGGTTTTTATTCTCGGCTATTCACTCACGAAACGGTTCACCGATTTCACGCACGTCTTCCTCGGCCTCGCGCTGGCGATCGCTCCGATCGGCGCGTGGCTGGCGGTGAATGGTTCGTTTGATTTTTCGCCGGACATCAAAGACCCCCTTCGCCACAGCGCGTTGCTGCCCACCATTATGGCGGCGTCGGTGGTGTTGTGGCTCATCGGCTTCGACATCATTTATGCAATTCAAGATTTCGAATTTGATCGCGATCACAAACTGCATTCGCTCGTCGTCCGCTGGGGGCCCGACAACGCGCTAACCGCTTCGTTGCTGATGCATATGCTGTTGCTCGCGTTGCTGACGTTGTTTGGATTATTCGCCGCGTTCAAAATGTCATACTGGATTGGCCTGATTATCATTTCCGCGTGCGTGCTGCTCGAGCATTGGATCGCCCGCAAGCGCAGCCTCGATTGGGTGCAACGCGCGTTCTTCAATCTCAACGGCATCGTCAGCATCGTTTTTCTGGTGATGGTGGTCACTGAGGTCAGCTTGGTCGGACGCTTTATTTCGTGGAGATTGTGGTGATGGATTTCATTTTACAAAAAAGCGAACTGGCCGACCTCGCCGAAAAGGTCGAGGCCAACACGCGCCTCGATGCCGCCGACGCGCTGCGCCTGTTCCGCACGCCCGACCTCAACGCCCTCGGCCGACTCGCCGCGTTGGCCACCGAACGCAAAGTCGGCAACCGCGCCAGTTACATCGTCAACCGCTACATCAATTATTCCAACTACTGCATTCTCTCGTGCCAGTTTTGCAGCTTCGCGCGCAAGAAACGCGATGGCGATGGCTTCGAACTTTCCATCGACGAAATGGTGGCCAAAGCCAAGGAAGCGCTGGCGCTCAATATAACCGAGCTGCACATCGTCGGCGGTTTACACCCCTCGCTGCCGTTTGATTACTACACCGAAATGCTGCGCGCGTTGAAGGCGCTCGATGCCAATCTCCAGCTCAAATGCTTCACCGCCGTGGAGATTTATCATCTCGCCCGCCTCAGCAAACAACCGATGCCCGAAGTGCTCGCCACGCTCAAGGCTGCCGGACTGGATTCGCTCACCGGCGGCGGTGCAGAAATTTTCCAGCAAGACGTCCGCGACGCCATCGCCAAAGGCAAAGAAACCGCCAGCGAATATCTCGACGCCCATCGCGCGTGGCACACCCTCGGCGGTCGCAGCACGTGCACGATGCTCTTCGGTCACGTGGAGACCCTCGAGCAACGCATCGATCACCTTGCCCAACTCCGCGCGTTGCAAGACGAAACCGGCGGGTTCACCGGTTTCATTCCGCTGCCCTATCAGCCGGAGAACAACGCCATCCCCGTCACGCATCCGCCCACCGGCAACGACGCCCTGCGCACTATCGCCGTCAGCCGATTGTTCCTCGATAATTTCGACCATCTCACCGCCTACTGGGTGGGCCTCGGGATGAAGCTCGCCCAAGTCGCGCTCAGCTACGGCGCCGATGATTTGCACGGCACCATCGTTGAGGAACACATTTTCAAAATGGCCGGTGCAGGCGGCGGCGACGGCCAAGCCGAAGCCGCGCTAGTAAAAGCCATCCGCGAAGCCGGCAAAATTCCCGTGCAACGAAACACCTTTTACGAACCCGTCCGCGAATGGACCGAGGACACGCCCACCGCCGACAATGCGCCGGACGATTCCGTGCCACCCAATTTGCTAGACGACAACTTGGCCACCGCATGAGCGAGACACGCGCCAATCGTGCTGCCGGCATCTTGCCGGCAGAATCTTCGACATCCGAAAACCCAACCCCTGCCGGCAAGATGCCGGCAGCACATAAACGCATCGGCTCCGTTCCTTATCTCAATTCCGTGCCGCTCACGCACGGTATCGAGCACGAAACGGAATATGACGTGCCCTCGCGCTTGGCGGAAAAACTGCGGATCGGCCAACACGATGCCGCGCTCGTAAGCATTACGGAAGCGCTTTTTCACGATGGCTACGATGTGCTCGATGGCGTGGCCGTGGCCTCGCGCGGCGCGGTGAAGAGTGTTTTCCTCGCGCACAAGCAACCGCTGGACGAAATCGAAACCATCCACTGCGACACCGCCAGCCTCACCAGCGTGAACCTCCTGCGCGTGCTCTTTGCCGAACGCGGCCGCATCCCAAAGCTCGAACCCCTCGGCGGCTATCGCCAATCGGTTTCGCTGGAAAATGTTTTGCTCATCGGCAATCCCGCTATCGATTTCCTGCGCGCCCCGCACGAGCACCACATCTGGGATCTCGGCACCGCGTGGCACGAACTCACCGGCCTCCCCTTCGTCTTCGCCGTGTGGGCCCTCCGCCGGGGCCATCACGATAAAGCCCTGCGCGACAAACTCCGCACCGCAAAAACCAACGGCCTCGCCCACCTCACCGAAACCATCGCCACCTATCCCGACTACGACGCCGACTTCCGCCAATCCTACCTCGGCGGCCACATCCAATACGACTTGGGCAAGGAAGAGAAATCCGGTTTGGAAAAATTTGTGGAACTTCTAAAAACGCACGGTGAACAGGAAGTCTTTGCGCCTTTGTTCGTTTGATTTTTACCACAGAGACACAGAGAACACAGAGGCAAAATTCTCTGTGCCCTCTGTGTCTCTGTGGTGAATCATTGCCCCCAACCACCTTCGCCCGTACACTCCCCGCGTGGACGATCTGCTCCAAAAAACTTGGAACGGCGAACGCGTTTCGGAAGCCGAGGCGTTACAGCTGTATTCGCTGCCGCTGGAAACGCTTGGCGCGTTGGCACATCGACGGCGGGAATTGGCCAAGGCGAAGGCCTTCGACGGGCGCGGCAACGACATCATCACCTTCAGCATCGATCGCAATATCAATTACACCAACGTCTGCAATGTGTACTGCAAGTTTTGCGCGTTTTGGCGGAGCGAAAAGGCGGCGGACGCTTACGTGATCACGCACGATGAGATCGACCAAAAAATCGAGGAAACCCTCGCGCTGGGCGGCACACAAATTTTGATGCAAGGCGGGCACCATCCCAAGTTGGACAAGCAATGGTATCTCGATTTGCTGTCGCACATTCGCGAAACATTTCCGTCCATCAACGTACACGGATTTTCGCCGAGCGAGTTCATTCATTTCCGCGAGGTGTTTGATGAACCCTTGGAAGATATCATCCGCGATTTTCACGAAGCGGGCTTGGGCTCCATCCCCGGCGGCGGTGGTGAAATTTTGGTGGATCGCGTGCGCCAAAAAATTTCACCGCTCAAGGCAATGAGTGACGAATGGCTGGAAGTCATGGCCATCGCCCACCGCCAAGGCCTCGCCACCACGGCCACGATGATGTTCGGCCACGTGGAAACGGTGGAGGAACGCATCGAACATTTGGAACGCGTGCGAAGGCAGCAAGAGGAATCACGTGCTGCCGGCATCTTGCCGGCAGATTCGGAAGCGCACTCCGGACACGAAAGGTCTGCCGGCAAGATGCCGGCAGCACATTGCGCGTTCACCGCGTTCATCGCGTGGACGTTTCAATCGGAAAACACAAAACTCAAAGCCCCCACCGTGGGCGCGCACGAGTATCTTCGGATGCAAGCGTTGTCGCGGATTTATTTGGATAACATCGACAACATCCAAAGCTCGTGGGTCACGCAAGGCCGCGAGATCGGACAGATCGCCCTGCGCCACGGCGCGAATGATTTGGGCAGTATTATGATCGAAGAAAACGTCGTGTCCAAAGCCGGCACAATTTACTGCATGGACGTGGCCGATATGCAACGATTGATAAAAGACCTCAGCTACGAACCCCGCCAGCGGGATAATTGGTACGGCTTGGTGGGTTGATTGCGTCGCGGGCAAATGCGTTCCCAAATAATTTTTCAAGTCCGCCAAGACAACATCCCGAAGGGATGAACAAAAATAGCCCCGGGTGAAACCCGGGGAATTCGCGCCCAAAAAGAAAGCAACCCCAAAGGGGTTAAACTGGAGCGTGCGTTCAACCCCTTCGGGGTTGCGTGTTTTTCTCCTTAACCCCCCGGGTTTCACCCGGGGCT
>JAAZZB010000014.1 GCA_014239365.1 Verrucomicrobiia bacterium | reverse complement strand
TCCCTACTCCCAATTGCCCACTCACTAAAAACTTCTTCCCTCGCCCTAGTGCCTTTCCGCCTTTACCGTAGCCCGCGTGCCACGGGAGTACACTTTACAGCCATATCGCGACTCGGTTGATTTACACATCGACTACGAGGCGGAGCTGAACGAATCGCAGCGCGCGGCGGTGACCGCTTTGCCGGGGCCGGCGTTGGTGATTGCCGGCGCGGGCTCGGGCAAGACGCGCACGCTCACTTATCGCGTGGCGTATTTGCTTGAACAAGGCGTGCCGGCGGATCGCATTCTGCTGCTGACGTTCACCAACAAAGCCGCCAAAGAAATGATGGGGCGCGTGACCGATTTGATTGGGCGCGATATGAGCGCGCTGTGGGGCGGCACGTTTCATTCCATCGGCCATCGTGTGTTGCGGCGGCACGCGGAGGCGCTGGGGTTCACGCGGTCGTTTACCATCCAAGATCGCGAGGACGCCAAGGGGCTCATCACCGCGTGCATCGTGGAGGCGGAGATTGACGTGAAGGCCACGCGCTTTCCCAAGCCGGATGTGGTGGGCGACATCGGCTCGCTGGCGATTAACAAGCAAGTGCCGGTGAGCGAAATTATTGAGGACCGCTATCCGTGGTTTGAGCCGTTGACGGAGCAAATCACCGACGTGCTCGACCGCTACACCAAGCGCAAGCTCGCCAATGGCTTGATGGATTTTGATGACTTGCTGGTGCTGTGGCTGCGCTTGATGAAGGAGCACGAGGACGTGCGCACGATGTATCAGCAACGGTTTCAGTTTGTGCTCGTGGATGAATATCAGGACACGAATCTGTTGCAGGCGGAATTGATCGATCTGCTCGGCGCGCGCTACAAAAACGTGATGGTCGTGGGCGATGATTCGCAAAGCATCTATTCGTGGCGCGGTGCGAATTACGCAAACATAATGGAGTTCCCCAAGCGTTATCCCGGCGCGGCCGTGTACAAAATCGAAACGAATTACCGCAGCACACCGGAGATTCTCAACCTCGCCAATGCCGCCATCGCCGCCAACACGCGGCAGTTTGCCAAGGAACTGGCCGCGTGTCGTGACTCGGGCGAGAAGCCCGCGAAAGTGGTGTGCAGCGCCGCCGACGAACAAGCGGCCTTCATCGCCCAACGCGCGCTGGAGCTGCGCGAGGAGGGCATCGAGCTTGACGATATGGCGGTGCTGTATCGCTCGCATTTTCACGCGCTCGAATTGCAACTTGAATTGACGCGGCGCAACATCCCGTTTTCGATCACCAGCGGCGTGCGGTTTTTTGAACAAGCGCACATCAAGGACGTGACGTCGTACCTCAAATGGCTGGCCAATCCGCGCGACGAACAGGCGTTCAAACGGCTCGTGCTGATGTTACCCGGCGTGGGCGGCAAAACGGCGTTGAAGTTGTGGGGCCAATTTCTGACCGCGCATGCGGGCAGCCGGCCGTTGGCGGAGGCGGTGCAGCTCTGCGCCGGTGTGCCCAAAAAAGCCAAGATGCCGTGGGCGCAATTTTCCGCAACGGTCGCCCAACTGGAAGCCCCGCCGGTGGCCGGTGATGCGGGCGAAATGATTTCATTGATTTTGGAGGCGGGCTATTCGGATTATTTGGAGGCGAATTACGATAAAGCGCCGCAGCGCAAAGATGACATCGAGCAACTCAGTGTGTTCGCGCGTCAATACGAATCGCTGGAAAATTTTCTGGCCGAGCTGGCGCTGCTCACCAACGTGGAGGCCGAACAGGAACGATCCGAAAATGACGATGACGAAAAGCTCCGCCTCACCACGATCCACCAAGCCAAAGGGCTGGAGTTCAAAGTGGTGTTTGTCATTATGCTGTGCGACGGTATGTTCCCGAGCAATCGCTCGCTCGATTCGCTGGATGGCGAGGAGGAGGAGCGCCGCCTTTTTTACGTCGCCATCACACGCGCGATGGACGAGCTGTACCTGTGCCACCCACTCATCCGCACCGTCGCCGCCGGTAGCAGCGATGATATGATCCAACTCCCGTCACGCTTCCTCAAGGAATTGCCCGATGAATTAATCGACGAATGGAAGATTGGATCGTTCGATCCCTATCAGCAAGGGGCGTTTTAATTTTCGAATCGTTCTCCCTCACCCCGACCCTCTCCCGCTGGGAGAGGGAGAGGCTGCGCTGCCGTTGGTTGATTCGTGTCTTCCGGCTGAGAGCGGTCGGTGGCTGATTCCCTCTCCCAGCGGGAGAGGGCTAGGGTGAGGGAGAAGTGTCCAATCTCAAAACCCGCATCCCCTCCGGCACTTCCAACTCCGGCTTCACCAAAAACGCAGTCGCCCACGCATCGCTTTCGGTGGCGGATTCGCACACCACCGCGGCTACGCGTGCGGCTTGGGTAGGGTGGCCGGTGCGGGGGTCGATGACGTGGCCTTGCTCGTTGCCTTCGGCGTCGATGAATGATTTGCCGTCGATGCCGGAAACGGACAGCGATTCATTTTGCAAATCAACAATGTGCAGTGGCGGTTGGTTTTTGTCGGGGTGTTCCACCGCCACGCGCCATGGGGTGCCGTCGGCTTGGGTGCCGCGTGCGTACACGGTGCTGGTGCCGCCGTGGATGAGGAAATTTTCAAATTCATTTTCGCGCAACCACGCGGCGGCTTGTTCCAGCGCGTAGCCTTTGCCAATGGAACCGAGGTCGAGCCTCAACCCTTCGCGCGCGAATTGCACGGTGGTGTAAGTGGGGTTGAGTTGGAGGTGTTGCATTCCAGTGCACGCGAGTGCTTTGGCGATGGCATCGTCGGCGGGCACCGCGCCGGTATCATTCATAAACCGCCAGCACTGCATCAACGGCGCGAGGGTGATGTCGAACGCGCCTTGGGTTTGTTGGCTCAAATCTGCGCAGCGTTCGAGCAGCGTGAAGACTTCGTTTGATACGCGCACGGCCTCGCGCGCGGCGCGTTGGTTGAGGTGGGCAATTTCGCTGGTGGATTGGTAGAGGCTGAGCATCGCCTCAAGCCGCGCGATTTCCGCCAGCGCTTCTTCCGCTGCCGAACGCAACGTGGCTTCGGGCGCGCCGTGCAAGGCAACCTCAAAACGGGTGGCCATTGCCTCGGCGGCGACGGTTGTGATTTCGTTTGGCGTCATCGTGCTGTCGGCATCTTGCCGGCAGGGGTTGCGTTTCTGATCTGCCGGCAAGATGCCGGCAGCACATTACACAAAAAAAGGCTCCGCGGTCGCCCGCGGAGCCCGTGAATTTTCAATGGCCTCAGCCGCCGATTTCTTTGATGGGACCGTACGGGCCTTGGTCGAGCTTGGCTTCCTCGGCGTAATCGTAGGCCTTGATCTCGCGACCGGAGCCGTCGGTGATCTTGCGGGTCTTGGGATCGAAATGCGCCATCGTGCCGCGGCGATCGGCAATTTCCGCGAGGGAAATCACGGTTTGCACTTTGATGGCGAGGTCGATGCCGGCCACCGGTTCGCCACCGTTGCGGATGCAGTCGAGCCAGTTTTTGTGGTGCTGCGGGGTGGTGTTGCCGCTGGGGGCGAGGTTGGTGTAGCTCTCGGGATCAAACTCCTCGGCGAAGGGGCGCTCGGGTTTGTACTCGAGGCTGCTGCCGTTGGTGCTGAGATACATCGTGCCGTATTGGCCGCGGATGGTTTCATTGAGGCCCTGTTCATTGACGGACGAGCTGGTGACGATAAGCGTCATTCCGTTCGGGAACTCGGCGAGCACTTGCGTGTTGTCGCTGACGTCGCGGTCCGGCGTGATCTTGCGCGTGCCAAGGCAGACAACGCGGCTCGGGAATTCCGGTTTGCCGGTGGCGCGCATCAGCGGGAAGAGGCGATGCGGAATGAGATCGCCCAACAATCCGGCGCAGTACGGAAGATATTTGCGCCAGCGGAAATAGTGATCGGCATTGAAACCGATTTGTTTCATATCCTCACGCAGCCAGCCGATCTTACCTTTCTCGGTGGTCCATTGGATGTCACCTTTCGTGGCCCACGGTTGCAGGCGGTAGTTCCATTCGCCCTTGGGATTGTTGCGCATGTACGAACCTTGCGCGAGCACGAGCGGGCCCATCTTGCCTTGAGCGATGAGCTCGGCGGCTTTGGCGAAGTTGCCGCAACTGGTGATCTGCGAGCCGACTTGCACTTTGCGTTTGGTGCGCTTCACGGCGTCGTACAGCTTGAAGGCTTCGCCGAGGTAACGCGTCATCGGTTTCTCAACGTAAATATCTTTGCCGCTCTCCATTGCCTCCACACAAATGGGTGTGTGCCAGTGATCCACCGTGGCGCACACCACCGCGTCGATGTCCTTGCGCTCGATCACCTTGCGATAATCGGTGTACGCCTCGACTGGGTCTTTGGAATTTTTGGCGACAAAATCCTTCGCCGCATTGGCGCGGTGTTTGGATACGTCGCACATCGCTGCTTGTGAAATATTATTGCCCGCAGCGCTTTGACGCATCTGGCGCACGTGCGCGTTAAAGCCGCGACCGCCCACGCCGATAAAGCCGATCACGATTTTTTCATTCGCGCCCTTCACATTGGCCGAGGGCGCCTTGTTGCCGGCGTACACCGGCACCTTCAACGCGGCGGCTGCGGCGGCGACTGTGCCGGTTGTTTTGAGGAATTTGCGGCGGGTTTCGCCGGTCTTGGGGGATTGATTTTTGTTGCTCATAAAATGCCTTTGTTTGTGTTGCCCAATTGGTGTTTCAGAGGATAGCTCCAAGCGGCCAAGCGTCAACCCTGAATCTCCTATGTGCTGCCGGCATCTTGCCGGCAGATGAAAACGCAACTCCTGCCGGCAAGATGCCGGCAGCACAACAGCCTGTGAATTGGATTTGGTTGCCCTTGCCCGCTGCCTCCGGACAATGCTCCGATGCTTGCCGCCGCGTCACAGATTTCATCAATAGATTGGGCGGTGATCTTTGTTTACCTCATCAGCATCATCGCGCTGGGTGTTTGGCTGGGACGCGGGCAGAAAACGACGCGCGATTATTTTCTCGGCGGACGCGAGCTGCCTTGGTGGGCGGTGGCCTTTTCCATCGTGGCCACCGAGACGAGTGCGCTGACGTTCATTGGCGTGCCCGCGATGGCGTATGGCGGCAATTTGATGTTCATCCAAATCGTCCTCGGCTACGTGATTGGCCGCATCGTGTTGGCGGTGGTGATGGTGCCGTTGTATTTCAAAAAAGAAATTTATTCGCCTTACGCGCTTATCGGCAACGCCTTCGGCAGCGGCGCTCACAAGACGGCGGCGGTAATGTTTCTCATCGTCGGCACGCTCGCCGCGGGCGTGCGCGTGTTCGTCACGTGTATCCCCTTGCAGCTGATGCTCGATTGGCCGGTGCTGCCGGCCATCCTGCTCTTTGTTGGGTTGTCGCTGGTGTACACGTTTGTGGGTGGATTAAAAGCCGTGGTGTGGACCGATGCCGCGCAATTTATTTTGTTTGTGGCCGGCGGATTATTCGCGCTGTTTTATATTCCCACGCTCATCGATGGCGGCTGGAGCGGCGCGATGGAAACGGCTCGCGCCGAAGGCAAACTCGAATGGCTCAACACGCAATTCACGCTCGCCGCGCCGTACAATCTTTGGATGGGCATTCTCGGTGCGGGCGTGTTTGTGCTGTTCACGCACGGCGTGGATCAACTCGTGGCGCAACGTGTGCTCGCTTGCCGCACCATCACCGATGGCCGCAAAGCGCTGGCGTTTTGCGCTGTGGTGATTCTGCCGATGATGCTGCTTTTCCTAATGGTCGGCGTATTGCTTTGGGTGCTCTACCAGCAAACGCCCATCCCCATCGACATCCCGGAAAATTCATTTGGCAAAAAACAAACTGACTTTGTGTTTCCCATTTTCATGCTCGCCCAAGCGCCGGTGGGCGTGAAGGGGCTTATGTTGGTGGGCATCCTCGCCGCCGCGATGTCGTCAGTGAGTTCGGCTCTCAGTGCATTGTCGTCAGTGACCGTGATGGATCTCGGCCTTGCAAAAAAAGATTCCAGCGACAGCCACAAACTCAAACTCAGTCGCAGGGCTACTTTGTTTTGGGGGGCAATGCTCATCGTGGTGGCCTTCACCAGTCGCGAAGTGGAGTCGGTGATGGACGCCGCGTTCAGCCTCGTCGGCCTTGCCAGCGGCGGCTTGCTCGGCGGTGTGTTGCTGGCGCTCACTATAAAGAAGGGGCGCGGCGTGCCCATCATTCTCGGGATGGCGGTTTCGTTGATCGCAATGCTCGGCATTAAATACGGTTTGAAAGACGCCATCCATTGGCCGTGGTACACGGTGATTGGCTGCGGGATTACATTGGCGGTTACGATGACGGCCAACGCCTTCTCTAGAACACCGGAGAACTAGGCTGATTTTTTGCCGAGTTGTTCCAACCCGCATCAGCCAACAAGTGCGTCGCTGGCAAATGGGACGATGATGTTGGGAGCTATTCTAATTTCAAAATTAAACTGACCGCTCAGTTCTTTCTGGGGAAGGGCCTCAGGCCCAGAAGCATTTCAGATTTTTCGGTGAGCGGTTTGGCGGCGAAGTTTTTATCAGTGAACTCAGCGAGACTGCTTTTGACTTGGGCATAGACAGCCTGGCGGTCTTGACTGGTGTCGATTTCAACACACAGGTTTTTGCTCCTGAAGAGCTCGACGGTGGGCAGTGTCTCTGCCTTGAAGGTGTCGAACCTCAGCTTGATGCTCTCAATATTATCGTCGCTCCGGCCGGTGAAGTTGGCGCGGCCCAGAATACGCTGCTCGAGAACGGCGTAGGGGCACTCAAGGTAGAGCATTTTTGGGAGTTCAATTTCCCGGCCGAAGATTTCATACCATCCTTCAAGATTGGTCAGGGAGCGGGGAAAACCGTCGAGGAGGAAGTTGTTCTTTCCTGTGGTTCGGATGGCGTTGTCCATTGCGTTTTTGAGCAGAGTTACAACGATTTCGTTGGGTACTAGCTTTCCGTCCGCGAGGCTTTCCTCGATGATATCAGCACTCGGTCCGCCAGTCTGACGCTCGGCGCGTAGCAGTTCTCCGGTGGAGAGATGAGTCCAGCCGAGTTGAGTTTCGGCAAGTTCGCACATGGTTCCTTTTCCGGTGCCGGGGCCTCCGAGAACAAAGATGATATTGGGCTTTGGGCAGGGTTGCCTCGGGTCACAGTGGTGGAGCACAACCTTTGGGGCGGGGGCTACGCCCATTTTGTAGACGTTCCATTCGCGATCCGTCGGCGGCAGCTCGTCCTCGCAGGTGATTTCATAGGCGAGATGACCGTCCAAACGGGAAATTCTCCAAGATTGATAGCTGTTGGAGTATGAGAGTGAGGGGCTTCTGGCCGCGGCGCCATCGGCGCGATCCCACGCCATCTTTCCGTTCCAGTAGCCGGAACTTGAAACGGTTCCTGATTCAGATTTCGCGGGAGGCGCCGTTGAGGGAACGAAGAGGCCGTCAACTTCGGGGAGCCCAGATCCCGATACTTCGATAAAGAGGGTGTTGCGTTTAAGTTGGTTTGATTGGGTCATGATTTATTCTGAGAACTGACTGTTTTGGGGATGGCTTCAAATGAGCGGGGAGTTAACTTACAAACTCAAGTGCCCGAGCGCAAGCAGGCCGTAAAATGTATATTCGCAATCCAGATAATCATCCGACCAATGGCCGTGGAAACCGCCGGTGGCGTTCCAGAGGGTGTCCACAAAATCAAGGCAGCGTTCGGTTTCGTCTTCGGTGAGGCGCACGTCCAACGCGGCGAGCGCGTGGAGGGTGGTGGCGGTGGAGAGGAGGTCGGGCATCGGTGCGCCGGGCACGGCGACGAAGCCGCCTTGCGGATGCAGCCGCGCGCGCAGCCATTGGCCGACCTCGGCGTTGATGGGGAGGTGGAGGTTATTGAGAAGCACTACCGCGCCGGCGGTGGGATTGGTGGAGCCGATGGGGAGGTTGGGGTGATTGTTCCACGCGTGGTCGGGCGTCTCCAGTTTTTTGAGGCTCTGCAAAATGCGCAGCGGTTTGGGCGGCAGCTTGCCCATGTCCTGATACGCGCCCAACGCAAGAAAGGAACCGTACGCCGTACCGTGTTCGCGTTTCAGATTATTGTCCCAACCGCCGCACGGTTTGCGGAAGGCTTCAAGCCGCTTGAGCAGTGCCGCGCGCAACCCCTTCGGCATTCGGTCTTTTCCAAGCGAACCCCAACAGCGCGTGAGGCAACTCAAGTGCACGAGGTCGAGTCCATCGCCTTCGCCAAAGGTTTGCAGAAATTTTTCAACCGCATCGAGATCCGGCTCCACCTGAAACACCGCCAACGCATCCAGTCCGAACACAGTATAATAAAGGTCACTCCGCCCCGCGCGATCCTTGAAGCCGCCGTCTGCATTTTGCTGCCCCCGAAGAAATTCCTGAACCAACTCCGTCGCCTCCCCCAACACCGTCGGCGCCACCCGCGCCACTTGCAGCATTTCCAAGCGGAGGCTCATTTTGCCACAGCTTGCTGACGAAGCAATGCAGCCAAGTCACTCTTTTCAAGCCGATGTTCGGCAATGCCGATCATAGCATCGTAGAGTTCAAATTCGCCATAGACTGTTGCGACCCCATTTGCCTTTAGAAAGTTCAAGGCGCACGCCATCCCGGTGCGCTTGTTTCCATCAATGAAACACTGGCCTTGGGCGATGTGAAACGCATAAGCGGCGGCAATGTCAAAGAGGTCGCCACGCCCGTAAAAAAAAGTATGTTTGGGCTGATCCAGCGCAGACAAAAAACCGCCTTCATCACGAATGCCGTCCGCGCCGCCGAATCGCTCAAGAGAGCGTTTGTGAAGCATTTCAGCCTCCGCGCGCGACAAAAAACGCGGCTCATTCACTGCGCCAATTTCTTGAAGAGACCGTCGTATTGGTCAAAAGTTTCCTCGGCCAATTTCTCAATTTCCGGAGAGATTTCATCGCCGACAGGATCGGGCAGTGTGCGCAGATACTCAGCGACTTCCGCCTGTTCATTCGCGGGAAGCGTCTTAATTGTCTCGATTACTTCGCTTGCAGTCATTGGGGGAAGATAGCGCGGAATGGCGAAAAAAACAAGCCGTGCTTAGCGCGTTACAGTCGCCGTGTCGTTGCTGTTTTGGGCGCGGACTTTTTCTAGCTCGCTGATTTCCTGGACTTCGCTGCACCAGCCTTTGACGACAGTGTCATTGAAAATTTTACCGATGACGCGGCGGAGGAGGCCTTTGAGGTTGGCGTTTTCCAAATCGGTCAGCGAACGGATGGCGAGTTCTTTATAAGTGAGCTGCAAATCTTCGGCGCGTTTCACGGCCTTGAGGTCGAGGTACCATTGCTCGATTTGCGCGAAGGTGACGCCTTCGGGCAATCGTCGCCGCCACACTTCGGCGAGCTGCGCCTTTTGCTCGCCCTTGGCTTTTTCGTGCGCGACGGCGAGCAGCAGCGTGGGGCGGAGGCCGGCGAGGTCATTGGTGTCGCCTTCTTCGCCGAGGTCTGAGAGGTCGTCACGGATTTGATAAGCGATGCCGAGATTTTTACTGTACTCGCCGAGCACTTCGGAAACTTCCTCGTACTTGCCGAGGTCGGCGGAAATGGAGCCGAGCCGCAGGGCGACTTCGAATGCGGGCGCGGTTTTTTGGCGGAAAATATCGAGCACCTGCACAGACTTCAGCGGCTCGGGGTTGCGCTGCCAAACCAGTTCCGCGCCTTGGCCGCGGCAGAGATGGCGCTGGCCGTTGGCGGCTACTTGCAGCATCGCGGCGCGTTGTTCGGCGGAAAGTTTTGTTTCACCGATGAGGCGGTAGCCTTCGCCGATGAGCAAGTCGCCGACGTTCAACGCCACGGCGAGGCCGTGTTCTTCGTGCAATGTTTTCTCGCCGTAACGTTCGGCGTCTTCGTCCTCAATGTCGTCGTGGATGAGCGAGGCTTTGTGGAAACATTCGACGGCGACGGCAACTTTTTTGAGATCATCGGAAACGGCTTCCGTGGCATCATCGCGCAGGGCTTGATACGCCGCCACGCTGAGAAAGGGCCGCCAGCGTTTGCCGGCGCGCGCGAGCCAAGCGCGGCCGATGGCCTCCGTGTCGCCTTCGCTCTCGCCCATAATGGTGGTGAGCGATTCGGGCGCGAACCACGTTTCCACTTCGTCGTGCAGCCCGCTTAAATCCAAGCGGCGCGTGTGGTCGTCGCTGGTGAGGTAAATATAATCCCAAATCCAATCTTCATCCACCGCGGTGTCGATGCAGTCATCCTGCAACAACGGAATCGCCACGCCCGGCACGGCCGCCGCTTCCATGTAGGGGAAAGCGCGCTCGAGCACGGGGATGCACGCCACGCCGACGATGGCGTCGATCTTGCCGGTTTGGATGAGGCTCATCACGATGGCGCTGCCTTCGGCAACAAGCGCAGCGTAGCCGAGCTTCTCCGCCTCGTATTCCAAATCCTGAATGCTGCACAGTCCGCAGCTTTTGCAGAGCAAACCAAACTCATCAAAAGGCGCGGGGCACTTCGCCTCCACGCGAAGGCATTTGGGAACCATCAACAGGCGGCGTTCGAAGGGCACGGCGGCGAGCGTTTCGCGCCAGAGTTCGTTGTTGATGAGAATGCCGATGTAGTCGCGGTAAATTTCCTTGGTGCCGAGCGCGGCGACCAATTCGTCCGCGTGCACTTTGAGGTCGTTCATCGGCACCGGCGGCACGAGCGTTTGCTCGGCTACATAATGCCGCACCTCGCGCAGGATGGTTTCGCGTTCCTCGCGGGTTTGGGGGATATTCTCGCGCGGCGTCCGCGGCTTGCGCTGCGGAACGACTCGAGGAATTTTCAATGGCGCGCTGGCGGTGGTCATGCAAATAAATGCCGGCGAAACCGGCGGCGTTGTGCGTGCGGCAGTTTCGCGAATGTGAGACGCCAATGCGAGCGGAATGTTTCAAGGAAGTTAACCAGCCTCCCGCGCATCAAGCACCGCTTGCGCCTTAGCATTGGCGGCGGCGGATTTCTGGGCGATCTCATCGGCACTGGGGAGGCTTTGCAAAACTTCGAGCGGGATGTCGATGTCGGCTTCGGCGGCGAGTTTGGTGAGGCATTTAGTGCGCTCACCGAGCGCTTTGTCCGAGCTGCGTTCCTTGGAAAAACGACTGCGCGAGCGTTGGCTTCGGTCGCGGAGCATTTGATACACATCACCGCCGAGCAGCGCGGAGATGTCGATTTTCATCTTCTCGCGGTTGAGTTCACCATCACTCACCACGTCGCCATTGATGGGGCCGCTTTTGTATTTCGGAAACATAATGGCCGCCTCGGGGCACACGCGGCTGCAGGCGGGGCAGTTGGTTTTGCAGTTGTCGTTGTTCTGCACCTGGATTTCCTGCGCGTCATCCACGCCGTACACATCGAACAAACAAAACGAAAGACACTGCATACAGTTCGTGCAGCGATCATAATCGATGACCGGAAACCAAGGCTTCCACTCGCCGTGCTGGGCGGCATTGGAGGACGCGCGTTCCGTCTCCACCAACGCCGTGATGCCCTCCGAATCGAGCCCATCAATATCGCGAAACCGAATCGCAACTTTGCCATTGGCATCCTCCGCCTCCGGCGCTTTGCCATTTTCAAAACGCCCGAGCACCAACAGCGCGCTGTCATCCGCCGGCGCCACCGCGCCCTCGCCCGCGCAAGTGATCGCATAGCCCTTCCCCAACAACGCCGCCAACGTCGAGCCACGCTCCGTCGCATCCAAAGTCGCCGCACCCTCGCCCTCATAAAGGACGATGCGCAAAGTGGTTTCGTCAGCAATCGCCATCGTTAAATTTTCTTTTCTCCTTCCACCGCCGCCACCGAGCCATCCTCTGGCAAATTCGCCGTCACCGATTCATCGAGCATCGCGGCCGCTGCGTCTTCGGCGGACAGTTCGCGCATATTCACAACCTCCGTGTGCTTCGCATCCAATGGCGCTTGGCAGCCGCCGAAAAGCCATTTCACCGCGCGCGGATAACACGCCGCAATTTTCACCGGCGCACTTCCCGCCGCCAATCGTTTGAGCGCAGGATCACGCCGAGCTGCCATCTCGCACAAATCCGCCACCGCCTCAAATGCTTGGCCCGATTCGCACAAAGATTTCAAAACGCCCGCCTTCACGTCCTCCGGCACCACTTGAGCGTAGTTACAATGGCAAAAAAGAATGCGCGGTTTGTCGGCCATAGATGCGGAAAGGGTAAAGGCACGTGGCGGTTTTGCCAATGCGGAAGTCAGCCGAGGTCGGTGATGCGATGCGTCGGTTCGGGTTTGCCGGGGCGGAAGTGTTCGAGATGGTCGAGGGTGGTGGTGAGGGTTTGGGGGGCGTTGGCGAGGGCGGTTTGGACGGCGGCTTTTAATGTTTCGGGGTCGGCTTCGGCGCGGAGGTTGATGATGAGTTGGGCGGATTCGATGGGGGCATCGAGGTCGGCGGAGAGTTCGGGGACGAAATCGTTTCGGACGAGGTTGATGATGGCGACTTGGCCGTCTAATCCCGCATCGGGGCTGAGGGTCATTTTGAGATGGGCGATTTCGGCGGAGGCTTTGTTGAGCTGTGCTTGGATGTCGGCGGCAAATTGTTGCAGCACGGGCTGGGCTTCGAATGGGTCGGTGGCGCGAAGTTGCACGGTGGCGTTGAGCCAGCCGAGGAGGGCCTCGCCTTCGGCGTAGAGTTTATAATCCACTTCCATCACGGCGCGGGCGATTTGTTCGGCATCGGTGATGCGGGTGAACCACTCATTTAAGCCTTCGCCGTTGCGGGCGGAGATTTGGAGGACTTCGGCGTTCGGAAATTCCGTGGTGAGTTTTTCGCTGAGCGCGGCGAGTGTGTCGGCTTCGAGCAAATCGGTTTTGTTAATGACGATGAGGTCGGCTTCCTCAAGTTGTTTGCGGTAAATGTAAATGACTTTTTCAGAAAACTGGCCGCCTTCATTAAAACAGTTAAGGCCAAAAATGCGCGCGGCGCGAATGGGATCGACGAGCACACTAAGCGGCGCGATGCTGAATTCATCACCATAAATGCGCCGCAACGGATAAGTGACCGTCGCCACCAAATCGGTGCAACTGCCGACGGGCTCGGCGATGAACACATCCGGTCTCGTGCTCTCGGTGAGTTTGGCAGCGGCATCGACGAGTGAATTAAACCGACAACAAAAACAGCCGCCGGGAATTTCCTCTGTCGCAAACCCCTTCGCGCGCAGCATCGCGGTATCCACCAACTCGCGCCCTTGGTCATTGGTGATGAGGCCGACGGTGCGACCGGCATCACTCAAGTTCTGCGCCAGCGCGGCGACGCAAGTGGTTTTCCCCGCGCCGAGGAATCCGCCAATCATAATGTAACGCGCGCGGCTCATTCGTCTGCCTTTTGTTGTTCGAGCATTTTGTCGATGGTTTGGTTGAGGATAGCGGCGTAGCCCTCGGCGTCCATGCATTTGTCATCGAGCGTGCCACGCGCCTCGTAAAGCCAGCCATCGGCGTAGGGCTTTTTGTTGATGAGCGCGATGTTCGTTTGCAGCGCGGGGTTCGTGCCAATAAATTCGCCTGCGCAAAATCCATACACATCCGAGATCGCTTTGAAGCCCTCGACCCATCCAAGAATCTGCCCCGCCTCAATCGTCGCGCCGGCCTTCACCTCGAAGCCGTGGTCCACCATATCGCCGAGCATCCGCGTGGCAAATTTCGTCAACCCAATCCGCCATATGCCGTCTTCACGCTGTTGCGCCCAAAAGTGAGATGGGCTGTAAACACAGTCCACCGGCAAACGAGTTGCAAAATGGACGCGCTTGAACAAAAGTGTTTTTTCGGGAGCAGCCACGGAGGCGACAGGAAACCACAGAAGTTTGGACTCGAAAAGCCTGTTGTCTGTTGGTTGAATCAGCCCATGAGCCAATCTGACCGTGAGCTGTCCGAAAACTACTGGAAGCAATTTGATAAACTGCAGCGTGCGAAAAGCGAGGAGTTCGGCGGGGGTTCGCCATTTCCGAAGGGAGTATTTCGTTTCAAAACTTTTGAGGAAGCGGATGCTTGGGAAACTGAGATGATAAAGCGTCACAAACAACGCCTAAGCGAAGGTTTATCGGGTTGATCAATTTCGATCACAATGCTACTTCGCCACTGAGCGCGGCTGCGCGGGAGGCGTGGCTGGATGCTAGCGGGCGGTTTGTCGGGAATCCATCGAGCCCGCATCGGTTGGGGGCGCGAGCGGAGAAGGCGTTGGCGGATGCGCGGGAAGAGTTGGCGGGGGTTTTGGGGTGTGGGGCATTGGATATTATTTGGACTTCGGGTGCGACGGAATCGAGCAATTTGGTGATGCATCATTTTGCGGAGGCCTTGTCCAGTGATGCTGAGGTGTGGATTTCGGCGATTGAGCATCCGTGTGTGATGGAGGCCGCGCGTTTGCATTATGGCGAGCGAATGAAAATGCTGCCAGTGACGCCGGGTGGCGTTTTGGATTTGGATGTGTTGCGCGAGCGCTTGGCGGAGCGACGGCCGGGGTTGATCGCGGTGATGGCGGCGAACAATGAAACTGGCGTGTTGCAGCCTTGGCGCGCAGTGCGGGAGCTTTGCGCGGAGCACGGCATTTCATTTTTTTGCGACGCGGCGCAGTGGATTGGTAAATTGCCAGCGGCGGGATTGGGCGAGTGCGATTTTGTGAGCGGCTGCGCGCATAAGTTTGGCGGGCCGACGGGGGTTGGGTTTTTGAAGTGTCCGGCGCAGGGCGCGGTGCGGTCGCAACTGGTCGGCGGGCCGCAGGAGGAGGGACGGCGCGCGGGCACGGAAAACGTCGCTGGAGTACTCTCGATGATGGCGGCGCTGGCGGAGCGCGAGGCGGTTTTAGCGGGTGACACTATTATAGAGAGGGAGGCTTGGCGGAATGCGTTTGCGAGGAGTCTCGGTGGCGCACGGATTTTGGGCGCGGGCGAAGGGCGTCTTTGGAACACGGTGTCCGCGCTATTGCCGGGCGATTGCCGGGCGCGTTGGGTGGTGAAGCTGGACAAGGCGGGTTTTGCCGTCTCCACCGGCAGCGCCTGCGCCAGTGGCAAGGAAGCACCGAGCCACGTGCTCACGGCGATGGGCGTGGCCGATGATGAAACCGATCGCGTGGTGCGTTTCAGCAGCGGCTGGGAAACGACGGCGGATGACTGGCAAGCATTGGCCAAAGGCGTTGCCGAAGTGGCGGCTGAATTTTCAGTCGATCTTTGACCCTCGGCTAATCTTCTTTTTTCGCAGGCGGCGCAATGGAGCCGCCGATGCCACCACCGCTCTCTCCGCCAATCCCGTCGGGCGGAAACATCGAGTTGGTTTCGCCTCCGCTTGGGATGCCCGGCATGGGCGAATCCAGCGGGGTGTCCGGATGAAACGGATTGGGTCGGGTAACCTGTTTTTGGCTGAACCACAAAATCACGCACGGCAACAGCACCCCCAACACCAGCGAAATGTAAACGGGCCGTTTGTCTTTGGTGGTGCGGATGGCGAGCACGATGCCGAGCGCCATCGTGGCCACGGCACCGATGACCATGATGTAAATTAGCAGTTTGAATGCCCGCGTGTCCGCTTCCCAATCGGTGATGGTGCGCGGTTGGACTTTCGCCTCAAGATCCAGCGGCGCGGTGGTGCGGGGATATTCCTGCGCGGTGTGCACCAACCAGATTTTTTGCAGAAACGTCTGCGCCTCGCCGTCATCTTTTTGCCGCGCGGGCTTCAGCACGAAATAAAATCCCGACAGCAAATACAGCAACAACAGCGGCGTGAAGAAACAGCCGAGGAACAGGTGAATGCGGCGGATGAGCTTCACCTATTTAATTTCTCCGGGCAGTGGGATCTTGATTTTTTGGCCGACCAATAATCGGTTCGGCTTGAGGCCGGGGTTGGCCTTGAGCACTTGGCTTTGGGTCACGGTGCCGAGGCCCTCCTCTTTGTAGGCGAGGTTGTAGGCGATAATGATGGTGCCGAGAAATTCACCCGTCTCCACCTTGTGCGTGTTGAATTTAAAATCTTGTGCTACGACGCGCGGGTTGGGTTCCACGGCCGCGACTTTTTGTTGGGCGACTTTCGCGATGAGCTTGCCAAGGTCGGCGAGGGTTTTTTGAACAATGGCGCGATCCTTGAGCCGATTGGCATCCATTTCTTTTAATGCAACCTGAAGCGCCTTCACCTCGTCCGCCGTGGCAAAATTACCGGCGAGTTTGCGGGTGAGCATTTGATTCTCGTTCTTCAGATTCCTGACTTGGATTTTTAATTTATCGGTCTGTTGCTGTTGCAACGCGTGGGCACCCTTCAGCTCTTCAATCTCACCGCGTAACCGCCGAAATTGTTCGGCATAAAATCGCGCTTGCGCATCGGTCGGCGCGGCAACGGGGGCGGGCGTGACTTCCGGAGCCGGCTCTTTGGCAGGCGGTGTCGGCGTTGGCGCTGGCGGGTCTTGGGCAAACGCAAAAACTGCAACGGCGCTCAGCATCAAAATAGAAAAACGTGTATCACTCCTCATGGCGGCAAGGTAACTGCTCGGAGCCGATTATTCAAGCCCCAAGCGCGGATTGGACGGTTTTGGGCTTGCGCCGCTTCAGTGAATTTTCAAGCATACGCCATGACCGCCGCCGAGGCATTGCAAACCGCGACCGCCACATTGGCCGCCGCAGGAGTGGACGCGCCGCGCGTGGATGCCGAGTGGCTACTGGCGCATATTTTGGATTGCCCGCGGGCGGAGCTGGCGTTGCGTCATTCGTATTTATTGACCGATGCTCAGCAAACCGAATGGGATTTGTTGATCGCCCAACGCGCCGAGCGCATTCCGTTGCAGCATCTTTTGGGCACGGCGGTTTTTTGTGGTTTGGAAATGGAAGTGAACGGCCACGTTTTAGTGCCGCGTCCGGAAACGGAATTGCTGGCCGAACAAGCGTGGGGATTTGCCAGCGGATGGCCCGCGCCCGTGGTTTTGGATTTCGGCACGGGCAGCGGTTGCCTTGCCATTGTGTTGGCCGCGCATTGTTCGGATGCACGGGTGATGGCCCTGGATGTTTCGCCGGAGGCACTCGAGGTGGCGCGCGCGAATGCGGAGCGGCACGGCGTGGCGGCGCGCATTGAATTTTGCGAGGGCGATGGCCGCGAAGGATTGCCCGGCGATGAGGCGTTTGATTTGGTGTTGGCTAATCCGCCGTACATTCCCACCGGCGATTTGCCCGCGCTGCAAACGGAAGTGCGCGAGCACGACCCCGCGTTGGCGTTGGATGGCGGCGCGGATGGCTTGGAGTTTTACCGCGTGCTCGCGGCGGAGGTTTTGCCGCGCTTGAAACCGACCGGCCGGTTGATGCTCGAAGTGGGCGATGGCCAGGCCGAGGCGGTGGCCGCGTTGTTGGCTGAAGCCGGCTGGGGCGAATGCGATTTGTTGCCCGACCTGAATAACGTTTTGCGGATGGTGATTGCCTCTCCCTCTAATCCGTGAACAATGCGCGCGAGGAGTTTCCCCCTGAATGGATAGTTTAGAAATCAAAGGAGGCGCCCCGCTGCATGGCGAGGTGGAAATCAGTGGCGCAAAAAACGCCGTGTTGCCGATCCTTGCCGCCACGCTGCTGACGCGCGAGACGTGCGTTCTGCGCCGCGTGCCGGATTTGGCCGACGTGAAAACGATGTGCCAGATTTTGGAAAGTCTCGGCGCGAAAACCAAAATCGAAGGCGATACGGTCACGGTGCGCGCCGAGAAAGTGCGCGACTTCGTCGATTACGATTTGGTGCGTAAAATGCGCGGCTCCCTTTGCGTGCTCGGGCAGTTGCTGGCGCGTTTGAAAAAAGCCACCGTGTCGTTGCCGGGCGGTTGCCTCATCGGCACGCGCCCCGTGGATCTTCATCGCAAGGCGATGGAAGCGCTCGGCGCGAAAGTGAACATCGAAAACGGCTACATCATCGCCAAAGCACGCAAGCTCGTCGGCGGCGAAATGTTCCTCGGCGGTCGCGCCGGGCCCACGGTGCTCGGCACGGCCAACGCAATGATGGCCGCTACGTTGGCCGAAGGCATCACGGTCATTGAACACGCCGCGTGCGAGCCGGAGGTGGTCGACCTCGGCAAGTTTCTCAACAGCATCGGCGCGCAAATCCAAGGGCTCGGTTCGCCCACGCTTACCATTACGGGCGTCAAAGAACTCGGCGGCGCGGAGCACGAAGTCATCCCCGATCGCATCGAGGCCGCCACGTACGCCATCGCCGGCGTGGCGACCAAAGGCGAAGTGACGCTCAAAGGCGCGCGGCCCGAGCACATGAAAGCCGTCATCGAAAAACTCCGCGAGAGCGGCGTGAAGGTTGAGCAGTCCAAAGGCAAACTCACCTTCAAACGCGGGCGCGGTTTGCACAGTGTTCACATCACCACCCTTCCCCATCCCGGTTTCCCGACCGATGTGCAGGCGCAGATGATGGCCTTCATGACGCAAACGCCCGGCATCAGCATTATCACCGAACGCATTTTCGAAAGCCGCTTCACGCACGTGCAGGAATTGGAACGGCTCGGCGCGGAGATTTCCATTGAAGGCCCGAGCGCCATCGTGCACGGCGTGCAAAACCTTTCCGGCGCGGAATTGATGGCCAGCGATTTGCGCGCGAGCGCTGCACTCGTCATCGCCGGGATGGTGGCCAAAGGCACCACGCGCATCAACCGCATTTATCATCTCGACCGCGGCTACGAGCGCATGGACGCCAAGCTGAAAAAACTCGGCGGCAAAGTCCGACGCGTGAAGTAAGACATAAAAGCTGGCCTCCGGCGGACGGGTGATTTAGCGTGGCGGAAGTGATTGGCCGACTATGAAACACGAAAACCCAAGCTTCGCCAACGGCATGTTCAAGTTCAACTGCCCGCACTGCAAGGGCGAGATTGAAATCGACGCTGAACAACTTTCGCAGGTGAACACCGGTTACGCAGGCGAATATCCCTGTCCGCTTGAGAATTGTGGACAGGTAATTTTATTTCCCACCGCCGAAGAAGCTGAGGCTTTGCAGGCCACCGCCAGTGCGGTCGCCGCACCACCAATGGGAGGTGCCGCGCCCGCGCCCGCGCCACCGCCGCAAGGGAATCCCGCGACCGAACCCACAGCCGCGCCGCCAGCCAGCGCACCCGCGCCCACTGCGCCCCCCGCACCCACCGGAGCGCCGCAGGAAATTGTGATGGGTTTTCACGGCAGCAAAATGGCATCGCTCGAACGCGAAGCGATGTCCGCCCATCGGCTCTGCGTGAAAACTATTCTGCACGGCGATTGCGTGAAGGCAAAAAAAGATTCCTTCGACGACACCGTTTCTGAATTTCTCAGTTCTCTCGAGGAAGACAATCTGATCGGCGTGCATCCTGTGCAGTACGTGGCCGATGAAAAAAAGGGCACAGACTTTGGCGTGTTAGTGGTGTACCGAACCACGCCGGAGGAGGAATAGGATTCCCGAAGGGAATCAACAATAATAGCCAACCTCGAAGAGGTCGAACATAATTCCGATACCCTTTCCTGCTATCCATTCAGCCCTTTCAGGGCTGTGGTATTCATCCCTTCGGGATGCCGGATTCGGATTCACTTTTTAAATCAAACAAATCCAACTGCGGCGTTGGCGTAAGGTCGCGCAGTTTTTTTCGTTCGGCTTTGGGGTTGGTGGTTCCTTTAGTTCCACCGGCGGCGGTGAGGTCAGTTTCTTCGAGGTTGGCGAGAATTTCTTTGGCACGCGTAAGCACCGGTTGCGGCACGCCGGCGAGGCGCGCGACTTGGATGCCGTAGCTTTGATCCGCCGCGCCGTCGACAATCTGCCGCAGGAAGACGACTTGTTCGTTGTACTCTTTCACCGCCACGTTGAGGTTGAACACGCGCGGCAGGCGTTGCGACAATTCGGTGAGTTCGTGATAGTGCGTGGCAAAAAGTGTCTTCGCGCCGAGCTGTTGATGGAGATGCTCGACGATGGACCACGCAAGGCTCAAGCCATCGAAGGTGCTGGTGCCACGGCCAATCTCGTCGAGGATCACAAGACTGCGATCGGTGGCGTGATGAAGGATATTAGCCGTCTCGCTCATCTCCACCATAAATGTAGATTGCCCGCGCGAGAGGTTGTCGCTGGCGCCGATGCGCGTGAAGATGCGATCCAGCAAATCCACCCGCGCTTCCGCCGCCGGCACAAAGCTGCCGGTGTGCGCCAAAAGCGCGATCAACGCCACTTGCCTTATATAAGTACTCTTGCCCGCCATATTGGGGCCGGTGATGAGCGCAATCTGTTTTTCGCCGCCTAAACCAGTGTGATTGGGCACAAACCGCTCATCCAACAGCGTTTGCTCCAGCACCGGATGCCGTCCTTCGCGGATTTCCAGCGTGCCCTCGCTGCCGACGTGCGGGCGGCAATAGCCGTGTAAACGCGCCGTTTCGGCAAAACCCGCCAGCACATCGAGCTGTGCCAGCGCGGCGGCGGCGGTTTGGATGGCGCGCAAATGCTCCAGCACCGCCTCGCGCACTTGGAGGTACAGCTCGTACTCCAGCTTTTCGCTGCGTTCCTGCGCGCCGAGCACTTTATCCTCCATCTGCTTGAGCTCATCGGTGATGTAGCGCTCGGCGTTGGCGACGGTTTGTTTGCGAACGTAATGCGCGGGCACTTTTTCGAGATGCGTTTTAGTGACTTCGATGAAGTAGCCGAACACATTATTGAACCGCACCTTGAGCGAAGGGATGCCCGTGTTTTCGATTTCGCGTTGTTGCAACTGCGCGATCCATTCCTTGCCTTCGCTTGCGCCGCCGCGTAGTTCGTCCAACTCCGCGCTAAACTTTTCACGAATGATGCCGCCCTCGCGAAGGGCAAGCGGCGGCTCATCCACAATCGCGCGCGCGATGAGTGCCACCACTTCCGGCAGCTCTTTCAACTGCGCGGCCAGTTGCGTGAGCAACGGCACATCCTCCGCATCGTGCAATTCCAGTTCGGCCGCTTCGCCGTGCGCTTCGTCAATGAGCGAACGCAAGCCGGGAAATTGTTCGATGGCAAAACGCAAGTTCAACAAATCGCGTCCATTGCCCGTGCCGACCGAAAGCCGAGTGAGCGTGCGCTCCAAGTCGCGCACCTCGCGCAAGCGATTGCGGAGTTGCTCCAAGCGCGGGCCGTCCTCCACCCACGTTTGCACCGCGAGCTGTCGCGCGTGGATGGCGTCCGCATTGGCAAGCGGTTGCGTAAGCCAATCGCGCAAACGCCGCGCGCCCATCGGCGTTACGGTTTGGTTGATGGCGTGATAAAGACACGCGGCATTCGGCGCATCGCGCGTGAGCGGTTCGAGGATTTCCAGGTTGCGCAGCGTGGTGGCATCGAGCGTGAGAAAGTCGTGATCCTCATAAAAATTCAACTGCCGCAAATGCGCCACATCGCGGCGCAGCGTGTTCACCAAATAATGCAACGCGCCGCCGGCAGCGCCCGTGGCGGCGGGGCGATGTTTGAGGCCAAATCCATCGAGCGATTGCACGCCGAAATGATCGCGCAACGTGTACTCCGCCGAGTCGCTGGCGAAGACCCAGCCCTCGTGTTCATTCACCACCGCGCGGCTGGCGGCAAGCGCATCGGCAAAGCTTGAATCGCCCGCGGGATGCACGATTTCCGAGGGTTTCAGGCGTTCCAGCTCTGCTTGCACTGCGGCGGTATCGGCCATTTCCGTGGCCTTAAAATCGCCCGTGGTGAGGTCAATGACCGCCAATCCAAACGCCTTGCCTTCGCGACTAAGCGCAGCGAGAAAGTTGTTCCGTTCGGCCGTGAGCATCGTCTCATCAAAGTGCGTTCCGGGGCTGAGAATTTGTGTCACCTCGCGGTTGACCAACTTGCCGGGAACGGCTTCTTCCGTCTGTTCGCACATCGCCACTTTGCGACCGGCGGCGAGGAGTTTGCCGATGTAATTATCTGCCGCGTGATGAGGGATGCCGCACATCGGCGTGGCGCCGCGTTGGGTTAGTGTGATGTTTAAAATTTCCGCGCACACTTTCGCGTCGTCAAAAAACATTTCGTAAAAATCGCCAAGCCGAAACAACAACACCGCGCCCTCGGGCAGATCGCTTTTCAAGCGATGGTACTGCGCCATCATCGGGGTCTGTTTTGTTTTCGCGATCTTCGCGGCCATCGCGTTGACGCTAACTGAAAAAAAAATTTAGGCGAAGGGAAAATTTTTAGCGACCGCGCGGTGCGTAACGTGTGAATACTTTTTTTAATTCGTTAAAAAAAATGCTATGCAAACAGGGTGAAACTGTTGTATACGAAAAGCCGAATCGCTTGCGGTTCCCTACAATAACCACTGAAGGAGGTAAACTTCATGGCCAAGAAAAAAGCTAAGAAAAAAGCAGTGAAGAAAAAAGTTGCCAAGAAAAAGGTAGCTAAGAAGAAGCCGGCGAAAAAGAAGGCAGCCAAAAAGAAAAAGGCCGCTAAGAAAAAGCCAGCTAAGAAAAAGAAAGCGGCTAAGAAAAAGCCAGCCAAAAAGAAAAAGGCGGCTAAGAAGAAAAAGGCGGCTAAGAAGAAGCCTGCTAAGAAGAAGAAGGCTGCTAAGAAAAAAGCTAAGAAAAAGTAGTCTCCTTCAAACGAGAACTATTTCCACACGATGGCGGACGCGAGTCCGCCATCTTTTTTTGTGCATTGCAATCACGCCGGAGCTGGCCCATTTTGAGGGCATGTCCTGCCTTGTTTTTGATATCGAGACCTCCGCTCTGCCCCGCGAAGAAATGGATGAGGGCCGCCTCGAATACCTCTTTCGTCCCGCCGAACGCCTGCGTGATGAGGCTGAAAAAGCCCAGAAACGCGAGGAAATCGGCCAGCAATTCAATCTTTGGCCTTTCACTGCTCAGTGCGTTTGCATCTGCCTGATGAACGCCGACAGTGGCCGTGGCAAGGTGCTTTACCTTTCTGATGACTTCGAGGAGCCAAGCGAAGGGCCGGTGGAGTACGTGGCGTGCATGGATGAATCCGAGTTGCTCGATCAATTTTGGAAACTCGCCGTCAAGTACGACAAGATTTGCACGTTCAACGGGCGTTCCTTTGACGTGCCCTTTCTTTACCTCCGCTCCGCCGTGCTCAACGTGCCCATCTCGCGCAAAGATTGGCTGGGCTACCGCTTCCAAGTGGAACCCCATTGCGATCTCGCCGAGCAGTTTACTTTTTACAACGTCAGCGGTTGGACGGGTGCGGCGCGGCGCTTCAATCTGGATTTCTATTGCAAAGCCTTTGGCATCGATTCACCCAAAGCCGAAGGCGTCACGGGGATGGACGTCAACGATCTCATGGCCGAAGGCCGCTACCGCGACATTGCCGAGTACTGCGTGCGAGACGTGGTGGCCACTATGCGGCTGTACGAAATTTGGCGCGAACGATTGGCTGGCATTCGTTAAACCCGTTCAGAAAAAAGTTTGGCTTGTGAAAGTTTGGCTTGAGATTCGAACGTAATTGTGGTCTATTGATGGCGAACCAGCCGTTCCGATTTCGGCTGCGCTATGGCTACGTCACACGACAAACAAGGCGAGTGGGTGGACTCGCAGCAATGGTCCGTCAAACCGCCAAACCGTTGGCACGTGCTGCCGCACGAAGTGGTGTTCGCGCTGTTCCTCGGCGCGGCGTGGTTGCGCCTCGGCGCGGTGGTTGGCTTTGCTCATTCCAGCACACTCATCTACGGGCTCTATCTTCTCTCACTCATTATGGTCGTGGCGTGGGCCCAGGCGCGGCCTTCGCCATATCGGTGGCGCGTGCGGATGCTCTTCACGTTGACGGTCAGCGCGTTTTCATATTTTTCACTGACCACCGCCGTGCCGTTGATGCACAACCCGCACGGGCTCGACCTCGTCTGGCATCAGGACGCCGTATTGAACCAATGGGATGTTGCGCTGTTCGGTGACCTGTCGCGCGCGCTAATGGCGTCTCAACCGGCGGCGTGGGTGACGGATCTGTTTATGGGCTGTTACCTGTTTTTCTTTTACTACCTCGTGGGTGGGCTGCTGTTTTATTTCATCACAAACCTGAACAAATTCCGCGCGTGCCTCGTGGGTTTTTGCACGTTGTACGCGCTGGGTTATGTCGGCTATATGCTGCTGCCGGCGGCTGGGCCGGTGGAAGAAATGGGCGCGCGCACCGGCGGCTGGCTCACCAACGTGGGCGGCAGCGTCATCGCCCAACGCTCGAATGGCGTGGATGTTTTCCCCAGCATTCATATGGCGGCTTCGTTGTTTCTGTTGCTCTTCGATTGGGAACATCGGCGCACTCATTTCTGGTGGGTGCTTGCGCCCACGGTTGGCCTTTGGATTTCCACGGTGTTCCTGCGCTACCATTACGGCATTGATTTGGTGGCGGGCATCGCGCTGGCGCTCGGTTGCATTTGGCTGACGCGGTGGTATTCCCAAAGCCAACTCTGCGCCGAGGTGGAAGCCGAATGCGCCGCGCACGGCAAACGGGCAGTCGTCGAGCACGAGCCGCACGATTCACAAGAATCAGTTTAGGACACATTGGTCATTGGACACGGCGTGTTTTATCGCTAGCTTCCGTCCATGATTATTGGCGTCCCTCGTGAAGTAAAAGCTGAAGAGCACCGTGTTGGTTTGCTGCCGTCCGCTGCGTACCAACTCACCCAACGCGGCCATCGCGTGTTGGTGGAAACCAGCGCGGGCGCGGGCAGTGGCTATCCCGATGCCGATTACACCAAAGCCGGTGCGGAAATTTGCGACACGCACGAAGCCGTCTTCGCCGAAGCCGATCTCATCGTGAAGGTCAAAGAACCGCAGCCGGCAGAAACTCCGCTGCTGCGCGAAGGCCAAATCCTGTTCACGTACCTCCACCTCGCCCCCGTGCCGGAGCTGACGCAAGCGCTCATCGCCAGCAAGTGCACCGCGATTGCTTATGAAACCATCGAGGTCAACGGCCGCCTGCCGTTGCTTGAACCGATGAGCGAAATCGCCGGGCGCATGTCCGTCATCGTCGGCGGTTATTATCTCGCCAAACATTTCACCGGCAGCGGCACATTGCTCGGCGGTGTGCCGGGCGTGTTGCCGGGCAAAGTGGTGGTGCTCGGCGGCGGCGTCAGTGGCGTCAACGCCGCTCGAATGGCCACCGGCCTCGGCGCGGATGTCACCATTCTTGAGGTGGACGTCGAACGGATGCGTTTTCTCGACATCACCTTGCACACCGCGCACACACTTTACTCCGACCACGCGCATTTGATGGAGCTGCTTCCCAACGTGGATCTCCTCATCGGTGCCGTGCTCGTCCCCGGCGCGAAGGCGCCCAAGCTCATCACGCGCGAAATGCTCCGCGCCATGCGCCCCGGCAGCGTGGTGGTGGATATCGCCATCGATCAAGGCGGTTGCGCTGAAACCAGCCGACCCACCACGCACAACGATCCCGTTTACACCGAGGAAGGCGTCATCCATTATTGCGTCGCCAATATGCCCGGTGCGTATGCCCGCACCGCCACGCAAGCGCTGACCAACGTCACTTTCCCCTACATTGATTTCATCGCCAACCGCGGCCTTGCCGAGGCCATCGCCGCCAAGCCCGAACTACGCGGCGGCATCAACGTGATGAACGGCCAAGTCACCTGCCCCGCCGTCGCCGAAGCGCACGGGATGGAATGCGGTGAAGTGGTGTTGTAAAAATTAATTCTTCTTCGCTTCGCGCACAAACGCTCGCAATAACTTTTGCTGTTGTTCATTTCTCACGGCTAGTTCGGGATGCCATTGCACGGCTACCAACCACGGATCGCCTGGGGCATTGCCTTCGATGGCCTCGATGACTCCGCCCGGGCCGGTGGCGGTGATGCGCAAGTTGCGGCCCAATTTCAAAACCGCTTGGCGGTGGTAGCTGCCGACGTTGGCGAGGCGTTGGGTTTCAGATATTTTCGCCAAACGGCTTTCGTCGGCGAGGGTGACGGGATGGCCGGCGGAATCGAAATGGAGGTCGGCCAGCGTTTTGTTGTCGTCGAGATTGCGCAGCGTGCCGCCGCGCGCGACGTTAAGGATTTGGCAGCCGCGACAAATTCCCAAAATGGGCAGCCGCTTTTTCACAGCGACTTGGATGAGCGCGATTTCAAAATCATCGCGCTGGCGATTCACTTCCGAGGCGTCGGCGGGATTACCGCCGTACAATCGTGGGTCCACATCGCCGCCTCCGCTGAGGATGATGCCGTCGATTTTATTGTTCTCCAGCCACGCTTCGATGCGCGTTTGATCCGCGCCGGTTTGTTCCGGGCGAAAAGCCACCAACCGGCCACCGGCTCGGGTGATGGAAATTTTGTACGCCTCGTTGATGCCCAACTCGCGCAGCCAAGTGTCGTTCGGAGAAAAGGCGATGTTCGGCGCGTCGGCGGGTAAACTGCTTATTGCCCATTGATCCAGCGCGAACGGGAACACAATGCGATACCCGAGATACGCCAGCACCATCAGCCCCGCGCCAATGGCCACCCGCCGCGGCCAACGCCGGGGTTTGGGGGCGGCGGAATCAGTGGAAGCGGCGGCTTCGGCGTTAGTCTTTTTTGGAGTCTCCATCATCCGTGCTGGGTGCGCCTTCGCCGGTGATGAGGTCGAGGTTGACCTTGCCGTGTTTCAGAAAAACCGCGAGCGGGAAAAAGATGCCGAGCGCGGGGCCGGGATCTTCCTTGGAAAAAATGTCGTACACATTGTGTTTGTGATCGCCGAGCACGCGGCAGGCTTCAGCGAGGCGCGCCTTGGGGTCGAGGCCGGTTTTTAATCCGCGCAACAACGCCTTGAGTCCGGCGCGTTTGGAGCCGTCGCGAAATTCGTCTTTGGCGGTTTCCCAGCCGGACTTCAGCGCGGCTTCGCCAGCCTCGCTGTGGGACATTTCATTGAGCGTGGCGAGGAAAGCGAGGATGGGGATTTCGGTTTTCACGTCAAGGCGGCGCTCGATGTCGAGGTCAACCTTGCCGGTGGCGGCGAGTTGAAAGGTGAGCCACGGATAATCCCATCCGGATTCGACGGCTTGAATGAGGCCGCCCCAAAAGCGCGGGTTCACCTCAATGAGATGCGGCGCGGAATCGGGTTGGCCGTCCCAGCGAAAATCCAACTCGGCCACGCCGTGCCAATCGAGCGGGCCGAGCACTTCGCCAACGATTTTTTCCATCGCGGGCGCGTCGACCGTTTCGCGCATCGCGCCCGGGCCGGTCTTGGCGGGGAAGATGCGGAGGTTGCGGTAGGTCATACAGGCTTCGAGCTTGCCGCGATTGAACAGCGTGGTGACGCAGTAATCATCGCCCGGCACGAGCGCTTGAATGATCGGCAAATTGCCCGGTGCCAAATTGAACTGATCCACGAATTGAAGAAATGTTTTTTCCAATTCATCGCGCGTGTCAATTTTGGCGATGCCCACGCCGGAGGATGACTCGCGGATTTTCAAAAACGCCGGTACCGCCATCTCGCCCAGTTGCGCGTGAAAGTCCTCCACCGTTTCCGGAATCCAAGTCGCCGGCATCGGCAAGCCCCGCGCCTGCGCGTACGCCGCGATCGTGCCTTTGTTGTGCACTTGCATGATCTGATCGAAGCCCGGCAACGCCAGCGAAATATGCGGCTCGAACCGCTCGCGATGTTGCGCGATGAGGTAGCTTTCTTTGTGAATTGGCAACAGCACGTACGGCTGGTCGTCATCCGGTTTGTGCTCAATCACCACCGCCTCCAACGCATCGAGAAAGCCTTCGGGATCCTTGTCCGGATCGGGGTACTTGAATTTCGCTGTGCAATATTTGGACAACGACCCCGGCGTCATCGAATACTGATCGCCCGCAACCACTTCCACCCCGCGTCGGCCAAGGCTGCGCACGGCCACCAACGTTTGCCAGCCACGCGCGAAAGTGACGATCGCCCGTCCTGCCGATTTTTCAGAGGGTTCATTCATCGTCGAGTCCGTGATTGTAAATCCGTTCCAATTGCGTTGCCCGTGAAAGCTCAATCGGGCTAATTATTTTCCGATCCGGCGGCATTGGCCCGCCGTTGTATTTTTCGATGGTCGCCAAAAACGGTTTCCAATTCAAGTCGCCAAGCGCCATGAGCTTGCCCATTTTTTGTCCGGTCGTTTTTTCCCACGCGTGAAAAACCAGTTCCGAACAATACAGATTTTCCTGACCCAATTCGTATTTGAAATCGTACGGCTTCCCCGCGTGCGGATGCAGGTTTTTCAAAAACTCCGCCAAGTGCTCCTGATACTTCGCCTTCACGCGAAACGCAGCCCACCGCCCCTCGCGGCTCACCGATTTCCATTCCTCAAACGGCGTATAAATCACCCCCGCGCCCGTGGCCTCGATCACTGTCCACGCCCTATCGCGTTTGTGCAGCACGCCTACGTGTGAGTAATTCGATTCCGTGACGCCTTCGATGGCCACCACCAAATCCACCTCCAACGCCAGCGCCTGAAAAACCAAATCCCCCTCCGCCGGTTCGTAAGTTTGTGATTGCTGAAGACACGTACAGCCCGAAAGACCGACGGCCAACGCGATGGTTCCAAATACGTTTGCGAGATTCATTGTGTGGAAAAGGTAACACCGCGCCACCAAAAGCGTTAATTGAAACGACGAGGCTAACCATCGACTGAGTCAATGTAGCCCGGGCCGGTGGCCCGGGTGTTTTTGAGCCGCGAATTTCTCAAGGGAGGGCGAAGCTTCTGCTGCCCCGACCCGGGCCACCGGCCCGGCCTACATTTCACGTCCAAATTTGGCGATCTAAACTGCGGTATTGGATTGCTTCGGAAACGTGCTCTGCGCCGATCGATTCCGTGCAGGCGAGGTCGGCGAGGGTGCGGGCGACTTTTAGGATGCGGTCGTAGGCGCGGGCGCTGAGGTCGAGCTCTTCCATTGCGGCGCGCAGGAGATCGCGTGTGGGATCGTCGAGCGCGCAGTGTGTTTGGAGGTCGCGCGGTTGCATTCGGGCGTTGCAGCTGGGCTTGCCGCGCCAGCGGCGGTATTGGGCGCGGCGGGCTTCGAGCACGCGCTCGCGGATGGTCGCGCTGGTTTCGCCGCCGGATTGCGAATCCATTTCGCGAAACTTCACCGGTGGCACTTCCACGTGCAAATCAATGCGATCGAGCAACGGGCCTGAAATGCGGCCGAGATAGTTTTGAATCTCGCGTGGGCTGCTGCGGCTTTCGGCGGGCATCTTGCCGTCGGGCGTGGGGTTCATTGCGGCGACGAGCATAAATTCTGAAGGAAACGTCATTGTGCCCGCTGCGCGGCTGATGGTGACGTGGCCGTCCTCGAGCGGTTGCCGCATTGTTTCCAAAACGCTGCGGCGGAATTCCGGCAGTTCGTCCAAAAACAAAACGCCGTGATGGGCCAACGAAATTTCGCCGGGCGATGGGTTGATGTTGCCGCCGAGCAATCCCGCATCGCTCGCCGTGTGATGCGGCGCGCGGAAGGGCCGTTGCGTGACGAGCGCTTGCTTGGCCTCGAGCAAACCAGCGACGCTGTGGATGCGCGTGGTCTCGAGCGCTTCATTGAGCGTGAGCGGCGGCAGGATGGTGCCGAGCCGTTTGGCGATCATACTTTTGCCCGTCCCCGGCGGGCCGATGAGAATCAAATTGTGCCCGCCCGCGGCGGCAATTTCCAGCGCGCGCTTGACGGTTTCTTGGCCCTTCACTTCACTGAGGTCGTACTCGCCATTGGCTTGATGTTCGAACAGCGCTTGGGTATCGACGTGCGTGGGCGTGATGGGTGCGGTGCCGGCGATGAAGGCGGCCGCCACGCGCAGATTTTTCACGGGGATGACTTCGAGCCCTTCAACCACCGCTGCTTCGGCCGCGTTATCCGGTGGCACCAACAAACCGCGCCGACCTTCCGCCCGTGCGCTGAGTGCCACGGGCAACACGCCTTTCACGCGCCGCACTTTTCCCGTGAGCGCCAGCTCGCCAATGATCGCGTAATCCGCCGCATCGCCGATGCTCGATTGTTCGGTCGCCATCAGCCACGCCAACCCGATTGCCAAATCAAAACTCGGCCCTTCCTTGCGCAGATCGGCGGGGGCTAGATTGATCGTCGTTTTGCCCGGCGGCAGATGAAAGCCCGAGCTGGTGAGCGCGGCAGAAACGCGCTCCACCGATTCCCGCACCGCCGCATCCGGCAAACCGACGACCACGACTTTCTGTTCGCCCGGCCCCACGCTCACTTCCACCTCCACCGGCACGGCTTCCACACCGCGCAACGCAGCCGCATAAACCTTGGAGAGCATCGGCGCACGGTACGCCGCTCGCGTGTATTTGTGAATTAAAATATAATTCGAATTAAAAAATAAACGACAAGCGTGCCCAGAATTCATCTGAAGTTTCGCCGTCTTCGAAACTTACCGCATTGCGTTCGCCGTGCAAATTGCGTCCGTTGAAATGATCCCAGCCGAGGGAGAGCGACCACTGTTCGGAAATGCGTTGAGTGAAGCCCAGCCCAAGCCCCACGCCGCGCCCGAGCCGCAAGCTGGCGTCCACCGATGAATCGTCCCACAGCCCGTTGCGATGTCGCACGCCCATTGTGTATTCCTGCTGGCCCGCACCGGTGAGGACGGCTTCGGCGGCGAATGGGAAATACGTGTTGGCGTCCCAGCGATAACCGCTGCTGAGTTTCCACGACATCCCGCGCGTGGTGAGATAATTTTCCACGTCCGGCAGCGCGAAGCCGTTGTACGAGTAGCTTTTCACCCACGCATCGCCGCCTTCGGCGTATTCGCCCGCGCCGATCAAATAACTCCAAGTTGAAGCGCTGAGGGCGAAGCCCACGAGATTGGCCGCGCGCATATCGGTTTTTGAAATGCTGACGCCTTTGTTGGAGTAATACGTTTCGAGATCGCTGAGGTCGCCGCTGCCGCGTCCATAAAAAGTCGCGTCCAATCGCGCCATTGTGTACGGCAGCCACTCGCCATAATGCGCCGCGCCGCGTTCGCGCAAGCGATCACCGAGGCTGCCCGCAAACGCCATCGAGTTGTTGAGGCCGCCGGTGGTGATCAGGATTTTGCCGTCGTTAGTCAACGTGCCATCGGCATTCACAAAGCGCCGCACGGGCGAAGTGAACTCGCGATCGCTCGTGCTGTACACCGCGTACGCATCGTTGAATGGATCCAAAAACCGCCGACCAAAAAATTGCCAAGGCGATCGCGTGGTGCTGCCGGTCGCGCCGCTGCGATACTTCGTGCGATACCCCAACGCTTCCAATCGCGAACCGTGGCCGAACTCGTGATGGCTCACTTTGTAAACATTCATCGTGTACAGCCCTAACGCGCTGCCGAGCAAAAACTCGCCCTCTCGCGAAAGCCCCCAGCGTTCGCCCGCGTTGAGTTGTTCCAACGCGTAAGCATTTAAGTCCACCCACTCGCGCCCAAAATTTTCCCACGCGCGATCTGAGTTAAGCTCCCGAAAATAACCCGAATCAAACGAAACGGATCGTTTATAAGGCTGTGCCAACGCCACGGTTGAGAAAAGAATACTGACCCAAAAAATCCGAATACATTTCATGTAGAAACCAAACTCCACCCCAAGCCCACTGTCAAAGAAAAGTCATTGGCGGCAAACACTCCGACTTGATTCAATGGTTAAGGGTCGATACATTAGGCGCGATGATCGGCGCGATTGCAGGAGATATGATTGGCTCGGTGTACGAGTTTGATAATCTGCCGAGCAAAGATTTTCCGCTTTTCCGAGGGGATAGTTTTTTCACCGATGACAGCATTCTTACGCTCGCCGTCGCCAAGGCGATTTTAGAAGGGGGCGATTATGGCGAGGAGATTTGGGCCTTCGGCAACGCTTATCCCGATGCCAGCTACGGCAGCAGATTCAGTGAATGGCTCGGCACATCCAACCCGGGACCTTATGAAAGCTGGGGCAACGGCGCCGCGATGCGGGTGAGTCCCGTCGGGTTTGCATTCGACACGGTGGCGGATGTGCTTATCGAAGCCGAAAAAACAGCGGAAGTTTCCCATGATCATCCCGAGGGAGTCAAAGGCGCACAGGCCACCGCGTTGGCGGTATTTCTGGCGCGCACCGGCAGCGGCAAGGCAAATATCTGCGAAGAAATTACACGCCGTTTTCGCTACGACCTCGATCGTACTGTGGATGAGATTCGGCCCAACTATCACTTCGATGAATCCTGTCAAGGCACCGTCCCGGAAGCGGTGATTTGTTTTTTGGAATCCAAATCATACGAAGACGCCATCCGCAATGCTATTTCTCTGGGCGGCGACAGCGACACCCTCGCCTGTATCACCGGCGGCATTGCCGAAGCCTATTACGGCGATGTGCCCGCTGAGATTTCAGAAGAAGCGAAATTCCGACTCACGCCCGATTTACTTGAGATTGCGGAAAAGTTTTGCAGCAAGTATGTGCGGAAAAAATAAACAACCAACCAACCACAATTTTTTTCTGATATGGCTAAGAAACATCATAGCGTGTACGTGGTTGAACTGGATGAAGCGGTGCTGAAGGAGAAAAAGTTTTGCGCCGCGAATCCGAATTTTGATCCTTACCTTTCCTGTCTGTACGTGGGGATGACGGGGTTGGATCCCGAGGTGCGGTTTGAGAATCACAAGCGCGGCTACAAAGCCAGCGGGTATGTGAAACAATTCGGGCTGCATTTGTTGCCGGAGATTTACGAGTGCTACAACCCGATGAGCTACGAGACGGCGGCGGCAAAAGAGATTTCGCTGGCGGAGGATTTGCGGGCGGAAGGTTATGCTGTTTGGCAGAATTGAGGGGCTGAAACTTTAATGGATCACAAACCCACTTCGCAATGGAAGTCTTCACCCCGATTGGCCGACAACAAATCTCGCAATCGGTGATGAGGCTTTATTGCCCATCGATGTCGTCCAGCAACACATCAAACGCTTGGCCACAAAATGGGCAGGTGATTGAGGAGGAAGGCATAAGTACGGTTTACATTTTAACATTTCGGCAGCGTTGCTCGAGTTGATGAACGATCTGCTGCGTTAGCTTTGAATCCAGAACGAGTTCTTTGTCGCTGGCGATCGCTGTCGGGATTTGTTTGGGATTCAAAACGCGGAGATTTTTTGACATCTTGCGTGTGGAAACATACCAGCCCGGGAAGGTGAGGATGCCTTTGACTGCAATTTTTTCGCCAGTCGCGCTGGATAGCCAGCGGGCCAGTTCGCTTGAGTTTTTTAGAGTCTGTTGCACACCGTGAGTATCGGAGCCATGAGGGAAGTGGAGTCGTTCTCCATCAAAGATAATTTCATGTTCCTTCCGGCCAGCTTTTCCTTTGCGTTTGCGTCGGCATTTGGTTTCAACGCAGTAGACGCCGGAAGGCGCAATAATCACATGGTCAATATTACCGCCTTGGTCTTTTTTGAAGTCATGGTAAACGTGGCAGCCGTTGAGCATCAGTTTATTTAATTCCTCACCCACCGCGCGTTCGCCTAGGAGTCCGAGACGGAAGTTGCTGCTTTTGGTTAACAACTTCCACATAAAGAAAATGGCAACACAGATTGTCACGACACAAACTGCAACTTCGATTCCATTGAGGTTAACTTGTGTCGACTGTGCTAAGATGATCGTCGGCCCGAAAAAAATACCGGTCATTATCATTATTATTTTGATTTCGATTTCACCTTGCTGTTCCGTCAACCACTCGCCAGGGGCTCGCAACAGTTTCTCATCAGAGGGGGCACGTCGATTGCCAAGTGAGTGCCACCACTTCCAAATGGTAACAACTGCCAATAGCAAGAGGATGGGAGTAATTAACAGAACGAGCGCTTGGGAATTCATACGAAGAGCGTAGCTAATTGAAAGATTTCAGGCAAGGAAAGCATACCCGATAACAAAAAAGCCGCCCTTGAACCAAACCGAAGTTCAATCGCCGGGCGGCTACCAATCCTTTTCGATCCGGCCCTTGCGGGCTTTCTCTCGAAGGTCAATGCCCTTGGTAGGACACCTGCCGATTGACCCCGTTCCGTGTCCCCGAAGGGCTACTTTGGGTTGGGGGCGCTCTCCCGAAGGGTCCCGCTCCCGTGGCCAGCTGGCTGACCGAGGGGCTCCGAAGAGCCGCTCAACGCAGAAAAATTTATCACAAACTCAGCCGCAGCCAAGCCGGAGTTGTTAGTTCGTATGCACCGGCTGTTCACTGGTTATTGGCAATTAAAATTATTTTCATTTATTTTCAGGTGGGACTGTATTTGTCCCAATAGTGTGTTATAGTAGCAACTTATGGAAATAAAACCTTATCTCGATTATGAAACCATCCTCGCTAACACACATCAACCGATTCATTTCGCACTGAAATTTGAGGCGGAAGCCACCGAAGCAGTGCGGAAACAGGCTTTGGCGTTTTGTGTGGTGCTGGATCGTAGCGGATCAATGCTTGGCGCGGCGCTGGAGCGGGCGAAAGAGGCGGCGGCGCTTGTCGTGCGCAATCTGCGTACAGAAGATCAGTTTGCGCTGGTGGTATTTGATCACGAAGCAAATACAGTGTTTCCGTTGCAAGCCGTAACGGACAAGGCGGCGGTGACGCAGCAGATCAAAGATATCCAAGCCCGAGGGGCCACCAATTTAACAGGCGGTTGGATGTTGGGTCGCGATGAATTGAAAAAGGCGGAGCCGGGGGTGATTCGTCGCATGATGCTGTTGAGTGACGGGCTTTTGAATCATGGCATTGCGGAGCCGGAGCTGGTGGAATCGATCGTCAGTGCGGGGCTGGAGAGCGACAAAATCCGGACGTCTACGCTCGGGTTCGGTGATGGTTATGATGAAGATTTGCTCTCGAATTTGGCCAAGCAAACGAACGGCCAGTTTTATGATGCCAATCATGCGGACAAGTTGCCGGCGATTTTTGAATCGGAATTGGACGGCCTGCAAAATCTCAGCGCGCAAAACATCCGGGTGCGGATCAAGTCGCTGGATTTTTGCGACAACTTGCAGCCGTTGGGATCGCAGCCGGAGGTTGCTTTGCCCGACGGCCGGCGTGAATTTGCTATGGGCGATCTGGTGAGTGAAGAGGAGCAGGTGGTGTGCTGGGCCATGGACGGGCTGCCGATTCCGGTGGTGGATGGTAAGCCGGTGGTTTCGCTGGAAGGCGAGGGGCTGCTGGATGTGGAGGTGCTCTACGACGAAATCCGTGAGGACGGCATTGTCTCGGAGACCTTTCACCAAGTCATCCGTGTTAAGGCGACGCAGGATCCGGCGGAAGTGAAGCCCAACGGCGAAGTGATCACTTGGACAAGCATCCAGCAATCGGGCAAGACACTGAGTGAAGTGACGCAGTTGATGGACGCGCACGACATTGATGGCGCGTTGGACTTGCTGAAAACTTCCATCGACCGGTTGCAGGCATTGGAAGGGGTCAATGGGTTAGAGGATGCGATCAATCCGTTGCTCCGGCTGAGGAAAACTATTCAGCGCGGCGTGTACAATGCCGGAACCCGCAAGCGGGCTTGTTTTGAATCCAGCCAGGCGCTCTATATGAAAACCGCCTCGCACTGGAGCTCGGACGCGCCCTTGCCGAAATACAAAACATCGACCCGAAATGTGAAAAGAAAACCGCAGGGCATCACCTTCCTTGACCCCGCACCGGACACCGAAACGGATGTTCAGTAAGTAGCCGGTCATAGCCATCGGCGGGGCTCCAAGCGCGGCGCTTGGCCCCGCCGATGGATTCCTTCGGACTTCGGATCCGACCACAGGGAACCTCCCCCCTCCCTCTCTTCTTCTCTACGTAGTAGAGAAAGAAGAAGAGAGGGAGGGGGGAGTACCTCCTCATACGCTCTTCGACCACGACCATGAAAAAAAACAAAAACGTGTATGTGATCGAATTGGACGAGGCGGTGAAAGCCAAACCCAAGTTCATTGAAGCCAATGTGGGGCATGACCCTGCACTGCCCTGCCTTTACGTGGGCCGTACGGGACTGACGCCGGAGCAGCGTTTCCAAAAACATAAAACCGGCCCCAAGGCCTCGCGCATTGTCATGCGATTCGGGCTGAAGCTGCGGCCGGATTTGTATGCGCATTTGAATCCAATGACTCACGATGATGCCGTGAAAATGGAAAGGGCACACGCCGAGTCGCTGCGGGCGCAGGGATATCCCGTGTGGCAGAAATAACAATACGAATTGGAGACACAGATGATGAAACAAAAAATGAAATGGAACTGCGGCGAGCAAGTTTTGTTGATTGACGATCAACGGCGCCCTTCAGATGACAAGATGAATCGGATGCCGCAATTGGGCGAAGTGTGCATCATTCGCAAAGTGCTAAAATCTACCAGCTACGACACCGGCGAACCGTGTGTGGGCCTTTACCTCGAAGGATTTGTGAATCTACTTGATGACGATGTGATCCCCGCGAACAGCGACGAATCAGAGCATTGCTTTGAGGCTGAGCGGTTTGTGCCGCTCAACGTCATTCAACAATTGATGGACAAGGAAACATCATGGACCACAGATACCCCATCGAACCCCCACGCTCTACCTGTGACCATTTTTTTAAGGAACTTTGGCGACCATCTCAAAGGCCGCGATTTTCAGCATCAAGTCAATTTGGCGGACGGGATAGTGCGGGCAGTGTTGCCTGGTCGGTTCGGCGAATTTCCATTGACGATCAATTACAAGGGAGGCGTTCGGTTCGAAGCGATTTGCGAAATACCCATTCGTCACACGTTCACGCAACGCACAAGGGTGTGGGATTTGTTGGAACTCATGAACCAACGTCAGCAGATCAGATTGTACGAAGCGGATTTGAAGAGAGACCTGGTGTTCGTCCGGTTTCCCTTTTTATTGTCCAACAACACCAACTTTCCAGACTCAGTCCTCAACTATAGCATTCATATAGTCAATCGCCTGTATCGGCCATTCACAAAACTCATCTTCTGCGGGCATACACCGAAGGAAGCTGCACAAATACAATTTGAGATCGACGAAAACGACGAAGTGTTCGACCGCTTCGAGAACCCAAAGATTCCGGAAGACGAAGAAACTTGGCGCGATGAAATCTCTAAACTGATGACCGGTCGCCCCGAAAACAACTGATCAAATGGCGGAGGGGGCGGGATTCGAACCCGCGGTAGGGGTAAACCTACGCACGCTTTCCAAGCGTGTGCCTTCGTCCACTCAGCCACCCCTCCGGGACGCGCACTGTGGCGGAGGCGGCGGCGCACCGCAAGATTTTCCGGTGAGTTCGGCCTTGCTTCACCTCCGTGCAGCGCGTTTCAATAGCCGCGCGAATGAGTGCGCCCGGAATGTATAAATGCTCCTGCCAAACCTGCGGCGAGCATCTGGAATACCCTCTCGATTTTGAGGGCACCATCGTGGCGTGCCCCCATTGCGGCCAAGGCACCGAACTGCACCAGCCCAAACTCACTTCCACCCAAGCTATCACTACCCAAGCCCCGCCCCCAATGAAAAGCAGCGGCGGGCGCGGCAGCGTGATGCCGCCCACCAGTCGCGGCCGAGTGGAACACGATCCCCTTTCCGCTGTTGCGCCGCAAACTGAAAAACCCACGCCCGAACCCATCCCCGCCGCCGAACCCGATGACCCAAACGCCTGCGTCAACTGCGGAGTCGTCTTTGATGAAGACGAAACTGTTTGCGTGGAGTGCGGCCATCGTCGGCCCACCGTCAGTAATTGGAACGGTCCCACAATTTTTCGGCTCGTGGCCGGTATCATTATTGCCTGCGAACTACTCGTCCTTATTTTGCAATGGACCACCACCGGCAAACCCTTTGGCCTGCGCCAACGCACCCGCCATGCGGTACTTGTCAAAATTGGGTTGCGCAAAGAACTGACCCCCGCCGAAGCCGCTGCCGCCCAATCGGGCACCAACTCCCCAGCCGGAAGCATCGTCAAAGATCCCGATCTCCTTCTCAAAGATCACCGCCTCATCACCGATAAAAATAACGGTGCTCAGTACATCACTGGAACGATCAAAAATATTTCCCAATACCGATACCTCGCCGTGAAAGTGAACTTCGCCTTGCTTGATGGGGCCAGCCAAGTCATCCCCGATGCCAACGTCTCCGCCTACACCCAAACCATCGAGCCCGGCAAAGACTGGACCTTCAAAGTCCTCCTCCTCGATCCCGACGCCAAAGACTACCGCCCCCTCCCCCCCGTGGAAGGCGTGCGTTAGAGCAATTGCACGCGGAAAGTTTTCAGACAAAAAGAAAAATGGTGGAGCCATGGAGAGTCGAACTCCAGACCTTCGCGTTGCGAATGAGAATTTATGAGTGATTTTTCCGAGGTTTTAAGGGGTTTTCCAAACTGCTGCACAGTTATCAACAGTACAAAACACCTATGAACTGGGACAAATGCGGGACACGATTGAACATGAAATTGGAATTACGAAAACAATCTGTCTGCGCTAATGCGTCACCGTGCTGACCGCCTCAAACGGCAGGCACGCCCCCCCGCATCCGATTTTGGGGCTGCCGGGTTTCTGACTGGCCGCCCGGCGATTGAACTCCGACGTTACGCGGTGAGGGGCGGGAGTTGGCTTTAGCGGCAAGCCG
>JAAZZB010000040.1 GCA_014239365.1 Verrucomicrobiia bacterium | reverse complement strand
CGCCAAATCGTCGGTGGCGAGATTGCGCGTCATCGCAATCACGGTGGCGGGCCTTTGAAAATCGCCGCCAAGGCACAGGCCGTAGCTGAGGCCATCATGAGGGATTGGATTCCCGCCTTTGGTGTTTATGTTACGCCAATCGTCCTGCACTTTTTCATTGGCGGCAAACCTGCCCTTGTCGCAAGGAGAGATAAGAATCTTGGCGGTTTGAACTTCAGACTTCATCGCGGACAATCCAAAAATGCTGCCAACGGTAAGGTTGTAATTACTTCCAAAATGATTGCGCTGTTGAGAGGGGATTAGATTCCAGGGCGTGCGGCCGGCGTTATCCTGTGAAAAGCCCAGCATCGCTTTGCCGATACTGCTAAGGTTGTTCACACACTTGATGCGGTTGGCCTTGGCGCGGACTCTGCTAAAGCCGCCGCGGTCGCTGCCAAACATCTTTTGATACAGCGCCTCGCCTAGGGCTTTGCCTGAGATTTCCGATACCTTGAGTTTTCCTTCGCCCATGGCTTTGTTGAAACTGTCGGTAGTCCGGTACAAATCCTTGAGGGGACTGTCATCAAGAAAATCCTTGCGATCTTCCTCCGGCATTTTCTCTGCCATATACTCAATGGCTTCCATCACCATTTGCGGAGTAAACTGGGTCGCCTTCGACCCAACGGGCGGTGTTGGCGGTTTGGAGGATTCTTCCGAATCCGGATTGGATTTACCGGACTTGCCGCAGCTGATGAACATGCAGGTGAATAGAAAGAAAACGAATAAGCCGGTGAGGTTGAGGAGGATGTATTTTTTCATAATTTGATTTTGTTTTTAAGATTGTGGTTAATTTATTTGGGCAGCCAAATCTTGGTGCTGGGGGGGTCGGGAGCAATGCCACCACGTGACTTGGCATGACGAAGGGAAGCTACTTTGAATTGCGCGTTGTCGGTCTGCCTCACGGAGCCATCGGCGAGGGCCAAATTCCCTTGGCTGGCCTCCAGCCCCTTCATCACGTTGCCGAGAAAGGTAGCCCCTTTGAGGTCAGCACCGGAGACATTGCGCGTGAGGCTCACAATCGTATCGGGCAATTGGTCATCGCTTCCGGGACACAATCCGTAGCTGATAGCTGCGTGGGGAATGGGTTTGTTTTCGCGGGCGCTGTATCCCTTGTAGTCAGCAATGGCCTTGCGATCCGGATCGCAAGGGGAATGCAACATTTTAGGGGAACCCATATTCCGCCGTATAATCTCCAGAGTAAAAATGGTGCCCAAATGTTCGGGGTTGCCTTTGCCGAACACAAACTTTTTATCCTGAGGATCCACGTGCCAAGGGAATGCTCCATAATCACTGCCAAAAATAATCATCGACTTGGTAATCTGCCCCAGATTGGTTGCGCATTTGAGGCGGTTGGTTTTGTTTCGTATCTTGGCCATCCCGCCAGAGCCGAACATCTTTTGATACAGCGCCTCGCCTAGGGCTTTGCCTGAGATTTCCGATACCTTGAGTTCCCCTTCGCCCATGGCTTCGTTGATTTCGTCGGTGGCCTCGTACAAATCCTCGAGGGGACTGTCATCAAGAAAATCCTCGCGATCTTCCTCCGGCATTTTCTCTGCCATATACTCAATGGCTTCCATCACCATTTGCGGGGTGAATTGGGTGGCACCGGTTTTTGGAGGTGTGGTTTTGTTTTTGGTGGATGCCGGTGGGTTTCCGGATTTGCCGCAGCTGATAAATATGCAGGTGAAAATGAAGAACACGAATAGGCCGGTAAGGTTGAGGAGGATGTATTTTTTCATCGCCGTTAGTTCAGCACGGATTTTGATTTTCTGTCTACTATAAAGAATGACTTTTTTTACAGTAGGGTGGAGGCCGTTTTTTTGGAGTGCATTGGGGGGCGCGGTGTGGTTGGGTGGGCGTTTGCTATGGGATTGTTACCGGAAATGTTTGTGGATGAGATTGAGGCGGCGGTGAAGTCGTTTGATTTGCACGTGGTGTGTTTGGATAAATCGCCGGAGGATTGCCAGGCGTCGCTGGAGAGTTTGTTGGTGAAGGCGATGCGGGCTTATGAATCGCGCGGGGAAGGGATGCGCCACGGGATCGCGCTGGATAAACAGGTGACGATTTTTCTGAGCGAAGTGGACGGGGAAGAGAAACCGATGTGCGGGATTTATTTTAACCTTCATTCGCCGTACAAGAAAGCCAAGGCGGAGTCCGCGCCGGCGGAGGCTGCGGATTAGTTTTGGTAGGGACACGCTGTGCGTGTCCACGGACGCGCGCAGCGCGTCCCTACCGGGGCAAAACTTTTTTGGTAGGATAGACAAATGCTGTGCGTGTCCACGGACGCGCGCAGCGCGTCCCTACCGAGGTTTGCCTCGGGGTATAAAAAAGGCCCCGGGGTTTCCCCCGGGGCCTTCTCCACCTATCCGTTATTTGGGGCGAACTGAATCGCCCACACGGATGTCCCCCTTGTTGATATCAGCTACTAAATATGAGTCATCGGTTTGCGCGGTGGTGGTGATCTCGCCCACGGCGCGGCCTTGGCGGATGACGAGGTAGCGCAATTCGGGTGGCGGGAGTTTGGCCCCGACGATTTCCACCACTACAAACGCAAGGCCTTGATCCACAAGCATCACTCGCCCGGAATCATTGCCGGCCGCTACGCGGGGCAGTGTTTTAGGCTTGGTGCTGTTGTTGAATTTGGCGTTTGGATCGATGCCCACCTTTGGGCCGTCGTGGCCGAAGTTGTTGCCGGCATTGCCAAGGGAATTTTTCGATGGATCTTCCTTGCCCTTGAGTCCGAGTATTTCGCATCCAACGAAAGCAAACACGCCAAGCGCCAACAGATAGTAAATTGGGATCCTCCTTTTCACCCTTAACTGCGGAGAGATTATGGGGTTTGAGCGTTTCGTCAACTTCAGGTTGCTAACAAACTGTGAGCGGGCTGTGAATAATCAAGGGGCTGAAGGTTCCTCTCTCTTTGTCATCCCCCTTTTTTGAGTTGCTTTTTGCCTTCGTTTGGGTAGGCTGAACAAATGGAGTGTGTGACCACAAAGCGCGTTATTCGATTTGGAATAATGTTGGCGGTATTTGCATTTGGATTGACCGGTTGCACGGGCATTCACGTGAACCAAGGCATTTCGCCGGCGACGTTTCTGTTGCCGGGGTTGTTGGGCGAACACGAAGCTTCGGAGGCACCCCTGGTTGCCGGACATTCCCGCTAGGGTTCGCGCCTGGCACGATCTTCACCGCCACGCGGAATGCTGGCCCCTGCGGGGAGTTCCACTTTTTTCTTCGCTTGCTTTTTCTGAATCACGCTTCTTTCAACGGTTTTTTCGTGGTCAAGTAATTTTCATTTTTTAGAGTACCTGTTTTTTTCGATTTCGTGTTGACGGGGATTCGCCAACCTGCCATAGCTAACCTTTCCGTTTTTAGAGAGAGAATTTGACCCATGCCACGAGGTAAAAAAGGAACACGTAAGCCGGCACCCAAGAGCGGTGCGGCAATGAAGTACGATGCGCACGCCACCGCACTGGAGGATGCCTATGGAATGCTGGCCGACTTGCGCCGCGAGCTGGCCGACTCCCGCGAGGACGTGGATGAACGCGAGGACATTCTCGAACTGTTCGCCAAGTGCAAAGACGAACAAAGGGCGTGGCTCTTGCTGGAGGATTATTTTTCCAAGCTGAAGCTAAGCCGCAAGGATTTTCCCGGCGACGAATGGTGGGATGCCGTTGCGAAGGCGAAGGGCAAGAAACGGCTGGAGGCATTGTCGGTGGTGTTTCTGCGCGCGGGTCGGCAAATGCCGGCGGAGCTGAATCAACACGCGAACCTCAAACGCTTTAAGGAAATTGAAAAGGCGGAACGCGAGCACGCGGTGTTCAAGGAGCTGGAGCATTGGATGTTCCCGCCTGCGCCGAATCATCTCGATGCCCCGCGCGCATCCATCCGCGCCGTGGCCTTGCCGGAATCGGAGGATTTGGATTCGAGCCTGCAAGCCTTGCGGGTGGAATTCGTGGTGCGCCGTCCGCGCACCGGCGACCGTAAGAAATCGATCACCAATCTCGTGGATCTCACTGTGCGCGCCGCGCACGAGCAGGAACTCTTTCCCGCCGAAGATTGGGAATTCATCGAATGGGTCACCGAACATTACGGCGAAGAACTCAAAGGGCACGACAGCCTCAGCCTCACCGGCCAGCCACTGCTGCAATGGCTGGCACATTGGGGCGGCCAATCGCGACTGCAACCGGGTGTGGATTCACCGCCCTACGAATTTCACGGCCAACTCGCCGAGCTGATCCCCTCGCTCAAAAACGGCACCGCCATCCTCGCCTTCACCCACACGCTCCTGCTGCCCGATGGCCGCGAGGTGCCGCTGGAAGAAGCAAAATTTTTCGCCGGTCGCCCGACGATGGTGCTGGTGGACAACACATTTTATTTCCTGCGCAACAGCCCGCCCGCATCGCTCCTCAGCAAATGGGTGAGCAATCCACGCGCACCGATCAACAAACTCAGCACGCGATTCATCACCGAGCTGCGCCGCACCCACGTACGCGAGGGCATCGACTGGAATGATCTGTGCGAATCGCACACGGCCAAGCCGCTGTTCGTTTTGGAAATGCACGGCGACCGCCTCGAGCTGCGCCTGCAAGCCAAGAGCGACCTCGACGGCAGCCTTTGGGAATGGACCGGCCACGAATGGCACATCAAAGCCAAAGCCAAACACCGCGCGAAAAAGCCTCAGGTTTTAGAGGATGCCCGCCTCGAGCCTTCCATCGATTGGCTGCGCAAGCTCGATTGGTTCACACCCGAGCCCGGGCTTTGGGTGGGCGATGCGAATGAAAATTTTCTCAACGTGCTCGCCAGCGTGTGGCACGAACGCCCGCAGAACGCAGAATTTCTCGGCAACGATTCCTTCCAGCGCCTCTTCCTAAAACCCAAACGCCTCAAGCCCACGCTCATCGTCAAAGGCAGCGGCATCGACTGGCTTTCAGTTTCCACCGAGTGGGAAGAGGAAGGTATGAAGCTCACCAAAAAAGATTTGGAGAGCCTCGCCCAAGCCACCAGTCGGTTTGTGAAACTCCCCAGCAAAGGCTGGGTGGAACTGGACGTCGACGCCACGCAACGCGCGCAGGAAACCATGGCCGACCTTGGCCTCGACGGCCTCGAAACCGGCACACAAAAAATCGCGATGGAACAAGCCGCCCATCTCGGCGAAGACGCCCTCTCGCAATTCGGCGACGGCAAGCAAGCCCAGAAACTACGCGACCGCATCGAGCAATTCGAAGGCATCCCCACCACCGACCTGCCCGAAGGCATCGACGCCGAGCTACGCCCGTACCAACATTCCGGCTTCGAATTTCTCTGCCATCTGCAATCCATGCGCCTCGGCGGCATCCTCGCCGACGACATGGGCCTCGGCAAAACGCTGCAAACTCTTGCTTATCTAAAGTGGCTCAAGCAGCGGAAAAAACGCGGCAAATCCCATCCCTCACTCGTCGTATGCCCCGCCTCGGTGATGCACAACTGGCGGCGCGAGGTGGATAAATTTACGCCGGATATGTCCGTGCTCGTCCTCGAAAGCGGCGCCGCCCGCCATGCGATGCGCAAGCACATCCCCGATTACGATATCGTCGTCACCAACTACTCGCTGCTCCGGCGCGACCTCGAGGATTTGCAGCGCTACAAATTCAACGCCATCATTCTTGATGAAGCGCAGTTCATCAAAAACCCCGGCGCCCAAGTCACCCAATCGGTAAAGCAACTCTCCTGCAAAATCCGCCTCGCCCTCACCGGCACGCCGTTGGAAAATCGCCTGCTCGATTTATGGAGCATCGTGGACTTCGTCCAGCCGGGCTATCTCGGCGACGAAAAACATTTCCACTCAATGTACGACCCCGCCGGCGGCGACAGCGAAGAAGCTATCGCCAATCGCCGCATCGCCCGCAAACGCCTCTCCTCGCGTCTGCGCCCCATCCTGCTGCGGCGCGTCAAAACCGAGGTCGCCAAAGATTTGCCCGAACGCATCGAACAACGGCACGACTGCGAACTCGGCAAGGACCAACGCAAATTGTACCTCGCCGAACTCCGCCGCAGCCGCGACACGGTGATGGAAACCATCCAAACCAAAGGCGTCGCCAAAAGCCGCATGCAAGTGCTCGCCGCCCTCACGCGACTGCGCCAGATTTGCTGTCACCCCTCACTCGTCGGCAACGATTCCGCCTCCGGCAAAACCGAAGCCCTCTTCGATCTGCTCGAGCCATTGGTCGCCCAAGGCGAAAAAGTTTTGGTCTTCAGTCAGTTTGTGCAGATGCTGAAAATCCTCGAGAAGGATTGCGGCACGCGCGAGATTCCCACGCACATGCTCACCGGCGAAACCAAAAACCGGCAGGACGTCGTCAACGCATTTCAGGAATCCGAAGGCGCGGGCATCTTCCTGCTCAGCCTCCGCGCCGCCGGCACCGGCCTCAACCTCACTACCGCAAGCTACGTGGTGCTCTACGATCCGTGGTGGAACCCCGCCGTCGAAGCGCAAGCCATTGACCGCACCCACCGCATCGGCCAAACCAAAACCGTCAACGCCTACAAACTCATCGCGCCCGGTACCGTGGAAGAAAAAATCTGGAACCTCCAGCAAAGCAAACGCCAAACCATCTCCGACGTCCTCGGCGAAAAAGGCTTTGCCAAAAGCCTCACCAAAAATGACCTGGAATTCCTCTTCAGTGAGTAGAACAGAGGGAGTGGGGAATAGTGAGTCGTGCCCGAGACCTTTGAAACTTGGGCATTAAAAAAGTGGTTGTCCCGCAGGGATTTGAACCCCGACTAGATGTACCAAAAACATCTGTGCTACCATTACACCACGGGACAGTGGGCCGCACACCTTAGCCGCCCATCGCCCCGCCGAAAAGAAAAAACCAATGACCCCCGCCGAGCACTTCCGCCACACCCTCGCCCGCGCGCCCATCACCGCGCTCGCGCCGATGCAGGATGTCACCGACCTCCCCTTCTGGCGGCTGATGGCCAAGTACGGCGGCCCCGATCTTTACGTCACCGAATACTTCCGCGTGCGCGAAGGGTCGTGCCTCGATAAACACATCCTCAAATCCATCACCCAAAACCCGACCGACAAACCCGCGCTCGCCCAGCTCATCGGCAACCACATCCCCTCACTCACCCGCACCGCGCGCGAACTGCAACAACACCCCATCGCCGGCATCGACCTCAACCTCGGCTGCCCCGCGCCCGTCGTTTACAAAAAATGCGCCGGCGGCGGACTCCTCCGCGACCCCGCCCAAGTCGACGCCATCCTCGGCGCACTCCGCGACGCCATCGAAATTCCGTTCACCGTAAAAACCCGCATCGGCTTTGACGACCCCGCCGTGTTCGAAGAACTCCTGCCCATCTTCGCCAAACACCGCATCAACCTCCTCACCGTCCACGGCCGCACCGTGCGCGAAGGCTACCGCAGCGGCGTCCATTACGATTACATCGCCCGCGCCGTCGACGCCCTCCCCTGCCCCGTGCTCGCCAACGGCAATATTTATTCCCCCGCAAAAGCCGCCGCCGTGCTTGCCAACACCCGCGCCGCCGGCCTCATGATCGGCCGCGCCGCCATTCGCAACCCGTGGCTCTTCCACCAAATCCGCCAGGCACAAACCGGCGAAACCCCATTCGTGCCCACCGGCCAAGACGTCCTCAGCTATTTGCGTGACCTCTATGAAACCGTGCGCCCGCCAAACTTAAACGAGAAATCGCACGTGGCGAAAATGAAAAAATATTTCAACTACATCGGCATCGGCATCGAACCCACCGGCGACTTCCTCCACCGCATCCGCCGCACCACCACCGAAGCCGACCTCTTCAAAATCTGCACCGACCACCTAGAACACGACGAGCCAATGCCGCTCGAACCCTTCGACCTCGAGCTCAAGCCGCACGATGTGCTGGCCGGCGAGCACCGCTAATCTCCCGCACGCGCGCCTCCACCGCATCAATGATCTCATCCGGCGTCGACGTCCCCGCCGTGATGCCCAGCGTTCCAGTTTCAGGAATCCACTCCGCCCGCACATCGTCCGGCCCCTGCACGTGATGGACGGCTTTGCAAAATTCACCACACGTGCGCGCCAACTCCGCCGTGTTATTGCTGTTTGCACCGCCGATCACCAAAACCACATCCGATTCGCGCGCCAATTCCACCGCGGATTCCTGCCGTTGTTTCGTCGGGCGACACACCGTATCCACAAACCGCACCTCCGCCCGCGGGAAACGCGCCTGCAAATAATCCACCAACACCCGCACACGCGCGATGGGCTGCGTCGTCTGCGCCACCACGCCAAAACGCGCGCGCGATTCCAGCGCATCCAAATCTTTCTCGTTCAATACCACATCGCACGCCACCAAATCCTCCGTCAACCCGCGTACCTCCACGTGCCCACGCCGACCAATGATGATCGGATGAAACCCCGACGCCACCAATTCCCTCACCTTTTCGTGCGCGAAATGCACCAGCGGACACGTCGCATCGCTCACATTCAAACCCGCCGCCCAAGCACGCGCACGCGCTCGATCCGAGGCGCCGTGGGCGGTAATCATTGCCGCCGAAGTCTTAACGCGCTCAGGTTCATTTTCAAACCGCACGCCGCGTTCTTCCAAATCGTCAAGCACCGTGGCGTTATGCACCAACTCGCCCAGGACGGTGAGCGATTGCACTGCCGCCTCGCGCCGCGCCAGAGTAATGGCATCGCGCACGCCAAAGCACATTCCCAAATGCTTCGCGCGCCGGATGGTCAGCCGTTCCGCTTGAGTTGATTTAAGCCCGTTGACTTTGTAAGGCAAAGTTTGTGTTGTCATTTGATTTTTTCCTCCTTGATTTTGAAGCTTTGGCGGGTTTGGATTTTTTCTCCGATTGCTTTGCAGATTTCACGATGCCCTCTAGCAAGCCGACATATTCACCAAACGCCTTGCGACCGGCAGCGGTGAGGGTGCAAGTGGTCAGCGGGCGCTTGTCCTGAAAACTTTTGGCCACCGCCACATAGCCCGCCTTTTGCAATGTGCGAATGTGGGTGGTCACATTTCCATCGGTCATCCCCAACGCGTCGCGCAATTCAGTAAAGGAAAGCTCCGCCGAAGCCGCGAGCATCGACACAATCGCCATCCGGCTTTTCTCGTGGATTACTTTATCCAAATGCTGGAAGGATTCCGGATTCATTCTTCGTCGCCTTCTTCCGCCGGTTCCGCCGTCAGTTTCAAATACACCCCATAAGCCAAATGATTCGCCCCGAACGCCCAGCCCATCACCCAATGCGCGTGCGCTTCGTCGAGCCATTTCACCCCGCCAAAAGTGTGCAAACACAGGCAAATTGAACCGAAAATGACAAAGACCCACCCCACAAGCTTCAAGCCGCGCCGCATAAAAAATCCCGCCGCGTGCAGCGCGCCGCCGTACAACACCATCCACAACGCAATCAATCGAACGCAGTCGCGCTTTTCCGGTGCGCCAAAAATTTCCAACACGCCCAAACCCAATCCCGCGAGCAACAGTGGCGCCATCACCTGCGCCACGCGGCGCGTAGGCGGCGACCAAAATTCCTCCTCCGCCTGCAATGCCTGCCGCCGCACCAACAACAGTGCCGCTAAAACGGTCACCGCCCCCACGCCGAGCCAATAGCCGGCGAAGTTGCTTTGCCCCGTCCAGCCCATCGCCTCCGCCAATGCCGCCGCAGCCAAGCCGAGCGCGCCGACGGCAATAGCGATGGGCGCTAGGGCGCGGCGGTATACGCTGGCCCGTTCCATCAGGGTGCGAATGGTGTTTAGATTCTCCTCGGCCCACTGTGCGCTCATGGGTTTACTTTGTACTACAAAGTGGATTGCGCAAGCAAGACTTATCCGCAGGAGGGTTTTGGTAGGGACACGCATCGCGTGTCCGGGGATGTAGCCCGGCCCAGTGGGCCGGGGCCCGGGCCAGCGGCCCGGGCTACAAATGAAGTGCACAACAAAAAATTGGCGCGGCCTTACCGGGGCGCAGCCCAACTGTAGCCCGGCCCGGTGGCCCGGGCTACAAATGAAGTGCACAACAAAAAATTGGCGCGGCCTTACGGACTTACACTTGGTCGGCAGCGACTTTTTGGAGGATTTCTTCGAGGGTGGTTTTGCGGTCAACGACCATTTGTAGGCCGCCGTCCCAGAGGGTGGTCATGCCGGCGTTGACGGCAATGGATTGAATTTCGGAAGTGGGTTTCTTTTTCATAACCGCCTCGCGGACATCAACGTCGCAGGTGAGCAATTCGGTAATGGAAGAACGTCCGCCAAAGCCGGTGTTGCCGCAGGCGGTGCAGCCGGTGCCGCGATAAAAACTGTCGTGCTCAAGGATTTGCTCAACGTATTCACCGCCTTCGTGTTGGCGGAGTTGCTCGATGGCGAAGGCTTCGGGCTGATAGGGGGCGGAGCAATGGAGACAGTTTTGGCGGAGCAATCGCACGCCGAGCACGCCGATGATGGTGGAGGCGAGCAGGAAGGGCTCGATGTTCATGTTGATGAGGCGCGCGAAGGTTCCGGAGGTGGTGCCGGAGTGAATGGTGCTGATGACGAGGTGACCGGTCATGCCGGCGTTGATGGCGATGTCGGCGGTTTCTTCGTCGCGAATCTCACCCACCATGATGATCTCGGGATCCTGCCGCATCAGCGATCGCAGCGCCAAGGGGTAAGTGTAGCCCATGCTAACGTTGAGGGAGGATTGATTAACCCAATCGAGGTTTTGCTCCACGGGATCTTCCACCGAAGACACCGCAACGGCGTTGCCGGCTTTTTCCAAAATATGACCGATGGCGGCATAAATGGCGGTGGTCTTGCCCGAGCCGGTTGGGCCGGTGAGCAGGATGAGGCCGGTGGGTTTGGAGACGATTTCTTTGAAGCGCTCCAGCGTGTCGTCATCGAATCCAAGCGACTCGATGTTGAACATCTTGGCGTCCGGATTAAAAATACGGCAAACAATTTTCTCGCCGTACACCGTTGGGAAAATGGAAACGCGCAGCTGCACTCCGTTGAATTCCTCCGGCGCGGCCTTGCCGTCCTGCGGGAGATCCTTCACGTGGCTTTTCATATTCGCCATCACCTTGAAGCGGCCGCAGATGTTCTCGTGAAAATCACTGGGGATGCCCACCACCCATTGCAGCACGCCGTTCACCCGCACGCGCACCCCGGTCATATCTTCCCACGGCTCGATGTGGATATCGCTCGCCCCGCGGTCAATGCCATCCTGAATGATGTAGTTAACCAATTGCGGCACATCCACCAATTCATTGGCGGCAGCCTGCGCTTCGACATATTGCTCGGTATGACTCATAAACGACACCTACGATACGGAACGTCTTGCGCCCCTGTCACTCCCAAACTGGCGAGGCACATCTGGAGGTGTTCCACAAAATGTAGTTCCGGCCCGGTGGGTCGGGGCGGTTTTGGTAGGGACGCGCTTTGCGTGTCCCTACCCGGGCTAACGGCCCGGGCTACAGTTCACCTCAACTTCAGTGCGGTTAATTTATTTTTGCCGTCGCGTAATCCGTCTTTTACGTAAAGCACGCCGGCGGAATAGACGGGGAAGGTCCACGAAGTTTGGCTGGCGTTTTGGATGCGGCCGAGTTGGTTGAATTTTTTTGGGGTGGCTTTCAGCAACGTCACCGTGCCGCGCGAGCCGTGAACGAGGAGGGTGTCGCCCATTGAAATCACTGAGGCGTAATCGGTGAAACCGCGTTCGCTCCATTCGGTTTTGCCGGTTTTGTGATTGATGCAAACGAACTCCGAGTTGCGTCCGCGCGATGCGCCGAGGCCGTACAAAAATCCATCCTTCAAAACGGGCGTGGTGATGTTGGTTCGGGCGTCGCGGTTGCGCCAAATTTCTTCGGCGGTTTGGCCGCTGCCACTATTGCGGATGCGCACTTGAAAAGTCCCCACCGTGTGGCTGGCCACGGTAACGGTGTCGCCGTGCAGAATGGGTGTGACGATGTTGCGGGCCGCGCCGGTTTTTACGGGAACGCTCCAGAGTTTTTTTCCATCCTTGGCGCGGTAGCCAATCATATTGGCGGCGGTGACCATGACGATTTGTTCCACGCCGGCGAGTGTCCCGCGCATGAGGCCGGAGTAGGCGGCGTAGTCGGTGCCGCTTTTCCAAACGAGGTTGCCCGTTTTTTTCTCAAGGCAAACGAGGCTGGCACCGGTGTGGCCGCCGGCGGGGGCGTAAATATATTTGGCATCGGTGACCGGTTGGCCGTTGTTGCCGTGGCGACTGGCGGCAGTGCCGCTGCTGCCGGGGGCGTTGCCGCCAAACCATTTGGCGCCAAAATCTTTGGCGTAGTTTTTCCGCCACAAAATTTTCCCGCGGGCCATCGTCATACAAACCAAATCGCCTGCAGCACTTTGGCAAAAGAGCAGATCGCCATCGATGAGCGGCGCGGTGCGCGGGCCCGGACCGTATACATTGGTGTATTGCCAGGAGGGCGCATAAGTGTTCCACCAAATTTGTTTGCCGGTGACGATGTTGATGGCGGTGGCGGCCTCTTTGGGATTCCCGTACACGCTCACTTCGCTCAGCACAATCAACACCCCCTTGGCCAGCGCAAGGCCGCCCTGGCCTTTGCCGATGGGGATTTGCCAAAGGGTGGCGGGCTTGGCGGGGAGTTTGGCGAGGGCGGGTTCGCCGTGGAGAATGCCATCGCGATTCACGCCGCGCCACTGCGGCCAATCACCGGCGGAAAGGGAGACAGCAATGGTGAGGAAAAGAAAAGTGGAGAGATGTTTCATCGGCCCGAGTTTGTGTCATGGGCGATGGACGGGCAACCTTTTTTCGGGGTGGAAAATACCCCGGGCCAAATGACTACGGAGTTTCCGGCTCCGGTTGAGGGTCGGGCCAGTTTCCGTCTACGATGTGGAGCACAGCTTGTTCGGCGAGTTTACCGGCAATGATGGGAACGGCTTGGCGTTGACCGGCGGTGAGGTCGTTGCCCACGCGCACGGTGGAAGTGCCGGTGAGGGTTTCTTTGAAAATTTCCTCGCCGGTGGCGCGGTTGATGACGGTGATTTCAGCGGAAAGATCCATCGTATAATCCTGCACAGTGAGCACGTCGCCGGGTTTGTAGCTGACGCCGTTGCGGCGGAAGTCGATGAGTTTTCCGGTGACAATCAAGTCCCCTTCAGATTGGGTTTCGAGTGTGTAGGTGCCGTCCTTTTGAAACTCGCGTTTCATTGCGCGATTCACCGCGGTGGCAAGGCGCGGCTCAAAGGTTTCATTTTTGAAGAATTGGATTTGCACCGAACGCGCGCCGGCGACGACGCCGTTGGTGGGGCCGATGTGGTATCCCGCGCAGCCGAGTCCGAAGCCGACGCACACCGCCAGCATTCCTAAAGTGATTCCGTTGGTTTTCATAATTACTCTTTGTTTGCTTCAGCCTCACGCCGGTCGAGCTCGGCTTCGGCGGCCTTGAGGAGGGTATCCGCGCGACCTTTCAAGGCATCCACTTTTTGGTAGGCGGCATCGTCCCCGTTCACCGCTTTGCGCAATACGTCCTCTTGTAGTCGCAGGTTAAGCTCGATCTGGCGGGACGACCGTTCCACGGAGTTTAACTCTCTATCGCTGAGGTTCATCAACTTGGTGGGATCCACATTTTCAATTTCCGCCGCCTTGTCGAGCGCTTCATTCACGCTTTTTTCAGACACGCGAAACAGCGATGTGATCGCCTGCTGATTGATCCGTTGTGCCTCCTCGTAGATGGGGGTGCCTTTCGCCGCCAAGCCCTCCACATTTTCTGCACGGAAAGAGGTTTCGCCAAAATATTTAAAGGCGGCGATCCATTTGCCGCGCCGTTCGTAAAAATCTGCGATCGCCAGCGCACCGCGGACACGCTCCAAGTGCAGGCCGTTGATGCGATCGGTGGCTTCATCGAGTTTGGGTTTCAAAGTCGGATTCCCCGCATTCAACACGCGAAAATCCTTAAACGCGTTGATGGCGCGCTCGGCCATACTTTGGTCGTAAACCCCTTCATTCGCTTGCACTTCGAAAATGGCCGCCACGCGAAAACCCGCCTCGCCCACCACGCGATCGATTTCCGCTTGATTAGGCCGGGGCGCGTCGCCGGGGCGTTTCTGATAACGATCGGCCAATAATTGATAAGCTTCGGTGGCTTTTTGGTATGCTTTTTCATCAGCGAAAAATCCCCAAAAACCCGTGAGCGCCCGTTCGTGCGCCTGCCCCACGCCGTACTGAGCCGAGGCCGCCATCTCGCCATACGGGGCATTGGCGACCACCTGTTTGTAAAGTTTTGCCGTGCGGCTCATCGATGAAAAAACCGGCAGATACATCCGCTCCTGATAAGGAATTTTCCAGCGAAACCATTGGCCGTCCAAATAACTGCCGGCGATATCGAACATACGCTTTGCCACCTCCGCGCGTTTGGCGGCATCGTAATTTGGGTGCGCATCCAGCAACGCCTGATATTCCTGAAACGCATTTTCGTGAAACCCGCGTTTCTCATAAACCTCCGCCACTATGCGGCGCGCTTCCGGGGCAAGTTCCGCGTCGGGCTGATGAACATGCAACCACCGCGCGGCGAACAACGCCTTAGTATTATCCCCCGCAACAAACGCCTCCTGAGCCAACGCGTACAACTTCTCGGCCGTCATCGTAAACATCTCGGCCTTCACACCGGGCGGCAGATATTTCCAGCCGACGCCGTCAAAGTACTTGAACCCGTGCCCCGGTGAGGCCGAATTGCGCATACGTTCAATCGGGTTGCGATCAGGCGGGTTCACCGGACGACCACCGGCGTTTTCATCTTTGGCCGACATACAACCCGAAAACACCGCGCCCATTGCGCTCAGTGCAAAAAGAAAAAGAATTCCCCTCGTCATCCGTTTACGCTAACGGCCCGCCCGCGCGGCGTCAAGCCGGAGCCTTTCACCGGTTGTTCACGTGTGCATTGACTTTTGGCGCGCCCTAATGGGACAGTCCGCGCCCATGATTCGACTCGTGTTATTTGATATCGACGGCACCCTCATCCTCACCGGCGGTGCCGGAATGAAGGCGTTTGCGGAGGCTTTTGCTGAAGAATTTGATTTGCCGCGCGCCACCGAATCCATGGAATTCGCCGGACGCACCGATCGTGGCCTCGCCTACGAAGTCTTTCGAGCCAACAACATCGCCACCACCGAAACCAATTACCAGCGCTTCACTCAAGCCTACACCCAACGCCTCGCAAAATATTTGCCCGCCGACAACACCCAACCCCTCCCCGGCGTTCTGGAATTGCTTGATGCCATCGAAGCGATCCCCAACCCGCCCGTGCTCGGCCTCCTCACCGGCAACCTTCCACTCGGCGCGAAGCTCAAACTAACCCATTATCATCTTTGGAACCGATTTGAATTTGGCGCCTTCGGCGACACCACTGAAAACCGCAACGACATTGCCCACGCCGCATTCGAAAATGCCCGCGAAAAATTTCCAAACCTCAGCCCATCCGAAATCCTCATCATCGGCGACACCCCCGCCGACATCCAATGTGCCCAATCCATCGAAGCACGCGTCCTAGCCGTAGCCACCGGCAGCTTCACTGAGGCTCAACTCGCCGAACATCACCCCACCTACCTCGCCCCCAACCTCACCCGCATCACACCCCAAACGTTGTGTGCATAAAAAACGAGGCGGCCCCTTTCGAGACCGCCCCCGTTTTTACTCCACCCGTTTCCTTGGCCCCCGCCAAAAGGCGGGGATCAAAATATTTCTATCTTATTGATTCGGCACAATCAGAGGCGACGTCGCATTTTGATCCGCGGCACTCATCAGCAATACACGTCTGGACGCCGTTCCTCCGGCAACATTAAGCCAAGTTGAATCAATATTGTTAATTGCCGCTTTTGTCAGGCTAATTTGAGTTCCAGCTGCATTTATTGTCACTCCGGCCGGAAGCGAATTTGGATCAATTTCAATTTTCGAATTATTTGCCGTAAATAATTCTCCTGTTCCTGCTGGGCCCAGAGTTGAATTGCCCAGATAAATCCGTTTCAATCCCCGGAAATTGGAACCATTGATTAACAACAATCCCCGTGAGGCGTTGTAATCGGTTCCGTTGAAATCGGCTGATCCGGCGAAGGTGTTCGCTGACGTGTTAATCCCATTTACGCCGGCGGACACCGGCAAAAAATCCGGAGTAGCGGAAATCGTAAACCCAGTGGAGGCTGGGCTGGTTGCCGTGCCAAAGGGAGTAGTCACCCGCACCCGGCGCGCGCCGCGGCCATTAGCGAAGTAAAGTGATGAATCCATCAAATTCCCCTGAGTGGTAAACGCCGCCGCGTTGGCTGCCAGTGTAAATGAGGTTGAAGATACACTGCCGACCCCCGTGGTGTCTGTGGCAGCGGTGACTCCCGTGATTGGGTTTCCGTTGACATCAACCACCTCCACTGTGCTTAGCAGCAGCAATCCGGTGCCATTAAAAGTAATCGTGTCGCTGTCACGGCGATAGTCCACATTCGTGTTGGAAATCCCAGCCAAGGTCGTATGCGTGGGTGGCACACCGATGATGAAGCGCGCGGCGGCGGTGGTGTAAACCACATCCCGGTCACTGGTGAATTTGAATCGGCGGTAGCGATTTTCTTTCTGTGAATCGGCTGACGAAATATTGTTGAACTGCGCCACCTGTGTATCAATCGCAATGGTTGTATCCGTGATCGTCACGCCCGGATGCGGCAACACGATTTTCGGTGTGTTGCCCAGCGCGGTTCCATTTTCATCCACAATTTCAATTTCCTTAATCGCCAACAAGCCCGTGCCTGTCATTGATACGTCATCTCCCGATACTTGCTCACGGTTAAATGCCGTATTCGTTCCAAACGCGCCCAGCCCGGTAATACTCGGCTGCACATTCACGTTGAAGGCGGTGCTGTAAGTGTGATTGCCGATGACATTGTACACTTTAAATTTCCGTTGTTGATCGGTGGTGTGTCCGTCCGCGTCGTTGTAAGGAATTACATTGGCGGAAACTTGGATGCGGGATCCGTTATTATCCACGGTTACGCCGGCATTGGGCAGGTTGATAACCACCGGATTTGGGAAGGATGTGCCGTCTTTGCGAACGATTTCGATGGCAATCGCGGTATTGAGCGCGGTGCCGTTGATATCCAACGCGCGGTCGCGGCGTAGTGGGTTGGTAGTTGAAACCGCACCGGATGTTCCACTTGCATTGACAGTTTGCATCGTGGTCATCACCGGCTTCGTGGTAATCCAAGTGATGAGCTGAACATTGTTGGTGACGCTGAGCGTTTCGGCGCTGCCACTGCGGGCTGCGCGTAGGCGACGCCACGGGCCATCGGTCTTGAAATCAAACGTGGAAACGGGCAGCACCGCCTGCGTGTCGCTGATGACTTCCCAACTGACGGCGGTGGAGTTTCCATTTTGCGGTGTCACCACATTGCCGAGGCCATCTTCCATCCGCACGTGGGATAGCTTCGCGCCGCCATCGGCGGAGCGGGTTTGCAAACTCTTGAACCCAAAGCCGTAGATGGTAATGGGTTGGGCGCGATCGAAAACTTGGTTGTCGCGGGAGGTGGCGGTGACGACGGCGCGGCCGGTGTAGATGTTAAAGAATTGCGGGCTCTTGAGGCTTGGGCCGATGGTGTTCCATACGCGGATTTTGCGGGCGGTGCCTTCGGCTTGCTCGGTGAGCACGCCGGGGGGAATGTTGATCAACTGATCGTTCACCTGATATTTGTTTACGTTGAAAATTGTTTGCACCACTTTGTCGCCACTAAGCACTTCGATAGCTTGCACGCTAGAAAGCCGGGAGCCCACGATGGAGATGGTTTCTTCTGTGCGAGTGAATGAATTGGTGGCGATCGGTGTGCGGCCGCCATCATCGGATATCATACTAATGAGTGGCACGCTCACTTGGGGGATGAGTTCGTTTTGCAGCATCGTCCTTGTCGCGTGGCGTTGCGGGAATACTGAAATGTCTTCCGGCCCGGGGCCTTTGATGTAGCCCCACAGTGAGAAGGGCTGTACTTGATTTCCGAGCACCGTGGTTTCACCACGCCACAACACTTCGAAGCCTTCGGACATACGAGTGAATGAAAACACGCGAATCAGCGGCGCGGCAGGGTTCACATCCGTAACGATTGTGCCGGGCCCAATGGGCAACGCACCCGCCGGCGCCACCAAGCTACCAGCACTCCACGCATTATTGTCCACGAAGTTGGCGGCCACATTTGTTCCGGAACGGTTCCAGGCAATCGGCACACCATCTGCCGCCGACACGCCGAGGTCCGCCGCCATAAATACCATATCCGGGGCCGACGCCACATTGCGCCCGATCCTCTGCGTGCGATAAACGCGTGATGGCGGCGCAATCCACGCACTCGTCCCGGGTGTGGTGGAGTTGAGTCCCTGCACATTGTTCATATTGGTGGTGATAAAGGTATCGGTCCAAACGAAATTGGTTCCCATAATCACCGTGCCAATCAATGAATCCAAAGGCATAAAGTGAAGCCGCATCGTATCCATTCCGCCTCGCAACGCTTGGCCGATGATATTGCCACCCGCGCCTATTCCCATAATGCCCTGAACGCCGAATAACGGACTGGTGCGCGAGAAGGCTGGAGTCCGTGGCGCGGCGGCACCTAATGTGCGTCGGGGGAAGGCACCGCGCCCTTGCGGCATCGCGGCTTGCAAAAAGTTTTGAGCATGGCGATCAGGCAAAATCGTTGCCGGCTCTACCAAAGTCACCTGCCCGCCATTGGCCTGCGGATACAAATCTTCCCACACGATATTGTTGGTATTATATAAGTACTTCAGTCCGCCAACGTCATCATAGGTCAATGCGTGGCGAGGTTGGTACTGGCCGCCCATTGCGTTCTTGCCATCGTAGTACACACCGAAATCAAACAGCGTTGGAGAATCGGTCCAGTAGATCGCCGTGTTACCGTAAAACGCATCCACAATTCCCGAGACCGCGGTCCACGCATTGCCGCTGGTGTCGGTGGTGAATTCTTCCATATCCACGAAGGTGGGTGCCACAATCGCCCCGCCCACCTGCGGTGCTGCGTCGTGAATCAACCGATAACTGTAAGTCACGCCGTTAATCACATCGGTGGGCAACAACGTCAACGGATCGAAATTATTGAGGCGAACGTTGAAGCTCCATTCGCTGCCGGTTCCGTTCAGTCTGATGCTTCGCGTGGTGAAGGCGTACCGATGCGGATTGCCCACGCCCATTTGGTTCACGAGCATTCCAAGCACCAAACTTTTCAAATCAATGATCTGCTGATTCTTAGCCGTCGTGTTGAGCCACGTCGTGTTGAAATTACTGACAAACCCGTCCCGCGCGAAGTCCATACTGGTGACGCCTTTGTAGCTGCCATCAGCCGGCTCAAAGAAATCGTTCATCACGCGAATGGCGTCATTCACGGCATTTACCCCTTCCAAGCCAAAGTAGCGCACAAAACTATCATCGAATGAATAGGTGAGATCCGGAACATTCCAGCGGTAGAATCGGTCGATTTCTTTTGGGCCACCCAAATCATCGGTGATATTCAGGCTCACGCCGGCAGCACCTGGAGAAGTCGCTGCTGTCGTCACCGCTTCATCGGGCATCGTGATCGGGCCAATCATCACAAAGCCCCGCGCCACCCCAACGGCGAGGAAAAGCAATATTCCCGATACTAAAATATTATTTCTAATCATAATTCTCCGTTCCCCTTGGTTAGCCTGGGAATTACTGGGTGCTTCGCATGATTCAGCCAGTGGAGTTCCGGCAAATTGCCGGATGGCCTGCGTTGCACCTGTGGCCCGCTAAAAGGCGGACGCTCGGGAGATTTTAAATACCATTGAATTTGGGTCGTCACAGTCCCGTGTTTTTTAAGACCGCACACATCCCACACCGCTGCAAGCAGCAGTGCGGCGGATAACATCCCTATGTACGCCTGTTTCATTTGTCCAGTTCCCCTCCCTGTGACACTCAAAACTAATTCGTTTGTACCACCCGCAAGTAACGGTGGCCGCCGTTATTTACCGACATACTATCAAAACCCGTTCGCTGACCGGTGCGCGAGTTGCCCAAGTTTCTCCAGCTTTGACTGTCGTTGGAATATTGCACTTGGTAATTCTTTCCCGAGTTGGAAATCCACGTGAGTCGCGAACCGCGACCATTGCGCACCACCGAAGCGGGTACCGCGCGGTTGCCCATATCGCGGGCGAGTTGGGCGGATGCCTGAGCATTACCCCGTACAACGGCAAAACGTTCACTCGCTGCAGAAGGCTGAACATTGCGGCCCACACTGCGCTGTTCATGGGTCGGGGTGATTCGGGTTGGTCGCTGCGGAGCCTGACGCGTGCTCGTTCGGCCGGGAGCTTGGGGGCGAATGGAGGAGCCCCGTTGCGACCACGCGGCGCGCGAGGCAGTGCTGCTGGCCGGATAATTTCGGTTCATCATCCCCGTGCGGATGGATGCCATTTGGGTGTTAGCAAAAGAAGGGCGGCTTTGCTGCGCCCGTTGCAACATAATGTTGCGTGATGCACTGATGGATTGGGTGCTTCCGTATGGGTTGCGCGTATTCAATCGCCTCGGCTGGGCTTGGGCCTGTGTGCGCGCAGAATTTTGCAGCGCCATCGCAGCGGCTTGATTCATCCGGGGCGATTGGAGGGTCGAAGCATTCGCCGGTTGGGCCGTGCGTGGGGAGTCGGGGCGCACAAGCGCTACTTTTTCCGGTTTGGCAGATTGAACAGTTTCCGGGGCCACACTGGCCACCACCGGCACGGGCTTGGCCATAGTCACCGGCGCGGGCGTGGAGATATTCATTGTCACAGTGCTGCCCTGCCCGCCAAAGACGGTTCCGGGCGCAGCGGCGGCGTTGTTGGCCGCCGAGGCATTGGTGCGGCGTCGCTTGATTTCCGCGCCCACCACTTGCACTTCGCCGGCGGTCACATCCACTATGCCGTCTCCCACATTGCCGTTGGGCACGAGATAGCGTTGGGCGGATAAAATTGAATGGTCCGCCTTCATCGTGTTCACCCACACGGCGATGTATTTGCCCGTGCCATCGGAACCGATGGTGGGCATACTTTGGTTGAGCTGACCTTGTGAGTTGATTTGAAATTCCGTGCCGCCCGAAAGCATCCGGCCCTGCACGCCCAACCCGCCGGCATCCTGTCCGGCGGTGGCCCAAGTGACCAATGCATCGTCGCCCACCATCGCCACTTCGGGAGTGGATTGCGTGCCGGTGAGATACGTATTGTGCCGCGCGGACTGCGCAGAGGGCAGGCCGTTGCCATCGAATGTTTTGATATAAACATCCGTGCTATTGCGGGTGTTGACTTCGTCTTTCTGAACCCAAGTAAGCAGAAACCCTCCATCCGGCCGACTGGCCACGAGCGGGTCGGCGGCCATCACGTCGCCGTCGTTGAGCCGATATTCATTGCCCACCGCCGCGCCATTGCTGCCGTACAAACGGCCCATCACATTATTGCGCAAGTTGGCTGCGCCGGAACTATTGCGTCCATTTTGAGTTTGGCTCAACCAGCCCACGACAAATTGGCCACCGCTGAGCGCCGTCACGCTGGGATCACTTTGATTAGCTGCGGTGGATTGATTCACCAAAAACTCACTGCCCACGCGGATGCCCTGGGCGTTAAAACGCTGGCCGTAAATGCCTTCGCCGGAGCCATCCTGCCCCACGCTTTCCCACACCACCACCACGCCGCCATTATCCAACGCGGCCACTGAAGCATCCCGCTGGATGCTGCCGGCAAATGAATTGGCCATAATCGTGCCGGTGGTAAAATTCCCCTGAGCATTGATGAAGCGCACGAACACATCTGAATTGCCACGCGGCCCGGCCTCCCACACCAAAGCACCGCCGCCATCAGAACGCATCACCGCGCGCGGGTTTACTTCATTGGATCCCGCCGCGCCTTGGCTCACTTGCTGCACGGCCCCTGCGCCGACGTAATCGGAATTGAGGCGTTGCACTAGAATACGTTCGCCGCTGCTTTGCGTGGCATTTTGCCACACTACAAATCCACCGTTTGAATCCACGGCAACGTGGGGGTTGGATTGGTGACCCTCGATATCGCCAAGCAAAGCATACTCACCGCCGAGCGGCATTAAAGCTGCGTTGGAAATCGATACACTCCAGGCACAAGCAACGGCCAAAATGACCTTTGTAGAAACATTTTTCATGTCCATCCTCCTTGGTTTTTTGCCCTAAATCACAGACGCAGAATCGCTTGTTGGTGATTCCCCCCCGCTGATGCGAGGCCCATCCCTGTGCCCTAGGGCGCACTCCTTGAGACGGGTTGTCTCAGAATTCACCCGTTCCGTCAACTACTTTTTCACAATTGCGGATAATATTGTGGGTAACATTTTTACCACCCCAACCGGTTGAGTCACAACAACTCTCCTTGCCGCCCTGCTTCGAGTTCATTTAACAACGTACGAAAATTCCATCGCGTGTATTGCGCGTGCAACGTGGCGTAGTCGTCCGCGCCGGGGCGGAGATCTTCAAGCTCCGTTTCCCATTCGGAAATTTCTTTGAGCGCGACCAATTCCTGATTGCGCTGCACCTCCTCCGTGGCATCGCTCAGGCGCGCGCGCAATCCATCCGGCTTCACGGAGGCCAGGTTCGCATATAAATTTTCCGCTGTTCCATATTCCGCCAACAACTTCGTGGCCGTCTTGGGGCCCACGCCGCGCACGCCGGGGATGCCGTCCACGCTATCGCCCACGAGGCTGAGCCAGTCGATAATTTGTGCGGGCTCCACGCCGGTCTTGGCGCGCACTTGTTCGGCTTGCCAAAGGGTATCGGTTTTGTCGTTGGGATTGAGCAGGTGCACGTTGGGATTGATGAGCTGGAAAAAATCTTTGTCCGAGCTGGCAATCACCACCGGCAATCCGGCGGCCTCCGCTTGGCGTGTGAGCGTGCCGATCACGTCATCGGCCTCCACACCTTCGTGGCACCACGAGTGCAGTCCGGCGGCGGTTAGCCATTCATCCAACGCATCGAGTTGCTGCTCCAAATCATCGGGCATTGGATCGCGCTCGGCTTTGTAATTGGGCAGCGATTCGGTGCGTTCCTCATCGAGTCCGCCATCCCAAATCACTGCGATGTGCGTGGGCGAAACGCGCTCGCGCATTCGGCGCATTGAGTTGATGAAGCCGTAAAGTGCGTTGGTGGGAAAGCCATCCGGCGCGTTCATGCGCCGGATGGCGTAAAACGACCGATAGGCAAAGTGATGCCCGTCGACAATGAGCAGGCGATCGGCGCCCATCATGTTAGGGGCGATAGGTGGAGCGTTTGAGCATCTTATTATTGATGCCGCCGCCACCGCCCGGTGCGCCGCCTGCGCCTGCGCCCGGTGCGACGGCGCCGCCAAGGTTGGCGTTGGGATTGCCCGGGTTAATAAAGGTCACTGCATCCGGCGCGGTGGTGCGCGCGAAGGGCAGTTGACCGGGGCGATTCTTCGGATTGCCCGCTGGGTCAATGATGGTGGGCTTCACGTAAATCACCATATTCTTTTTCTTGCTGCTGTGGCCCTCGCCGCGCCACAAGCGGCCAAGGAACGGCAAGTCGCCGAGGAAGGGTACTTTGTCCTTGGTGGTTTGTGTTGTCTCGGAAATGAGCCCGCCGAGCGCAAGGACAGTTTGATCCCACACCACGCATTGGACGTTAAGGTTGCGCGTGCGGATGCGGGGCAGGGGCACTTGCTGGCGCACCACGTTGCCGCCGGCGGCAAACACTGATGCTTCAAAAGTGGTTTCCTCATAACCCAAAAACTCGGTGATGGAGGGAGCGATGGACATTTCAATGGTGTAGCCATCGGCATTCACATAGGGCAACACCGTGAGCGAAGGGCCCATTTGTTGTTGGGTGACCGTTGGAGTCAAGGTGCCGCCACCCGCGCCGCCGCCGCCGCCAAAGCCGCCGCCCGTGCCGGGGGTAACTGTGGGCTGCAATCCGGTAACAATAGAGCGGTTATCCTGCACGGCAATGGTGGCCTGCCGACCGCTGATGGCCAGAATGCGCGGCGCGGAAAGCAGCTCAGCGCCATCCTGTTGATCAATGGCATTGAGCACCACGCGGAATTGCGGATCGGTCATTAGGCCGGTGAAAGTCCAAAGCGGATTACCGTAGCCCTTGAAGCCGGAAGTGAGGCGGCCTTCATTCGGGCTGGGCTGAATGCTATACTGGCTCGGCACAAAGGTATTGCCCTGCAGCGTGCCCGGGTATGGAAAAAAGCCGGATGGATTCGCCGCAGTGGGCCGGCCAATGTAAGTGGGTTGCGGGCCGGCACCGGTGATGTACTTGCCGTTTTGCATCATAAAGTTTCCGAGGTACCAATCGAAGCCCAGTGATTCGCCTTCGTTAAACTCAATCTCGGCAAACTTGGCTTCAATGACTAATTGCTCCGGCGAGGTGTTGAGAATTTCAATGACCTGCTCAATTTGCTCGAGGTTGGCCAATTGCGCCCGCACCAACAACTGACCGTTGCTCGGGTTAAACACCACTTGCGCTGTGATTCCAAACTGCGCCAAATACGCCACCACCGCTTGCGAGGCCGCTTGATTGGCGCCCAAACCGCCGCCGCCGCTGCCGCCGCTGCTCGCCATCCCGCCGCCGCCATTGGAGGACTGGCCGAGATAGAGATTGCTGCGACTGCCGCTTTGGATTTGCTTGGAATGAATCGCCGAATCGAATCCCTCGCCCAAGCTCGATTTGACCGGGGGCGAAAGCTGCCGACTGGTGGGGCCCATCTGCACGAGTTTTGTGAAAAACGCATTGGGTTTTACTTGGTATTCTTTGGTGACATAGTCCGCATCCGCCGGGCGATAGGAAAGCATCACCGTGCCTTCGCTCACCTTCCAATCGATCGGTTGATCACAGGATTTGGTGATAATGTTCAGCAACTGCGAGAGGCTCAAATTGGTGAGGGGCGCGGTGAGGCCCTGGATGGTAATGCGCGTGGGATCCAGTCGACCGCCGCCGATGGTGGGCACGCTGGGCAATCCGCCATTTGATTGTGCGCCGGATGTCGCCCCGCTCCTCAACCCATCGGCCATACTGCCGCCGACTTGTTTCATCACCGGCCGGCCCAATGGCAATCCATTGGCGGGATTGATGTGGGGAGAGCCGAGGTGTGGGAAATTGCCCACGATTTTTGCGTACTCCGGCAGATCGGTTTTGATCCAAACATTGATGCCTTTGTCGAGTGGGTTGACTGAAATGGTATCATTTTCTGCCGCCATTTGAGTGATCAGACTCACTGCTTCATTGAGCGCCATCCCCGCCATCGGCGGCACGTTGGGCACACGAATGCTTTGCAGCTTGTTCATAATCGTGTTGTTGGCACCGGGGCCGCCGGGTTGATTTGGGCTGCCGCCGGTTTGACGTATCCACGTGGGATTGGGGGTGGGCAAGTTGCGTTGATGAGGCATCGGATCCCAAGCCGCGTTTACCTCTTCGATTCGATCCCGGCGTTCGCGCGCGCGGGCATCCTTGGCGGCATCGTTCTTGTATTTGTTGATCAATCGCAGGTAATTATCGGCGATATCATTGCGGCCATCAACCAACATCACCTGTTCAAAAACGCGCTTGGCATTATCCATATCATCCAACTCATAGTAAAACCGCCCGTCCTTGAGCAGTTGAACAATTCTCAGATCGCGATTATACAATTCTTCCGCCCGGCTCGCGGCATCGGGTGATGGCTCGCGTCTCACGTATGCCGCGCTCTGTTTTTCACTTTCGCGAAGGAGCATTTGCAGTTCGATGTTGCCGGGCAACCAGCCGAGGGTGTCCTCGATATATCCCTTGGCCACTAAAAAATCACTCCTCTGCCAGGCCGCTTCCACCCTCACCCGGGTTACCTTTACATAACCGCTGAGGATTTCGCGCATGGATAAATCCAATGTGGAGAGTGCCTTGATATAAATCGCGTGATCCGCGCGCAACAGTCCCTGAAGCTGGGTGTTCACGTAGGCTTTGAATTCGTGCTCGATTTTGATGGCGTGACGATATTTCGAAATGGCATCGGCGTTACGGGCGGACTGCGACGCTTGCCGGGCAAGTTGCAGCACGGAATTGAGAGAGATTTGCGATTTGCGATCGATGTTGGCCAGCGCGGCTGCCACGAGCTTGGCATTGGCGATGGCTTCTTGCGTGATGGGATCGTTGACCTCCTGCGCCAGTCGCCGACGTTCTTCTTCCATCAGGCGCTGAATGGCATCCTGCGAAGGCATATCCGGCGGCGGTGCGGCCGCAAAAATGTTTAAGGAATTGGCAATCAAGCCAATAGAAAATACAGCACGAAAAACAAACCCCACCTGTTTCATAATACCCCCAGTTGTTTTGGCCAGAACGGCCGATTCCCCCTGACTGATAAATCAGCCCCTCGGGCACAGTACCGGAACGAACGAGTTTGACAAGTAAATAATAATTCGCCTGTTAGCAAACACGCCACGGGCTACTGGCCTCTCGCTGCGGGTGGAATGGCTACAGTGGGGCGGGCGGGTACGGTGTTGGTGGGAGGGGCATTGGTGCCGCCGCCGGGCACGGGGATGCCGGGGAGGCCCGGCTTCACGGGTTGCCCGGGGCCGACGCCTTGCAATGGCTTGTCGAAGATTTGGCCGTTGCCGCCGTAGCCACGGTCGGACACGAGCTGCACCATATCCGAAGTGATTTTGATCACTCGAAAAACTTCCTGATCAATGGAAAGCCGCAGCCCTTCGCGCGCGCCTTCCCAGCGAATGGGTTTGGGGGTGAATTCGGTTTGAAAAAAAAGGTCAGCCGTATACCCGCGGGTAACGGGGATGGGCTGGTTGGCCTTGGCCTTCTGGTTGAGGTTGGTCATATACCCTCCGCTGGGGAGCCCGTAGATGATGTCGAGTGTGAGCACCACATCTTCGATCCGCGTGGCAAGGGAAGCATCCGTGAAACGATACTTCACCTCCCAACTGGTGGGATGGGGAATCCCCCCAAAGAGATGCAAGGACCTCACATCGCTATTTTTGTGGGGTGTAATGCTGGGGGAAATAGCTTTTTTTCTGCCAAACGGACGGATCTGAGGCAAAAAGGATCTCATACGAAGGGTGTCCACGCCTCGACCGGCATAATAAGGATGACGATTGCCGTACTTCACAACCATAAACTGCGAAACACTCATATGCCGGGAAGGATATTCATCCTCGGCCTCGAATGTGTACCGCATATTGTTAGGGCCCAATCTGGTGGGGGTGCGATTGAATTGAATCTTTGGAGTAATTGTCAGGATAATTTCTTTGATGCCTTCGACGCGCAACGCGGAAATGCCCAAGGGACGGGTGACCGAATCTCGCACCAAATTGGTGACGCTAACAGTTTTGCCAGTTGCATCAACGCCGTTGGTGACGACTTTGTTCCATTTGGCGGAGTTGAACACCGTGTGGTTGTCGCCCACGAGATTGATGTTGGGCGGATCATCACTGGAGATTCGCACCAAATTGCTCAAGGAACTGATGTCCTCTGGCTTAGTCTCACCACCACCCAAGGTTGTGATTTGGGTTGCCTTGCTGACATCGGTTAGTTCTCCCTTGGCCCCCAGCAGCATCATCACGGAAATTACCGCCACCGCCACCAACACGATGCCCAAGATAATTTTCTCAAGGTGATCCAGTGCCCCCTTGAGTTTCCCGAGTATGGGTTGCAGTTTTTCCATAAGGCGTTAGCTGCCGGGCTGGGGTGCCGCTGGCGCGGCGGGGGTGTTGGTGTTATTCGTGCCCGGAGCGCTAGGCGGGACAGCCGGATTATTGGTGGGAGGTGATCCGGAAAGCCCCGCAGGCTGCACCGGTGGCATTCCGGGATTGGCCCCATTAGCGCCGCCTGCGCCGCCGCCGCCTGCTTCGCCCGGGGCGGGTGCCTGGCGGATTTTGCGGATGACATCCACATCAATGGTGACTTCCAAAAGCTCCTCGCGCATCACGCTCTTTGCCTTGGGGGTGGCAAGGCGAATGGCTGTTTCTAACAACTGATGCTCACTCGCGGTGAGAGGCATACTCACGGTTCCCGATGAAGCCTGAGCACCGCCCGGCCCTCCTGCTCCACCGCCGGGGACACCCATCCCTCCGCCGGGGCCACCTCCGCCGGGGCCACCTCCACCGGGGCCACCTCCGACGCGCCCGCCTCCGGGGCCACCCATTCCTCCGCCGGGGCCGCCCATTCCTCCTGCCTCTCCCATACCCATACCGCCCATTCCCATGCCGCCCATTCCACCCATTCCGCCTGCGCCACCTGCGCCGCTGGCTTTTGCCTGGGTGACTTCGAGTTTGCGAACCACATAAAATAAATCTTCTTTCGCCAAGCCGCTTAGCACATTGGCAATGCCCTCACTCAGGCAATGGAATTTGATGCGGTAGGGCCGGATCACGGCTACGGAGTTGGTGTATTTATTTCGGTCTTGAACACTAATGTAATCCCTTTTGCTTTGCGCAGAGAAATCCAGCCCGGTGACGGGGTTGCGCTGCAGTAATTCAAGGGATTGAACCCGACTGTCGAGCACGATATTGATGATGGCCTCCACGTCCTTGAGTTGGATCTGCAACTCTCCCATCATATTTTCGGGCACGCCGTGTTTTTTGGTCATCACTTCATAGAAGGTGAAGAAGTAATCCAAATCTTTCCACACGCTTTTGTTTGTCGGATCGCGCAGCAGCTCCACCCCGCGCTCTTTTGCCTTGAGGGAAAGTTGACGGATGACGCTCGCCAAGTGGCGTTTGAATTCAATGCTGTTTTCAAATGGCACCAGATCTTCGCCGGAACTGATGACGGATTCCGCGCCGACAATCAAATCGCCCATCTCCGTCGTCTCGTCCTGATAGCGGGAGACGTTCGCTTCATCAATCCTTATATTATCCGCTGGAGTATAAATATTTTTTCGATTTTCCGTGGCGGTATCGAAGGCTGCGGCGGCCTCTTCGGCACGGGCCTGAGCATCGCCCTTGAATTTGAACCCGTACCCCACAAAACCGCCCGCCAGCAACAGGCCTATGATCACCAACCCGTGGCGCTTGATGTAATAAACTATTAATTCTTTATTCATACTATTCGATGTCCTTGTCTTTCATCACGATGGGGTCTCTTAAGGAAAGTTGGATTTGAAACTCGAACCAGCTCGTGCCGTCTTTTTCTTTCATTTGCGGATTGCCCACGACTTGGGTGAGTTGATTGTCATCGTTAAACAATGCATTCCGCCGGAACAAGGTAGCCACCATCTCAGCAAATTCGCCATTGAGCCCCTCCCGAGGATCCAATTTCTCGCCATTGGGCCCATTTGCCCGAACGTCCATTGCCATCAGAGTTAGATGTACCGTCCCGATAGGAGCTCCTTTAACAGGTTGAGGCGCACCACCTCCGCCGGACATACCGCCCATACCACCCGGACTCATCCCGCCCATACCAGGCCCGCCCGCCCCACCTTGGCCGCCGCCTTCGCCCATTCCGCCGCCGCCTTCACGCCCGAAGCCGCCTTGACCGCCGCCGGATTGCTCACCCGATTTGGTGGTGGTGAGCGACAACAACCAAACCGCCGTTTCTGCCTCGGCAACACTCTGCGCGTTGATTTGTTCTACGATGTTGGTGCCTTTGGGCATCATCCCCGCGATGTTGTTGGGTTGGCCGGTCAGGATTAATGTGATGCCATCGGCCTCGTCGAGGGTGCGCTGAATCGCGTTGACCATTTCGATCCAATAAAATCGACTGCGAAGAATGCGCTCCATTTTCTTGGACTTCCCCTTGAGCTGATACAGCTCGCCCTTGGCTTGGGCCATCTCACTCCCAATGCGCGTTAGGCCGACAAGGTTTTCCTCGATTTTTGTTTTTTCAGATTCTTTTTCTTTCGCAATGCTGAGGTGCGAGGCGCCGGTGACATATAAAATCAACCCGGCGCAAAAGATGGTGGCGATGGCGTAGGGGCCGCGTTTGTCGACTTGGCGGCTGATTTTTTCGCGCTTGGGCAGCAGGTTAAATTCGGTCATGCCCACCGTGGTGGCGCGCAGGCCGAGGCCGGCCATTTCGCCGAGGCTGTGCGCTTCGCGGGCAAGCGCTTCGGGGTCCACTTCAGGGCCGAGCTCCACGTTGCGGAAGGGGTTGAGAAATTCAACGGGGAGGTTAAGTTTTTCCTGGAAAAATTCGGCGGTGTACAGCATCGACGCGCCGCCGCCGGCGAGGAAGAGGCGCACGGGCGCGGAGCCGCCTTGTTGGGCGCGGTAGTATTGGATGGTTTGGGCCACTTGCTGGTGCAGCCGGGTCATCACGTTGCGGGCGGTTTTGACGACGATCGCTTGGTACGGATCAGTGGGCTCCTCGGTGTTGGTGACGTGGACGTAGCCGTAGGCGCGCTTGTATTCTTCGGCTTGCGCCCAGTCGAGGCCGCTCTCGCGGGAAAATTCTTGCGTCACCGCGTTGGCCCCGAAGTTGATGCTGCGCATGAAAAATTTGCCGCCTTCTTCGATGAACAATGCATTGGCGGTTTTGGATCCCACGTCCAGCAATAGCGAGCAGCCTTCGAGCTCGCCGTAGTTATGCATAAATGAATTGCGCAGTGCGGCAGCGGAGCCGTCGACGATGGCGAGCTTCAGCCCGAGGTCATTGCACACGGTGGAGAGGCTGTCGATGATTTCTAGCTTCAGCGCCATGAGCATCACTTCCAGCTCGCCGGTTTCGGCGGTGCCGAGGATTTGATAATCCCATTCCACTTCGTCCAGCGGGAAGGGCACGTTTTGCTGGGCTTCGTACTGGATGATTTGCCCCACCTTGCTGCCTTCCACCGGCGGAGTGCGCAAAAATTTTGTGAAGCTCTGGTAACTGGGCGTGCAGATGTGCGCCTCCAGCCCTTTGGCGCGGATTTCGTGGCGGTCGAGCGTGTCCTGCAACACCTCCTTGAGCAGCCCCACGCGGTCGGCTTCTTCCAGCCCGCGCTGACCCAGCGACACCACTTCGTAGCGTGACAGCACCAAACTGCCGCTCGCTTGGGGCTCGAACAACGCCACCTTCAAGCTCGCTGCGCCGCAATCAATGGCCAAAAATGGTTTCATTTGAAATATTCAACAGATACAACAGGAAAAACTGCTCCCGCCCCCTGTCTCTCAGGTTGCATGCCTCGCCAACCCGTTAAAACAATGTAACCCGAAAAAGCAAATTCGCAAACTAATAAGGCGAAAAAATAGGTCATTCCGGCCGCTTCCGCCGGAATATTCCCAGAATCGCCTTCGCAGAATCCACTCCCGCCAAGCCGCTCACCGCCCAGTAAAAAATCCCCGCGCTGAACAACGGCCCGAAAACCGCCAACAACCGCGCCGATACCGCAGCACTTTCGCCGCCCAAATCCAAGTACCCACGCCCCACACCCCAAGCCACCCAACCGGCCAGCATCGCCAGCACCATCATCACCGGCAATTGCCGCCGCAATCCCGGCAACGCAATCGGCGCCAACTCCTCCCGCCGCCGCAACGCCCGCCACAAGAGCACCGCGTTCAGCGTGGAACTGATCGTGTTCGCAATGCCGAACGCGCCTTGCTGCAAACCGTCCTTAAACTGAAACACCAACGCCAATGCCAAAACCAAGTTCAGCACCAAACACGCGATGCTGATTTTCACCGGCGTCCGCACCTCGCCCAACGCATAAAACGCGCGCACCAAAATCAGCACCAACGAATATCCCGGCAACGCCGGCGCCAAACATTTCAATGCCCAAGCCGCCCGTTGTGTCGCCGCCGCATCAAACGCCCCGTACTGAAACAGCAGCTGCACAATCGGCTCCGCCATCACAAACAACAACACCGCCGCCGGCAAATTCAAAAACAACAAGTGCCGCGCCGCCTCGTCGATGCGCGTGCGAAAGTCGCCGTATTTTTTCTCCGCCGCCAACCCCGCCAGCGTCGGCAACAAAAATGTCGCCATCGAAACCGCGAACAAACCCTGCGGCAATTCCAACAACCGCACCGCGTACCCGTACGACGCCACCACGTGCCCGCCCACAAAAAACCCAATGCAATACGTCGCCAACACATTGATCTGAAATGCCGCCACGCCAATTACCCCCGGCCCCAGCCGACTCAATATTTTTTTTACCGAATCATCCGCCCACGGCGAAATCCATTCCGGCCGAAAGCCTTCCTTCCACAACGCCGGCAATTGATAAAGCAACTGCGCCACGCCTGCCACCAGCACGCCGACCGCCAGCGCGAACACTTGGTCTTCCAGCTCATCCCCAAACCGCGGCGCTAACCACAGCACCGCGCCAATCATCACTACATTCAAAATCAACGCGCCCAGCGCCGGCAAAAAGAAATGGCCGCGAGAATTCAAAATCCCCATCGCCACCGCCGCCAAACAAATCAACAACAAATACGGAAACACCCAACGCAACAGCTCCAACATCAACGTCGTTTTCGCGCTCCACTCCCCCCACTCCAATGCCGCCGTGATCCCCAGCAACCCCACGCCCACCACCGCCGCCAGCACCACCACCAATCCACTCACCAACGCATTCGCCGTGCGCCACATCGCGGCCTCGCCCTCCGTTTTTTCCTGCTCCTTAAAAACCGGAATAAACGCCGCCATCAACGCCCCTTCGCCCAGCAATCGCCGGAACAAATTGGGAATCATAAACGCCAACACAAACGCACCCGCCACCAGCCCATCGCCCATAAACCGCGCGTAACACATCTCCCGCACCATCCCCAGCACCCGACTCGCCAGCGTGGCCCCGGCCATCGCGCCGGAAGATTTCAGCAAGTCCGCCATTAGTTCATTTCTCGATTTCGATAATGCACAATGCAAAATTCCTTTTCCGCCCGCAACACCGCCACCTCTTCAAATTGATTTTCAAACTCCGGAAAAAACACATCCCCCTCCACCTCACGCTGCACAATCGTCAGCAACAAATCCGAACAACGCGGCAACGCCTGTTCATAAACCTGCGCGCCGCCCGCAATAAAACAAGTGCGCCCCTCCAAGCGCGACGCAATGTCATCCAGCGACCGAATCACCGTCACGTCCGGATGCGAAAACTCCCCGCGCGTGAGCACCAACGTTTCCCGCCCCGGCAACGCGCGCCCAATCGATTCAAACGTCCGCCGCCCCATCACCAAAACCTCCCCCATCGTCGTTTGTTTGAACCACTTAAAGTCTTCCGGCAAATGCCAGGGAATTTCCAAGCCATTGCCAATCACGCGATTAAGCGACATCGCCGCGATGGCCTTGAAGACAGGTTGAGGGTTGAGAGTTGAGGGTTGAGGGACTTGGGATTTGGGCGTGCTTGGTTTCATACCATCAACCTTCAACCATCATCCATCAACCCACCTAAACCGCCACCGCTGCTTTAATATGCGGATGCGGCTCATACTCCTCCAACACAAAATCCTCAAAAACAAAATCGTGAATATTCTGAACATCTGTGTTCATTTTCATTTTTGGCAAAGCACGCGGTTCGCGCGAGAGTTGCTCTTGCGTTTGCTCAAGGTGATTGGAGTACAAATGCAAGTCACCAAACGTATGCACAAATTCGCCCGCGCGCAGGCCGGTGACTTGCGCCACCATCATTGTAAGCAACGCATAACTCGCAATGTTGAACGGCACGCCGAGAAACAAATCCGCGCTGCGTTGATAAAGCTGACAACTCAACTCCCCATCGCGCACGTAAAATTGAAAAAACGCGTGGCACGGCGCGAGCGCCATTTGATCCAGCTCGCCCACATTCCACGCGCTGACGATCAGCCGCCGACTATCTGGATTGGTTTTGATTTGCTCGATGACCTCGTCGATTTGATTGATCCCGCGGCCATCCGGCGCACGCCAATCGCACCATTGCGCGCCGTACACGCGGCCGAGGTCGCCCGCGTCATCCGCCCATTCATCCCAAATCCGAACCTTGTGTTCATTGAGATAACCAATGTTCGTGTCGCCTTTGAGAAACCAAAGCAACTCGTGGACAATACTGCGCAAGTGCAGCTTCTTCGTCGTGCACATCGGAAACCCCTCGCGCAAATCAAACCGCGCCTGCGCCCCAAACACCGACAACGTCCCCGTCCCCGTGCGGTCGTCCTTGCGCTTTCCATTCTCCAACACGTGCCGGAGCAAATCCAAATACTGAACCATACGCGGGGAGGCTAAAGCCCCCGCGCCCCTTCGTCAAACGAACGTCATTCCCAATTTATCACCGGGGTGGCGCGAGGCCGCGAATGACCAATGACCAAAATCCAAACCCCAATCAATCATTGCCAACCTAACGCGCCACGTGCTGCCGGCATCTTGCCGGCAGGCCCAAAACGCACTCCTGCCAAAACCCAATTTTGGGAATTGTTTTTTGGAAATTCCTTGGGCCTTGGATTTTGGTCATTGGTCATTCCCTCCCGCTCGCCCGCATCAACCGATCCGCAATCCCCAACCATTCCGCTGCCTCCGGCACAGCCTCCACCACAATCAACTCCGCCCCTTCGGCATCGCATTGGTGCAGCTCGGCATACAGCGCGCGGGCGTAGGCTTCGGGATCATTTGGGAAAACACTTACGCGGCCGAAGCGCGTACCGGTCACGATGCGGTTGTGGGTGATGACGCAAATGCGATCGTGCGGCGTACGCGAATAAGCAATTTGATTTTCCAAATCGTCCGCGTCGGACCAAGTCAATACCAACAGCCGCGCGTTCGGCGCATAGTGGCGCGGCAATTGGCCGGGGCTTTTCAAAATGCCGGTTTCATTTGCAGCCGCCCCTTCCGGCCACGCCGCCGCAATCGCTTCGGCAGAAATCATTCCCGGCCGCAACACGCGCACCGCATTGCCCGCCACCTCCACCACCGTCGATTCAATCCCCACCTCGGACGCGCCGCCATTGATGATCAGCGGGATGCGTCCGCCCAATTGCGCCGCCACATGCGCGGCGGTGGTGGGCGAAACTTGATTGGACACATTCGCGCTCGGCGCGGCCAACGGAAACCGACACGCGCGAATCACTTCCTGCATCAACGGATGCCCCGGCCAACGCACGCCCACCGTGCCCCCGCCCGCGGTGACGTTATCCGGAATGCCCTCCGCCTTCGGCAACACCAACGTGAGTGGCCCCGGCCAAAACGCATTGGCCAACGCGGCGGCGGCGGCCGGCCATTCGGCAACGCAATCGCGTGCCATCGTTTCATCTGCCACGTGCACGATGATTGGATTTTTCGCTGGCCGATCTTTGGCCACAAAAATTTTCGCCACACACGATTCGTCCAACGCATTCGCCGCGAGGCCATAAACCGTCTCCGTCGGTAACGCCACTACCGCGCCGTGCCGCAATGCCGCCGCCGCTTGGGCGATCGCTTCGGCAAAGCAATCGTCGGTGTCAGTTGTGAGAGTGATCGTTTCCACGCGGCGCGCAATGTAACGGAGGAAGTGAGTGGTGAGTAGAGAATAGTGAGGTGCAAGGTAGGGCGTGCTCTCCGAGCGCGCCGTGGCGGTTTCGGAGAAACCGCCCTACCCACCCCGTAAAATCCTTGAACCGTGCACAAAGAACCCCGACCCTTCCCGCCGATGCTCAATCTATTAACCGAACAACTCCGCACGGGCACGGATCTCAACGCGGAGCAAGCCACCGAAGCGGTTCAGCAAATGACCGCCGAGGAAATCACGCCGGAGGTGAAGGCGGAATTCCTAACCGCGCTCGCCACCAAAGGCGAGTCCACGGAAGAACTGGCCGCGTTCGCCGGCGAACTGCGCGGGCGCGCCACGGCCGTGCCGTTGGATGACGCCACGCGCGCGGGGGTGATCCTCGATGTCTGCGGCACGGGCGGCGATGGGCTGAACACCTTCAATATTTCCACCACCGTTTCGATTGTGTGCGCGGCGGCGGACGTCACCGTGGCCAAACACGGCAACCGCGCTATCACCAGCAAAAGCGGCAGCGCCGATGTGCTCGCGGCGCTCGGCATCCCCACCGATCTTTCGCCCGCCGATGCCGCCGCGTCGATGGCGGCGCACGGCTTCGCGTTTTTGTTTGCGCCGCTATATCATCCCGCATTTAAAAATATTGCCCCCGCGCGCAAGCTCTGCGCCGAGGCGGGTCAGCGCACGCTCTTTAATTTTCTTGGGCCGCTGCTGAATCCCGCGCGACCCACGGCGCAACTCATCGGCGTGCCGCGCGCGGAACTCACCGAGCCGATGGCCAACGTGTTGCAAACCCTCGGCATCCAACGCGGGATGGTGGTGTGCGGCAGCGCGGATGGGAAACCGATGGACGAACTTTCCACGCTCGGCGAAAATGCGATTGCCGAATTTTATCAGGACCGCGGCTTTGCTTTTTCAACATTGAGCCCGGCAGATTTTCAATTGTCCAATGCCACCTTGGATGACCTCGCCGGGGGCGATGCGGAAACCAACGCCGGCCTCATTCGGTCAATATTGAATGGTGAAGACAAAGGCCCCAAACGCGAAGCGGTTTTATTAAATGCCGGCGCGGCATTATTTGTGGCCAACGCCGCCGATTCCATCAGCGCGGGATTCGATCTCGCCGCCGCGGTCATCGACGATGGCCGCGCTGCCGCCAAGCTGGCGGATTTAGCTCAATAACCGTGCCCGACGAACCGCCCATCATAGCGCCAGCGCCTGTTCGGCAAACCTGGAAACTGCTCCCCGTGCTGGCGCTCGTGGTGATTGGCGCGGCGATTGTGTTCGTGCATCAAAACGAACCGGTGGCCAACAAACAATATTTCCCGCAATGCGGTTTCAAAAAAGTAACCGGCTTCGATTGCCCCGGTTGCGGCGGCTTGCGCGCCACGCACGCATTGACGCACGGGCGCGTGCTCGCCGCGTTTCAGTTTCACCCCGGCTATATTCTTTCGCTGCCGATTGTGGGGTTTCTGATTTTTATGTGGATGCGCGAATGGCGGCGGCGTGGCGAAATGCCCGTGCCGTTGGCGCAGCATGAATGCAACCAACCGCTGGTTTGGATTGCGGTAATTTTTATTGCACTTGGCGTGGTGCGAAATATTCCGGTGAAACCTTTTAGTTGGCTCGCCCCGCCACCCGTGCCGGAATCGCCTGCAGTGAAATAGAGGCGTACGCGCCCCGGAGTTTTGCCTCGCGGCAACAATGATTTCCTGATAATTTCATAACGTTCTTTGAGCACCCAACGCGCTGCCAACCTGAATACCGAAAGGAAATATGTATCATATTGTTGGAGCAGACAACCAACCGCACGGACCCATCGATGCGGCGACAGTCAATCAATGGATCACCGAAGGCCGCATCAACGGCCAAACCATGACTTGCCTCGATGGCGCACAGGAATGGAAGCCGTTGGCCACTTTCCTGGAATTCGCCGGCACGCTGACATCCTCGCCACCGCCTGTTGGTGCCCCCTCCGAAAGCGATGCTACCGGCGGGCTCATTCCGTACAAAAACAAGCACGCCCTAATCGGCTACTATATGGTATTCGCCGGCGGGATCCTGATGTTTGTGCCGATCCTCGGAGTACTCTTTTCCATAGGCACGCTGATCATAGGCATTAAGGGTTTGAAAAATGTGAAAGTAAATCCAGTCGTCAGAGGCACCGCCCACGCCTGGATTGCGGTCATTGGCGGTGCATTGGAAATCATCGTTAGTCTTATTTTTACAGTTTTGTTTTTAATTGGAATATTTGCAGCGAAATAGTTTTTTGCGATTGATGCAACCGACTTACGAAATCATTGGCACGGATAATCGGGCGCACGGGCCAGAGGATGCTGCGGCGGTGTGTCGGTGGATCCGCGAAGGCCGCGCGAGCCATCGCACGATGGCGCGGCGCACGGGCGAAGAAACGTGGCGGCCGCTCGCGACGTTTCCAGAATGGACGGGCCCTTTGCGCGGCCAACCACTGCCACCTAGCCAACCGCCGCGCGCAACGGGAATGGCAGTGGCTTGTTTGGTGCTCGGCATTGTGTCGTTGGTGTTTTTTCCACTGGGCTTGGTGCTGGGTGTGCCGGCGGTGATTTGCGGCCACGTGGCGTGGGGGGCCATTCGTGCGGAACCGAAATTGCTCGGCGGAAAGGGGCTCGTCGTTGCAGGACTCATCACCGGTTACCTCGGCATCGTGGTGGGGGCGCTTTCACTTTTGGGCGCGGTGGTGATGGCGGTTTCCATTTATCTCGGCTTCAGGTAACGCGAGCACCCCTCGAGGGGTTTATTTTTTTCGGGACGTCCAACTATTGATTCGTTAAGTTTCGCCCATGTATTTCCTCATCGGTGGCGACGGCAAAGAGTACGGGCCGAAGGCAGCGGTGGAAGTGCGGGAATGGATCGCCGAAGGTCGGCTGAATGCGCAATCGCAAATCCGGCCCCAAGGCGAAACGGACTGGGTGCAATTGGGCAGCCTCTTGGAATTCGTTGCGGATTTGAATCCCCAAACCGCCGCGCCAAATCCAGCGCCCTTGCCGCCGCCGCAACATCCCACCGCTTACCCGCCACCGCCGGTGGCTTACCCCGTCGCTCCCCAGCCGGCCACCAACCCGATGGCCATCACCGGGATGATTTGCGGCATTCTTGCACTGCCGATGTTGTGTTGTTGCTACGGATTTCCATTCAACATTTTGGGTATCATTTTTTCAATCATCGGCCTCACGCAGATCAAGGCCAATCCTCAACAGGAAGGCAAAGGCATGGCCATCGCGGGGCTCATTTGCTCGATCCTGAGTTTCGTAATCCTTGCCGCCCTTGTTGCATTGGGCATTGCCATCGGCATCGCGAATCCGTAAATTCCGCGCAGTTAATTTAGCTATGGCACAATTTCATTTCATCGGTGGCGACGGGAAAACGTACGGACCGTATTCGCGAGAGCAAATGCAGCAGTTCATGGCGGAGAACCGCGTGAACGCGCAAACCCAAGTGAGTGCCGATGGCGGCGCGTGGCAACCGGCAGGGCAACACACCGAACTCGCGGCAACCGGCGCCCCGCCCGTACCCACCAATCTTGGCGCACCCGCCGCACCCGGCATGCCTCAGCCGATGGCGGCCAACCCCGGCGCGGCCCAGGCGATGGTGAAAGGGCCCGCGATTTTTATGATGGTGCTGTCGATTGTAAACATTATCTACACACCTCTAAACACCATTTATCAACTCACCGGAGGCAACACTCAGGAGGTGCCGGAAGAACTTAAGATGCTTGTTGGCGGCTTAGGAATCGCCATCAACGGGCTGTGGTTTGTGACCAACATCGTCATTCTCCTAGGCGCGATCAAAATGAAAAAATGTCAGTCCTACGGGCTGGCTATGACGGCGAGTATTTTGTGCATCCTGTGCGATTGGAATTGCTGCTGCCTCGGGATTGGCGCGGGGATTTGGGCAATTGTGGTTTTGAGTAAACCGGAAGTGAAGGCGGTTTTCCGCTAAATTAATTATGAGCCAATATATTATCATCGGCGGGGATGGAAAAGAATACGGGCCGGTTTCGGCGGCGGAGGTGCACGAGTGGGTGCAGGGCGGCCGCGCCAATGGCGAGACGCGCATCAAGCCGGAAGGGGCGACGGACTGGATGTCACTGCGCGATGTGCCGGAATTGGCGGCCACCTTGGCACCTGAGGCAACTGCGCCCACCCCCGAAGCACCTTCCCACGGCGCGCCGGCATTTCCGACTGAAGTTAGCCCGGGGCAGTATCCGCCTTTGCCGGCGGATGTGTTCACGCGCGATCACGGCGTTTGGAGCGCGGGCTGCTTTGAGCGGGGCTGGGATGTGTTCTCCAAACATATGGGCGGTTCCATCGGCGTGTCCGTGTTGTTCCTAGTCATTATTTTCGCCGTCATCCTGTTTTCAATCATCCCGTTCATCGGCATTCTTTTCAGCCTCGCGTCCATGATTCTCCAGCCGGTGTTGCTGGGTGGATTGATGTATTTTTTTATCAAAGCGCGGCGCAATCAAAACCCGCAAGTGGGAGATTTGTTTTCCGGGTTCTCACGAAACTTCGCGGGGCTATTCCTCGTCAACCTCATTCAAGGCCTGATTATTTTTGCCACGATGATTCCCGGGCTGGTGATGATGGTCATCGCCATTGGGGCACCTCTTATGGAGGCCATCCGAACCAAGTCGGCGCCGGACTTCGGCGGAGCCAGCGTGCTCCTAGTGATTGCGGGTGTGTTCGTCATGATTTTGCCGGCACTCTATTTGAGCATTTGCTGGGCGTTCGCCCTGCCGCTGGCGGTGGATCGGCGCATTGGTTTTTGGCAGGCCATGCAAACCAGCCGCAAGGTGGTGAACAAACATTGGTTCCAGCTGTTCTTCTTTTTTATAGTCGTGGGTATCGTTGCTGAGTTGGGGATTTTGGCGTGTGGCGTTGGGATTCTGTTCACGTTGCCACTGGCCTTTTGCATTAACATGGCGGCTTATGAGCATTTATTTGGCGCGCGCACGGGCAACCCGGCGGGTGGGACGCCAACGCCACCTACGCCGCAACTATGAAGTGGGTTTGCCTGATGGCGAATATGACGGTGCCGGGGGTGGGCACGTTAATTTGTAAACGTTGGGTGAGCGGCATTCTTCAATTGGTGGGTTCCCTCATCGGCTTCGCGTTGCTGGGCTATTGCATTTATGAATTTTATTTCGCGCTGAAAAATTACTCCACGAGTATGGATGGCGAGGTGGATGATATTTCGGCGGCGCTAAAACATTTGAGCAGCGGGATGATGGGGCCATTGGTGACCGGTGCGGTGGGGGTGATTATTTTGAAAGTCGGCTGGATCTGGGCGCAAGTGACCACGGCGCAGGTGTTTAAGGCGGAGAAAGCAGCGGAGGCTCAGGAGGCGGCGGCGGAATCGGTTGATGTGCCGCCACCGCTGGATTCTTCAAACTGATGCTTCACTTGGGCGACGACGACGCGTTGGGGGCGTTGCTCGGTGTTGATGATGACGTCGGCTTTTTTGTAATGCGGCGCGCGCTCGACCAGCAACGTGCGGATGACTTCCAACGGATTTTCCTGCTGCAATAATGGCCGATGGGTTTGGTGCTTCGTGCGATCGTGCAAAGCCTCGGCGCCGGCCCACAAACAAACGACGAGGGCGTGGCGTTTGAGGCTTTCGAGGTTTTCTGGAAAAGTGACTGCGCCGCCGCCGGTGGCGATCACTAAATCGCGCCGTGTTTCCAAGCTGGCGATGGCTTCGCATTCCAGTTTGCGAAAGGCGGCCTCGCCGGCGTTGGCAAAAATTTCGCTCACAGGAATGCCCGCTTCGGCTTCCACCAACGCATCGGTATCCACAAACTCAAACCCCAACTCACCCGCCACCGTGCGGCCCACGGTGGATTTCCCGCAGCCCATAAATCCCACGAGGGCAAGGTTTTGGATGGAGCGCAGGTCAGGCACAGGCGCACATTGCCGGAATGTAGGGAAAGTAAAAAGTGAAAAGTCGCGTGCAGAAACTTCGCCCACGGTAGGGACGCGCTGCGCGCGTCCGTGGACACGCACTGCGTATCCCTACCAATAATGCGGCGCGTTTGACTTTTTACTTGTTCCGTCGCCCTCCCGCGAACCATCATCCGCGCGTGGCTGATGGCTTGGATAATGGGGAACGCATCTTTCGCGGCATTGGCGTTTCGCCGGGCGTGGTGCGCGCGCGGATTGTCATCCTCGATGATGACCGTGGCGAACGTCCCGCGCGACAACGCGTGGAAGCCAAGGATTTTCCGGCCGAGCTGGAGCGTCTCCAAGAAGCCCTTGCCGTCACCCGCCGCGAAATCGCCCGCATTCAAAATGAGGTGCGCGACCGAATGGGTTCTTCCGATGCGGAAATTTTCGATGCCCATCTGCTGGTGCTCGAAGATCAAACCCTGCTCGATGAGGTCAAAAAATTTATTGAATCGGAACACGTCAACGTGGAATTTGCGTTCCACGAAGTTTCGGAAAACTACGCCATCGCGCTGGGCAGTGTGGAGGATGAATACCTCCGCGAACGCGCCGCCGACATTCGCGATGTAACCTCCCGCGTGCTCGGCAACCTCACCGGACGCGACGCGGTGGACCTCAGCCACCTGACCGAGCCGCACATTCTCGTGCGACACGACCTCACGCCCATTGACACCGCGCAGATCAATCCCGAATACGTGCTCGGCTTCGCCACGGATGTCGGCGGCAAAACTTCGCACACCGCCATCATCGCCGGCTCGCTGCGCATCCCCGCCGTGGTGGGCCTCAAGACCGCCTGCGAACGCATGGCCACGGGCGACTACGCGTTGCTCGATGGGTTCAATGGCGTGGTGGTGATCAATCCCACCGACCAAACGCTTTTTGAATACGGCCAACTTGAAAAAGAACAGGAAGACATCCAGTCCAAGTTGCTGGAAATCAAAGACAGCCCGGCCATCACGCTCGATGGGCATCAGATTATTCTCTCCGCCAACGTCGAGCAAATCAGCGACACCGCCGCCGTGCTCGATTGCGGCGCGCAAGGCGTGGGGCTTTTCCGCACCGAGTATATGTTTCTCGATCGCGACGTGTTGCCTGATGAGGAGGAGCAAGCCATCAGCTACGAACGCGTCGCCCAAGCGCTCGCGCCCGAGCCGGTGATTTTCCGCACGCTCGATATTGGTGCGGATAAAATCGGCCGCGCCATCGGCGAGACTGATGAGGCCAATCCTTTTCTCGGGTGGCGCGCCATTCGCTTTTGCCTCGCGCGCAAAGATATTTTCCGCGTGCAACTGCGCGCCCTCCTCCGCGCCAGCGCCGGAGGCAATGTGAAGCTGATGTACCCGATGATTTCCGGTGTGGAAGAGCTGACCGAAGCCAACGCGCTGCTCGCCGAGTGCATGGACGAACTGCGCACCGAAGGCATCCCCTTCGATGAAAATCTGGAGGTCGGCATTATGGTGGAAATCCCGTCCGCCGTGCTCACCGCCAACACGCTCGGCAAACGCGCCAAGTTTTTCAGCATCGGCACCAACGATCTCATTCAGTACACGCTGGCCGTCGATCGCCTCAACGAAAAGGTCGCGGATTTATATGACCCCACGCATCCGGCGATGTTGCGGATGCTGCAAATGACCATCGACGCCGGACGCCGCCACGGCATTTGGACCGGTGTATGCGGCGAGATGGCCGGTGATTCCACCGCGATTCCATTATTGCTCGGCCTCGGCGTGGATGAACTCAGCGTGGCGCCGCAGATGTTGCTGCAAATCAAATACCTCATCCGCCACCTCAACCACAGCGAATGCCAGCAACTCGCCGTGCAGGCGCTCGAGTGCGAAAGCAGCGTCGACATCCTCGTGCAATCCCGCGCCATGGTGCAGCGCGCCGCGCCGGGAATTTTCCACACCGTAATATGAAGCAAATCATCCTCGCCGCCGGCTACGCCACGCGGCTGCACCCGCTCACCGAGCACACCCCCAAACCGTTGCTGCCCGTCGGCGGTCGTCCGATGCTCGAGCACGTCCTCGCCAGCAGCAACGCCATTGGAGGCATCGACCAAACCTTCGTCGTCACCAACGAAAAATTTTCCAGCCATTTTGAAAACTGGCTCGCGGACTATCAAAAAGCGCATCCGGATTTTTCCGGTGCCATCATCAACGACGGCACCACCACCAACGAAGACCGCCTCGGCGCCATTGGCGATTTGCATCACGTCATTGAACGCGAAGCGATTGAGGACGATGTGCTCGTCATCGCGGGCGATAATCTGTTCACCGGCGATCTGCGCGGCTTTGGTGAGCGCTGCCGCAAAACCCAAACCCCCGTGCTCGGCCTGCACGATGTGGGTTCACTGGAAGAAGCAAAAAAATACGGAGTCGTTGCGGTGGACGCCGAAGATGAATCCGGTCGGCTCATCAGTTTTGAAGAAAAACCCGAGGCCCCCAAGAGCACGCTCATCGGCATCGCGCTCTATTATTACCCGCGAGCGGTGCTGCCGGAAATTCGACGCTATATAAAAGAAGGCCACAACCCCGACCAACCCGGCCGCCTCGTCCAATGGCTTTACCCCCAACAACCCGTCCACACCTGGACCGTCCCCGGCGATTGGCTCGACATCGGCTCACACGAAACATTGGCCGCTGCCGATGCTTTGTTTTCAAAGTAAACCAGAGGCTAACCGCAGATTACACAGATTAACGCAGAGCAAACCCAATGAAAAAATCTGCGCAATCTGCGTAATCTGCGGTTAATAATCAGCGGCAAGGATTTCTTTGATGACGTGCCCGTGCACATCGGTCAGCCGAATGTCGCGGCCGCTGAAGCGGTAGGTCAACTTCTCGTGGTCGATCCCGAGCTGGTGCAGAATGGTGGCGTGGAGATCGTGTATCTGTAATGAGTTATCCACCGCCTTGTAGCCCCAGTCGTCGGTTGCGCCATAGGTTACGCCGGGCTTGATCCCGCCTCCGGCCATCCAGAGGCTGAATCCATATTCGTTGTGATCCCGGCCTTTCCCTCCCTGAGCAAAAGGGGTGCGTCCGAATTCGCCGGACCAGACGATCAGGGTTTCATCCAGCAGGCCGCGTGATTTCAAATCGCGGATCAAGCCGGCGATCGGCTGGTCCACCGCGCGCGCGTTCGTGCTGTGATTCGTCACCAGATCGTTGTGTGCATCCCACCGCTGGTATCCATTCACCTGGGGGATAGTTAACTCGACGAAGCGCACGCCCCGCTCGATCAGTCTCCGGGCGATCAGGCATTCCCGCGCATAGGTTTGCGTGTGCTTGTATTTGGCCTCGAAGCCATACAGCTTTTTGGTGGCTTCGGTTTCGCCGTCCAGAGACATCACCTCAGGGATGGCCAGTTGCATCCGGGCTGCCAGCTCGTGGTTGGCAATCGCCGATTCGAGGGCATCGATACCCCCGGCCGTGTCCCGATTCAGTTTCTGGGCTAGGCGCCGCTTAATCTCCTGAGCTCGGCCGGATTTCTCGTTCGGCTTCACGTTCGCGAGCGGGGTGCCGATGACGTTTAACAGATTGCCGCGGTGGGTTGCAGGCAGAAAGCCATTGGAAAAATTATCCAGACCCCCGGAGGGAATCTGGCCGCCGTTGAGCACGACGTAGCCGGGGAGGTTTTCGTTCTCGCTGCCTAACCCGTAGTTCGCCCACGCGCCCATACTCGGTCGGCCCTGCAGGCCCAATCCGTTGTGCAGAAAATAACAGGCGCTGGTGTGCTCGGGAAAATTGGCGGTCATCGATCGAATGATTGCCAGCTCGTCGGCTAGTTCAGCCATATGGGGAAACAGTTCGCTGATCCAGGCTCCACATAGTCCGCGTTGCTTGAATGCCCAGGGGGATTTCATCACCTTTCCTACATTCCCAAATTGGGTGGCCTCAAGCTTGCCGATGACTTCACGCGGATCCTTCCCGTGATACTTGGCCAGCATCGGCTTGTAATCGAAGGAGTCGACCTGCGAAACTCCGCCCTCCATAAACAGGAAGATTACATTCTTTGCGCGCGGCGGGTGATGTGGAATCAACGGCGCTCCGTACAAGCTGGACAAAGCCAGACTACCGAAGCCGAGCGAAGCCTTCTGCAGAAAATCACGGCGGGTGATGAAGGGATGCTTCATTTCAGGTAAATAAAATCTGTCATGCTGTAAAACGAATGGCAAAGATCGCGCCACGCCTCATGGCCATTGGGATCGCCCCCATACAATTTAGTAAATTCAGTGAGAGCCTCCAGGCAGGCCGCCAATTCGCCATCGCTGGGCGGGCGAGCAAAAGCCTCGGCGTACATCCGCCGGATGCGTTTGGGCGCAGACGTTTGTTCCTTGATGATCCGCTTTGCCCAGATGCTACTCTGTCCGTACAAAAAGCGGTCATTCATCAAGGCCAGGGACTGACCGGCAACGTTGGTGACATCTCGTTTGCCGATGGTGGTGAAGGGGCCGGGAAAATCAAAGGTCAACATGAAGGTCGGGATGAAATTGCGCCGCAGCGCGGTATAGATGGATCGTCGACCGGCGCCGTCCAGCGGGCCGCTCTTCGTGGGGCTGCCGCGGCCGACGACAAATTCGGTCAGGTGAACCAGGACCGGCTTGCCTCCTACCGTTCGGTCCAGCCGACCTGAAATGGCGAGCGCCGCGTCGCGAATCGCTTCCGCTTCGAGCCGCCGCATCGGCATACGGTGCAACCATCGATTGTCCGGATCCTTTTCCGCATAGACTGGATTGGCCGCGGTGCTCGACATCCCAAAAGTTTGGGTCAGCACGATTCGTTCAATGAACGATTTGATCGAGTGCGAGTGGTTCTTTTCAAACTCGACGGCCAGATAATCGAGCAGGTCAGGATGAGTTGGCCGCTGACCCAGCCAGCCGAAATTGTCCGGCGTGGCTACTATTCCGCGACCGAATAGCTGATGCCAAATTCGGTTGACCATGACGCGCGAGGTCAGCGAATGACCCTTTGCCGTGAGTTGCCGAGCGAGCTCCAAACGTCCGGGGCTTCGGTTTTGCATCGGGGCCATCGCGAGAAGTTCAGGCAGATTTCGCCCGACGCGTTCCCCGGGTGATTCGTGGCTTCCTCGCTCGAGGACGTGTTCGTCCACCCCGGTGCCTCCCCACCAGCTGACCGCCAGTCGTGATTCCCATTGTGCTTCTTCAGCCAAGTCATCGAGGGCTGATTGCCAGGACGTAAATATCGCGTCGGGGAGATTCACTTTTCCAAGTTTGAGCAACCAGGCGATGTGAGGCACATGACGCGCTTCCAGCGTGCCGTCCTCCAAATCATCGAGCGCCCGATGCAATTCTTTTTGGGCCACCGATTTTTGCTCTCCCAGCTCTTGCTTCGGGGTTCCCCCATCGATAACTTTAAGAAGCTCGAACGGCGCGTTGCCGACTGGAGAAAATTCGAAGTGAACGCGCTGCCCCGCATAGCGCTTGAGATTGTGCCCGATCCATCGCGGTGCGTCGCCTTTCACCTCCACCGTTCTGCTCAGAGCTCCGTGCAGGGGCCCGGCAAAAAGACTTTGACTGACCGCAGCATACACCACCGCCTTTCCCCTGATCAGGTAGGAAACTTGGCCCGAGGCTAGGGTAACGGTCGGAGTACGAATGGTTTTACCCGCTCGCGACACGCCACTCAGCAATCCTCCGGGATCGTTTTCACTGTCGATGTTCTTGAGCCTGCTCCAGAAGGCATCACGCATCGCACCGCCGTTGCGGGATAGCGCGAGGGGTTGATCGCCTGTGACCAGCATCAACTGGCCCGGCAGAGTCGGCGACTGCCCAAAGGTCGGCCCGTCCACCAGCCAAGGCGTATGCCCTTGGGTAAAGTCGGCCACCATTTGATGCTTCCCTTCCACGGGATAAATGAACGACGTCACCAGCTCGGGCCTGACAAGGGCGGCCTGTTCATTGAGTGTCTTCAGGTTCGCACCCGCGGAAAAATGCCAGGCATTGGCGAGGGAAATGGTTTCCTTTCCCAACTGCAGGACGAGCTGCTCCGGCTTGCCGGCGATGCCTCCGGGCAGGCCATGATCCATGACACGAACGGCAATCGTATTCTTGCCCGCTTTCAATAGACCCGCGGGAACGGGATACTTCCGCACCGTGTAATGGTGGCCGGGATTCTCGTAGCCTCCTACCCTCGAGCCATTGACCCAAGTGACGTCCATGTCATCGATTTGACCGAGGTTCAGGACTGCCTTGGACTTGGCCTGTGCAGCAGACAATTCGATGGTTTTTCGAAACCACACCACGCCATCGTGGTTGGGCAACCCGGCGTTTTCAAAATGACCGGGCAGTTTCATGGTTTTCCACTTGGTGTGATCAAATGAAAGCTTGGCCCAAACTTCGCCTTGGGAACCCGAATCCACTGCCATAATCAGTTTCGTCCAATGGGGCAATGGTGGAGAGTTCAGCTCGACGGGCACACCGTCCTCCAGCGCATCAACCACGGGCCGCGCGGCAGCGGCAAAGGCTTTCGCGATTTTCGGCAAGTGATCCTGTCGCAATGCCTCCAGCTTCTTCGCAACGGCTTTGTTCTGTTCCATCGATTCAAACCGTGCCTGTCGGTAACTGGAACTGAGAATCAAACCCGCCATGGCATAGTAGTCGCGCTGGCGGATGGCATCGAACTTGTGATCGTGGCAACGGGCGCAGGCAACAGTTAAGCCGAGAAACGTCTTGCTCATCACATCGACTTTGTTGTCGAGGCGATCGCATTCGTCCTGACGGAGATCCACCGGGACTCCTTGCACTTCACCAAAGAAAGGCCAGCCGGTGGCGATGATGGATTCGTTGGCTCCCGTTTCCGGATGCAGTCGAGGGCTTTTCAACAGGTCGCCTGCGAGATGTTCGGTGACCAGAGCATCGTAAGGAAGATCCGCATTGAACGCGCGGATCAGGTAATCGCGATACCGGTAGGCATTAGGCAAAATGGGATCAGCTTCGTGCCCGCGTGATTCCGCGTAGCGCACGAGGTCCATCCAATGACGCGCCCAGCGCTCGCCGTAGTGGGGCGAATCCAGCAAGGCGCGCACCAGCGTGCGTTTGCGATTCTTGGAGGTGTCCTTGAGGAAGGCCTCGACATCCTCCGGCTTCGGCGGCAAACCGGTGATGGCGAAGTACACGCGCCGAATCCACACCCGATCATTGGCCGGCCCGGCGGGTTTCAGTTTCTCAGCTTCCAGCTTCCGAAGCACAAAGCGATCAATCGCATCCGTCGGCCAAGCCGAGTCCTTTACCTTGGGCGGCTCAACCTGCCGGGGCGTTTTCCAAATCCAAGGCAAGCGGTTGCGGAACTGTTCGAAGTCAGGCTTCTGACCGGCGAAGATTGCATTCGCAATAATGCAGCAAACTAATATGGAAAACAAACGTTTCACCGAGAAAATTCATACGACCACCAACCCGTGTTGTCGAGGAATTGATTGCGATTCAAGAGCCGTGATTTAGGGATTCCCCAACCCCGACCAACCCGGTCGGCTCGCACGAAACACTAGCCGCCGCCGATGCGTTGTTTTCACCGGGAGGGCGAAGCTCCTGCTGAGCCGTGGCGCGTGAAAGCGCGCCTTGCGCAATTAAGGACGGCTTCGCCATCCTTCGGCTCAGCAGGAGCTTCGCCCTCCCAGCTTGCGCAATCCTTGTTTTCGGGTAACATTGCTTCAGGAACACGATGATTTCCGTTAACAACAACGAGGGCGTGCGCTTTGCGGATTTGCTTTCGCAGCACATCAGCGGCGTGGCGCAATCGTCCTTGCGGCTTTCGAGCGGCAACAAGTTGCTCGCGCCGCAGGATGATGCCGCCGGTTTAGCGGTGGCCACTCGCTTGGATGCGCAGCTGGCGCGACTGGATGCGGCGAGCCGGAATGTTTCCAGCGCCGGTTCGTTTGCCCAAATGCAGGACGCGCACTTGCGGGGGCTCGATGGAATCGTGAGCCGCATGGGCGAGCTGGCGGTGCTCGCGCAGGATGGCACGATGCCCGATGACATCCGCGCGCTGTACGACACGGAATTTCAACAGCTCAAAGGAATGGTCAATGACGTCCGCACCGCGCAGGTTAATCACGTAAACCTTTTCGACGGCCAATCGCGCGAAGTCACCGTAAGCCCCGAAGGCACTTCGGTGACGATGGGTGAGGTGGATTTGTTTACCGACGAATTTAATGTGCTCACCGCCAACACCACGAAGTTGACCTCAATGGAAGGCGCACGCGCCGCGCTTGATGCCACCTCGGCGGCCGGCGCCAGCGTTTCCATCGAACGCGCGGACATTGGCGGCACGCTCAGCCGCTTGGAATCCGCCAGCGCGCAGCTCACTTCCCAACGCGAAAGTATGACCGCCGCCGCCAGTCGCATCCGCGACACCGATGTGGCGCAGGAAAGCACCCGCCTCGCCACCGAACAAATCCGCGCCCAAAGCGCCGTGCACACCTTACGCCAAGCCAATGCACGGCAAGGGATGGTTTTGGAATTGTTGCGGCCATTGGGCTAAGGTGAGGGTTGATGGGAAGGATTCCCAAGGGGAATCAATATTAATAGCCCCGGGTGAAACCCGGGGAAATGTCGTACATCACAATAAACAACCCCGGAGGGGTTGAACCGGAAGCACACACGTTCAACCCCTCCGGGGTTGTTTTGTTTTTGACCGAATCAACCCCGGGTTTCACCCGGGGCTATTGTTGTTCATCCCTTCGGGATGTTTAGTAAACCACCCGGGCCACCGGCCCGGGCTACATTGGGTCACCGGCACATTTGACCCTTCTGATTGCTCAAACGGCAATTCTTGCCTTTCTTGGGTTGCACTGAAAATTGCAATTTTTATCTTTTTTATCCAAATAACTGCGTTTTTGTGTTCGTATTTTGGTGTTTTTTGGGTTTTTTATAAATTTCACTGGAATTGGACTTATTCCCAAAAGTTGGCACGCGGGTTGCTTCTCTGGTTCCCGAAACGGTTTTTATAGAATGAGAACCTAACTGAAGGAACAGGCATATGGTTATTAACACCAACGTAGAAGCGCAGCGGACGGCCTCGCATTTGATGGTCAGCCAAAACCAATTGGCAAAGTCGCTGGCGCGGTTGAGCTCCGGCTCGAAGATTATCAATCCCTCCGATGACGCTGCGGGCCTCGCGGTGAGCGCACGGCTGGAATCACAAGTGCGCCGGCTCGATTCGGTGCTGACCAATCTCGGCAACGCGATGAGCCTCACGCAAACGCAGGACGGCTATATCAAATCGATTGATAGCGCGTTCACCCGGATGAGTGAGCTGGCGATGATGGCGCAGGATAACACCAAGCAAGCGTCTGATCGTGCCTTGTATAATGAGGAGTTCCAGCAGCTGATGGCTTATGTGCGCGACTCAAAAGATAAAGATTTTAACGGCGTGAAATTGTTCGACGGATCTTCCGTGGATATCACCATCGATGCGGATGGCAATACGTTCACCATCGGCGGCGTGGATTTAGGTGCGTCTGTTTATTCGGATGCGTTGAAGGAACAATCCTGGAAAGTTGGCGCAAGCGATATTTATAAAACTAGCAAGGCCGGTTACGTCGTCAACTCCGACGTCTGGAAACTGGGAACGACGGCCCATAAGTTGAATCAGGATTTATATTACAATGATGCGCTGGCCGCAGGCAGCCGTTGGTCCACCTCGGATAACAGCGGCACGAAGTTGCTCGCCGGCACGTTTGTCCGCGTTGATGCGTCAGGAACATTTACCGGGGGTGCGGGGCCGGTGAAGGAAGTCCCGCCCACGGCCAACTCCACCACATTTAATTCTGGAGATTTTACCACAGTTGATCTCACCGTTTCCGCCAATGGCAATGGAGGGTTTACTGGATCTCACTACACCGCCATCGCCAATGGCAGTTTTATTGGCAGCGAACCGGTGGGCAGCGGTGACCTGGAAAATCAGCACCGCAAAGCCGTCAGCAAAGGCTACTACGTCAGCGTCAACCCCATCAGCACCGGCGAGGATTCGGCGGCTACGGTGATTGGTTCGGGTTCCACGATTTCGACATTGCAGGATCTTTCGGCGGTTGCCACGGATCAGGGCGGCGTGAAAATCAACACCGTTGCCGGCGCAAAAACCGCGCTCACCAAGATTGTGGACGCCTTGAGCCAACTGCATTTGGATCGGGCCGGTTTGGGCGCGATTCAGTCGCGGATTGAATTTACCAACGGCCAGCTCACCACGAGCAAGCAGAACCTCAGCCAAGCCAAGAGCCGCATCACCGATGTGGACGTGGCTTCGGAGAGCACCGAATACGCCCGCCAGCAAATCCTCGTGCAGTCCGGCACGCAAATGCTGCGCGAAGCCAACAACCTCCCCCGGACGGCCCTGGAATTACTGCGATAGACTGAATCTCTCCAAATAAACGCTCTCACCAATTTTTAGTGGTTTTCAGTTGGGGGAAGCAAAACAACCGGTCGGGAAGCAACCTATGCTCCCGGCCGGTTGAACTTTTATGGGGTATAAATGCCTGTTTTTCCAGCCTCAAATCAATTCTTCAACACCGTCCATAAGGTCACCGCCGCAATGACCAATAGTGCGGCCATCAGGGCCATCACGATATAAAATTCAGCAGAGAATTTTCGGCGGGGGGATGCGGCGGTTTGGCGACCAGTGGGACGGGCGGTAGCTGGAGGCGGGGTGATGAATAGCGGTTGGGTGGCGGCGGCGGGATCCACAGCGTGGGCGATGGCGCGGATGGAGGCGGGGCGTTGGGCTGGATCTTTTTCGAGGCAATTCATGATAAGCTGCGCGATGGGTTCGGGAGTGTCGCTTTCGATTTGTTTTTCGCGCAAGCGCGCGGTGATGGGTTGGGGAGGCACGGCTTGGACTTGGTGGCTGAGATTGCCGGTGTGGAAGGGGGGCTCGCCGGTGAGCAGTTCATAAAGAGTGGAGCCGATGGCATAAAGGTCATCGGCTACAGCGGGGGGTTTGCCATCCATTTGTTGCGGGCTCATGAAAGTGACGGTGCCGCGAGTGTCGCGTTGGCCGAGGAGTTCCACATAAGCATCGGCGAGGGAGGCGGAGATACCGAAGTCGGCAAGCTTCACGCGGCCGGTGAGGTCGATGAGAATGTTGGCGGGCTTAAGGTCGCGATGGATGAGCTGCGCGCCGTGGGCATGATCGAGCGCACTACAAAGCTGGAGCAGGATGGGGCGTAGTTCGGGCCAGCGATAAATTTCATTTTCTTTTTGCTGGCGCAAAGTATGGAGGGACGCGCCTTCGACAAATTCCATTACCAAAAAAGGAGCTTCGGCTGGGCTTTCGTAGATGTCGTAAAGTTGGACGATGTTTTGGTGGGTGAGCTGGCGGTTGGCTGCGGCTTCTTTACGCAGCTCGGCGATGAGAGTGGGGGCGTGTGCAAGATGGGGCTGGAGGAACTTGAGCACGACGGTGTCGCCAAGGCGT
>JAAZZB010000015.1 GCA_014239365.1 Verrucomicrobiia bacterium | reverse complement strand
GGCCTGAAAATAGGGAATAAAAAGAATGGTGGAGCCATGGAGAGTCGAACTCCAGACCTTCGCGTTGCGAACGCGACGCTCTACCAACTGAGCTATGACCCCACGCAGGAAGCCCTTCTGTACCGTTCTGTTTGCTGTGCGTCGAGCGCAAAGCTTGGTTAGCGTTTTACTCGGTAGATGCGGCCTTGGGGGCCGGAGATGACGGGCTCGAAAAATTGTGGGTCGTATAGTCCCAGCAAGAACATTTGGATGTAGTTGGATTCGTAGTTGGGGGTGCCAAGCAGGTAGGCCCCGCCGTTTTCGTTTGAAAGAACCAGATGGTGGTTGGCGATTTGGGTGTGGGGTTTGCCGGCGGGGCTGAAGCGTTTGATGCGTAGATGGCCGGGGCGGTCGGGGTGGGGGTTGACTACTTCAATGGACTTGAGGGGCAAGGCGGGATAGCCGGCGACGATGTTAGCTTGTTTCACGATGTGGGCTTTGCCGGTGTGATCTTTGAAGGCGAGGTCGGGTTGGGCAAAATTGTTGGTCGCGCTTTGTTGCAGTGAGAGGGTATTGAGATTGCAGTGGAGGCGTTTGCCATCACGGGTTTCGATGGAGAAATAGGGCAACGTGATGCGGTTGAGATTGTCGGGCGTGAGGGGTGGCTTGAAGGGGGTTTTTTGTATGTACAAAAATGCATTCAAATCGCAGAAGGCAGTGGTTTCCATTGATTTGCCGTCGGGATAAATGTGGCCGATGGCGATGATGTGGGTGTTGCCGCCCATCGATTGCCAGGCAGTTTGCACGAGAAATGGGGAGGGGGTTGAGGTGGGCTTGCCGGTGATGAGGTCGCGTTCGCTGAATTGATGGAGCACAGGAAAGATGGGCATCATTTGCGCGGGCAGGTAGAGGTACACATCGCGAGTGCGGCCGGGCACGGGGTAGCCGGGGTGTTTGAGGATTTCCAAAATCTCATTGGGCGACTGAGCGGGCGAACGGAAGATTTGATCCACAGCATTGGCTCCGCCCTGGGCCGGGCCGTCCTGATGAAAGGATTCCACGGAAAGTCGGGCGAGGTTTGCTGCGAGTGTCTGCGAATTGGAATTCATAATCTTGGCGATGATATAACTATCGGTGCTTTGATTATAGGGCGAGGTGAGCACGTTGCGGCCGGAGTAGAGCCACACCGCGCTGCCGTAATCCCACCAGGTAAGTACGTAGTCGCCGGGCTTGGAGATTTTGCGCAGCGCGATGAGTTGGGCTACTTCGGACGCGCGCAGCACGGGCGGTCGACCGCGGGATAACTGCAGGTCGTGGCTGTAATTCGGCTTAATGAGCCCGTACGCCAAGGGCACCGTGAGCAATCCCGCCACCAACCAGGCGGTGAACCAGCCCTGGTGTTTTTTGGAAAATTCAAAAAACGGCAGACTGCCGAGCAGGGCTTTGGGTTTGTGGGGACTGATTCGCCGCGTGAGTTCCAAGAGGCCCAACGGAATATAAGTGGCCCCCAGCGCCGCGAGGGGCACGGCGTGGATGGTAAACCGATGCCCGGCAATGTGGGCCAAGTAAATGCCGATCCCCAACAGGGGCGCGCCGATCAGAAATTCCGGGTGCAAAATAATCAACAGCGTTAAGCCAAAGAGCGCCAACAGGAATCCCCAATCGGATCCGCTCACCCGCATCGCCACGTTGGCTTCCGTCGGATTTTCTTTCACGGCAAAGAAGGGCGTTTTCTTGACTTCCACGATGGTCTCTTTCACTTGCTGAAATTTCAAATCCGGCAGGGATTCGGCATTCGGATTGGCAGCAGGTTTGGGCCCGCTCCATTCTTCCAGCTTAGCTTGCACGCCGGGCAGGTAACCAAGGGTTTGCTTCAGCACGTGCCACGGGCCTCCGAGGTAAATCATCATCAAAACAAAAAACACCGCCGCACCCTGAATGGCTCGGTTAATTTTTCTGGAATGCAAAGGGGTTTGTTTGCGTCGCCACATTAACTGAATTGCGCCGGCGATGAGCGCCAATCCAATTAACGTTTTCCATGGGGCGTAGAACAGCAAACTGCCGGGTGTCCAAAGGCAAAACAACCCAGCCAGCGCCACCAGTAGGATGGCGTCCCAAGTGAATTCGTAGCTCGCGTTCGATCCCCAAGGAATTTTTTTGCGTTGGTGAAGTTCATTGATGAGCATCAGCAGGAATCGATAGCCAATAAAGCACAAGCCAATGGCGATAACCACCGAGGCACCGGAGCCGTACACGAACGGATAAAACATTAGCGCCAGTGCGCCGGCCAGCAGCCACCCGCGCGATTCCTCGCGGTGCGCGCGCAGCAGCAAATACAGCGCCATAATCGGCCACGTGACGGCGAACATATCAGTGTCAAAATACCCCGGTGTGGTGCGGCTGAAATAGCTGGTGGCCATCACCGCCAATAGCCCGGCGCAGAATCCCCACAGCGTGGAGCCATAAAGCCGCCCAATTAATATCACCGGCACGACGATGAGCGGCGCGATGAGGATGGGCATCCACGTGGTGAGCAGAGGCAAGCTCACGCCCATTTTTACCAGCGCCGCACCCAACAAGGTGAGCAATCCTTGATGATAAATATCAGCATGCTGCACCAAGTGATCCGGCTGCGCCGTCGTGCCTTGTTCGATGACGGAGGCATAAAAAAAACTATCGTGTGTGGTGAGCAAATAACCGTTTTGCCATTTGTAATCCGCGTGTTCCGGCTTGTCCGCATTGCGCACCCATTCGGCACGCAACCACGCGCCCGCGCCCCACGCGATAAGGATGGCCAGCAGCAGCAACCCCCGGCTGGCCCAGCGCAAAGTGGCGCGCTCGGGAGCAACCGATTCCGGTTGCTCAACCTCTCGGGAAACCTCAATCACCTCTTCGTGCAAATCGGGCGCATCCGTTTGCGCAATCGATTTTGCAGGCGATTGTGCAGGCATCGCCTTTTCTCCACTTACTCCCTTGCGTTTTCGTTTGGAACGTTTTGCCATTGCAATGCGCCGAAACTATGCGCGCGACGCGGCGCGGCGTCCACTCTCAGCTATTCACCGTGCGTGCGGTGGATAACTTTCAGCTTTGGGGCTTCCCTGCCTCCAGCGAGAGTGCGCATCATCGGGCAGGAGGAAAACCCGCCGTGGTTTGATCAATGGAGCCAATGGAGGAAACAGAAGCGCAACCCAACGTGATGGCAGAAATGTTGCAATCCCACCCGTGGTATGTGGCCCATACGCGGCCGCGTTGTGAGAAAAAGCTGGTGGCGTGGTGTGGTCGCGAAGATCACGCCTGCGAGCTGCCCACTTATGCGAGCGTGCGAAAATATCGCGGCAAAGAGGTGACCTTCCACAAACCGCTGTTTCCCGGCTACGTGTTTTTGCGTTTGCCTGTGGAAGGGAAGCGGTTGGTGATGCAAAGCGATTACGTGGCAAACCTGTTGACGCCGCCGGATCAAGATGAATTTGAAGCACAACTCGTCGGCATTTTGCAGGCGCTTGAAACGATGGAGGACGTGTGGCTCGTGCCCAACATCGGCGTGGGCACCCGCGTTCTCATCCAACGCGGCCCGCTCGCGGGGCTTGAGGCATGGGTGGAAGAGCGTCACGGCCCGACCACAGCGCTGCTGCGGCTGGATTTTATCGGCCAAGCCGCTGCGGTAAACGTGTCCGTGGAGGATTTGGAACTGGTGTGATGAAGGGTAAAAAAAGGGAGTAAAAACCCCTTGCCAAAGGGGCTTGGATTCACTAATTTTTAGCAGTTCGGCTTGTTCAATTCAAATTGAACAAACTGAAAGCAGATTGATGTTGAGCTGGGTTGAGTCGTAAATGGCCGCTTTTTCAGCGGTTTTTGCGAATTGACCGGCGCGAAGCGTCCCCGTAAGTCGGCCCTCTATTAAGGTCATCTCCCTTCCAAATGGCAATTGCCACACAGGATGTTTCCGAAAAAGCAAAACCCAAACCACTGCCCCGCGTGCGGCTGGAGCTGGTGGATATTTTTGGGCGCATGGCTCAGGGGCTGAGTTTCCCGCGGTCGGTTGGCGAAATCTACGGGCTGCTTTACTTGGCGTCCGCGCCGATGTCGGCACCGGAAATTGGCGAGGCGCTCTCCATCAGCAAAGGCAGCGTGAGTACCGGCACGCGGCAGCTGCTGGCATTGGGCTTCCTTCGCAAAGTGTGGTTGCAAAAGGAGCGGAAGGATTATTTCGAGGCGGTGTTGGAATTGGGCGATATGGTACGCACGGCGTACGATCAAATTTTTAAGATGCGCGCTCAAAATGCTGATCGCCGACTAACGGACGTGTCGGAAACGTTGGCTGACGAAAAGGGCGAGCTCAGCCCCGAAGAATACGCGCTCATCAAAGAGCGCCTTGCGCGCCTCACCAAATTGCAAAAGCGCGCCAAACAATTTATGCCGCTGCTCGAGCGGCTCATTAAGTGACCGCTTACGAAAAACTCCAGCGCGCCCTCAAGCGTCGCCCGCGCAAATGGCTCGTCACCGGCGCGGCGGGTTTTATTGGTTCGCACTTGGTCGAAACTCTTCTGCACTTCAACCAACGCGTGGTGGGCCTCGACAATTTATCCACCGGCCATGCCGCCAATTTGGATGACGTGCGCGCCAGCGTCACCGCTGTCCAACGGCGTGCCTTTCGTTTTATCGAAGGCGACATCACCAACGCCAAGGATTGCGCGCGCGCATGTCGCGGCGCGGATTTGGTTTTGCACCAAGCCGCTCTCGGTTCCGTGCCGCGTTCCTTCGCCGATCCGCTCGGCACGCACGCGCCCAATACCACGGGGTTTCTCAACGTGCTGCAAGCTGCCCGCAAAGCGAAGGCGCGCCGGGTAGTTTACGCTTCGAGCAGTTCAGTTTATGGCGATGTGAAGTCTTCTCCCAAAGTGGAATCAATCACCGGCACGCTGCTTTCGCCCTATGCTGTGAGCAAAATGGTAGATGAAATGTACGCTCAGGTTTTCGCCAGTGGTTACGGGCAGGAATTGGTTGGGTTGAGATACTTCAACGTTTTCGGTTCACGCCAAGATCCCGCCGGCGCGTATGCCGCCGTCATCCCGCGTTGGACGCAAGCGTTGTTGCGAGGCAAGCCCACCGAAGTTTATGGCGACGGAAAAACCAGCCGCGATTTTTGTTATGTGGCCAATGTGGTCCAAGCCAATCTCCTCGCCGCCACCGCCAAAGCCGCGGCGGGGAACGTTTATAATGTGGCGGTAGGCACGCGGACGACATTGAATCAACTGCATCAACAGTTGCGCAAACTTACCGGCAGTAAAGCCAAGCCGGTGCATCACGAGTTTCGCGCGGGCGATGTGCGGCATTCGCTCGCGAGCATCCGCGCGGCGAAGCGCGACTTAGGCTACGCGCCCACGCACACGTTGGAGGACGGCTTGGCGCTGACGGTTCCGTGGTTCGCAAAATAATTATTCGCAAATGAAAATCACCGTTTATGGCGCAGGTTACGTTGGTTTAGTCAGCGGCTCTTGCCTTGCGGATGTGGGCAATGAGGTGCTGTGCGTAGACGTAAATGCCGAGCGCGTGGCGGCGTTGAACGACGGCGAAATTCCCATTTACGAGCCTGGCCTTGCCGGGATTATTAAACGCAATCGCGAGAGTGGCCGCTTGCGTTTCACCACCGATGCCGCCGAAGCGGTGGCGCACGGCGAACTGCAATTCGTCGCCGTAGGCACGCCGCCGGCGGCCGATGGATCGGCGGATTTGAAATACGTGCTCGAAGTCGCCCGCACGATTGGGCGGCATATGACCGACCACCGCGTGGCGGTCAACAAATCCACCGTGCCGGTGGGCACCGCTGATCAAGTGAGCGCGGCCATCGCCGATGAATTGCAAAAACGCGGCGAAGAGATTCCATTCAGCGTGGCGTCCAATCCGGAATTCCTCAAGGAAGGCGATGCGGTTAGTGATTTCATGAAGCCCGATCGCATCGTGATTGGCACTGCCGACCCGCGCGCGGAAAATTTATTGCGCGAATTGTACGCGCCCTTCAATCGCAATCACGACCGCGTGTTTGCAATGGACGTGCGATCCGCCGAGCTCACCAAGTACGCCGCCAACGCGATGCTGGCGACGAAGATTAGTTTTATGAACGAGATGGCCAACATTGCCGAATGCGTCGGCGCGGACATCGAGAACGTGCGCCTCGGCATCGGTTCTGATTCGCGCATTGGTTACTCGTTCATTTATCCCGGCTGCGGTTATGGCGGTTCGTGTTTCCCCAAAGACGTGCGCGCCGTGGAACAAACCGCCCGCGCCAATGGCTACGCCCCGCGCATTCTCCCCGCCGTGGACGCCGCCAATGAAGCACAAAAGGAAGTGCTGTTTCAAAAAATCAAAAATCGGCTTGGAGAATTAAACGGCAAAACCATCGCCGTGTGGGGCCTCGCCTTCAAGCCCAACACCGACGATATGCGCGAAGCCTCCAGCCTCGTACTCATCCGCAAACTATTGGCAGCCGGCGCCACCGTGCGCGCGCACGATCCGGAATCAATGCCCGTGGCTCGCGCGATGGTTGGCGAGGGCGTTGAGTTTTGCGATGACCCGTACGCTGCAATCGAAGGCGCGGACGCACTCGCAATCGTGACCGAATGGAAAGCGTTTCGCAGCCCAAACTTTGCGCGCATTAAAACCGCGCTCAACGAGCCCCTTATTTTTGATGGGCGCAATCTTTACGACCCCGCCGTTGTGTCGGCTGCGGGCCTTGAATATCACGCCATCGGCCGCCCCGTGGCGAAGGCATCCGAATGAAAATTGGCATCATCGGTTTAGGCTACGTTGGATTGCCGTTGGTGATTCAATTCGCAAAATCCGGCGCGCAAGTGTTGGGCATTGATGTCGATGAAGCCAAAGTCAACGCACTCAACGCCGGCGAAAGTTACATCAAACACATACCCGCCGCCGAAGTGAGTGCCCAACGCGACGCCGGCCAAATCGAAGCCACCACCGATTGCGCGCGCGTCAAAGAGCTCGACGCCGTGCTCATCTGCGTCCCCACGCCCCTCGATGAAAACCGCGAGCCCGACCTCACGTACGTCCTCAACACCGCCCGCGCCATCGCACCGCACTTGCCGAAAGGCATCGTCGTCGTGCTGGAATCCACCACGTACCCCGGCACCACCGAAGACGAACTGCGCCCCATTCTCGAAACCGGCAGCGGCCTCACAGCCGGCACCGATTTCCACCTCGCCTATTCCCCCGAACGCGAAGACCCCGGCAACCCCGACAGCCAAGTCGCCAAGATCCCCAAAGTCATCGGCGGCTACACGCCCGCGTGCCTCGAAAAAGCCAAAGCCATTTACAGCATCGCCATTGAAACCCTCGTGCCCGTTTCCAGCTGCCGCGCCGCCGAAGCCACCAAACTTTTGGAAAACATTTTCCGCTGCGTAAACATCGCCCTCGTGAACGAAATGAAAATCATTTATCATGAATTGGGCATCGATATCTGGGAAGTCATCGAAGCCGCCAAAACCAAGCCCTTCGGCTATATGCCCTTCTACCCCGGCCCCGGCCTCGGCGGCCACTGCATCCCCATCGACCCATTTTACCTCAGCTGGAAAGCCAAGCAACACGGCCTCGAAGCCCGCTTCATCGAACTCGCCGGCGAAGTCAACACGGCAATGCCCGATTATGTAATCGAGCGGTTAAGCTCTGCATTGGGTGAACAGGAAAAACAAATCAACGGCAGTCGCGTGCTGATCGTCGGCCTTGCCTACAAACCCAACGTCGAAGACGATCGCGAATCCCCTAGCTACGTGTTGATGAAAAAACTCGAAGCCAAAGGCGCTGTCGTCGATTTTCACGACCCGCACGTTCCCGTCATCCGCCCCAGCCGCGAGTATAGTCACTACGCCGGTCGGCAATCCATCCCGTGGACGGCCGAAGCAATGGGTCCGTTCGATGCCGCCCTCATCGCCACCGCCCACGATGCCGTGGATCACGCCCAACTCGCCGAGTGGATCCCCTGCGTGGTTGACACTCGCAACGCACTGCCCTCCAAAACAAATCGTGCTCGCAGCTAACGGATCAATGATGTATCCTTGTTTGGTTCTTTTCTTAATATGTTAACAATAATCATATGAATTTGTCATCTATGAATCTTAAAAAAGAACAAATACTAATCATAGGAGGGACTGGGACTTTAGGGCGTGCCCTCATTAAGAGATTGGTTTTAAAAAACAAACTGGCTTTGTTTTCAAGGGATGAAGCGAAGCATTGGACGATAAAAAATCAACTGCCTGATAACGCAACAACAGAATATTTTGTCGGCGACATTCGCGATTCGTCACGTTTGGAAGAGGCTATGATGCGGTTTCAGCCTTCAATTATTATTATTGCCGCAGCTCTGAAACAGGTTGACACGTGTGAAATATCTCCAGATGAGAGCATTCAGACGAATATTATGGGAGTTAACAACGTGTTGAAATTAGTCCAAAGGTGGAAGCACAGATTAGAAAAGCTTCGCTCGGTGCTGATGGTCTCAACCGATAAGGCATGTGCGCCAGCAAATGTATACGGAATGTGCAAAGCAATAGGGGAGAGGTTGGTTACGAGTATGGGTTTGTCTTTGGCTTCCCCAAAATTTGTCGGTGTTCGGTATGGAAATGTGCTGGAGTCGAGGGGATCAATCATCCCGTTATTTCGTTATCAGGCGGAGAATTTAGGCGGACTGACAATTACGCACCCAGAAATGACTCGGTTTGTTATGACTCTGGACCAAAGCATTGACCTAATAATCAATACATTAAAAGGAGCAGATACAGGTGAAATATGGATCCCCAAATTGAAATCAATGCGAATTGGAGATTTGGCGCAAATATTTTCTGAGCGATATAAAAAACCAGTTGTGACAGTAGGAATACGTCCTGGAGAAAAGATGCATGAAGAGCTAATTGGTGAATCCGAGTCCATTAGGGCGAGAGAAGAAGAATGGTTTTTCAAATTGAGACCGCCTTGTGCGGGGGAAGAAACTGGCAAGACTGCATTTCGCTATACCTCGAGTGATGATGTAATGAGCAAATTACACCTAGAGAAATATTTACAATCCATAGGAATATTTGATAAACCGTTGTCCCAATTTTCTGGATTAGAAATTGAAGAAATAAAGATATCCGAGGTCAAGAGATGAAATACCCGATGTTCAAAGTGTTTGTGCGGGGCGAGGATGCGCTGGAAAATATAAGGGAAGTGTTTTCGTCAGGATATTTAAATGAGGGTTTGCAGGTCGGGGAATTTCAGAAAAAACTAGAGCGGCAACTCGGGGCAAGAAATATAGTCATGACAAATTCATGCACGAGCGCACTAACAATTGCCTATAAAATAGCAGGTGTTGGACCGGGGAGCGATGTGGTTTCATCTCCGATGACATGCGTAGCAACAAATACTCCCATAGTAAACCTTGGGGGAAATATTGTGTGGGCTGATATTCTGCCTAATACTGGATGCATTGATCCGGATTCGATTGAGCGGTCGATCACCGACGAAACGCGGGCAATTGCGTTTGTTAACTGGGGGGGGGCACCAGCAAATTTAGAATCAATTAACGAGATTGGAGAACGATTACATATTCCAACAATTCAAGATGCAGCGCATAGCTTTGGGGCGACATGGGGTGGGCAACCCATATCTGAATATACTGATTTTACGTGTTTATCGTTTCAAGCAATCAAGCATTTGTCAACAGGAGATGGCGGCGCATTAATCTGCAGGGATCCAAAAGATTACGTGCTGGGGAGAAAATTGAAATGGTTTGGGTATGATAGGGATTCGGCGAAAGATTTAAAGGGAGAGTGGAAGGGGCAGAGATGGGATGCGGATATAGGGTCTGGCGATCTAGGATATAAATTCAATATGAATAATGTTGCTGCGTCCATAGGTTTGGCGCAAATTGATCATATCGATGAGATACTCATGGCACACAGGAGCAATGCGGAAATATATAACAGATTGTTTGCGTCGTCAGACCAAATTAACCCATTAGATATACCTGAGACTGCCGTTTCGAGCTATTGGGTGTACACATGCGTATTGGCAGGTGGATTTCAGAGAAGAGACCGCCTTTTAGAGTTATTAAATAGTGAGGGAATAGGTGCCGGACTAGTCCATCTTCCCAATGATCTGTACTCGGCTTTTAGAAAATCGAGAAAATATTTGCCGGGCACTCGCGAGTTTGCAGCCAGCCAGATTTCAATTCCTTGCGGCTGGTGGCTATCCGAAAACGATTGTCGACACATAGCTGAACGCGTACTAACGCTTTTGAAAAATGCGTGAACCGAGGATTTTTGTCGGGACAATGTCATACGGTGAGGCAGAATTGGCAGATTGTATCCAAGCAGTGCGTGACCAGAAAGGCGTTGAAGTAACCCACCAAATAATTTCTGATATGCCAGAATATCAGGCGCATAATAAACTGTGGGAGGAGTGGGGTAAGCAACGCAGCCAACACGATGTGTTCGTAAAGATTGATGCTGATACTATATTGAACCGACCCAGTGCCCTTCGGGAGGTGTCAGAATTATTCAAGAAGCGCGGAGTAACTGGAGCTCAGATAATGTTGCACGACTACTATACTAATGACTTAATATCTGGTCTAAATGCGTTTTCTCCCCAAGTTGAGTTTAAGCCGGCGAAGCATCGCTTATTCGCAGATCACGCAGATGTGAATCATACGGTTGTTTTGAGGGGAGAATCGGTGGGCCATTTGGCTCCAATTGGGTGGCACTGTAAAAATCCTCATCCTCGGCAGGCGTTTTTTTTTGGGCTGCACCGGGCGCTTAAAAAACAAAGCGAAGTGATCCGGAAATGCGCAACTATGTGGCTGGCGAAACGCGATGTTGCCCGGTCGTGGGCTCTCACCGGGGCGCGCTATGGTGGGTTGTGGCACGCAACCCACATTGACTATTCAGAGCAAAAATTTGAAAAAGTATTTGTTAAACACAAAACTCATCCCAACCGAATTGCCCAAGTTGAAAAATTTGCAAATGAATTCAACAGATAGACTTATAATAAATGTCATGGAAGCCGTGGATCTGGAGGAGGCTCGGATTCTTCACAATGATGATTCTACACTTGAGTGGTTGACCGACCCGACCCATGTTAGTCCGTTAATGCAAGAGCAGTGGTATCAAGAAATATCATTATCCAGTACATCCCAACGGTACATCGCGCGACTCAAAAAAGATCAAACATTCGTTGGGGTATTTAGAATTGATAGGATGGATTTGCGCAATAGCAGTGCAATTGTAGGGGCGGATGTAGTTCCGGAGCTACGGCGGCAAGGAATGGCCACAGAAATGTTCAAATATTTTCTCGATTACCTATTTAGGGGATGCGGCCTGAACAGATTGGGGTTGGAAACATTGGCAATCAACACGGGAGCAATTAAGATGTATAAACAACTAGGATTTAAACAAGAAGGTCAACTGCGGAAGGCAATATTTCGAAAAAATATGTTTCAGGAATTGATTCTCATGGGGCTTCTTCGTGAAGAGTGGAGCGATATGCAGTAAGCATTAGGCAGCGTAGCGACTAGTGGAGCGCCGAAGTCTTGGAATGCTGCCAAACCTGAGCCCCCAGTCTCAGAAAATGTTAAACATTATAACGATGAATATCATCTATTAGACGGGTCTCCTTTTTCGGCACATCAACGAGGTTCTAAAAATTATAATTTAAGAAACAAAGTCCATTCTAATCTTTTCTGTGAACGGTGTGAACAATATATTAAAGGAAATTTAAAATGAGTTACAAAAAACTTGAGATGAAAAATACACCTATAAGAATTCAACAGGCAGAAGGAACTTTTGAGGTGTTTCGTGATTTCTTTCATAAAGAAAATCTTGATTATGTTATCGAAATTGGAACAGGAATGGGCTGGTTGTCTTATTTTCTTTATCAAGAAAGTTTAAAACATGGATTTAAATTTACAACATATGATATTGATGATAATAGAATTAAAGATTTGCAGAAATATTGTAATGGAGTAATATCTTTTGACTATCGAGTAAAAGATTGTTTTGATGATATTGAATTTATTAAAAATACTTTAAATGATAATAGATGTTTGATTATGTGTGATGGAGGAAATAAGGTTAAAGAGGTGAATGT
>JAAZZB010000088.1 GCA_014239365.1 Verrucomicrobiia bacterium | reverse complement strand
TTCCATTGCGATGAAGGGCTGCTCGTCGGGGAGTTGCACGAGGTCGTGGATGCGGATGATGTTGGGGTGCGACAGGCGATGAGCTTTTTGCACTTCGCGTTTGAGATCGCCGAGGGCGACGGGGTCGGCGGCCAGTTCGGGCGGGAGGCGTTTGAGGGCGACTTGTTCGTCGAGATGCTGATCGTGCGCGAGCCACACCACGCCGCGCGCGCCCCGGCCGAGTTCGCGAATGAGGCGGTAGCGCCCGCCCCCAGCAAGGTCATTGGCGTGATAAATTTCGGGCGGTCGGTCGTCGGTGGTTTGGTGTTGGACGCGTTGGACGGTGAAAAAGAGATCGCCCATTTGCACGGCTTGATTTTCCGGCAAGGGCACGCGCCCGCGCACGGCGACGCCGTTGATGAACGTGCCGGAGGTGCTGCCATGGTCCTCGATTTCCTGGGTGGACTCGGTGAGGTGCAGCGTGGCGTGGGTGCGTGAGAGGAACTCGCTTTCCACCCGCACGCCCGCGGTGGTTTCGCGCCCCACCACGTGGGTGCCGGAACCGAGAAGATACTCGGCCACCTTCTCGCCGTTCTGGCGTTGGATGAGGATTCGGGCAGGTTGGGTGCTCATACGAACGGCGGGGAATTTACCAGAATAAAATAGATTTGCCGAGCGCGGGATTGACCTCGCGAAGGCGGGTCGCCAAGGTGTGCGCGGATGCTCCGATTTGAAATCACGCAAAACGGCAAAGCCAAAGAGGTGAAGCTGGACAGCGACGACGTCGTCATCGGCCGCCGCAATGAGCGCACCGCCGTGGGGCTGGATCTCACGCCGGACGATTTGGTGAGCCGCACGCACGCGCGCGTTTGGCGCGAGGCTGGCGAGGTGCGTATTGAAGACATGGGCAGCCGCGCCGGCACGTTTGTGAATGGCGACAAACTGGATCGCGCTCAAGTGCTGCGTCCGGGCGAAACGGTGATGCTCGGCGAAACCCAACTTATCCTCAAAGCCGCATTGCCCGATCGCCGCAAACGCAATGCTCCAAGCGGCACGCGCAATCCCAATCGCAAACGCGGGCTCAAACCCCGCCCAAAACCGGCGAGCCAAAGTGAGCCTGCGCCAATGCCTGCCGATGCCAAAGCGGGGTTGCACATTGAGTTAACTTTTGATGGCAAGACGCAGCTGGATGTCTACGACCGCGATGAAATTTTCATTGGCCGCAAGCATCCCGAGGCCGACATCAGCCTCGATCTCAGTGGCGATTTGCTGGTGAGCCGCACCCACGCGCGCATTTGGCAAACGCGCAGCATTTGCTGGGTGGAAGACCTCGGCAGCACCCACGGCACATTGGTGAATGGCGAATCAATCGACGGCGCGTGTGTGGTGAACACGAATGACAAAGTGCAAATCGGATCCACCCTAATGCGCATTTGGCACGTGGCCGCCACGGACGTAACTCACGGCGATGCCGCGCGCGGGGAGGAAGTGCCCCAGACTCAACACGAACCCGCCGACTCCACGAGTGGTTTTCCTGAATTGGATTCCTATCCAGTTTATAAAGAAGAAGACTATCGATACTACCCAACCGGCGAACGCAGCGCGCCGGAGGTGGATGCCGTAATGAAAAGTCGCAAGAGCCCAATGGGCCGCATCCGCACCACACACGCCCGCGCGCTGGACGAGCCCTTTGGCAATGGCGATGGAGCGGGTGAGTCTGCGTTGATGGAAATTTTGCCCGGCCTCCCCGCGCAGTTGGACGCGCAAGCGGACGCGAATGCGTTATCCGAATGGCTGGTAAAACAATTACCCAATTGGCTGCCCGGCGTGAAGCGCGCCGCGTTGTTTGCCATCCATCACGATACCGCCCGCATTCGGGTGCAGTCGCACGTGCCCTCGCTGAACCCGGTGATGAGCGATACGCTGGCCCATCGCGCGTTGGAAGGGCGCACCGGATACGCGTGGGTGCAGGTGAGTAAAAAAGAATCCGTGCGACGCTTGTCCACCCAAACCGGATTGTACGTCCCGCTGATTTGCGCCGGGCGCGAGTTGGGTATTCTGTGCGCAGAAGATACCGTGGCGGACTCAGAATTCAGCGCGGCCGATCTCGCGGCGATGATGGTCATCGGCCAAATGGTTGGATTGGCTTTGGGGAGTCGGGGCAGTCGCCTTGGCGAGGAGGCTTAATCGGGCGGGGTGCGCCCCAGAGCCTCGAATAATTCACGCTCTGCCGCCATACGTTCCTGAATATATTTTTGCTTGGCGGTGTGCCGTTTCATAAAACCATTGGCCATACGTTGGCCGGCTTGGATTTGAAACCGCGTGAGGAATTGCGCCAGATTATCCCGCGCCTTTGCGGCGGAGGGGAAGCCTTGGGCAGCGGCCAGCGTGTAATATTTATAGGCTCCCACGAAATCTTTTTTGGCACCCATCCCACTTTGCAACGCGATCCCCACGTTGAGCTGAGATTGCGGAAGGCCTTCGTCTGCCGCCTCTTTGAATAATTTGTACGCGGAAAGAAAATCAAGCGGCACACCAATGCCACTAGTATATAATACGCCCAGATTATGTTTTTGGCGGACTTGACGGATTCTCTTGCCCCACTTGTCGAGGTTCACGTCATCAGCAAATTTCCCATTCGCCTCTGCCTTGATTAACATTGTCGTTGCCAGCACCACAGCCCGAGCTTCCTCCAACAATGCGGCGTTGTCTACCTGTGGCGGGAGATTAGTGGAAACGCCACCCGGGGGGGGCGTAGTGGTGGCACCGCCCGTACTGCCCGGGAGTCCGGGAAGCGGTGTGCCAGTGCCGCCGATGGGCTGGCCGGTAGCGGGGTCAATCGTAGGTGCTGAGGGAATGGTGCCAACTCCACCGGGTAAACCAGTGCCAACGCCTGGGAGTCCGGGAGCAACTCCGCCGGCTGGAGGTGTGACGCCTGGGATGCCGGGAGTCGCTCCGCCGGCTGGAGGTGTGATGCCGGGAATTCCAGAGGTAGCGGCTCCCGCAAAAACGAGGTGTAATCCACCCAAAAAACCCACGCTCAAAAGTGTGCGTGTCGTGAGATTCATATATTTCCTTGGCTTCATCATAGTTTTGCCTATGTGTTTATCTAACCCAATTTCACGCGTTTTTCAAGTGAAAACTCGATTTCATTAGGCATTCTCCTGTGTTGATGCAGCAATTATGGGGCCAACTTGTTCATCCCACCGCACGTTGGATGAGGCCAAAAACCTCGGTGCTTTTTAGCGCATCGCCTTCCAGCCAATCCCCTTCAGGCGTAATGACCACCGGCCAATCCGCGCGGCTTGTCGGTTTGCAGCCGTGGGAGCCTTTCACCAGCGCGGCGTCCAGCGGGATGACGTCCATTAACATCCGGAACCCCAGCTTCTTTTGCAGCAAGCGCCGCGCGATGCGCAGCTTGGGAAAGGCTAGCTTGGGATCAAGAAAAAGTTCCACCGGATCGTAGCCCGGCTTGCGGTGGATATCCACCGTGCGCGCAAAGTCCGGCGCTCGCGCGTCGTCCATCCAATAGTAATAAGTGAACCACGCATTCTCCTCGGCCACCGCAATGAGATCGCCCGCTCGGCGATGGCTTTCATCATCGAGCACCGCCTGAACGCCCGGCGTGTTTTCCAGTAATGCTTTCACCTCGTCGGTGAGCGCGGCGTCATTGATGTAAATATGCGCTACTTGATGATCCGCCACAGCGAAGACTTTGCTCGCGCCGGCATCAAGCAACTCGCGCCCCATTTCTTCTTTAATCGTCAACCAACCTTGTTCGCGGAAAAGTCGGTTGAGGTGAATGGCTTTGTCCACTTGCGTGATGCCGTACTCTGAAAGCAGGATCACGTCCACCCCGCGTTGGGCGTAAAAATCCAGCAGTCCGCCGACGATGGAATCAATGGATTGCAAATCCTTCTTGATCGCTTTGTCCTCGGGGCCGAGGCGTTGGAGGTTGTAATCCAAATGCGGAAGGTAAACCAACGACAACGTGGGCGAATGTTTGCGTTCGATCCATTTTGCCGATTCGGCGATCCAACGGCTCACGCAATCAGCCGAACCCTGCGGCGTATCCACCCCCGCCGCCGGACCCCAGAAACCGGGAAAAGGAAACTCGCCCAAATCGCGTTTGATGTCCTCGCGGATGTCGAAAGGTTGCGTGTAAATATCAAACACCTTCCGACCATCCGCCGGATACATCGGCCGCGGCGTGAGGCTCCAGTCCGCGCCGGAGTACATATTGTACCACCAAAAAACTTTGGCGCACGTGAAGCCATCGTGCTTCGCCCGCAACGCATCCCACACTTTGGGCGCTTGCACGAGGTGATTGGATTGCTTCCAAAACTGCACCTCCGCCAAATCGCGATTGTACCAACCATTGCTCACGATGCCGTGCGTGGCGGAAGTTTCGCCGGTCAAATAATCGCTCTGCGCCGTGCACGTCACCGCCGGAAACGCCGGCTCAATAAACGCTCGCGCGCCCGCGTTGCGGTACGCAAGAATGTTCGGCGTCCAAGCCCCAATATGCCGGTCGCACAAACCCACCACGTTGATGACAGCGATGCGGCGTGGGTTAGCCATTCGCGGGGATTATTTTTTGGTCACCATCCACTTCGTGGCGGGCGCGGAGTTCGTGGATGGCGGCGAGCACTTTGGGGGTGTTCATTGCGTGCACTTCGAAGCCTTCGCCGATGGCGTGCAGCAGGGTGATGGTAAGTTGCCCGCCGAGGTGTTCGCGGAATTCCTCGAGGCCCTCGAGCACCACCAGTTGGCCGTCCTCGGTTTCGTGCAGCAAATCCTGACTCCACAGTGAAAATCCCAGCCGCTCCAACAAGCGCAGAATGCGATCGCACGCGGCGGCTTCGAGATGGCCGCAGTCGCGGGCGTAAAGACAATCAAGCGCGATGCCGATGGCGACGGCTTCGCCGTGGCGCAGGCGGTATTCGGAAATTTGCTCCAGCTTGTGCGCCGCCCAATGGCCGAAATCCAGCGGACGCGCCGAACCCATTTAGAATGGATCGCCACTGGTGGCGATGTGATTCATATGCAGCTCGGCGCAGCGATGGATGAGGCGTTGCATGGCGGCGGGTTCAAAACCGGCCAGCGCGTCGGCGTCGGTTTCGATTGCTTTGAAAAATTCGGCATCGCGAATGCAGGCGACTTTAATGGCTTCCACGTAGCCGTTGCGTTTATCGCGCGCGGTGAGGGTGGCGAGCATTTGGAAATCGTTAATCACCGCGAAGGGTGGGGCGAAGGTGCCGATGAAATTCTTTTTGCCGAAGGCATTGATGCCGTTCTTCACGCCCACGCCGGAATCATTTTGGCTGAGGGTGGTGGTGGGGATGCGCACGTGCCGAATGCCCCGATGCGCCGTGGCGGCGGCTAGTCCAACCATATCCAAGAGCGCCCCGCCGCCCACGCAGATCAAATACGAATGGCGGTCGATGTGATAACGATCCACCTGCGATTGCACCTCGCTCACGTGGAAATAGGAATTCTTCGTGCGCTCGCCGCCTTCCATCACAAAAGGCGCGCACACGAGATTCAGCACATCGGCGTGCGCTTTGAAATAGCTTTGAATCTCCGCCACCAAGGTTGGCCGCGCCTCCGCCAGCGCTTCGTCGAGCACCAGCAACACCTTGCGCGGTCCGCCCTCCGGTTCATCCGCCAGCGTATCGCGCAGCACGGCATTTTCTGCATCAAAGATATTTTGCGTAAACAAAACCTGATGCCGCCAACTCACCGTCACGTCGCGTTCAATCCGAGGGGTCATGCGCGAAATGCTACCGAAAAAAGGCGGGCATGACAAGGCTGTGCATCAGGGGCAACGGGTTCGCGGCTTGAAATTTCCTCGCCCATCCGATACGCTGCGCGGATGAGGTTTTGGGATTCATTGGGGATTTTGGGCGTGGTGGGATTGTTGGCGGCGTGTGGCTCGCCGCGGGTGTTGACGGAGGTGGAGGTGCAGGAAAAAGCACTCACCGATCTCAACGCCACGATGCATGCGCTGAACAAAAAACTGAATGTCGTTCGGTCGCAACAATTGCTGCTGCCCAAGGGGTCGCCGCGCTACCTTTCCGTGGGCCGCGAAGTGGCACTCTTGAATGAGCAATCTTCTAACCTCGCCCTCGAGTGGGAAGGCAAAGTGATGGACCTCGATGAGGCCCGGCGCAAAGCCGCCGAGGCCGCCATCGCCACCACCAACGCGCCGCCCGTTGTTTCCACCAACGCACCCGCCGCTGCGGCCGCGATCACGCACGGGGATTTGACACTGCATTCTTTCACTCTCACCACCGATACCGATCAGGGCACCAAAGCCGTCACTGGCGAAGTGGAGAACACCGGCCCCAACGCGCTCGCCGACGTGTCCGTGGCCTTCAACGTGCTCGATGCGGACGACCAAAACGTCGGCATCGTGTCCGATCAAATCGCCACGCTGGAGCCCGGCGTTCGTTGGGCGTTCAAAGCGTTGGTGCTCGATAACGCGGCAGACAGCGCCGAGTTCCTCGAATTCAAAATCGCCGGCAACCCCGTAACGCCCCCCGCGCCCGGGACAACAACAACGCCCCCCGCGCCCGGCGAGTAAGTAGATTAGTAGGCGCACGCGGGAGGGACGAGTTCTACCTCGACCCATTTCAAAAACAGATTGGGCAAAGGGGAGCTTGCCCATCTCGTCCTCACCCTCGAAAAACGCAACGGCTCTCGGTAGGGACGCGCTGCGCGCGTCCAACCCGGGCCACCGGCCCGGGCTACATCCACCCTCCACCCTCAATCGCGGCCGCAGGCCGCTCCTATTTTGCGCTTGGTTCGGGTGGGGTTGGGTCTTACAACTTTCGGCCTTCCACTATGGTGATGTCTGCACAACGGGATTGGCGGGGCTTTGATGATGAGGCGTTGCTGGAGTGTCGGATTTCGGATTTGGGGCTTCGGCTGAATGGACCGGTGGCCGAATGTATTTCACAACTGTACCGCGAGCTGGAGGCGAAGGGGTTGGCGTTGATGCCGCCTTGTCATATCGGGGATGAATGGTTTTGCCCGGAGGGGTGTGCGGCGATTTTTATTCCGTTTTATTTATTTGATGACCGGCTGCGAAAGCTGGAGCGGCGGATGGTGCTGGAGGTGGAAGGCGGCTCGCGCGATGAGTGCATGAAGCTGCTGCGGCATGAGGCGGGTCATGCGTATTCGTATGCATACAAGTTGCAGCGCAAGAAGAAGTGGCAACAGCATTTCGGGTTGGCTTCGCAGGAGTATCTGGAGACGTATCGGCCGCGGGGGTATAGTCGGTCGTACGTGGTGCACTTGGATGGCGGCTATGCGCAGATGCATCCGGATGAAGACTGGGCGGAGACGTTTGCAGTGTGGCTCGCGCCGGGCAATCGCTGGCGGCGCAAGTACGCGGGTTGGCCGGCATTGCGCAAGCTGGAGTATGTGGAGGAGTTGATGGGGTCGTTGGCCGGGAAGGAGCCGGTGCATTTGGAGGCGTACCGCGCGGCGACGGAAAGTAGTTTGCGGCTGAAGTTGCGGACGTATTATCGACGCAAACAAAAGGCGTATGCGGAGACGTTTCCGGATTTTTATGATGCGGATTTGCGGCAGTTGTTTGTGGCAATGCCGGCGGAAAGGAATGGCCACCTAAGCGCCTCGCGGTTGATGCGGCAGCGGCGACAACACATTGTCTCGGCAGTAAGTCAATGGACGCGAGAGCCAAAGTATCGCGTGAACGAACTGCTCAGTGAGCTTGTGGATCGCGCGGAGGAACTGGAGTTAGCCGCGGATCCGCATGATTCAGAATTGCCTTCGCAGCTGGTTTCGTATATAACCTCGCTCGTGATGAACCACCGGTTTACGGGACGGTTCAAACAGGCGCGCTGATTTTCAACGGCGCATTTTGTGCAAACAAGGAGGGGGGATTCCAATGGCAGAGAAGCCGAAAGTGCTCGTGCTGTTCGACGTGGGCGAACCGACGAGTTTGGATGACGATTACACCGAGGATCTGAAGTCGGAAGACTGGAAGACCGAGCGGCACGTGCTGAGCGCGTTGCGGGCGCTGGGGTATCCCTTCGCAATGCTCGGCGTGCACGACGACACCGGCTTGGTGCGCGATATGATCGGGCGTTACCAGCCGGATGTGATCTTCAATATGGTGGAGCAGTTCGCCAATTCGTTGGGGAACGAAAATCGCATCACTTCGTTTTTGGAATTGCAGGGCTTGCCGGTGACCGGTTGCGGCTCCACCGGCATCACACTGTGCAAGGACAAAGCGATCTCCAAAAAAATACTGAGCTATCACGACGTGCGCGTGCCGCGGTTTGTGGTGCAGCAGCCCGGGCGGCTCATTCGGCTGGCGGAAGGGATGGAGTTTCCGCTAATCGTGAAGCCCGCGCGCGAGGAGGCGAGCCAAGGCATCAGCCTCAAGAGCGTGGTGAATAATGAGGCCGAGCTCGTGAACCGCGTGTGCTTCGTGCACGAACGTTTTCGGCAAGAGGCGTTGGTGGAAGAGTACATTGAGGGCCGCGAAATTTACGTGGGCGTCATCGGCAACGACCGCCTGCAATGCCTGCCCGCGCGCGAGATGGTGTGGGGCCGCGACGTGCCGCCGCAAGCGCGCTTCGCCAGCTATCGCGTGAAGTGGGACGAGGCTTACCGCGAGCGGTGGAACATTCAGAACCGGTTTATGCCAGCACTACCCACCGCCGACCAACGCCGTCTCGAAGCGGAATGCAAAAACATTTATCGCGCGCTCAACCTCAACGGTTACGCGCGGCTGGACTTGCGGCTGACGCCGGAAAAGGAATTCGTCTTCATCGAAGCCAACCCCAACCCAATGCTCGCGCGCGATGAAGATTTCGCGTTGTCCGCAAAGAAGTCGGGACTCGGTTACCCAAAGCTCATCGAAAAGATCATTGCCTTGGCGGCGTGAGTTTTTCTCCCCCGTCGAGCAGCCGAATCCCACGTTCCAGCCAGACTGGACCGGGCAGGGCGTGGCCCAGTTGTGGCACTTCGAGATAAAACGCACTGGCGAATTTTTCTTTTTGGTAGCCCTGAGTGAAAACCGTGAGGGTGTTGAGCCGGTTAAAATCCTTCGTGCCCGTGACCAAAACAAAACGGCTATCTTTTTTCGCAATGGCAAGCAACTCGCGGTGGGGAATGAAGCTCAAGCGAAATTGTTTTTTGTTTGCAGCGGTTAGGGTTTTGTAAAAATTCACCCCCAAAAACGGCATCGCCCCGCTGAACACATCCGGATAAGTCACGCCCAACATACTCGCGCAACGCCCGCCGCCGGAGAAGCCGGAAATATAAACGCGCTTGGGATCCACATTGTAGCGTTTCTTCATCTGCACCGCCGCCTCGATGGCCAGCCGAAAGCGGTCGAACACATTCCGTGGGTTGCCCGAATTATGCGCGCCAATAAAAATGAGCTTGTGCTTCGCCAACACCGCATCCCACGCACGCGGAATGGTCGGCGCGTTCCCGGCGTTAATCCAAATGAACAGCCCGCACTTGGTTTTGGGCCCGATGCCGGCCGGCACAAGTAGTGTGTATTTTTCCTTGCGGAGATCAAACGCCGGAGGCTTCTCCGCCGCACTCAGCCGCAGCTTCACCTCCAAGGGATTCGAGTAATCTGAAATTTTTCCCAACTGAATAATCTCCCGCTTGCCTTGGGCGAGCGCAGAGATGGAAACGAACACGGCAACGGCCAACATTGTGAATTTCATTTCTCGTAGATTCTAGCAATTGGCTGTTGGCTTCAAGGGTTTTTGAACACTAACATGGAGGAGATGTTGCGGGGTGACTAATAAGCTACTGCCTTGCCTTTGAGTCGCGGATCATGCGCCGCTTCAAACTTTCCGTCCCGCCAGCCCACCGCTTGCGTGGCCCCCATGCGATCGTAAAGCTTTAGCGTGTGCCCGCGTCGACGCAATTCGGCCAACACTTTTTCGCCGGCCTTTTTTTCAATGCGAATTTGGTCCGGCGCCCATTGATGATGAAAATGCGGTTGCGCCAGCGCTTCCTTCAAAGGCCGGCCGAAATCAATCGTGTGTATAATCGCCAACAAAGTCTGAGTGATAATCGTCGGCCCACCCGCCGCCCCCACGGCGAGGATGGGTTTGCCATTCTTCAAAACAATCGTGGGGCTCATGCTCGAGAGCGGTCGCTTGCCCGGCGCCACTGCGTTGGCCTCCGCGCCGACGAGGCCGAATGCATTGGGCACACCCGGCGCGATGGAGAAATCATCCATCTCGTTATTCATAATCACTCCCGTGCCGGGGATGATTACTTTGCTGCCGAAGCTGGTGTTCACCGTGGCGGTGATGGCTACCCAATTGCCCTCGCCATCGGCGCAGGAAAAATGTGTGGTGTGTTTGCTGTACAAATGATCCGTGGAGCGCGGTGGCGTGCCGTGGGTTTTCACCGGTGTGGCGCGATCCATCCGAATGCGCGCGGCGAGTTGCTTCGCGTACGCCTTGTCCACCAACCCACGCGGCACCTTGGCAAAGGCTGGGTCGCCCAGCCAATGCGCGCGATCCGCAAACGCCAACTTCATTGCCTCCGTGATGACATGATAAAAATCGGCCGACCTCGAATCCATTTTGCCAAGATCAAAGTGCTCGAGGATGTTGAGAATCTGCGCCACGTGCACCCCGCCCGAGCTAGGCGGTTGCATCCCAAGAATCGTATGCCCGCGATAAGTGGTGCGCACCGGCGGAGGCGAAGTCGTTTTGTAATTCACAAAATCCTTGGCCGCAAGAATGCCGCCATTCGTGTTCATCCAAGCCGCAGTCTTGCGCGCAAACGGCCCGCCATAAAACCACCCTGTCCCCTCCTTCGCAATCGCGCGATACGTCCGCGCCAAATCCGGTTGTCGCAGCAACTCCCCCGCACCCTTCGGCGACCCATCCGCCTTCAAGAACATCGCCCCGCTCGCGGGAAATTGCTTAAGCCCCTTCGCCGTCGCCCGAATCCGCCCCGCGTACGCCGCTGGAATCGCAAAGCCCTTCTCGGCGACATCCGCCGCCGTTTCCAAATGAACCCGCAACGGCAACTTCCCGTGAGCCTTCGCCAGTCGCGCATACGCCGCCAACGCCCCCGGCACCCCACTCGCCAACGGCCCGAGTTGGCTCAGCCCTGTATCCGCCTTGCCCTCGCGCAAATACATATCCCTATGCGCCCGCGCCGGAGCCGTCTCCCGGCCATTAATCGTAATCACCCGCCCATCCGCCAGCCGCGCCACAATAAAGCACCCCCCGCCGATGCCTGAGTTATACCCATTCACCACCCCCAAAGTGAGCCCCGCAACCACCGCCGCATCGATCGCATTTCCGCCCTTTTTCATCACCCGCACCGCCGCATCCGTCGCCAAAGGATCCACCGTAGCCACCGCTCCGTGCCCTGCAATTTGATCAGAATGAGCGGGAAAACCAAAAAAACACAAAAAAAACAGAAGAAACGGTCTCATCTGCCGAATATAGAAGAAGCCGTTCCGCAAAGCAAGCCGCCGAAATGCTGCTTTTTTTGTCATAAATGGAACTATTTTGAGAGGAACGCCGTCTTACTTTGGGGTACTGGCACACGGAATGCTGTGAATAACTCATTGCCGGGAGGAGAATCAGTTGACTTAAATGTGGAAAAATACACTTAAAAGACCTTGTGAAACTGAATGAATCAGACTACTTTGGAGCGACGGTATGAACTATAAAATTAACTTTCTGAAAAGCGCGGCACTCACCGCAGCGCTAATATGTGTAATGTCGGTATCCGCGCAACGATACGGCAACAACAATAACTTCGGCGGCAACCGCGGCAACAATAACTTCGGCGGCAACCGCGGCAACAATAACTTCGGCGGCAACCGCGGCAACAATAACTTCGGCGGCAACCGCGGCAACAATAGCTTCGGCGGCATGGGCGGAATGAACGGCGGCATGGGCGGAATGAACGGCGGCATGGGAGGAATGAACGGCGGCATGGGCGGAATGAACGGCGGCATGGGAGGAATGAACGGCGGCATGGGAGGAATGAACGGCGGCATGGGCGGCGGTCAAGGTGGCATGGGCGGTGGTCAAGGCGGCGGCCAAGGCGGCGGCCAAGGCGG
>JAAZZB010000042.1 GCA_014239365.1 Verrucomicrobiia bacterium | reverse complement strand
GATCACGCGCGACATGGGCCGCACATGGACGACGCATCCGACGCATCGCAAGGCGCTCATCGAGCCGCGCGCGTGCATGGCTAGCCTCATCAGCATCGACGGCGAACGTACCGGCAAGCCCGGGCCTCGCCTGTTGTTTTCCAATCCAAACAGCCTCGCCGGGCGGAACCACATCACCATTAAATCTTCCAACGACCGCGGCCTCACGTGGCCCGCGGGTTCACAACTGCTCCTCGATGAATGGGGCAGCGCGGGCTACTCGTGCTTGTCGATGATCGATGACCAAACCGTCGGCATTCTCTACGAAGGCAGCCGCGCGCACATGACGTTCCAGCGCGTGAAGCTAAAAGATATTGTCGCTGCGGTGCCAAAAAAGAGCGCAAGCAAAAAACCCAACGTGCTGCTCATCGTCTCCGAAGATAACGGCCCCGAGCTGGGTTGCTATGGCGATCCGTATGCACGCACGCCACATCTTAATCGGCTTGCGCGAGAAGGCGTGCGCTTCGCTACCGCGTGGGTGCCGTACTCGGTTTGCAGCCCGTCGCGCGCGTGTTTTTTGACCGGCCGCTATCCGCATCGTAACGGCCAACTGGGTCTCGCGACCCATAAATTTGCGATGTACGAAAAATGGCCGAACCTGTTTTCGCTCCTCAAGTCCGCTGGTTATCGCACGGCATTGCTCGGGAAAATTCACGTGAACCCAACGAGCGCATTCCCGCTTGACCGCCATTGGAATCCGGCCGTGTCCATCAGCTTCGGCAAGCGCGACGTGCGCCGCATCGCGGAAGAGGCCGGTAAATTTATCCGCGCGGACGACGCGCCTTTCGTGATGTCGGTCAATTACCCCGACGCCCATTATCCGCTGCACCGCCAGCTCAACGGCCTCCCAACTTTCCCGCAAACTGCCGCCGACGTGAAAACCCTCCCGTGGATTGGGGTGGACAACGCGCGCCTCCGCAAACACGTCGCCGATTATTATAACTGCCTTGCGCGACTGGACACCGGCATCGGCTTGCTGCTCGAGGAATTGGAAAATAGCGGTAAAGCCGAAAACACGATTGTCATTTATCTCGGCGACCACGGTGCGCAATTTTCGCGTGGCAAAACTTCCGTGTACGAGGCCGGCCTGCGCGTGCCGCTCATCGTCCGCTGGCCCGGCCACGCCAAGCCCGGCCACGTGTCGCACGAATTGGTTTCGTCGCTCGATATTTTGCCGACCGTTTTACAGGCCACAAACGTGAAGCCGCCCGCGGGGCTAGATGGCCGCGCGTTGCAGCCATTGCTCGAAGGTCGCTTTGTGAAATGGCGCGAGCATCTTTTTGCGCACAAGATGGGTGCCGCCGCGCATTTTTATTATCCGCAAGTGGCCGTGCGCGATGCGCGTTACAAACTCATCGCCAATCCATTGCGTCGGTCCAATCCGCCCGCGCAAATTTACACCGACAACAGCGGCGTGTTTTTCATTGCCGGCACGCGGAAGAGCGAAGTGGCCGCCGCCAGTCCGCTCATCCAAAAAGCATACGCCACCTATCACAACCCGCCGCCCGTCGAGTTGTACGATTTGCAAGCCGACCCGTACGAATTCAAAAACCTCGCCAACGACCCAAAACACGCGGTCGCGCAAAAGCAGCTGCACTCGCGACTGCGCGAATGGCAGCGCGACACCGGCGACCCCTTGGCCGATGCTGCCGCGCTCAAGCGTTACACCAAAGAAATCGACGAAGCTGCTGCCATGAAGCCCTTCCTCGCCTATCGCCGCGACAAGAATTTTCGCTGGCGTTACTTAGATTGGATGAAGCCCAAACCGTGAATCACAAAGCAACATTCGAGCAGGATGGATTCGTGGCTGTGCCGCGTTTTTGCGATGCGGCGGAACTGCAAGCTCTTGAGGCCGCGTTGGCGCGGTTCATTGCGGAGCGCGTTCAGGTGTTGCCAGTTGAGCACGTTTTTTACGAGGACAAGTCTGATGCTAGCACGTTGAAGCAAATCCAGCGGATGCACGAACACAACGGTTTATTGGGCAAGTTTTTTGAAGGCAAGCCCAAGCGCTTGGCGCAGGAATTGTTGGGCGAAGCCGTGATAGGAAAAAATCTCCAGTATTTTAGCAAACCCCCCACGCTTGGCCAAGCGACGCCGCCGCATCAGGATGGTTTTTATTTTATGCTCGAGCCGTGCCGCGCGCTGACGATGTGGATGGCGCTCGACGATGTGGACGAAGAAAATGGCTGCGTCCGCTACGTGCGCGGCTCGCACACGCGCGGGATGCGTCCACACGGTCGCACAGAAACGCTCGGTTTCTCACAGGGCATCACCGACTTCGGCCAAGCGCTCGACGCGCGCGATGAAGTGGCGTGCCCGGCGCGGCCCGGCGATTTGCTGGCGCATCACGCACTAACCATTCACCGCGCGGATGCGAACGCTAGCGCTACGCGCACCCGACGCGCGCTTGGTTTTATCTATTACGGCGAAAGCGCCCTCGAAGACCTCGCCGCGCACGAGGCGTATCAAGCCAAGCTTACTACGGAGATGGAGGTGGCCGGAAAAATTTGATAATGAAGAAACTATTCAAACTAAACACGGTGCTGCTGGTCTTGCTGGCGGCGGGTTCATTATCGGCGGCAGAATCGCAGCCGCGCGGGTACACAATTCCGACAATTGATTTGTCGGCCCAAAAGCATCGGCAAATTATTGTCGACCGCGAGAAAGGCCAGTATCTGGGGCATCCGACGACGGTGCTTTTGGAGGACGGCAAGACAATGTTGATTGTTTACCCGAAAGGGCACGGGAAGGGCGGCATTGTTTACAAGCGCAGCACTGATGGCGGCAAGACGTGGAGCAAGCGGTTGCCCACGCCGGCGAGCTGGGCGACGAGTCGCGAAGTGCCGACGCTGCATCGTGTGGTGGATGCGAAGGGCACGAAGCGCCTCATCATGTGGAGCGGCCTTTATCCGGCGCGGTTGGCGGTGAGCGAGGATGACGGCGCGAAATGGAGCGCGCTGAAAGCGGCGGGCGACTGGGGCGGCATCGTGGTGATGGGTTGCCTCGAGGAACTCAAAACCGGTAAGGGATATTACATGGCGATGTTTCACGACGATGGACGGTTCTTTACCAAAGGCGGCAAGCGCAGCAAGCCGGCGGTGTTCACATTATTTAAGACATTTTCGAAAGACGGCGGGCTGACGTGGTCCATGCCGGAAAGCATCTTTGCGCGGTCGGACGTGCATTTGTGTGAGCCGGGGATTATTCGGTCGCCCAATGGCAAACAACTTTGCGTGTTGTTGCGCGAAAACAGTCGGCAGAAAAATGCGTATGTAATTTTCTCCAATGACGAAGGCAAGACGTGGACGAAGCCGCGCGAACTCCCGGCCGCGCTCACGGGCGATCGTCACACCGGCAGATACACCGCCGATGGCCGGCTGTTTATTTCCTTTCGGGACCGCACTCACAAAAGCCCCACGCCCGGCGATTGGGTCGCGTGGGTCGGCACGTATGACGACATCGTCAAAGGCCGCGAAGGCCAATACCGCGTGCGGTTGATGGACAACACAAAGGGTGCAGACTGCGCCTATCCACCGGTGGAAGTGCTGCCCGACGACACCATCGTGACCACCACGTACGGTCACTGGACCAAGGGCGAGTCGCCGTACATCGTCAGCGTCCGCCTCAAGCTCAGCGAACTGGACGCGATGGCGAAGAAGGGGGAGGTGTTGAAGTAGTGGGCTTGGTTCGAACCAGCTTTGCCGCTTGGTTGTTGTCGCTGTTCGCGATGTTGGTTGGTGGTTGGGGGGCGGAACGCCCGAATGTGCTGTTCATTGCCATCGATGATTTGCGGCCGGAGTTGGGTTGTTATGGTTCGCAACACATAGTGAGCCCGAACATCGATCGCTTGGCCAAGCGCGGCATTTTATTTGAGCGGGCCTATTGTCAGCAGCCGCTCTGCAATCCTTCGCGCACGAGTCTGATGACGGGACTGCGGCCGGAGACCACTGGCGTGACCCACAATCACGTTCACTTTCGCACACGCAATCCAGACCTGGTCACGTTGCCGCAGTATTTCAAAAATCACGGCTACGAGTCGCGCGCGATTGGGAAAATGTATCACGGCTTTCTGCCCGAAGGTTCGAGCAAAACAAGTTGGGACACGATGGGCGATGCGCCGTCGTGGTCCGCGCCGGCCATTCGGTTTGGTCCGCGCTATTATTTTACCGAGGCTGGCATCGCGCAGGCCAAGGCTGCTTATCGCGGGATGTATCGCCCAAAAAATCCCGCGCTCAATGACTGGACGCGGAAGCTCGTGTTTGGCCCAATGACCGAGGCACCCGTAGTGCCGGATAACACATTGCAAGACGGCCAGGCCGCCGATGCCGCCATCGCCGCGTTGCGGGAACTGAAGGGCAAACCGTTCTTTCTCGGTGTCGGTTTCATCAAGCCGCACACCCCCTTTGTCGCGCCGAAAAAATATTGGGATTTGTATGACCCCAAAAAAATCCAGCTCGCCGCGCATAGCGAGTTGCCCAAGGGCGCGCCCGCGATGGCGGGTCACAATTCGGGCGAAGTGCGCCGCTACACCGACCAGCCCAAGCGCGAGCCTTTCACCGAGGCCAATGCGCGCAATCTCCGCCACGGTTATTTTGCGTGCATCAGTTACATCGATGCCCAAGTCGGCCGCGTGCTTGCCGAACTTGATCGGCTTGGTTTGCGCGAGAACACCATCGTGTTGCTTTACGGCGACCACGGCTGGCACTTGGGCGATCACGGGTTGTGGGGCAAAATCACCAACTTCGAAATCGCCGCGCG
>JAAZZB010000018.1 GCA_014239365.1 Verrucomicrobiia bacterium | reverse complement strand
CTGTACCCTGTTGCCAGGACTAGGACCTGAACCTAGCGCGTCTGCCAATTCCGCCACGTGGGCCGCCGGAAACTGGCGGGGGGTATAGCTTCGTTTTTGTGCGGAGGCAATCTTTTTGCGGTTTTATGGGATGAGGCTGATGCGTGAAAACCACACAGGATGCGTGAGCAGTCAACCTTGCGAGGCGGGTGCTGAGCGAATTACTGGGAGTTTTCAGCCATTTTTGTTGGCACGAAAATTGCGAAGGGAATACGTAACCCGTTGACAAACGGGACTGTCTGGTTTGGAGCAAACCATAATCGGCAGACCGGAATTGTAAGGAATTGTAAGGAATTGAATTGAGGCACTCGACATGATCAAACACAAACAACACATTTCAAAATCGCAACGCGGCTTCACCCTGATTGAATTGCTGGTAGTGATCGCCATCATCGGTATTCTCGCCAGCATGCTGCTGCCTACTTTGGCGAAGGCCAAGAAAAAGGCCAACCGGCTCAAATGCGCCAATCAATTGGGGCAAATCACCAAAGCCTATATCGGATTTGCCGGGGACGCCGGCGGATTTCCATGGCTCCAGTTGGTGGAGGATAACAAGTCGCAATACGCTTCGGATTACCGCAGTGGCGGCTGGACGCACACGGCCTACAACCGAATCGACATTCGGTTTAACGTGGTGATCCCATCTATCCGGCATGACTTGGATAGCTCGAAGATGCTGCATTCCCCGTGCGATCCCAGGGCGAAAGCTGAAAATCAAACCGACCACACCCAAGGCAAACTCGATGGCGGCAAGTGGGCCAACCTCACCCATCGCGGTGGCTACTACATGCGCACCGGCGGCGGCAGCTACGGCCAGCATTTATCCGGGGACGATCAAACACCCGAAGCCATCCTGCACCTTACCCGTAATGGCGTGGGCAAGGCGTACACCCGGGCCAGCACTCTGCGCCTCCCCGGCGGCAACATCACCCCGCGTGGCGGTTCCGATCATATTTACTGGAAAGTCATGCACACGCTCGCGGCCAACAATGCGCATTGGAACGGCCCCGGCGGCCCGGGATTTTCGCGGTACCGGATGGAGGGTTTGGACTTGGGCACGGGCAATTTTACATCCGGCGACGGTAGCGCGGTGCAGGCGGATGACGCTTCCTGGGCGCAGGCACAGCAGAAAACCAAGGAAGCGGTTGGCGGCAGCTTGCCGGAGCCAAACCGACAGATCAGCCACTTCGCCAATTAACGCGGAGGCTACTTGGCTTCGTCGATCGGGTTCACCGGCTCTTCTTCGCCGCCCTTGTCGGATGGGTCACTTTTTTCCTGAGCTTTTTGATCCGCTTCACCGAGCGTTTCTTCTTCGACCTCGGCGCAGCCGGGCAATGCGATGAGCGATGCAGCGATCATCCCAGCAGGAATCCATTTTTTTAGTTTGAACATTTTTTTAGGGGAACAGGGTTTTAGGGTTGTATGCAACCGCCACCGTGGCGGTTGAGGAGGAAATTTGCAATTTTTTTTGAATAGCCCATATCGGTTGATGAGTGTAAAGTGCGTGAAATCCAATAATGCTTGTGCATGACGCTGATGACTGGGGAAGGTGAAAAAAACGGTGGTAATTGGGGTGGCATCGGTTATGATTTATTAAACACGAGATATGAGATTCCATGATCCCATATTTCCCAACCTGCAACATCAACAAACCACACTATGAAAAACCAAAAAGGATTCACCCTCATTGAGCTGTTGGTAGTGATCGCTATCATCGGCATATTAGCCAGCATGCTGCTGCCCACATTGGCGAAGGCCAAGAAAAAAGCTAATCGCATCAAATGCGCATCGAACATTGGCCAGATCGGTAAGGCTTACATTGGGTTTGCATTGGGTTTGCCGGGGACGCGCAGACGCTTCCGTGGCTGCAATTGATTTCTGATAACAAGGACGCCTATGCCTCCGATTACCGGAACGGCGGCCATAACGGCGGGGTCTGGGGCCACTCGGCTTATAACCGCATCGACATCCGGTTCACGCTGGTTATCCCGGCGATTCGGCACGCATTGGATTCCTCAAAAATGGTGCTCTCACCAGCCGACCCGAAGAACAAAAAATCAAATCAGGCGGACAGCACCACGGGCTATCTCGATAATGGCAAGTGGGCGCGGCGAATTCATCGCAATGGATACTACGTCCACAATGATGGCGGCAGCTACGGCCACCACATTTCTGGCGATGACCAAACGCCGGAGGCCATTATGCTTTTCACCCGCAATGGCGTGGGCAAACCGCTCCGGCGCAGTAGCAGCATCCGGTTGCCCGGCGGCAATATCAACGCCCAGCGGCTTTGGTATGGCTGCGAGCATCAGCTGCGGAGCGATAGCAAAAATGTATGGAACGGCCCCACCGGCCCCGGCAGCAGCACCTACCGAATGATGGGCTATGACGAAGGAACCGGCAACTGGGCCACCTCCGATGGTGCCGTGAAACAGGGAGACGATACCACGTGGGCCGCGGCGCAAGCCGAGACCAAGGCAGCCAAAGGCGGAAGCCTAATCGTCCCCAATCGTTCGATCAGCCACTTCCGATAGTCTCTGAAGTGAACGCCTGAATTCCGTTCAGAAAGTATCGAAAGTATCGGAAACTCAGGATTTTTTGGAGACCACCCGGCGTTTGCGCCGGGTGGTTTTTTCGTTCTCAATTTGAAGAACCCTTTGAATGGGTTACCTCTAGTTCCCCTCGGGGCTTTCGTTTTCACCCTCAGGAGCGTCACCCGTGGGCTCTTCGCCCATTGGGAACTCGCCTTTGCCTTCATCGGCATCATCACTGGCATTGGGCGGCACCTCTTCGCTACAAGCGGAAGTGAACACGGCACAAACGGCAAGAGCAGTGATGGCGACTAATTGGGGTAGATATTTTTTTAACATAGTGTCTAATTGGGTAGGGTTTAGCAAAGGCGAAGAACAGCTTCGCCAAGGGAGTGTGTGCGCCCATTTAGGTGACATTGCAAACAAACATTTGCGTGATAAATGCGCGGAAAAGAACGAAAAGCACGCACTCCATCAAAAGCAAGTTTCCTATTCGCGATTTTTTAGGGGTTTTACGCGGTTTCCCCATTGGCATAGCGATTGCTTATGACATTTGGGTTTTTGTTTGGTTAATGCCTGTTAACCAGCCAAACCAACCGGCCTGCGGGGAAAGACACGTTGTTTTCGCAATTCTCTCCCGAAAGACTTGCCAGATGGTTTAGGAGGTTGGATACTCAGGCGGGTTTGGCAAGCAAACAGCCCTCTGGACGTTTCCGTAAGGAAGATCGTCCACACAACCCTGAACAACTGAACCAATTCATAAAATGAAAAAAAACAAAGCATTCACTCTAATTGAACTTCTGGTAGTCATTGCCATCATCGGCATTCTGGCCAGTATGTTGCTGCCCGTTTTGGCCAAGGCCAAGAAGAAAGCCAATCGCTTAGCCTGCGTTAACAACCTGAAACAGGTGAATATCTCGCTGGTTTCCTTCGCCGGTGACCACGGCTCGATGCCCTGGCATATGACCGGCTACGATGCCTCCAGCCATTACGATGGCATCCTGCGCGCCACCGGCGCCACCGGCCACTGGATGAGTGGCATGTATGGCCAGCTCGATGCCAATGGTGTGGTGTACGGCCAAGCCGGCATCACTGATCTATCCCATTACCCGCTGGATCCACGGTTTGTGTTTCTTTCGCCTGACCTGAATTCCTCCCTCACCAACTCCAAGCTGCTCTCCAGCCCTAGCGATCCCAGCTCAAAACAAGCCAACAAAAATGACATCGCAAACGGGAAATACACAGGAATGGGCGCTACTCATTGGTACAATAACCGCTACTACATTCACGAACACGCCCTGAGCTACGGCGTATGCCACGGCGGCGATGACCAGCGCAGTGCGTGTCAGCTCACCATCACACGCAATGTCGTGGGCGGCAACGCGACGCAGAATGAAGATTATGGCTGGAAAACCCATAATTGGGGTGACGAAGCAATTATGCGCACGCTCAATCCGGGCAACGCCCAATGGGTGGGGCCGGATAATAAATACAAGAACGCAGCCGGCGATGATGTGAGCACCTACAACTTGGCAAGCGGCAAAACCGTTAAAGTGAATGATAACGTAATGCAAGGCCTCGACCGGGGTGAAGGCAATGCGGGCTCATCCGATGGCAGCGCCGAAGCCTTGAATGACGGCACTTTGAAAGCGAAGCTGACCACCCACGGTGACCAATCCGGCGGCAATGGCACGCCCCACTTCCGCGTTGGCCGGCCATTCATCGTGAACAAATAACCCAGATTTCCAAATGGAACTCCAAACGCCCTCCAAAACGGAGGGCGTTTTTTGTGCCTCAAGCGATCAAGCTAAAGGGTTATTGGAAATCTCGCCGTGATGGCCCAATGAGTTATATTGAGGGAAAAATGAGTGGACGCCTCAAATCCGGTGGGCGTGATAATCACGTCGGATGCGTGGAATCCACACGCAACCTCACGGGTCGAAGTGGAAAAAGTCCGTTTTTGTGGGATGAAACAACAATTATGAGGTTGGCATGTGATGTGCTAAAAGGTTCTCAGATAATTAATCCGCGCTGGCGGGAACGGGCCGAGTGGTTCCGAGCTAAAGGCGCACACAACCCAACCCAGAAATGGAGAGAACTAAAATGAAGAAAAACCAAAAAGGCTTCACCCTTATCGAATTGTTGGTCGTGATCGCGATCATCGGCATTCTGGCGAGCATGTTGCTTCCCGCCTTGGCCCGCGCCAAAGCGAAAGCTGCTCGCATCAAATGCGTTAACAACCTCAGCAGCATCGGCAAAGCCAGCCTCGGCTTTAGTCAAGACAATGGTGGACGCACCGCTTGGAACTTGCTTCCTAGCCAAAGCGGCAACCATTTCGGCACAAACACGACCGCCGGTGCAGGTGGCATCTTCGGCCTCACGGCGATGAAGAGCGAAGTGCAGACGGCGAAAATCCTCGTCTCCCCTTGCGATGCAGAGCGCACCGCGGCCAACGAATTGCTGCAAGGCGCTTGGTCCGGCATCAACACCAAAGGTGACAACGCCATCTCAGGCGGAGTTAGCTACATCTTCTGTCAAGGTGGTGACCACGGCCGTTCGGCCACGGTGATCGCGCTGACACGTAACCTGAATGGCGGCTCCATTGGCGCAAGCACTGCCGATCCAGACTCATGGAACAAGGATCCGGCCTTCTGGCAAGGTGCTGATGAAGCTGCTGGTGCAAACCGCATGACCGGCCTCAACAAGTCGCAGGGACAGCTCGTGCTCGCCGATGGCAGCGCCAAGCAATCCACCGACGCCGACCTCGGCGCCAGCGGCAAAGTTGTGAAGGGTCACCGCAGCTCCGTGGGCGGAACTTCTCCCCTCGGTACGTCCCACACAAACGTGATTCGCTAAGCGAGTTTGACACACCCAATCACAAGGGCGCCCCACGGGGCGCCCTTCTTTTTTGGTTGAATGCAAACCCCCCTCGCTCCCCAAACACTTACGCGCGCGCCGGGCTTTGGCCTTGTCCAATTGGGGAATCTCTCGGTAGCCTGTCCCCGGCCCTCCTTGATTTAATGACCCAGATGAAATCCGAAGCCCCAACTTTTCCCACGCGCGATTGGCTGGTCACCGGTCTGATTTCCATTTTGCTCGTGGGCGGCGCGTGGGTTTGGCGCGGCCAACAAGCGCAGCGGTTGCCTGCAAATCCGTCGCCCCAAGCATCCCCAAAATGGCCCGCGCCGCCGGACACCTCGCCGCTGGCGCGCACGCAGCTGTTGGTGAAACAAAAACTGGGTTCGTTGGAGGCGTATAATGATCCCATTGCCCAGCCGGATTATTTGAAGGAGTTTGCGTATTGGGCGGGCGAACGCGTGGTGGAACCCGGCGCATTCGAAACGCTCTCTCGCCTGATGATGGATCGGATAGTGCCCGAGCTGTGGCGCGCGGCGCAGGAGGAAACCGGCGGCTCCGGGCGTGTAACGCACGCGGCGATGGCCCGGGTGATTCATCGGCGTTGGCCGCAGCAGTTGCTGCCCAATGGGCACGTTGTGTTGTTTCCGTTCCACCCGCGCCTGCGTTTGGTGGCTTCGGAACGGCGGCAGGATTATTTTCGGGACACCGGCTGGCACTGGCGCTGGATTGGCCAGGCCATTGAACAGGGCGCAGCCGGTGACTTGAGCAAGGTGGGTGATTTGGATATTTATGCTGCGGAGGAATTGAGTGAATTTCTTTCCGTACTGGCGGTGGGCATTCTCGAGTATTCAGCGCGACTGCACCGTTCGCCCATCCCCAAGCGATCCGCCATCAACGCCACGGTGATGAACCGCACCTTGGCGAATATGCACACGGCAGCCGCGGAATATGTGTCGCGCCCCAAACCTTTGGTTGCACTCTATTCGCAACTCACCCGCGAACAGGTGCTCGCCGGTTTGCCGCAGCCGATGTTTCAGGAAGCGACGCAACGGTTGGGCATTCAATTTGTTCATTCGACCGATCCGCGCCTCGATGAAAGCCGGACGAAGTTGGTGCTGCCCACGGGCATCGCCGGCGGCGGGGTGAGTGCGGCGGATTTTGACGGGGATGGCTTCGCCGATTTGTATTTTGCCGGAAATAAAGGAGGCGCACTTTGCCGCAATGTGAATGGCCGGCGTTTTGAAAATGTGACTGAAGCTGCCGGAATATCCGTTGAGGGCGAAACGCGCGCGGGATATTTTGCGGACTACGATAATGACGGCGATTTGGATTTGTTCCTCTCAGTGGTGCTGGCTTCGAACCGGCTTTATCGAAACGATGGATCGGGCAAGTTCACTGATGTCACCGAGGAAACCGGCGTGGGCGGCGGCGAATTGGTGACGCACGGAGCGGTTTGGTTTGATTATGACCGCGACGGTTTGCTCGATCTTTATGTGGCTAATTTCGGAATGTGGCCCAAGGGTGATTCGCCGTCTCTTGGCATTCGCAATCGGTCGGCCCCGCCCAATCAGCTTTTTCATCATCGCGTGGTGGAGGGCAAACACGTGTTTGAAGAAGTGGGCAAACCCATGGGCGTCACCGATCGCGGTTGGTCGCACTGCGTGGGCGCGTGGGATTTCGATCAGGATGGCTGGCCGGATTTGATTTCGCTCAATGACTTCGGCCAGTCCATCGCCTATCGCAACGACGGCGGGAAAAGATTCGTGGAAGAAACCCGCACGCTGCACTTGGATGTGTTGTACAACGCAATGAATTTTCAACTGTTGGACTTGGAGCACACCGGCCATCCGGCGTTGTACGTTACTGAGATTTCCAAGCTCACGCATCGCGTGCGTTATCCAAAGCCCGTGCAAGGCACGCAGGTGAAGTTTGCGCATTTGGATAATTTGCGCGCGTTGGTTTTGAACAAGCTTTTTCGGCGGTTGCCTTCCGGGGTGTTTGAGGATGTGCACGACATCCACATCGAACCGGCCAAACTCGGCTGGGCGTGGGACGCGAGTATGTTTGATTTTGAAAATGATGGCGATTTGGATTTGCTGGTGCTCAATGGCACCGAGGGTAATTCATCCGGCGCGCCGGTCCGGAAGGAGAGTGAATTTCTTACGCGCCACGCGTGGCAACGAAATGTGTGTTTCATTTCCGAGGATAATTATTTCTATGATGTGTCGCCCCGGTGCGCACTGGCGTATGAGGGCAACTCGCGCGGCTCGGCTTGGTTTGATTTCGATTTGGATGGCGATCTCGACGTGGCCATCAGCGATTACAAAGGGGCGGTCCGCGTGTTCGAAAACCGGCAGGACGCCGGGCATCATTGGATTCGCTTTCAACTCGAGGGCACGCGCGGCAATCGCGACGCCATCGGGGCGCGCGTGGAGGTGCATTTTAGAAATCAAAAAGGCGACCAAAAACGCTTCGACCCGGTGGTCAGCGCCAAGGGATTTCTTTCGCAAAACCCGATGGCCCTGCATTACGGATTGGGTTCCGCCACGCGGGTGGACAAGATGATCATCACTTGGCCCAACGGCAAGGTGACCGAGCACGGCCCTTTCGCCGCTAACCAACTTTATCGCGTCAGGGAACCCGCCGGGCAATAGCCTTTTGGCGGGCCTTTGGCCTTGTCCGGCAGGGCAATGTGTTGGTAGCCTTTGGGCCGAAACCGCCCTCCTATTATGACTGCTGAAAGCTCAACTTCTTCCATAACTTCACCGCGCCGTCCCCGTCTGTTGCAGGCGGTTGTGTTGGCGGGCGCGGCCGTGGTGGCGGTGCTCATTGCCCGCAGCGGGCCGGAAAATCAGGCGCCGAAGACTGAGCCGCCCGCGCCGACTTTTCAAATGCTCGCCTATCTCGATGCCCGCGTGAGCACGCAGGAAGACAACAAAGATGTGCGCTGTTGGAGTTCGTTTAATAAATTGCAGATGTTTATTACCCACTGCGAGATCAGCGAAGATGCCAAGGCCGAACGTATCCGGCAGCATATGGAGTTGATCCAATCGTTGTATGATGCCGCAGCGGGCAAAGCCGGCGACGCGGGACTCATCCCGGCGGATGCCGTGCAGGCGGTGCTCGATCAACGCTTCCCCAAGGTGGATGCCGCCGAGGGCACGCGCTTCCAAATCGGCGGCCTCACGCCCACGCTGGTGGGCGAGGAAGCGCTCAAGGATTATTCGGATACCATCGAGCCGTGGCGATTATTGCAGGCGTGGTCCCATAGCCAATTGGATGCCCAAGGCGGCTGGAGTTTGGCCGCGCAGTTTGATGAATCGGCGTTGCAGGTTTTGTACCGCTTCTTTCGTGCGTTTGATTTGGCGATGCTGCAAAACGCCCGCGACCACGCGCTGGATCGCAAGCTCAGTCGCATCGATGCCGAGGCCATTGCCGCTGCGTTTCAGGATCGCTCCGGAAACAATGACTGAGGATCAATGACGACCTCTTCAAAAACAGGCTCCGTTGATTCCAGCGATTGGGGGGTCACCGGACTCATCGTGGTTCTGTTGTTGGGAGGCGGATTTTTCTGGCGCACAAAACAACCCGCCGCCGCCAATCCCGATCCTGCACCCGCCGCCGCCCAACCCGCCACCGCCTTGCCCTTGGCGCGTACGCAATGGTTGGTGGGGAAAAAACTCAAGTCGATTGAGGCCTACAATCAAGCCATCACTCCCACCGACCAATTCAAGCAGTTTACCGAGTGGAGCGAGAACCGGCAATTTACCGGCACGGCGTTCAGTGCGTTGAGCGGGCTGATGGTGGATCAGTTGATCCCCGATCTGTGGCGGGAAGCCCAGCAACAATCGGGCGACTCGCGGCTGGTGACCCACTCCGCGATGGCGGCGGTGATTCACCGGAATTGGCCGCAGCACCTTTTGCCCGAGGGGCACGTGGTGCTTTTCCCATACCATCCCGAACTACGCCGCGTGGTGTCCGAGTACCGTCAGGATTATTTTCGCGATACCGGCTGGCATTGGAACTGGATCGGCCAAGCCATCAAACAAGGTGCGCTGGGGGACCTCACGGAGATGCGCGATTTGGACACGTACGCCGCCGAGGAGCTCAGCGAGTTTCTCTCCGTGCTGGCCGTGGCGATGATGGAATGGGCCGGGGAATCGCTGGCCGGTGAAGACCTCAAAACCGTGACGGATGATCGGGCAATGCGGGCCACTATTGCCAAGGTATATCGTTTGGCGCCCGACCACGCGGAGAAGGTTCGGGAACGGCCCGAAGTTTTGTATTCAGCACTCACTCGGCAAACCGTGCTCGATGGAATTACCCGCCCGATGTTCAAGGATATTACCGCACAAACCGGATTGGATTTTGTGCACGTCACCGATCCAAAACTACATCAACTTCGGATCCAGCATAAAACCAACACCGGCGTCGCCGGAGGCGGAGTAAGCGCGGGCGATTTTAATTCAGATGGATTAATGGATTTTTATTTTGCGGGAAACAAAGGCGGCGAACTTTGGAAAGGCGCGCCCGGAGGCAAGCTGGTAAAAGCTCCCGCCACGGCGAATCTCAATCACGACAGCGAAACGCGTGCCGGATATTTTGTGGATTACGACAACGACGGTGACCTCGATTTATTTGTCACCCACGTCCGTGCCGCCAATCATTTATACCGCAATGACGGCGCTGGGCGGCTGGTGGATGTAACAGAAGAAACCGGCCTCGGCGGCGGGCGGAATGTGACGCACGAAGCGGTGTGGTTCGATTACGACCGCGATGGCTTGCTCGATGTGTACGTGGCCAACTTCGGCCTCTGGCCCACGGGGCTAAAGCCAAACCTGCAGCGCCGCAATTATTCTGCACCGCCCAATCAACTGTACCATCATCGCGTGGTCGACGGTCGCCACGTGTTCGAAGAGGTCGCCGCCAAAATGGGCGTGAACGACAAGGGCTGGACCCACTGCGTTGGCGCGTGGGATTTCGATCAGGACGGCTGGCCGGATCTAATGTCGCTCAATGACTTCGGCCAAACGATGGCCTATCGAAATCACGAAGGGAAAAAATTTGTGGAGGAAACGCGCACGCTGCACCTGGATACAGTGCACGATGCGATGAATTTCTCGCTGCTGGATCTCGATCATTCCGGACAGCTTGCAGTGTACATTTCACAAATCTCCAAGCTGACCCACCGCGTGCGCTACGTGAAACCCACTGCGGAGACTACGGTGAAATTCGATCGCGCCAATAATCTTCGCACCTTGGTTTCAAACAAGCTGCTGCGACGCACCCCTGCCGGCGCTTTCGAAGATGTGCATGGGATTTATATTGAACCCGCACCGCTCGGCTGGGCTTGGGGCGCCAGCGTGGCCGATTATCAAAATGACGGACATTTGGATATGCTCGTCCTCAACGGAACCGAGACAAATAATTCTGACGACAACACCACCCACGAGCTAATGGAAAAGCACGGCAATCAACGCAACGTTTTTTTTCTTTCGCGCAAAGGCTATTTTTATGACGTGTCGCCGCATTGCGAACTGGCGTTCACGGGCAACTCACGCGGAGCCGCTTGGGTGGATTTGGATGGCGACGGAGATCTCGATGTCATCATCAGTAATTACCAAGGCCCGGCAAGAGTGTTTGAAAATTTGCAGTCCGCCAAACACCAATGGATTCGTTTCAAGCTCGAAGGCACTCGCAGCAACCGCAACGCTATCGATGCCCGCGTGGAGGTGCGCTTTGGCGATCAAAAACGCTTCGACCAAGTCGTGAGCGGCAAGGGCTTCCTCTCCCAAAATCCTATGGCCCTCCACTTCGGCTTGGGCGCAGTCAAGCGGGTGGAAAAGGTGATTGTCACGTGGCCCACCGGCAAAGTCACGTCGCACGGGCCGTTCGTGGCGGGGCGTTTGCACCTCATCAAAGAGCCTGCCGGGCAATAAATGATTCGCATTGGCCAAGCCGGTTTTCGTAAAAAACGGCTACTTTTAGCATTCCTGCAAAATAATTGAAAATATCGGAAAGAATTATGACCCAAAAAGTGTATATAGTAATGGGAATAAATGCGGACGCAACCGACAACCCGTCGTCGTCAGGCCGGCTTTGCCATTTTCGAGTTGCTGGCCGTTGGCCTTATTGCTTCGGTGCTCTTTAGTGTGCGGTCAAAAAAGAAGGAATAATTTCCTAATCTTTTGACTTTCGACTTCCTTCTTTTTACTTTCCAAATATGTCCTCGCCCGACCTCTTGGAATTGCTGAAACGCTATTTTGGGTTCGATTCCTTTCGGCCTTTGCAGGAGGAAATTATCCAAACTGCGCTCGAGGGGCGCGATGCGTTTGTGTTGATGCCCACCGGCGGCGGCAAATCGCTCTGCTACCAACTCCCCGCGCTGGCGGGCGACGGGCTCACCATTGTCATCTCGCCGCTGATTGCGTTGATGAAAGATCAGGTGGATGCGTTGCAAACCGCCGGCGCGCCCGCCACGTTTCTGAACTCCACGCTCGATGCCGATGAATCACGCCAACGCATCGCTGGTTTGCATCGCGGGGAATACAAGCTGCTCTACATCGCGCCCGAGCGGTTGATGCTCAGCGGCACGCTGGAGATGCTCGAGAGCTGGCGGCCGCAGTGCATCGCCATTGACGAGGCGCATTGCATCAGTGAATGGGGCCACGACTTCCGCCCCGAATATCGTCGGCTCGCCGAGCTCCGCCATCGGTTTGGTAAAATCCCCATGATGGCGCTTACCGCCACCGCCACCGAGCGCGTCCGCGCGGATATTGTCAGCGAGCTGCGCCTCGAAAACCCCGCGCGCTTTGTTGCCAGCTTCAACCGGCCCAACCTCAATTACCGCGTCATCCAGCGGCAGCAACCGGTCCAGCAGGTATTGGCGATCATCAAAAAAAACGAGGGCGAAAGCGGCATCGTATACTGCGGCAGTCGCAAGGGCACCGAGCAACTGGCCGAACGGCTTTTGGAAAACGGCGTGAAGGCAGCGGCGTATCACGCGGGGATGGACGCCAAAACCCGCGCGCGCAATCAGGAGGCGTTTATCCGCGACGACGTGCAGGTGATTTGCGCCACCATCGCGTTCGGCATGGGCATCGACAAACCGGACGTCCGGTTCGTGATCCATCGCGACCTCCCGAAAAACATCGAAGGCTATTATCAGGAAACCGGCCGCGCCGGTCGCGACGGGTTGCCGGCTGAATGTGTGCTGCTGATGAACCCCGCGGACGTGGCGAAGCAAACCGGGTTCATCGAGGAAAAAACTGACGAGCAGGAACAAGCCATCGCGCGCGCTCAACTGCAGCAAATGGTGCACTACGCCGAAACCCGCGACTGTCGCCGCCGGGAATTGTTAGCATATTTTGACGAACCATTTGCAGAAGCGAATTGCGGCGCGTGCGACAACTGCCTCGAACCCAAGGAGACCTTCAACGGCACCGAAGCTGCGCAGAAATTTCTCGCGTGTATTTTCCGCGTTCAACAGCACAGCCATTTCAGCGTGGGCATGAATCACATCGCGGACGTGTTGTGCGGTGCGGACACGGAGAAAATCCGCAACTGGGGCCACGAGCAACTGAGCACGCACGGCATCGGCACGGAATTCGGACGCATGGAGTGGAAGACGATTGGTCGCGAATTGGTGCGAATGGGCTACGCCCACCAAACGCCCGGACGCATGACCGTGCTGGAACTGACGCACGAAGGGTCCAGCTGGTTGCGTGACCCGAATCGCATTGATCTGGAATTGACCCGCCCCGTCGATTTGAAGCCGGAAAAATCTTCTAAACCTCGCAGAGCAAAAGCGGGCGGGATTGAATGCGACGAGGCGTTGTTCGATCAGTTGCGGGCGCTGCGCCTCAGCTTAGCCACTGAGCGTGGGGTGCCGCCTTACATCGTTTTTTCGGACGTGGCACTGCGCCAAATGGCCCGGGGATATCCGGTGACGCTCGAAACGTTCGGCCTCATCCACGGCGTGGGCGATAAGAAGTTGAACGAGTTTGGAGGCATTTTCACTGCGGAGATTGAAAAGTTTTTGGAGGGGAATCCCCGCCGAGAGTTTGGTTTGTAGCCCGGGCCGGGCTACAGGACACGCTGAATGAGTTTGGAGGGGAATCCTCGCCGAGAGTTTGGTTTGTAGCCCGGGCCGGTGGCCCGGGGCCCGGCCCACCGGGCCGGGCTACAGGACACGTGCCGCGCGTTTGGCGGTGTAGCGTTTGATGAGTTCATCGGCTACTACTCCGGCGAGGATGACGATGCCGAGGATGGCGTATTCGAGGTGGGTGGAAATGCCGAGCATGTTGATGGAATTATAAATGAGCCGGATGACGGCGGCCGCAATGATAACGCCGAGGATGCCGCCTTCGCCACCGCGCAAACTACAGCCGCCGAGCACGGCGGCGGCGATGGCGTAGAGTTCATAAAATTCACCGGTCTGCGCCGGTTGCACGGAATCGAGTTCAAAGGCAAAGAGCAATCCGCTGATGCCCGCGAGCAGCGAGCAGATGACGTAGGCGGCAATTTTGAGGTTGTCGGTTTGGATGCCGCTGTAGCGCGCGCCTTCTTCATTGTTGCCGAGCGCGAGCAGGTAACGTCCCCAAATAGTACGGTTAAGAAACAGCGCGGCGATCACGGCGATGACGACCAAAAATACAAAGGGCATCGGCAGAGCGAACGTGTCGGTGATAGGAATTTTGCCACTGAAAATTTCATTCAATTGGTCGTGGCCTTTGAAGCCCATTGATTGGTTGTCGGTGACCCATCGGGCCATTCCGCGATAAATTAAAAGCCCGCATAGCGTGACGACGAAGGGTTGGAGTTTGGCTTTGGTGACGAGCAATCCGTGGATGAGGCCGATCAATACCGAAAGGCCGAGCATCGCGCTGATGGCAACGGCGGGGTCCCAGCCTTTGCCGAGCGTGAAGGCGAGCAGTGAAGCGGTGAGGCCGATGACCGAGCCGATGGAAAGATCGATGCCGCCGGTGATAATGACGAACGCCACGCCCACGCCCATAATGGCGTAGAGGCTCGACCACTTCACGAGGTTTTGCATATTGTACGCGCTGATGAACTTGGGGTTCAGCACGGCGGTGATCGCGAAAATCGCAATGAGCAGGCCGAGGATGCCGATGATGTTTTTCTTCATACTTTGTTTGCGGCGAGGTTATGCGGCGAGGGGAGTTCCGGTGGCGAGTTGCATCACGGCTTGTTCGGATAATTGATCGCGCGCCAACTCGCCGGCGATGCGGCCTTCGTGCATTACGAGGGCGCGGTCGGCCATGCCGAGCACTTCCTCCAATTCACTGGAGACAAACAGAATGGCCACGCCGTCGGCGGCGAGTTGTTCCATCAGCCGATACATTTCGCGCTTGGCGCCGACGTCGATGCCGCGGGTGGGTTCGTCGAGCAACAGCACGCGCGGCTTGAGCGCGAGCCATTTGCCGAGCACGACTTTTTGTTGGTTGCCGCCGGAGAGATGGATGGTGGACTGGTCGAGGTTGGGGGTTTTGATGGCGAGTTGTTCGACGGCTTCGGTGGCGACTTGTTCCTCGGCATTGAAGTTAAGAAAACCGTTTTGCTGATCGCGGCTGAGGCTGGCGAGGCTGGCGTTTTCGCGCACGGCCATTTGCAAAATGAGGCCGTGTTGCTTGCGATCTTCCGGCGCAAGGGCGAGCCCGGCGCGAATGGCTTCGCGCGGATTACGCGGGGTAAAGGGTTCGCCCATCATTCGCATCCCGCCGTCCACGGCGGGGGTGACGCCGAAAATGGTTTGCAACAATTCCGTGCGTCCCGACCCCACGAGCCCGGCGATGCCCACGATTTCGCCGGCCCGCAGTTGCAGGGAAATTTCCGCGTGCGGATGCGCGGGGGTGCGCACCGCATCCAACTCCAGCACGACCTCGCCGGGGTCGTGTTGTTTGCGGTCGTAAAATTGTTCGAGATCGCGGCCGACCATCAGGCGCACCATGGCGTCGTGATTGATTTCTTCACGGCTGAGTTCGCCGGCGTTTTCGCCATCGCGCAGCACGAGGACGCGGGCGGCCAGTTCGTTTACCTCGCCGAGTCGGTGCGAAATATAAATAACGCTGATGCCCTGCGTGCGCAGATCGCGGACGACTTCAAAGAGCGTTTCGGTTTCGTGTTGTGAAAGGCTGCTGGTCGGCTCGTCCATAATTAACACGCGCGCGTTGCAGGAAAGGGCCTTGGCGATTTCGACGAGTTGCTGGCGGCCGATGGGCAGATCGCCCACGAGCGTGTCGGCGGGCAGCTCGAGGCCCACGCGTTGGAGGTGGCGCGTGGCCTCGGCGTGGAGTCTTGCGTGGTCGGTGAAGCCAAACCGGTGCGGCTCGCGGCCGAGAAAAATATTGGCGGCGAGGTCGAGGTTGGCAGCGAGGTTGAGCTCTTGGTGGATGAGCGCCACCCCTTGGGCCAAAGCTTGGCGCACGGATTTGAAATGCACCGGCTCGCTTTCGATGGAAATTTCGCCGGTGTCCGCCGGTTGCACGCCGGCGAGGATTTTCATGAGCGTGCTTTTGCCCGCGCCATTTTCGCCAATCACTGCGAGCACTTCGCCGCGGGCAATCGTGAGGTTCACATCGTGCAAGGCGCGCACGCCGGGGAATCGTTTGCCCAAGCCACGAACTTTTAGCAGCGGTGTGCCCAGGGCTGCCATGCTTATTGTTTGCCCAGCTCGGCCATCTCCTTTTTGGTGGCCCAAAATTCGTCGACGTTTTCTTTGGTCACCACGACGAACGGCACTTCAATGAATTTGTTCGCGGGGATAAATGAGGTGTCGCCATCGAGGATCTGCTTCATGGCTTTCACGGATTCGTAGCCGTACTTCCAAGGTTGTTGGCTGACGGTGCCCTGCGCGGTGCCGTCTTTGATCGCCTGCAGCATCGCGTCGGGTTCATCGAAGCCGCACACTTTTATTTTGCCGGTACGGTTGGCCTCGCGGATGGCGTCCAGACACGCGGGCGGATTGTAGGCAAACAGGCCGACCATGCAGGCCACGTTTTCGTATTTGGTGATGGTGTCTTCGGCGTTGCTCTTGGCTTTGGCTTTATCAAAATTATCCGTGCGCGTATCGAGGATAATATAGTTGGACCCTTCGGCTTTGAGATTTTTGGCGTCCACGGGATCGAACTTTGCGTTGGCTAATTCCTGTTCAGGGCGGCCCAGCAATTCATCGATCACGCCTTGGCGGCGTTGGCGGGCGTTGAGTTGTTCGAGGCGGCCGACGAAGATCATTACCTCGCCGCCTTCGGGCAGCGCGGCTTTTACCAATAGCCCCAACGCGCGGCCGGCTTTGTAATTGTTGGTGCCGATGTAGAGCATCCGATCGCTGTCGGGCGCATCGGCATCGTGGGTGATGAGCTTGGTTTTCTTGGCGGCTTCGTTCATAAACGCCGTTTGGTTTTCGGCATCAATGGGGCTGAGCGCGATGCCGTCGATGCCTTTGGCCAGCAGCGTTTCCATAATGCGCTTTTGATCCACCAACCCTTTGGTGGGCATATGGACTTCGCATTTGATGTTGAATTCTTTTTCCGCGATGCGCACGCCGGCGGCGCAAAGATCCCAAAATGGATCCACGCCGTTGGTGACGTATGCCACGGTGACGGTGCTTTTTTTGGAGTCAGTTGATTTCCCGCAACCCCAACCCATTAACAGGGCCGAGGCACACGCGAACGCCAAGAGGAAACGGGTGGCTTTCATGGGCGCGAGTGTTCACCCAAGCGGCGCGGGGGTAAAGGATAATTGAACTAACGCAAAGGCACGCCGGGGAGGGCTTTGCCGTTGGTATTGAGGATTTGGAAATGCCGGATGGCCGGGCGGTTGGGCTGGGAATAGGTCCACACCGATTGCTTGGCGCGGTTGACTTCCACCAATTGCGCGGTGGCGCGGCCGGGGCGGTGGGTGGCAAAGACGAGGTTGCCGTTGGGCAGGCGTTGGATGCCCGAATGGAGGTCCAGCATCCGCGCGCCTTGGAAATCCTGATTGGTGAGCTTCCACGTTACCTTGCCTGTGCGGTCCACCTCGATGATGCATTTGCCGGTGGTGCAGGCGATGAGCGTGCGTTGGTTGGGCAGGCGCAATGCGCAGAATGGGTTGCCGTCGGTTTTCTTTTCCCAAACCACTTTGCCTTGGGCGGTGTATTCGCGCACCACCTTGTCGGCCGGTTGCGGCACGAGATAATTTCCATTGGCGAGTTTGCGCACGGTGCCGATTTGTTGTTGCGGATCTTTGGCGGCGGATTGCAACAACAGGGTGACGAGTGTGCGTCCATTGGTGTCCACCTCCAACACGCACGGCTTGGGGCCGCCTTCGGCGATGAGGTATCGGTCACGGGCAATTTGCTGGGCGGTGTTGACCGTTTTTTGTTTGCCGCGATATTCGAACTGCACGCGGCCGCCGCGGGTGACTTCCACCACGCCGCCGCCATAATTTTTCCCGTGAGCCAACACGAGTAACATATTTCCATTAGGGAGCATCCAGCCATCGCGAGTGGGCCGGGGGTAACGCCAGACGACGCGATCGGTGTGGGAAACAATGAAGGTTTCCGCGCCGGTCGCGAGAAACGCGTGGCGGATACCGTGCGCAGATTGTTGGGCGGCCGGGGCGGAATAAAAAACGCCCCCCGCCATCAATCCCGCAATGAGGATTTGGCTTGGACGCATTGGAGGTTAACCGTGCGTTGGGGCGGAGGAAGGTAGCGTAAAAATGAACGTTGTCGACCCCTTTTTTGTAAAGAAAACTATTACGTACACGGACTAAAGCTGTCCCGCCGAGCGCTGCCCTTTGCCTTTGCGGTTGGTGTCGCCCAGCTCGTTTCGCATCGCTTCGCCCAATGCCCGCAGTTTTGATACGACCTCGGGATGGTTCGCTTTCACATCCGTGGTTTCGCCGATGTCTTTTTCTAAATCAAACAGCGCCAGCCCGATTTTTGCCGCAGCGTATCGCGTTGGGATCCCGTTTTTGCCGCCGGGTTTGCCGGCCATCGTGCGGTAGCCGTGCGGGAAATGCAGCTTCCATTTGCCCATCCGAACCGCCTGCAACTGGCGCCCGTAATAAAAGTAATAGGCCTTCTGTGGGCTTTGGTCATTCGTGCCGGTGACGAGGTTGAGAATACTTTTGCCGTCGATTGTTTGCTTGGGCAGCTTCGCGCCGATGAGCTCCGCCACGGTCGGCAAAATATCAATCGTCATCGCCGGCGTTTTGCAAACGCTGCCGGCGGGCACCGTGCCGGGCCACCACATCAATGTGCTCTCGCGGCAGCCGCCATCGAACATCGTCCCTTTGCCTTCGCGGAGTGGCGACGCCGATCCGGCGTGGTCGCCGTAGTTCAGCCACGGGCCGTTGTCGGCGGTGAAAATAACGAGCGTGTTTTGGTCGAGCTTGTGCTTGCGCAGCGTGCGGAGGATTTGGCCCACGCTCCAGTCCACCTCCATCATCACGTCGCCAAACAAGCCGGCTTTGCTTTTGCCTTTGAATTTTTCGGAAACATAAAGCGGCACGTGCACCATCGAATGCGGCACATAAAGGAAGAAAGGTCGCGCTTTGTTTTTCTCAATGAACGAAACGGCGCGCTCGGTGTATTGCGTGGTGAGCTGTTCCTGATCTTTGCCGGTGACGCGCGGGTTGATGATCGCGTTGCCGTCGATCAGCGGCAGATGCGTCCAGCGTTTCAGCCGTTCTTCCATCGGCAGGTGCAGCACGCCCGGATGATACGGCCACATGTCGTTGGAGTACGGCAGGCCAAAGTAATCATCAAAGCCGTGCTGCATTGGCAGAAACTTTTTGTGATGGCCGAGGTGCCATTTGCCGTAACAGGCGGTGGCGTAGTTTTTCTGTTTACAGAGTTCGGCGATCGTCATTTCGTTGGGATTGATTCCGTTCCGCGATTTTGGCCCGAGCGCGCCGAAGATGCCCACGCGCACATTGTAACAGCCGGTGAGCAGCCCCGCGCGTGACGCGCTGCAGACGGCTTGGGTCACATAAAAATCCGTGAACTTCCGGCCCTCCTTTGCCATTTGGTCGAGGTGAGGCGTGGGGTACGCCTTGGCCCCAAATGGGCCGATGTCTGCGTAGCCCATGTCATCGATGAAAATGATGACGACGTTGGTGGGGGGCTTGCGGGGTTCCGCCGGGAGCGAAAACCCAAGCAATCCGATGAGGGCAAAAAGTAGAGTGCGCATAATTCGTAACGGTTGCGCGAAGGGTAACGGGTGAGGCAGGCGTGTCAACGCCGAGACTAGCGCTTTTTCTTGCCCTTGCCTTTGCGTGAACGAGCGGCGGCGGCTTCTGCTGCAGAGGCGCGGGCGGCATCGGCGGCGGCCTTGCGTTGGCGCTCCACCTCATTCTGCTCGGCTTTGTGCTTGAGGCCCTGCATAGCCGCGAGGCCGATGCAGCAACCGACGAGCAGAGTGAACTCCCAATCCATGCCCGCCAAACGCGCGGCATACATCATGCCAATCGTCGCAAAGGCAGCCAGAATGGAGGAGTTGGCGTTCACGGGGTTTGCTCTATCACCCCGCCCATTTTTTGGCAACCCTCTATCACTAAAATAGTTACTTCATGACTCAGGTTGTGCTGGAGCTGTTCCGGGAGTAAACTGGCGGCATGAGTATGACTGTCTGTGCGGAGTGCGATGAACCACTGAGCACCACGGCGGCGGCGTGCCCGCACTGTGGCGCGCCGGCGACGGTGGCATTGCGGGTGCCGGCAGCGGCGGTGGAGGATTGGCCCGAATCGCTGGAAGCGGCGGTGCGCGCGGCCTTGCAATGGCCGGAGGGGGAACTGACGGCGGCGCGCTTGGCGCAGGTGGAGTCCGTGAAATTGGATGAAGCGGATGCGGCAGACCTCACAAAATGGGTGGCGGGATTGCGCGGATTGCCCGCATTGAAAATGCTGGGCCTCTCGCGCACGGGCATCGCGGATGCGGGGCCGCTGCGTGAGCTGACGGGATTGCGGTATTTGTATCTGGAAAAAAATCACATCACCGATCCTTCGCCGTTGTATGCATTGAAATCGCTCAAGCAACTGTGGCTGTACGGCAACCCGATGGAACCGGCGGCGGTGGCGGCGTTGGAAAAGGCACTGCCGAAGTGTGAGGTGTTTATTTGAGATTGAGTCTGAGCTTGAGATTGGAGAATTTTTCCAGTAGGATATCACTGTTTTCGTTAGTAGGTCGATGCTAGGCGAAGGCATCCACGCGCGCGATAATGCAAATCTATCTCTTCATTAACGGCGAACAAGTCGGGCCGTATTCGGCTGAACAAATCCAAGGTATGCTGGCAAGCGGCGCGGTGACGCCGGAGACGATGGCCTGGTACGAGGGCTTGCCGGAATGGACGCCGGTGGTGCAGGTGGTGCAGGTGGTGCAGGTGGTGCAGGTGGTGCAACCGGCGGCGGGTGTTGGCGGGCCGGGGGATATTGTGATTGAAGGCGGGCCGCCCCAGCTTGCCGATGGCGGTGGCGGTGAAGTGGTGTTGAGCGTACAGCATCAGGCGGAGTACTCGCGCGGGCAGTTGTTGTTGCGGACTTTCTTGGGGGTCTTTTATTTGATTTTGCCGCATGCGGTTTGCCTGATGTTTTTGGGTTTTGCCGTCAATGTCTGTTCGCTGATCGCTTGGTTCGCGATTTTGTTTACGGGAAGTTATCCGGCGGGGATTTATAATTTTGTGGTGAGCGTGCATCAGTGGTCAATGCGCTGGATGGCGCGGGTTGGAAATTTGATGGACGGTTATCCGGCGTTCGGGATGGGGAATAAAGGCGATGGCGTGAGTTTGGAGATTGCGCGTCCGGCGACGTCCAGTCGGCTGCATTGTGTGCTGCGAATTTTTGCGGGAATTTATGTGGGCGTTCCGCATGGGATTTGCCTGTTCTTCCGGCAAATCGCCGGTTACGTGCTGCTCGTGGTGGCTGGGTTTGCGGTGCTGTTTACGGGGAAATACCCGAAAGGGATGCACGATTTTCAGGTGGGCAATATCCGTTGGGGATTGCGCGTGATGGCGTACATCACGATGTTGACCGATCGGTATCCGCCTTTCAGCGGGAAGCCTTAATTTATTTTCTTACCACAGAGACACAGAGAACACAGAGAAACCTAATTCAAATCCTCTGTGTCTCTGTGGTGAAATCAAGGATTGCTTCTCGTTTTTGCCCGCGCGGTTTCGGGGCAGCGCAGCGGGATGCCGGCGAGTTGGCGGTAAAGGAGGGCGGCTTTCTTTTTGTCGCCTTGCTGATAGAGGGCATCGGCTTCTTTTAACATTTCCGGGGCGGAGCGAATCCACTTTAGTTTTTTTGCCGCGTCGCGGGCTTGTTTGATTTCCGCTTCATTAAACGTCCAACCCGAAGTGCCGCTGGCCATGAGGTTGGTGACTTCCTGCCGGTGCCGCAGCGTGAGCGCGTGGCCGAGTTCGTGCGAGGTGACGCGCGGGATGGGTTCGCCCACGCCGCCTTCCACGGTGCGCAGGCGGGCCATATCTTTGACGAACATCCCGTCGCCGCCAATGTACACGCCGTTGGCGAGGAAACGTTTGATGTAATAGATGTGAAAACAATCGGCCTTGCGGCTGGCCTTGGGGCGGATGGCGAGCAGCCAGCGGAGTTGGCGGGATTTATGGTTTTGGCGATAGGCGTTGGGGTTGGCGGCCGGTTCGGTGATGATGGATTCGAATGCAAAGTGCACGCCGGCGTGGCCCCAGATGCGGTTGACCTTTTCAAAAATGCGATGGAGATCCTTTTCCTCCAGCGTGGTGGTGAGGTTTAGCTCGCCGGGAGTCACCAACCGATGCACACGCAACGGCGCCACGAGGTAGTCATCAAAAGGCGTTTTGGGCGGCTTAATTTCAGCCTGCAAAAGCGGCGTGGCGAGGAGGAAAATCGATGCGAGAACGCGGTGCATTCCCTTTTGTAAAGCGCGGGCCGGGCACAGTCAACGTTCGGGGGGTGGAAATTTGCCCAAACGGCCAAAAAATCACCCTGAAAAGCAGCCCAAAAAAAGCGTTTTTGCGTTGCTTTTTTGTGAATAGATTCACAGAATCGGGGGTCGAAATCAGACGCACAAAAGTGTCATAGAAGCGCAACCACCCAAACCAGATTTATGAGCAAAAAAACCGGATACCAATTCTGTGGCGGCAACGACCACGCCACCAACCCTAATCGACGTGACTTTCTGTCCGTAGGCGCTATGGGCGGCCTCGGGCTGGGGCTGACGCTCGGCGATTTTTTGTCGCTCGAAGCCAAGGCCGCAGGCGAGGATTGGAAAGACGGGGCCAAGCAAAGCAAGCCGGGTAAGGCCAAGAACATCATCAACATTTTCCTGCCGGGCGGCTCAGCGCATCAGGAGTCATGGGATCCCAAGTATCTTTCACCGGCAGAATACCGCGGCCCGTTGGGCACGGTGAAGACGAATACCGGCGAGCGGTTTTCGGAAAACCTCAAGAACACCGCGAAGGTGGCCGACAAACTGACGGTCATCCGCTCGATGACTCACGGCGAAGCGGCGCACGAGCGGGGCACGCATAATATGATGACCGGTATCCGCCCCAGCCCGGCGGTGATTTTCCCGAGCATCGGCTCGATCGTCAGCCACGAGTTTGGCCCGCGCAAAAATTTGCCACCTTACGTGGCCATCCCCAGCCAAAGCCGCAACGGCGGCACGGGGTATCTTGGCAGTGCGTTTGGCCCCTTCAGCCTCGGCGCGGATCCGGGCAACGCTAATTTCCGCGTGCGGGATCTTGCCTTGCCGAGCGGCATCGACGCCAAGCGCTTTGGCAAACGGCGCGATATGCGCTCGATTGTGGACAGCCATTTCAGCGCGCTTGAAAAGAGCGATGCGTTGGCGGGCATGGATAGTTTTTATCAACGCGCTTACGCGATGATTTCCTCGCCGGAAGCGCGCGATGCGTTTGACCTGAATAAAGAACCGGCCAAGCTGCGCGACGAGTATGGGCGCAACACCGCCGGCGGCCGCTTCCTGTTGGCGCGGCGTTTGGTGGAGTCCGGCGTGCGAATGGTGAGCACCACCTACGGCGGCTGGGATCATCACAGCAACATCGCCGCGGCGAATGGCGGGCAAATGCCGGCGTTCGATCAGGCCTTCGCGGCGTTGATCCGCGACCTCGACAAGCGCGGGATGCTCGACGAAACGTTGGTGATGGTGACCAGTGAATTTGGCCGGACCCCGAAAATTAACCGCACGGCGGGCCGCGATCACTGGCCGAAAGTGTTCAGCGTGGTCATGGCCGGCGGCGGCATCAAAGGCGGCTACATTCACGGCATGTCCGATCCCACCGGTGCGGAGCCTGAGGAAGATCCGGTGCACGTGCCGGACTGGGCAGCCACGGTTTACTCGCTCATCGGCATCGATCCGCAACGTCGTTTGGTAGGCCCGGGCAATCGCCCGATGCCGATCAATTACGACGGCGAAATTCTGAAGGGAGCGCTCACCTAAGCCGGGCGGTCTCTCTGACAATCCACCTCGCCCGGGGCAATGTTTCGCAAGAAACTTTGCCCCGCGCGTTTACAAAATCACAGAATCACAAAATGAAAATGATGAAGCACTGGATAATGATGCTCGGTTTGGCCGGGTTGGTCAGCAACGCGGCAGCGGTGGATCCGCGCCTGAGTTACCTTTCGCCGGGCGGTTTGAAGGTGGGCACTGAGACGGAGGTCACCTTCCGCGGCCAGCGCCTGGCCGATGCGGAGGACGTGTTCTTTTATCATCCCGGCGTGAAGCTGGTGAAAATCATCGAGAAGAATGATCGTTTTATTAAGGCGGTCATCAAGGCCGATGCCGGTTGCCCGCTGGGCGAGCACAAGGCACGCGTTCGCACGCGCGGCGGCGTAACGGAACTGCGTACATTTTTCGTGGGCCCGTTTGATATGGTGCGCAAGGTGACACCGAAGGAAGGCGAAGGCCCGCAGAAGCTGCCGCTCAACTGCACGGTGGCCGGCTCGGTGGCGGCGGAATCGGTGGATCGCTATGCGGTGGACGTGAAAAAAGGCCAGCGCATTTCCGCCGAGGTGGAAAGCATTCGTCTGGGCCGTGGGTTTTATGATCCGTACGTGGCGATCGAAAACAGCAAAGGATTTATCGTGGCGCGTTCGGATGATACCCCGCTGTTTGTGCAGGACTGTTTTGCGTCTGCCGTGGCCAAGGAAGACGACGTGTATACGATCGTGCTGCGCGAAACTTCATACGGCGCTCTGGGCGCATATCGCCTTCACGTGGGTACGTTCCCGAGGCCCACAGCGGTGTATCCTGCGGGCGGTCAGCAGGGCAAGGAATTGGAAGTGAAATTCATCGACCAAGCTGCCGGCGATTTCAAACAGAAATATGTCGCGCCCGAACCCAAAACCTTTGAGGCCACCTTCGGTCAGCAAAACCAGCCGTGCTTTCGTGACCTTGCGGTCTTCCCGCAAGCGGAAGGCGTGGTGGCGCCGTCGGGCAACAAAGTGCGGGTGTCACCGTTCCCCAACGAGCTCGAAGCCGAGCCGAACAATTCTGTGGGCGAAGCGCGCCTCATCGAAGCGCCATTGCCGCTCGCGCTGAACGGCATCATCCAAACCAAAGGGGACGAAGATTGGTTCCGGTTCACCGCCAAGCGCGGCAAGCGTTTTGATGTGCGGGTATACGCCCGCAAACTGCGTTCGCCCATCGACACGGTAATGAACATTTGCAACAAGGACGGACGCAACCTCGCCAGCAACGACGACTCCGGCGGGCCCGACAGTTATATTAGTTGGACCGTTCCGGCCGATGGCGAGTACACCCTGCGCATCCGCGATCATCTTGGCAATGGCGGGCCGGATTACACTTATCGCGTGGAGTTCCAGCCCCGCGTGCCGGAGCTGAGCTTGTACGTGCTGGACACCCGCCGCTACGACACGCAGACGCGCAAGAACGTCGTCGTCGCGCGCGGCAATCGTTTCCCGCTTGTCATCCAGGCGCGCCGTTCCAACTTCGGTGGTGCGCTCGCATTGAGCACCAAAGATTTCCCGAAGGGCATCACCCTGCACGCCGCCCCGATGGCCAGCAACAAGTCATCGCAAACCATCGTGTTTGAGGCTGCGGCCGATGCGCCGATTGGCGGCACGTTGGGCGATCTCATGGGCAAGCTCACTGGCGAAAACGTGGCCGATATTAGTGGCGGCATTTGGCAAAATTACGATCTCGTGCAGGACGGTAACCGCGGTGTGTATTATAAAACATGGGTGGACAAAATGGCTGTGGTCGTGGTGGAGGAATTGCCATTTAAGATCCGCATCGAAGAGCTCAAGGCGCCACTCGTGCGCGCGGGCACACTGCCGCTCAAAGTGATCGCCGAGCGCAAGGAAGGCTTTAATGGCAACATCAACGTCCGGATGCTCACCCGTCCGTCGGGGCTCAGTTGCAGTTCGAACATCAACATCCCCGCCGGCAAAAACGAAATCACTTACCTCTTCAGCGCCAACACCGGCGCGGAGATTCTGGAACACAAAATCGCGATGCTCGGCACCGCCAGCGTCAGCGGCGGCACGGCGTACGTGTCCACCCAGCTCACCTCGCTGAAAATCGCCGACTATTTTATGGTCGGCAAAATCACTCCCGCCACAACGACGCAGGGTTATCCCACGGCACTGAAAGTGGCCCTCACCAATCGCACCAAATTCCCCGGCAAAGCGACGGTGGAATTGGTCGGACTGCCGAGTGGCACTTCGACGGTTAAACTTGAAATGACGCAGGACACCAAGGCGCTGACCTTCCCCATCACCGTCGCCGACAACGCCCGCGCCGGATTGCACCGCACGGTGTATTGCAAAATGACACTCAATCACAGCGGCCATACCGTCACCCAAACCCTCGGTGGCCGCGGCACGTTGCGCATCAATGTGCCGCCCGCGCCGCCATCCATCAAAAAGCCCTCGGTCCGTTCGTTGGGCAAAGTGGTTGAAGCCAAATAATTTACACAACACGATTTTAACATGATAAAAAAAACATTACTCGCTCTCCTCGCCGCACCGCTGTTGCTCAGCGCGGCTCCGAAGGATTTGGTGGATTTACAGGTGTACCCGAAGGACGCCCATTTGGTGACGCTCCGCGGCAAGCAGCAGTTGATGGTGCAGGCCACGTTTGCCGACAGCACCACGCGCGATGTTACTGCGGAAGCGAAGTATACGTTTGCGAATCCCAAGCTGATCAAGTTTGAAAAACACATCATCTACCCCGTGGTCAATGGCGCCACTTCGCTGAAGATTGAGTTTGCCGACCGCACGCTTACCGTGCCGGTGAAAGTTGAAAAAGCCAGCGAGGAACGTCCTATCCGATTTAATCTCGATGTGATGCCCACCTTCACCAAGGGCGGTTGCAACGCGGGGGGGTGTCACGGTGCAGCCAGCGGAAAAGATGGGTTTCGGTTGTCGTTGTTTGGTTTCAATCCGCAGCTTGATTATCAATGCATCACCCGCGAAAATCTTGGCCGCCGCATCAACCTCGCCTTGCCGCACGATAGTTTGTTGCTCGAGAAAGCCACGGGCCGCGTGACGCATACCGGAGGCAAAGTGATGACCGCGGAAAGTAGCCTATATAAAACACTCGTGCGTTGGCTGGAGGCGGGGGCGCCCAACGATCCCGCCGGTACGCCGAAAGTGGTGGACCTCGAAATCCATCCGAAACAATCCGTGCTCGAAGGCGAAGGCGCCGAGCAACAAATCATCGTGCGCGCCGTGTACAGCGATGGCTCCACACGCGATGTGACGCACGAGACGATGTTCATCACCAACAACGATGTCTCCACCAAAGTCGACGGCAAAGGCAAGATGACCGCCGGGCAACGCGGCGAGTCCTTCATCATGGCGCGCTACGACCAAATCACCGTGGGCACGCAAGTGCTTGTGATTCCGAAGCTGAAGAGTTTCGTGTTCCCTAAAGAGCCCGAGGCCAATTACATTGATACTCTGGTGCACAATAAGCTGAAGAAAATCCGCATCACGCCCAGTGGTCTTTGTGATGACAACACCTTCATTCGGCGCGCTTATCTCGACGTCATCGGCGAGCTGCCCGCCCCCGAAGCCGTTGCCGCATTTGTGGCGGATAAATCGCCCGCCAAGCGCGAGAAGCTTATCGACGAGTTAATTGCCCGCCCGGAGTTCGTGCGGATGTGGGTGATGAAATGGGCCGAGCTGTTGCAAATCCGCACTCAAAACAATCGGTTTTATTACAAGAACGCCGTGTTGTATTTCGAGTGGTTGCGCGATCAGTTTGAGCAGGATCAGCCGATGGATAAAATCGTGCGCGAACTACTCGGCGCGCGCGGAGGTACCTTCAGCAATCCCGCCGGAAATTTTTATCAAGTGGAGCGCGACACGCAGAAGCTCACCGAGAATGCCGCGCAAATTTTCATGGGCATGCGCATCCAGTGCGCCCAGTGCCACAACCATCCTTTCGATCGCTGGACGATGGATGACTATTACAGCTTCTCCGCTTTCTTCGCACAAGTGGGTCGCAAGACCGGCGAGGACAATCGCGAGACCATCATTTACAATCGCCGCAGCGGCGGCGTGCGCCACATCGTGGGCAATCGCGATATGCCGCCCAAGTTTCTCGGTGCCGATGGCCCGGAGATCGCCAAAGATTCCAATGGCCAACCGCGCTCAGGGTTTCCGTTGAAGAGTGGCGAAGATCGTCGCATTGCTTTAGCGAACTGGCTGGCTTCGCCAAAAAACCCCTACTTCGCCAAAAATATGGCCAACATCGTCTGGGGCCATTTCATGGGGGTCGGCATTGTGGAACCGGTGGATGATGTGCGCATTAGCAACCCGCCGAGCAACCCGGAATTGCTCGAGGAGTTGGGCAAACGTTTCGCGGCGAGTGGTTATAATTTCAAAAAACTTGTGCGCGACATTTGCGTGTCCCGCGCCTACCAGCGCAGCGTGCAAAGCAACGAGTTGAACAAATCCGACACGCTGAACTTTGCCAAGAGCAGCATCCGCCGCGTGCGCGCCGAAGTGTTGCTGGATATCATCAGCCAGGTGACCGACACCAAAAACAAATTCCGCGGCCTGCCGAACGGCTCCAGTGCAGTTGAAATTGTGGATGGTGGCACCAGCACGTTCTTCCTCACCACATTTGGCCGCGCCACCCGCACCACAGTGTGCTCGTGCGAAGTGGCCCTTGAACCCAATCTTTCGCAGGCGCTGCATTTGCTCAATGGCGATACCGTGAACAGCAAGTGCGCTCAAGGAGGCGTGGTTCGAAACCAGATTAAAGAAGGCAAAAAACCAGACGAGATTTTGGATGATATTTACCTGCGCTGTTTGGCCCGCAAACCGACGGCTTCGGAAAAAGCGAAGCTGATGGTTTTCTTCAAAGAAGGGCGTCCGGACGAAGAGGTGTTGAATGATTTATTCTGGGCTGTGCTGAATTCGAAGGAGTTTATTTTTAACCACTAATCAAATCGCCCGCCACGCGGGCTAGCAATTAAGGGGAACTTTAAAACCGATGAACACTCGGAACCTGAAAACTATCGCCATCGTCGCCGGCTTCATTGCGGGTAGCGCCGGAATCGCCGCAGACAAAGTCACTTACGAGGACAACGTCCTGCCCATCTTCCGCAACAACTGCCTCAAGTGCCACAACGCGGACAAAATGAAGGCGGACCTCAACCTTGCCACTTATGATGCGATGATGACCGGCGAAGTCGTCGCCGGCGGGGACTTGGAGAACAGCCTTCTTTATCAGCTGGTCACCCACGCTGAGGAACCCAACATGCCGCCCAAGAGCAAACTCGCCGATGCTGAGATTGCCACCATCAAGGCATGGATCGTCGGCGGCTTGCTCAAAGACAGCGGCTCCAAAGCCGTGATGGCCGCCAAACCCAAAGTCGACCTCGCGCTCGATCCCGATTCTCTGGGCAAACGCCCCGAAGGCCCCGCGCCGATGCCCGTCGAAGTCCTCGCGCTTGATCCCTATCAACGCACCGAGCGCACCAGCATTTCCACCGCCATCGCCGTCAGCCCGTGGGCCCCGCTCGTCGCCATCGGTAGCCAGCGCCAAGTGCTCCTTTATAATACCGACACCTTCAAAATCGCCGGCATCATTCCCTTCCCCAAAGGCTATCCGCACAGCGTCAACTTCAGTGCCAACGGCAAACTACTCGTCATCGGCGGCGGACGCGGCGCCAACCTCGGCTTCTCCACTGTGTGGGACATCACCAAAGGCGAACAAATCTTGACCGTCGGCGATGACCTCGATGCGGTCCTCGCTTCCGACATCTCCGCCGATCAGCGCTACATTGCCCACGGCGGCCCCGATCGGTTCGTGCGCATTTTCTCAACCGACACCGGCGAGATGCTCCATAAAATTAAAAAACACACCGATTGGATTACCGCCATGCGCTTTGGTCCCAAAGGCAAATATGTTGCCTCCGGTGACCGTGCCGGCGGCATTCATGTTTGGGAAGCCGAGCCGGGCGGGCGCGCCGCCAGCTTGATGGGCCATCGCGGCCGCATCACCGGCCTTGAATGGGCCAGCACCAACATCGTCATCAGCGCCAGCGAAGATGGCACTGCCAAAATGTGGAACATCGACGAAGTCTCCCAACTCCGCAGTTGGACCGCCCACGGCGGCGGAGCACTCAGCCTGCGTCGTGCCCAAAACGGCGATATGGTTACCGTCGGTCGCAATCGCCGCGCCACAATTTGGAACGCCAGCGGCACCGCAAAGCGCTCCTTCACTTTCCCCGGCGACATTCCCTCCACCGGCGTCCCCAGCCACGACGGCAAACTCGTCATCGGCACCGACTGGAACGGCCAAGCTTACGTTTGGAACGCCGCCGACGGAAAAGAAATCACCCGCCTCGCGCTGAACCCCGCCCCGATGGCCGACCAGTTTGCCGCCGCACAAAAAGTGGTGGACGCCAAAGCCGCCGCCGCCAAAACCGCCACCGCCGGGCATCAATCCGTGCTCACCCGCATCGCCAAAACCAAGACGCAAATGACCGCGTTGGACACCACCGTGACCATGCGCCAAAAAGCTGTCACCGATTCCAAAGCTACCCTCGCCAAGGTCATTGCCGAAAAACAAAAACCCGCTCAAGCCAAAGCCGCCACCGCAGCCGGCAGTGTGAAGACCGCCACCACCGCCAAAGCCGCCGCCGACAAAGCGTTGGGCGCAGCCGATGCTGCCGGAAAAACCGCCGCCCAAGTCAAAGCCACCGCTGCCGCCAAGGCACTCACCGCTGCCACCGCCGCCAAGGCGATTGCGGATAAAGCGCTCACGGTCATTAACGCGCAAGTGACTCAAGCCACCACCGTCAGTGCTGCTGCCGCCAAATCGCTCACCGAATCACAGAATGCCGCCAAGACCGGCAAGATTGCGCTCACCAAATTATTGGGCGTTCTTGCCACTGCCGCCACCACCGAGCAAGGCAAAGTCACCGCCGCCGGAGCCGCGCTCACCGCCGCGCAAAAGGATGCCGATCTCTTGCGGCTCAACAAATCGTACAGCGCCTATTACACCGCCCGCAACCAACTCGCCGCGCAACAAGCCAAGCTCGCCGAATTGAAGGCCATCGCCAAGGCCGCCCAAGCCGCGCTCAACAGCACTCAAACCGCGCTGGACGCCGCCCGCAAAACCGACCTCGCAAAACTGAAAGCCGACAGGCTCGTGGCTTTCATCCAGGCTAAATCCGCCAAAGCCAAAGCAGACCAAGCACTTGCTGCCGCCCAAGCCGAAGTGGTCAAAGCTGGTGAAACCGTAACCACCGCCACAAAAGCCATCGGCATAGCTGAGGACGGAATGAAAACCGCAGGGATCAATTTGGCCAATGCCAAGACCGCACACGTTCAAGTTGCGGCCGCCGCCAAAGCTGCCCGCGACAAAGCTAATGCGGCCAAGAAAACTTACGATCAACTTGCCGCTGCTAAACAGGCCCCCATTCAACTTGTAAATTTCACCCTTGGCAAAGCCATCGCGCAGGCCAACGCCGCCAAGGCGAATGCGGCCAAAGTGCTGGTCACCATTAATGCGGAGGTCACCGCCGCCAACTCCGTATTCACCGGCGCGGACAACAAAGCCAAATCCGCCGAAGCCGCCGCGACTGCTGCCAAGGCGGTGATGGACAAGCTCGCCGCCGAGTTGGCAAAACAAAAAATTGATCTTGCCGCAAAGAAAGAGGCGAAAGCCATTGAGGCCGTGCAAAAAGTGGTGGATGCCACCACCGCCAAACTTGCCAAGGCCAAAGCAGATTTTGCGGCCAAACAAACTCAGGCCGTGGCAAAACGCAAATTGGCAAACACTGCCAAGACCAGCCGTGACGGGCTTGTGGCCGGCAAACAACAGCCCGCGCAGGCGGCCGTGACTGCCGCGGGCGCAACGGTCACCGAATTGGCTGCTGCCAAGCTTGCCGCCGCGCCTATTTTGGCCCGCGTGAATGCCGAAATGGTTATGGCCGCTAAGCCTCATCAAGCGTTGGATGCCGCCGCAAAAACTTTGGAGGCTAAAATGAAACCCGCCGAAGCGGTTGTGGCCGGGATGAACGCCGCGATGGAAGCCGCCGCCAAGCGGGTGGCTCAACGCAAATCCGAAGAAGCCGCCGCCAAGACCGTTGTTGCGAAAATGGAAGTGGAAAAAGTTCAGCCGATGGAGTCTCGCGTGACTGCCGCCGCCACTGCGATGGCCGCCGCACAAGCCGCCCACGCCAATGCCGAGCAGATTCATCAGGCTCGTGTAGTTGTATTGTCGAAAACAGCTGCAGTTCAGTCCACTGCGTCCAAGGCGAAAACGGATGAAGCCGGAAAACTGGAAACCACAGTCGTCGCCGCTCAGAAACGAGTGGAGGCGCTCAAGGCGGAGTACGAAAAACTCAAGGGCCCGGCCAAACCCACTAAGACGGCGGCAAAATAAATCACTTCTGCCACGGCGCGGCGGTTTCGTCCTGCCAAATTTCTTTGACCTTTTGCCGCTTGCGGACGAGAGCGGATTTTTTTCCTTTCACCAAAACTTCGGCGGGCAGCGGACGGGTGTTGTAGGTGCCGGCCATCACAAACCCGTACGCACCGGCACTGAGGATGGCTACGAGATCGCCTTCGGCCACGCGCGGGATAGGGCGGTCTTTGCAAAAGGTGTCGCCGGTTTCGCAGATGCCGCCGACCACATCGGTGTTCACGGGGCGCGCCTTGGATTGGTTCACGGGGATGATCTCGTGGTAGCTTTCGTAAAAGGCGGGTCGCAGTAAATCGTTCATCGCGGCGTCGACAATGGCGAAGTATTTTTTGCCCGTGCGCTTCACGTATTCCACGCGCGTGACAAGGATGCCGGCGTTGCCGGAAATGAACCGACCCGGCTCGAGCAGCACTTTCAGCCCCAGCGGTTGCAGCAACGGCACGAGGGTGGCCGCGTATTTTTCAGGGGTGAGAATATTCTTTGCCTGCTTGCGGTTCCACCAATCCGCTTGGCCGCTCACGAGCGCGTCCTCGTACATGATGCCGAGGCCGCCGCCGATGCTGATGAATTCGATGCCGTGTTTGGCTTTTAACTTTGCCGCGAGCGGGGCGATTTTGCGAACGGCGTCGGCGAAGGGTTTCACTTGGGTGAGCTGCGAGCCGATGTGCATTTGCACGCCGCGCAGGCGGATGTGTTTGAGCTTCGCGGCGCGGGCGTAGAGCCCGGGGATTTTTTCAATGGCGATGCCGAACTTGTTGTCGTAAGTGCCGGTGGTGATTTTTTTGTGGGTTTTGGCGTCCACATTGGGGTTCACGCGGATGGCGATGGGGGCGATTTTCTTGAGCTTGCCGGCGATGCGGTTGATGCGTTCGAGTTCGGCTTCGCTTTCCACGTTGAAACAGTAAATGCCTTTGCGCAGGGCGAAGGCGATTTCGTCAGCGGTTTTGCCGACACCGGCGAACACGCATTTTTTGGGATTCCCGCCCGCGGCAATGGCGCGTTGGATTTCGCCGCCGCTGACGGTGTCGAACCCGCTGCCCAAATCGGCGAGTGTGCGGAGGACGCCGAGGTTGGAATTGGATTTCATCGCAAAACAAATCAAATGATCCAGCGGCGCGAGTGCGTTGCTGAGTTTGGTGAAGTGATTGGTGAGCGTTTTGGAGGAGTAAATGTAAAGGGGCGTGCCGTGTTGTTTGGCGAGTGAGGCGATGGAAATGCCCTCGCAATGGAGGCGGCCGTTGACGTAACGAAAATCGTGCATGCGCGGTTATGCCAAACCGGCGGTGAAAGGTGAAGGCGAAAGCTACTTTACGCCGCCATCGCGGAGGATGATTTCGCGTTGCTTGTAATATTCGTCAGTGCTGATTTTGCTAGCATTGAATTGGTCGAGCAGCGCATTGAGTTTGAATTCAATTTCGCGATGGGAAAGTTTTTGTTGCTTCAGCTCGTTTTCTTTCCGTGATTGCTTGACGGATTGCAGCGCCTGTTTTTTCTTAAAATCGCGCAGGGCATCGAGTTGCGCCTGTTCTTCGGGCGTGCTTGCGGGCTTGGGCGTGCGCTTGGCGAGCACTTCGGGGCCGCCTTTGGGATAGTTCATCGCGGTGGCATTGGGCAACACGGGGAGCCCTTCCAAAGCATTCACGCGGGTGCCGCCTTGTTGTTGCGCTTCGGCTATGGCCTTGCGCAGGGCGTCCTCAGCGTATTGCGGGTTGGCGGCGCGAAGGGTGGCCTGTGCCTCGAAAAGGGCGAGTTGCTCGGCGGATTGGCGGTCGCGCAGGGCGGCGACCATCGCTTTCACCTCGGCCAGCGCGCGGGTTTTTGCCTGCGCAATCAAGGTGCGACGATAGCTGCCATTGGCAACCACTTTTGCGAGCGCGACTTTTTTGGCGTCGTAAATTTCCTGAATTTGCTCGTAAGTGATGTTGGGAATCCAGCGCGAGCGTTTTACGTGCGCGATGGCATTGGCGCGTTGGCGGGCGGTTTCCCGACGGCGTTCGGCCCACTCGGCGGCGGTCAGTTTGCGCATTTGCAGAGGTGCGGGGGGAATGCCGGCGGTTTGTTTTGGATCGATGGTTGAGCCCATCGCAGGCACGAGATCGAGCCGGGGTTGTTTTGGAAATCCAAGTTTAGGGCCACCTCCACCTGCGCCAATGCGCATTGGAAAAGTCACCATCCAGCCACACAAGAATATTGTAATTAATAATCGCGAATGCATACCCACCTCCTCAACGATTTTTGTATGGAAAATGGTGCTTGGAATCAAGCGGAAATTATTCAGATTGTGAACAACCGATTCCACGGGCCGCGGAAGGGCACGCGCCAAATGGTGCGCCAGACGATGCCGCGCACGTTGGCACGGGAAATTTTGAGGCGCGGCTCGGGCTGCAGCGGGTTGGCGGCGGCTACTTTATTAAGCGTGGCCGCGCCCATCAGAATAGGCCACGCGCAGGCGAGGCGCAGGCGATAGTGCGCGTGCGGGATGGCGAGGGTGTAGCGTCCGCCCGCGGTGAGATGATCGCGGGCTTTTGCGAGCCACGGCTCGAAGACGGGCTGGAGTTTGGGCCAGTTTGCGGGGTCGCGCAAATCTTCGGGCTGCAAGCCGGCCATCGCGAGGTCCACGGCGGGCAAATAGCATCGGCCATTGGCGAGATCGCGCGGGAGATCGCGCAGGATGTTGACGAGTTGAAGGCCTTTGCCGAAGCGGATGGCGTCGGCCACGAAGGGGGTGTCGTCGAGTGGAGCATCCGGGAAACAATGCGTGCGCGTGAGGCGCGTCCAAAATTCGCCTACGCAACCGGCGACGCGGTAGGTGTAGTCGTCGAGGTCATCGGCGGTTTGCAGCGCGGTGAGGGTGCTGCCATCGCTAATGCCGCCGAAGCGTTCGAGGTCCTGCTCCTGCCCGCGTGTGATGGTCTCGAGCACGAGCTGCACTTGGCCGCGGTCTGCGGGGGTGAGGCGATCGAGCATTTCGAGCGCTTCGCTACTGCGAAGGAGCAGCGTGCGTTCGGCGGGATTTTTTTGTTCGCTGGCGAGGCTGGAAAAATCCACAGGCGGCGCGGCGTCATCGCGGATGCGCGCGCGGAATTGGCTCAGAATGTTCAGGCGGTCTTTGGCGGGCACGAGGTCGGTATCGGCAATCGTGTCGGTGGTGCGAGCGAGGAGATAGGCGAGGCCAATCTGCGGGCGCACGGCGGCGGGCAGCACGCGCAGGGTGAGGTAAAACGCGCGCGACACATTACGCAGGATGGGCCCGAGCAATTCTTCGGCATCGTCGGTGGCCGCCATATCAATCAGTGGCGCAGAAACTTGTGCCAGTAGGCCAGCCGACTTTTCAATTCGGCAATGCCCGGCGAGCCCGGCACGGTGCGGCGCGCCATCGCCGCTTTGAGGTCGAATACTTTCAGTGCGTTCTTGGTGAGTTTTTTGTCGGCTTGTTTCAACTCGGCGGGCGTTAGTTTGTCCAGCCGCTTGCCTTTGGCTTCGGCAATCGCCACCAGTTTGCCGACCACGTGATGTGCCTTGCGGAAGGCGGTGCCGTTGAGCACCAGCCAATCCACCAAATCGGTGGCGAGCAGGTTGGGGTCGTCCACTGCGGCGGCGCAGGCGTCGGCGTTTACGGCGGTGTCGCGCAGCATTGATGCGAGGATGCGCACGGTGCTGCGGACGGTGTCGGTGGTGTCAAAGAGGCGTTCCTTGTCCTCCTGCAAATCGCTGTTGTACGTGAGCGGCAATCCTTTGAGAGTGACCAGCAGTGAAACGAGATTGCCCACGACGCGACCGGTTTTGCCGCGGGTCAATTCGCAGATATCCGGATTTTTCTTTTGCGGCATCAGCGAGGAACCGGTGGTGTAGGCATCGCCGATTTCAATAAACCCAAACTCCGCGCTGCTCCATAAAACCAAATCTTCGCACAAGCGCGATTGATGAATGGCCAGCATCGCGGCCACGCTGCAGAATTCCACCACATAATCGCGGTCCGCCACGGCGTCCATCGAATTGTGAGTGATCATCGGCGCATCGTGCGCGTCCACAAAGCCCAGTTCGAGTGCAACAAATTCGCGGTCCAGCGGAAGCGTGGTGCCTGCCAGCGCGCCGCTGCCCAGCGGGCACACATTTACGCGCACGAGGCAATCGAGCAACCGCTCGTAATCGCGCTCGAGCATTTCCACGTAAGCCAGCAAATGATGAGCGAGATAAACCGGCTGCGCGCGTTGCAAATGCGTGTAGCCGGGGATGAGCACTTTTAGATTATTTTCGCCGAGCTCGATGAGCGCCAATTGCAGGTCGTGAATCTCATTGGCGAGATCGCAGATTTCCTCGCGCAACCACATTCGGGAATCCAGCGCGACTTGATCATTACGCGACCGCCCGGTGTGCAGCTTGGCGCCGGCGGGCACGCGCGCAGTGAGCGCGGCCTCGATGTTCATATGCACGTCTTCCAGCTCCGCGCGCCATTCGAATTGGCCTTCGGCAATCTCCGCGCCGATCGCTTCGAGGCCATCGACGATGGCAGTGCACTCCTTTTTTTTCAACAACCCCACGTGATGCAACATCCGGGCGTGGGCGATAGAGCCGGCGATGTCGTGATGCGCAAGGCGGGTATCGAACTTCACCGAATTGGTAAACGCATTTGCTTAAGCAGCAGGCCCACTGGCAAACCGTCCGCTGCGCGCGGTGACTTTGCTGGATTTTTTCTTCGCCATAGAACGCGGGCAGCCTGCCGTGATTGAGGGCAAAAGTCACGCCGCGAAATGGCTTTCCATTCACAACCCCTCCGCGTGTGTTTTCAGCAACTGCACCAGCGTTTGGCCGACGGGCGGGAGTTGGCCGCGCCAGAGGCAGCCGATGGTGATGGCGGGGAATTCTTCGAGCGGCAGCAGTTTGACTCCTTTGTTTTTGCGTTCGCCGGGGAGGTCTACTGAGATGCCGATGCCGAATCCGTTGGCAACGTAGGTGCTGATGAGGTCGGTGGAGTTGAGTTCCATCCCGATGGGCCAATCGATTTTGCGCGCGGCGAGTTCGGCTTGGAACGTGCGGCTGATGCCTTCGTTTTGCGGCAGGCTGATGAGCGTTTGCGCGATGCGATCCTGACCAAGAATTTCGGCGGCGGATTTCACGCGGATCGTCGTGGGCACCAACAGTACCAAAGGCAGCTCGAGCAGTTTTTCGGACTTCATTTCCGCGGGCGGTTTGGTGCCGAGCACGGTGACGCCGAGGTCCACGTCATTGGCGAGCAGCCACTGCTCGATTTCCGGCTGGATGCCCACGCGCAACGCCGGATGCAGGCCGGGAAAATCCTTGCGCGCGGCGTTGAGCAAATCCGGTAAGTGCTCGCGAAAGACCACGCCCGATGCGCCGATG
>JAAZZB010000021.1 GCA_014239365.1 Verrucomicrobiia bacterium | reverse complement strand
ACCCTCTGGCAAGATGGCGAACAAGTCGCCGAGCAAGCGTCGTTTCTTTGGTAGGATGTTTTTTGTAGCCCGGGCCGGTGGCCCGGGTAGGGACACACTTCGCGCGTCCGGACACGCGGACGCGCGGGAGCGCGTCCCTACCAAAACCAACCCGGGCCACCGGCCCGGGCTACAAAAAACATCCTACCAAAGAAACGACGCTTGCTCGGCGACTTGTTCGCCATCTTGCCAGAGGGTGACTCGCCAGGATTCGGGTTGGCCGAATTTTTTGTAGGTTTCTAAATCAATGAGGATGGGGGTCCACGTGCTGCCGCCTTCGGGGGTGGCGGCTTGCTCGAGAGTGAGCGGGGCGACGCCGGCTTTGGTGCTGCGCAGTTCGAGGCGGACGAGCATCTCCGCGTTGCCGCGCCAGTTGACATTGTAACGCACGCCGTGCACGGCGGCGGGATCTTTGCGAAGTTCCAGTTGATACAGATCGCGATTGATGAGGGTGACGCCGGTGGTGTGGCGGCCGTACTTGTCGAGGTAATGCGGCAACACTTTGATGAGCCCCGGCTCGCGGCTGAGCGAGCCGCACCCGAGCAAAGTAATGGCGATGAGGCCGATGAAAAAAACTGCAAATCCTCGCATGGCGAAACCGTAGCGGCGACCAGCCAAAACTCAATGCCGCGTTATTGGCGGGGCAAAAAACTTATGCCCAGCAGCTAAGGTTTTGGCGGGAGCGCTCATCTATTGGCATGACACGGCGCACCCGACGATTGGCCCGGTTTTTCGCGCAAAAAAGGCAATTTGCCGTTGCGTGTTCGCCGTTTCGTGTTATGCTTTATAGAGAAGCTGATTTGGAAAACCTAACAACCCGGAAACCCATTGCCCATGAACGAAGAATACGCACTGTATAACCGCGCCGATCACACGGCCCGCACCGAGGATTTGTTTTTGAACCGCCGCCAATGGCTCACGCGCACAAGCGGCGGTTTTGGTGCGCTGGCGCTCTCGTGCATGATGGCCGAACAGGGGTTTGGGCAAGACGGCAGCAAGGGCGCGCTCGCCCCGAAACAGCCGCCCAACAAGGCGAAGGCCAAGCGCGTGTTGCATATTTTCTTGGCAGGCGCGGCACCGCATATGGATTTGTGGGACCCGCGACCGGAGCTCAACAAGAGCGGCGGCAAACAACGCGGCAACCGCAAGTTGCTCGCCTCTCCTTTTAAGTTTCCGAAGTTCGGCAAGAGCGGTTTGCAGATGAGCGAAATCTGGCCGAACATCGGACGGCACGCAGATGACATCACAATCATCCGCTCGCTCTACACTGATGCCCCCGCGCACGGACCGGCCACGTATATGATGAACACTGGTGAGATGCAGGAAATCCGACCGGCTGTCGGCAGTTGGGCGCTGTACGGACTCGGCACGGAAAACCAAAATCTACCAGGCTTCATCACCATGCGCCCTGGCAATTCACCCGACGCTCGCAACTACACTAACGCCTTTTTGCCCGGCGCATTCCAAGGCACTTTCGTGGATTCCAATAACACGAAAATCGAAGATATCATCAAGAATATCAAGAGCGACTTCGCCAGCCGAAAAGATCAGCGCAAGCAACTGGACTTGCTGCTGAAGCTCAACGAAATTCACAAACAAAAGCGACAGGCCGAAGGCGCGTTGGAAGCACGCATCAATACCTTCGAGCTGGCGTACCGCATGCAAACTGACGCCCGCGAAGCCTTT
>JAAZZB010000019.1 GCA_014239365.1 Verrucomicrobiia bacterium | reverse complement strand
CATAAAAACCATTTGAGCGCTGAAGGCGCGGGGCATTGATGTGTCGGGCTTTCAGCCCTCTCCTCTTTGTTGGGCGGTTGTTCCTAGGGCGTTGCCCTAGGCTATCATAGGGCCGCACTTTCAGTGCTCCAACCAAGCTGCTGCGCTCCTCAATCGAGCGGGATGGTTTTGGTCGTAGGGAAGGTTTTTAGTTTTCATCACGATATTTTTGCAAGGCTTCCATTAGGGCGGTGACGTCGTGGTAGCGGTTTTTGGGTTCTTTTTCCAGGGCGCGGAGGCAGATGGTTTCGAGGGCGGGGGGGATGTTTTTTTCGGGGGCGACTTCGCCGGGCTTGGGGAGGGGTTGGTTGAGGAGGCGATCGGTGACTTCGCTGACGGTTTCGCCGGAGAGCATTTGTTGGTGTGTGAGGATTTCGAAGAGGACGTTGCCGAGGCTGAAGACGTCCACGCGAGCGTCGATGTGGGCGTCTCCCCGGGCGAGCTCGGGCGCCATATAAAGCGGCGTGCCGTAGCGGCGGCCGACGGGGGTGAGGGCGGGGTCTTCGTCGGCGCCCATTTCGTCGGTGGCGAGTTCGGGCTCGCCCCACACTTTGGCGAGGCCCCAATCGATAACAAGCGCTTCGCCAAAGCCGCCTATTAAAATGTTGGCCGGCTTGAGGTCGCGATGAATGACGCCGTGCCGATGCGCGTAAGCGACGGTTTGGCAAACGGAAATCAAAATATCCACTTGCGCGGCGAGCGGAAAAACTTCGGCGGTGCGTTCATCGCCGTCTTTGATGGATTCGATGATGCTGCGCAGGTCGCGTCCGCTCACGCGTTTCATGGTGAAGAAGAGCGAGCCGTTGCGATCGCGGCCGAGTTCGTAAAGAGGGACGGTGCCGGGATGGGCGATGTTGGCGGTGACGCGGGCTTCGCGCAGGAAACGTTGCGTCTCGATTTCGTCGTCGCGCAGGTGATCGTGCAGGGTTTTGTAAACGACGGTGCGCCGGAGGTTTTCATCAAAGCACGAAAACAACTTCGCCGTGCCGCCCTCCATCATTGGTTTGAAGTTCGTGTATTTCAGCGAACCGCTTTTCCAATGCAGCGCGAATTTCTGGTCCGTATCCGCCAGGCGAAAAAACCCATCGCCCGGCGTGGCGAACAATGCCTCGTTGTCGTCAGCCAAAATAGCTGCGGCACCCTCGCCCCAAACCGGCTAAAAGACAAACCCAATACCAAACTTGAAGGTGCTGCCGTTGCCGTGATCGAGCACGCCTTGGCGATCGTAGAAATCGTGCTTCCACTCGAGCCGGAGATGGGCGGTATCGTTGAGGTTCCAGTACAGCGCGGGCCCGGCGGAAAGGGTTTCGGAGCCGTCATCTTCGTAATGGAAATCCGTTTCCCACAACAACGAGGCGTTGGTGTCACCCACGAAAAAATTGTAGCCGAGGTCCAGCGAGGAATGGGATTCGAAAGGCTCGTTTTGGTGATACACCCAAGCGCCGGTGTGCAAGGAAAACACAAAACGCGCAGTCTCAAATTCATAACCGAGGCCAAGTCCGTGACCCCATTCGTTGTCGTAAATTTCGTATTCGTCATCACCCGCCAGCGGGACTTGAAGCATTGGCTTAAACGTCCACGACCCACTACGGCCATCGAGGTTGAAATATTTTTTCAATGGCACCGCCAGCGTGAGATCGCCAATGCCGTTGTCGTACTCGTTTTTTTTGCCGCCCAAGCCATCGGGCATTTCACGGCGCGCATCGAGCACGTACGGCAGCTTGGCGGTGAGGCGCACGGATTTGTCCCAAGTATAAACGCCCTGCAAATGCAACAGATGCACATCCTCCGTGAAGCCCGCGTGCTTTTTGGTGCGACCCAGCAACAGATCGCTTTCGTGGCGATACTCGTGGATGAATTGATACCCCCAACCGCCGGACCAACGCGGCATCATATTCATAATCGGCTCATCCGCCGCCAACCGCGGGGCGACACAGACAGCCACAATAACCATGATAGAAAGAGACGAAGTGAGCCTGCTGATCATCCGATTATTTTTTCTTGGGCGCGGGCTTGAACGGATGCGGCGTCAGCTTTTCTTTTTCCAAAGTATACCACTCCACCGGATCGTAGCCCGCATCATCAATGGCCTTCTTGATGAGAGGCGTGATGAGCAGTTTTTCGTCGGCGTCGTTCTTGAGCGCAATGGTCAGCAATTGCATTTTCACATCCATATCCACCCCGCGCTTAAAGCGTTTGGTATCAATGAAATCCAGTTTCCTCAGCTTCACACGGATGCCGATCGCGCAGGAAGGTCACGTCATTCCTTTGACGTAAAGCAGGGTCACTTGCTTTTCCGCGTTCAATGTTTTGACAGCCGCCGCCGCCCGCACCTCCGGTTTCGCGTCCGGCGCGCCATCCTGGGCTTGGACCGGCGAAGCCATCAAGCCCGCCGTCAGCAGTCCCATTCCGATTAGATGTTTCATTTTCATAAATTTTTCCCTGTTAAATCATTTGCCTTCCATCGCTCTCAAGATGGTGCACCGGCTCAGCGGCCCCTCACCAGTACATTCCTTTATCAAATTATTCAAGGCCCGGCGCATTTGACGTAATTCACGTAGCTTGCCGTCAATCTCATCACGCTTGCGTTCCGCCTGCTTGCACACGTGCCCGCAATTCGCGCGCGAAGATGCCCGCAACGAAAGCAGTTCATTGATTTCCTTCAACGTAAACCCCAGTTGCTTCGCCTGTTTGATAAACCGCAGTCGCGCCACCGTGTCCGGCGGGTACAACCGATACCCCGCGCCGCTGCGCTTGGGCTTGGGCAGCAACCCCTCGCGCTCATAAAAACGCACCGTCTCCACCCCCACCGCCGCCGCCTTGGCTGCTTGCCCAATTTTCTGGAAAGTTTTGTCGTGCATCGTCTTTACACTATAAACCCTGTAGTTAACTACAGGGTCAAGGGGTTTTTTGGTTTTTATTTTGGGTAAGTGGAAAGTGCGCCAACGTGCTGCCGGCATCTTGCCGGCAGATCCAAAGCGCAACCCCTGCCGGCAAGATGCCGGCAGCACATAACGCATCTACGGCGTGCGCCGAAAATCGCCGGCAAAAGGCAGTTTATCAAAGGTGCTGCCATCGCCGGTGACGCGGGGATCGCCGGTGCGTTTTAGCTCGGCCATTAGTTGGGCGTTGAGTTTCTTTTTGATGGCGGCGTACTTGGGATTGGCCGCTACATTTTTGATTTGGTCGGGGTCGCTTTTCAATATGAACAACTCCTCGCGCGGGCGTTTGGCGAAGGCGTAGTCGTAATGCCACTTCCAGTTCGGATCATTGCGATGCTGCACGAGCCACGCTTTGGTGGGGCTGGCATCGAGGTCGGGAAAGGTGATGAAGGTGTTGTTCGCGAGTGAATTGAAATTTAAAACTTTCGGTTGATTGAAATTATATGGATTACCCATCGGCCAGCGATCGGGTTTGAAATTGATGATGTACAAATAATCCGGCGTGCGCAGCGCGCGTTGCGGGTACGGCAGCATCCCCTCCCGCGCGCGGGCCACGTGACGCTCGCGACCGGTGATGACCCAATCGCGACTGTCATCGACCTTTCCATTTTTCTTCGATTCCAAAACCGGCACGATGCTGCGGCCCGTCATCACCGCGGGCGGGTTCACGCCGCCCAATTCCAAAAACGTTGGCGCGAGATCCATCAGGTTTACAAAATCATCCACCACGCGCCCGCCCGGTTTGCCCGGCCACCACACCGCCAGCGGCACGCCCACGCCAAAGTCATACAGATTACATTTGCCGCCCGGAAACCCCGGCGCGCCATGGTCGCCACTGACGACGACCACCGTGTTCTCCAGCTCGCCGATGGCCTTCAGCTTTTTCAAAATCAACCCCAGCGCCGCATCGAACGCCTGCACTTCGCCAAGGTAATCGGCAAAATCCTCGCGCACAATCGGCACGTCCGGCAGCATCGCGGGCAGCTTGCCCTTCAGCGAATCAGGATCGATGCCCCACAACTTTTTGCCCGATCCCTTCGTCCATTTGCGGTGAACATTCGTCGGGCCGAACCAATAACAAAACGGCTTTCCCTTCCCCCGCGCCTTGAGAAACGTACCGAAGTTTCCCATCACCTCGTCATAAAAAAACTGCTTTGCGTCCGCCACGGATTTGCCCTTCGCCACCATCCGCGTGACGCCCTGCGAAAAGCCATTGAACTTGCCGCCGGATTTTTCAAAGCCGTGCTTGCCTGCACCAAAAGGCGCATCGCGCGGGAAACCGGGGCTCCACACTTTATAAGTCTCGCCGATGTGATACCCCGCCTCGCGCAGCATCAGCGGAAAACTCGGAATCTTCGCGTCCCACTGCGCCCCCTGCAAAATCGCCGCGCGCCCCGTGCGATAAAAATACTGCCCGCTCAAAAGCGAACTCCGACAAGGCGTGCAAGACGGCGCCGTCACGAAGGCGTTCTTAAACAAAACCCCCTCCCGCGCCACGCGGTCAAAGTGCGGCGTGCGAATCACATCATTCGGCGAAGGCCGCCCGTCCACCTTCGCATACGCACTCGCATACCGCCCCCAATCATCCGCAAAGGCAAAAAGAATATTGGGGCGTGATTGTTTGGAGGCAGCTTGAAGATTCAGCGCCAAGAGGAGCAATGAGAAAAAAAGGATCCGTTTCATGCGTGCCGCGATTCTCCCGTCCAAAAACCGAAAGACAAGCAAAACCACCACCGGGAGGGCGAAGCTCCCGCTGAGCCGTGGCGCACGGAACGTGCGCCAACCCTCCACTGAAACAAAAAAATTGCGCGCGCTTTTCAAGGGCGGCTGCGCCACCCTTCGGCTCAGCAGGAGCTTCGCCCTCCCATTTCTCCTAAAGCCTTGAGGCCAACTGCCGAATGTGTTATTAGAAAAGCAGTGAAACGACTCCGGACAATTGTGGCGTTGACGGTGCTGGCGGCTTGGCTGCCGGCCACCTCGCATTGTCTGTTGGCCGGGGCGCATCTGTTGCCCGGCGACTGCGAGCAGGCGCACCAACACGGCGATGCTCCCACGCACAGTCACGATGACTGCGGCGCGTGCGTTCTGGAATCAGGAAATTTCAAACTAACCGATGCGGGTTCATTCCACTTTGCATTTCACGCCACCTTGATTTGGGATATCCAACCGCCCACCGCACCTGAATTTGCCGGCAACCTCGCCCGCCTCCATTCCGATCGTGCCCCGCCCGATCTCACCCGCTGGCAGTTCCAAACCCGCGCCGCCCTCCCCGGCCGCGCGCCCGCGATTCTTTAAGGAACCCTTCGGTTCCATCCCCTCCGCGTGACTGTTTACAGTCGTGTTGTTTTTTTGAACCCCTATTTGAAGATGAAACGTACAATAAAAATTTTAACACTCACCGTCGCTGTTGGCTGTGCCACTGCGCCGCCTTCGCACGACACGGCGGCGCAGATTCAATCGGCGGCGAGTTTGGACAATGCCATTGTGTTTCACACCGAGGCATTGCCTGTGGAGGCTGCGGGCGCGGCGGATTCGCTTCGGCTTTCGGCTGCGGTGGAGCGCGCGTTGCGGCAATCGACTGAGGTGCAAATTGCACTCGCCGAAGTACGCGGGGCGCAGGCGGCGGCGCATCAAGCGCGCTTGCTGCCCAATCCGATTCTCGACATCGCATTTCGTTTTCCCGAAGGCGGCGGACGCACGGTGGTTGAAGCGGGGCTCACGGCTGATCTCACTCAACTGCTCCAACGCCCGCGTCGCATCAGCGCGGCCGATGCCCGCTTGCGTGCCGCCAGCGCGAAGGCGGTCGCCACGGTTTTGAATGTGATGCACGCCACGCAGCACGAATATTTTGATTGCGTCGGTCTACGACGCGAAGTGGCGATTCTCACCGAGCAAAATATTCGCCTCGGCGAACTGCTCAAAGTCGCCGAGGCGCGACTTGCCGCGGGCGAAGGCACACAGCTTGATGTCACCACGCTCAAAGCCGAGCGCGCCACGGGCGCGATTGATTTGCGCGAGGGCACTCTTAAATTAACCCAAGCCAACCTCGCTCTCGCCCATCGCCTCGGCCAACCGCGCGGGCGCACGGATTGGCAACTCACCACGCCGTTGTACACGCAGATTGCCCTGCGCGGTGAAGCGGATTCCATCGCGCACGGCTTGCGCGTGCGGCCGGAAATCCAATCCGATCGCTGGCAACTCGCCGCGCTCGAAGACAACACCGCCCTTGCCCGCCTCGCGTGGATGGAAAACAACGCCGCCGGTTTAGCCGCCGAACGCGGCAGCGATTGGTCGCTCGGGCCTTCGGTCGCTTTACCGCTGCCACTTTTCGATTGGGGCCAAGCGCGTCGCGCCAATGCGCGCGCACAAGCGATCGCCGCGCGCCATCGGCTCACGCAAACCACGCGGCAAGTCGCGCGCGAAATCCGCACGGCCCACACCGCGGTGGCTGCGTTGATGACCACCGCCCGCCGCGCCCGCACGGAGCTTCTGCCGTTGCACGAAGAACGCGTGCGGCTCGCGCGGGTTGTTTATGAGGCCGGCCAATCCGATGTGACGGTGCTGCGATTGGCGGAACTGGATTTATTAAAAGCGCAGTTGAACGTCGCGCAGCTGGAACATCGCACGGCGCAAGCGATCATCGCGCTGGACCGCGCGACGGGAGGAAGCGGTGAAAATGACCAATAATCCAAAGAGCCCCGCTTTGGAGGGACGAGCTTGCGAGTCCGTAAGCGGCTGCGGACTCGCAAGCTTGTCCCTCCAATGATGACCAAAATGAAATGAAAATTATTATGAAAACACAGACACTATTTTTACTTTGCCTCGCGCTGCCGGTTTGGCTAGGCGGTTGCGGCGGGGGGAATGCGGATCCGCACGCGGGACATAACCACGGCGCGCACGGCGATGAAGCCGCGCCTTCGGAGTTGAAGCTTTCGCCGAAGACGATGAAGGCGCTTGAAATCACGACCGGCATCGTGAAAGCGCAAATGCTGCAGCCCACGTTTGAGGCCCCGGCGCGCGTGGCGTTTAATCACGAATCGATGGCGCACGTGGGCACGCTGGTGAAAGGCCGCGTCAGCGAAATGAACGTGCACCTGGGCGACACGGTGAACAAGGGCAGCGTGCTGTTCACCATCGAGAGCCCTGAACTCGGCGCGGCGCAGAATGCGTTTCTGAAGGCCCTCGATTCTGAGGCGGCTGCCTTGCCAGCGGTGGTGTTGGCGCAAAATAATGCCGGCGAAGCGCAAGCAGCAGCGGAAGGCAAAGCCGCCGAGGCGATGCTGGCGTTGGCAAAAAATCCTGCCGCCATCGCGCTGGCGCAGGGCAAGCTCGATGCCGCCAAGCCGGTGTTGCAACGGGCTACGGAACTTTTGGCAAGCGGCAAAAAACTTGCCGCCGCAGGCGCGTTGGCCGGTGCAGAACTCAACCGCCGCGAAGCCGCCGTGCAAACGGCCACCGCCGATGTGCACTCCGCCGAAGCCGCGCTGGCACAGGCGAAGGCGCAACAGGCGCGCGACATCGCCGCCGCCACGGCCAAAGCGGCCGCTGCTGCTGCCGGTCTCAAGGCCGCGCAAGCGCAACAAGTCAAGGCGCTCGGCGAAGCCCAAAGTGCGCTCAAAACTGCGCAAGCCACCGTGGCCACCGAGCGCAATCGGTTGACACTTTTTGGAATGGACGCCAATGCCATCACCGCGCTGGCGAAGGATCGCGCGTTGACGCCGCATTACATTGTGCGCGCGCCGCGTGCGGGGACGGTGGTGGAACGCGAGGTGACGCTCGGCGAAATCGCCAACCCGAGCCAGCCGCATTTGCTGGTGCTGGCCGATCTTGCGCGCGTTTGGGTGTTGATGGAAGTGCCGCCCGCGCGCGCCGAAGGATTGAAGCCCGGCCAAGCCGTCACGCTTGTGAACAAGGAAACCGACTATCGCACCAACGCGCAGTTGGCGTACGTCAGCCCGTTAGTGGATCCCGAAACGCGCACGGTGCAGGCGCGCGTGGAGCTGGATAACGCCAGCGGCAAATGGCGGCCCGGCCAATTTCTCACCGTGCAAATCCCCACTGGTGGGGCATCCAAAAAATCCCTCGTCGTGCCCGAGAGCGCCGTGCAAATCGTCGACGGCCAGCCAACGGTTTACAAGGTGAAGAAAAACATTTTCACCGCGCATCCCATCGAAGTCGGCGAACGCATCAACGGAATGATTCGTGTGCACAAAGGCTTGAAGGAAAATGACAGCGTGGTGATTAACGGAACGTTCGAACTCAAAGCCGAGTTTGGCAAAGCGGGCGCGGGGCACGATCACTCGCATTAATGACCAATGACCAAAATCCAATGACCAAGGAAATCTCAATGCCCAATTCCCAAACACGAACCCTTCAAATCAAATGCCCTTGGACATTGGTTATTGGTCATTCCTTGGGCCTTGGGCCTTGGTCATTGGAACTTTAAAAAAATGCTCCAACGCATCTTAAAATTCGCTATCGATCATCGCCACCTCGTGGTGGTCGTCACGGTTGTGCTCGCCATCGTTGGCGCGCGGTCGCTCTGGCGGCTGCCCATCGATGCGGTTCCGGACATCACCAACAATCAAGTCCAAATCAACGTCATCGAGCCCGCGCTTTCGGTGGAGGATATGGAGCGGCTCGTCACCTTCCCGCTCGAGACGGCGCTCACGGGCATCCCCGGCCTCGAGTACACGCGGTCCATTTCGCGCAATGGCTTTTGCCAAATCACGGCGGTGTTTAAGGACAAACTGGACATCAACCTCGCGCGGCAACTCGTGGGCGAACGCCTTGACGGCGCGCGCGAAGATTTGCCGAAAGGAATCAAACCCACGATGGGGCCGATCACCACCGGCCTTGGCGAAGTGCTGATGTGGTCGGTGGAATATGGCGCGGCGCGCACCAACGCCGTGGCCGGCGCGCCCGGTTGGCAGCCCGATGGCGCGTACCTCACGCCCAATGGCGAGCGCCTCACCAACCGCGTGCAGCGGCTCACTTGGCTGCGCACGGTGCAGGATTGGATCATCCGCCCGCAACTGCGCACCGTGCCGAACATTGCCGACGTCGATGCCATCGGCGGGTTTGTAAAACAATATCACGTGCTGCCGCGCCCCGCCGCGCTGCAAAGTTTTGGGCTTACGTTGCAAGACGTCATCGCCGCATTGGAACGCAACAACCGCAGCCTCGGCGCGGGCTTCGTGGAACGCAACGGCGAGGCCGCGCTCGTGCGCGTGGATGGCCGGCTGCGCGGCTTGGGCGACATCGCGCGCGTGGTTTTGAAGGAGCACAACGGCACGCCGATCAGGATTGGGCAAGTGGCGGAGGTCACCATCGGCGGCGAGCTGCGCCAAGGCAGTGCCAGCACGGACGGACGCGAAACCGTCATCGGCACCGCGATGATGCTCACCGGCGCCAATAGCCGCGCCGTGGCGGTGGACACGCTGGAGCAATTTAATTACGTCACAAATAATTTACCGCAAGACATTATCGCCCGCCCCGTGCTCAACCGCTCGCGTCTCGTGGACGACACCATCGCCACCGTGACGCACAATCTTTTTTACGGCGCGCTGCTGGTCATCGTCGTGCTCTTTGCGCTGCTCGGAAATTTGCGCGCCGCATTTCTCACCGCGTTGGCCATCCCGCTTTCGATGTTGCTCGCTGCGTTGGGGATGACGCATTACGGCATCAGCGGAAATCTGATGAGCCTCGGCGCGATTGATTTTGGCATCATCATCGATGGCTCCGTCATCATTGTCGAAAATTGCCTGCGCCGATTGGGTGACAAGCAGCGCGAACTCGGCCGCGTGCTTACCACCGAGGAACGCCTCGAAACCACCCGCGCCGCCAGCCACGAAGTGCGCCGCGCCACTGCCTTTGGCGAAACCATCATCATTATGGTCTACGTGCCCATCCTCGCGCTGGCGGGGATTGAGGGAAAACTTTTTCATCCGATGGCGCTCACCGTAATTTTCGCGCTCACCGCTGCTTTTATTTTGTCGCTCACCTTTGTGCCCGCGATGGTTGCGTTGTTGGTGCGCGGTAAAGTCGCCGAACAGGAAAATAAATTGATGCTCGCCGCGCGCGCCGCATACGCGCCGGTGCTGGATTTCGCGCTGCGCCAACGCGCCGTGGTGCTTATCACCGCCGTGGCGTTATTGGGCGCGGCGGGGATGCAGTTTGCGCGGCTTGGGCAAGTATTTATCCCGCGCCTTGATGAAGGCGATGTGGCGATGCACGCGATGCGCATCCCCAGCACCGGCATCGAGCAAAGCACGCGGATGCAGCTCGATGTGGAAACCGCGCTGAAAAATTCCGTAGAAGAAATCAAAGTCGTGTTTTCCAAAACCGGCACGGCCGACATCGCCACCGATCCAATGCCGCCGAGCGTTTCGGACACGTTCATCATTTTCAAACCACGCGATCAATGGCCCGACCCCAAACTTTCCAAGCACGCGCTCGAAGATAAATTGCGTGTCGCGCTGAAAGATTTGGTCGGCAATCGCTACGAATATTTGCAGCCCATCGAAATGCGCTTTCACGAAATGATCGCCGGCGTGCGCGGCGAAGTGGCGGTGAAAGTTTTTGGTGATGACCCCAAGGCACTGCGCCGCACCGCCGAGCGCGTGGCCGGTGTGCTCGGCCAAGTGCGCGGCGCGGAAGGCGTGAAGGTGGAGCAAACCACCGGAATGCCCATCATCACCGTGCGCCCCAAACGCGACGCCCTCGCGCGACACGGGCTCGATAGCGACACCCTCGTGAACACCGTGAACATCGCCACCGGTGGCCGCGCGGCGGGGCAGGTTTTCCAAGGCGACCGCCGCTTCGACATCGTCGTGCGTTTGCCCGAGGATTTGCGCGAAGACCCCAACGCGCTCGCCACGCTTCCAATTCCATTACCCGCGCTGGCGCACAATGCCGGTGAATCGCACCTCACCCCCACGCGTCCGTTGGGCGGTTTGGCCACCATCACCCGCGCCGACGGCGCAAACCAAGTCAGTCGCGAAAACGGCAGACGCCGCGTGGTCGTCCAATGCAACGTGCGCGGGCGCGACCTCGCCGGTTTCGTGGAAGAAGCCCGCGCCGCCATCGCGCACGACGTCACCCTCCCCGCCGGCGCGTGGATCGCGTGGGGCGGCCAATACGAGCACCTCCTCGCCGCCCGCGCGCGCCTTTCCGTGGTGGTGCCGCTGTGTTTCGTGCTCATCTTCCTGCTGCTGTACACCACCTTCCGCGCCGCGCGCCCGGCGTTGCTGGTGTTCACCGGCGTGCCGTTAGCATTAACCGGCGGCGTGGCCGCGCTCGCCCTGCGCGGGTTGCCCTTTTCCATCTCCGCCGCCGTCGGCTTCATCGCCCTCTCCGGCATCGCGGTTTTAAATGGATTGGTTTTAGTCACCTTCATCAATCAACTCCGCGAAGAAGGCAAACCCCTCGAAGACGCCATCCGCGAAGGCGCCCTCACCCGCCTCCGACCGGTATTGATGACCGCGCTCGTCGCCTCCCTCGGCTTCCTCCCAATGGCCATCGCCACCGGCACCGGCGCCGAAGTCCAACGCCCATTAGCGACCGTAGTCATCGGCGGAATTCTGACCGCGACGGCGTTGACGTTGGTGGTGCTGCCCGCGCTGTGCCGAATGGCGTTTAGAGAAAAGTTGGAAGAAAGTGAGTAGGGAGTGGGGAGTTGGGAGTAGTGGTCGCAAGCCATCCTAGTTTCCGAAGGAAACAAACAACAATAGCCACGGGTAAAACCCGTGGTGAAAACGCCACCAACATATCAACCCCGAATGGGGTTGAACCGCATCAACCTCCGTTCAGCCCCTTCAGGGCTGCCCCCATTTTTTACCGCGCATTCCACGGGTTTCACCCGTGGCTAATGTTGTCGCTTCCCTTCGGGAAGCTTGAAATGCCCTGTTTTCAGTGGGAAAACGGCGGGAACAGATCACCGCTACTGCCCAATCCTGAATCGCTTAAATTGACATTGATAAAAAAAATCATCATCTTGTAAAAAAGTCACTGATCTGAGCGTATTGAGTATGTAGAGCAAATGAACATCTAAAACGATGACACCCAGTTTGACCTTTTATGCACCACGTTCTTCAAGACAATCAGCAATTTGGTCCGTATTCGATTCAGGAGATTAACCAATACCTCGCCCAAGGCGCACTCAACGCCACCGCCCAGGTTTGGGATGCCAATGCGAATGGGTGGGTTGAAATTTGGCAGGTGCCCGGAGTAGTGCTTCCGCAAGCACAAACGCCGACATTTAAAAGACCTGAACCTGTGCAACACAAGAATAGCAATGCTCACAAAAAGAAATCATCCCTTGCCATTGGAAAATTTTGCCTATGGGCTTGCGTCATTATCGCCTTCGGCGGCGGTATCATTATGAGTGTCATTGAGTTAATTGTTGGAGATTTTGGATTATCCTTAAACGAACTGCGTCTAGTGCTAGCAATACGTTTAGTTATTTGTGGCCCACTCTTATTTGTAGGTTTTTTTTTAACAAATTGGAAGGGTATGTCAGCCTTAATCTGCTCGAATTGCGGTGAAATCGTGAAAAACAAAAAAACTCAATGCCCGAAATGCAAAACGACACCTAGTTAGTTCATATTGAGAATTCACCCGGCGATATTATCGCCACTTCCCTACATTCACACCATCAAATTCCGCGTGCAATTTTCAGGTTTTGCAGCTACATTGCCGGAATGAAACTCGACCGCATTACGATGGATCCGCAGGTGATGTCCGGCAAGCCGTGCATTCGCGGCTTGCGCGTGACGGTGGCCAACGTGCTGCGTTCACTGGCGGCGGGCCAATCGCGCGAGCGCATCCTTGAGGCATATCCGTATTTGGAACCCGATGACATTGATGCCTGTCTTACCTTTGCCGCCGCGCAAGCGGACACCGAGTCCCTCGAAATCACGCAACCCGTGTGAAGCTGGTCATCGATATGAACCTCAGCCCCGAGTGGGTGGGGTACTTTGAAACCGCCAACTGGCAGGCCCAACATTGGAGCCACATCGGCCCCGACACCGCGCCCGATAGCGAAATTCTCGAGTGGGCAAAAGCCAATGATTCCATCGTCGTCACGCAAGACTTGGATTTTTCGCAACTCCTTTTCGCCCTCAAAAGCAATGGCCCCAGCGTTGTGCTGATACGCATCCCCGACGTGCTCGATGAATCACGCCAACCTCATATCATCAACGCCATCCGCCAAGCCGATGCGGCACTCAACAAAGGAGCTCTCCTCGTCATCGGCCCCAAACACGCCCGACTTCGTCGCCTGCCGATTGAGGGTTAATCCCCGTTTTCCGAAGGAAACAATTTCCATTACTCACTCACCGCCTTTTCCGCACCCGCAATCTTCATTGCACGCGGACGATTTTTGTTTGCGTTTGGCGCGCCAGATCATCACGGCGAGGGTGCAAATTACCACGGTGGGCGCGGCCCATGTTTGCCAATCGCTCATGGGACGAACAATCCGCTGAGTTGATAGGTTGCCAGCGCGGCGAGGTAGGCGAAGCCGGTGAGGTAAGCGACTTGGAAAATCGGCCAGCGCCAGCTGTTGGTTTCGCGGCGGGTGATGGCCACGGTGCTGAGGCATTGCATGGCGAACACATAAAACACCAGCAAACTCAGGCAGGTGCGGAGGGTGTAGGCGGGTTCGCCGTTGGCACGTTTCTCGGCGGCCATTTTTTCGCGCACGGTGTTGTCTTCGCCGGAGGCGTCTTCACCAAGATAAATGATGGACATGGTGCTCACGAACACTTCGCGCGCGGCAAAGGAGGCGACGAGGCCAACGCCCATTTTCCAATCGTACCCAAGCGGCGCGATGATTGGTTCGATCGCTTTGCCCATCCGCCCGGCGGCGCTGTGAGCGAGTTGGTCGCTGGCATTTTCGGAATCGCTTTTCGGATACGTGGTGAGCGCCCACAATAAAATGGACAGCCCAAGAATCACCGTGCCGGCGCGGCGCAGAAAAATTTTCCCACGCTCCAGCATCTGCAAAAAAATCTCGCGCCAACCCGGGCGTTGATACGAGGGCAACTCGAGCACCATCAACGTCTCGCCGGTTTTCTTCAGCGTGCGATTGAACACCCATGCGAAGGCGTACACGCCGAGGATGCTCAGCGCGTAGAGGCCGAGCAGCACGAGCGCTTTTTGCGTGGCGTTGCCGATGGGCAGCATCAGCGCGATGAGCATGAGATACACCGGCAGCCGCGCCGAGCAACTGGTGATGGGCGCGACGAGGATGGTGATGAGCCGATCGCGCGGGCTTTCCATCGTGCGCGTGGCCATGATGCCCGGGATGGCGCAGGCGTACGAGCTGAGCAACGGGATGAACGCCTTGCCGCTCAGGCCCACGTCGGACATCAGGCGATCCATCATAAACGACACGCGCGCGAGGTAGCCGGTGTTTTCCATGAGACCGAGAAATAAAAAGAGCATCAAAATTTGTGGCAGAAAAATCAGCACGCCGCCCACGCCGCCGATGATGCCCTCGGTGATGAGCGCGCGCAAATCGCCCGGAGCCATTCGCGCCTCCACTTGACCACTCAACCAGCCAAAGCCGGCATCAATCCAATCCATCGGAACCGTCGCCACGCTGAAAATTGTCATAAAAAGCCCGGCCAACATACCGAGCAAAATCGCCCAGCCCCAAACCGGATGCACCAGCACACGATCCCAACGATCCGTCGGCGTGAGGCGTTCGGATTCGTCGCGCGCTACGGCGCCTTCGAGCAGCGTGCGGATTTTTTTATAACGCATCACCGTGCCGCCCTCCACCGTTTCCCAATTTGGTTTCGCCAATTCCGCGCCGCTTAGCGCCACCTGCAATTCCTCCATCCCCACCCGCGCGTTGGCCTGCATCGGCACCACCGGCACGCCGAGGCGTTCGGCAAGTTTCTTGGCCGCGATGGTGATGCCGCGTTCGGTGGCTTCGTCGGTTTTGTTGAGCACGATGATCGTCGGCAATCCCAACTCCATCACCTGCGTGGCGAGATAAAAATGCCGCTCAAGATTGCTGGCATCGATCATGCAAATTACCGCGTCCGGCGTTGGCGTGTCCGCGCGTTCACCACGCAACACCGCGCGCGTGACATCTTCGTCCGGCGACTTTGCATCGAGACTGTACGCGCCCGGCAAATCAATGACGGAAAATTCATTGCCAAACCGATCGCGTCCGGTGCCCAGTTTTTTCTCAACCGTGACGCCCGGATAATTCGCCACCTTTTGGCGCAAACCGGTGAGCGCGTTGAAGAGCGTGGTCTTGCCCGAATTCGGATTGCCGACGAGCGCAAACAATCGATCACGAGCCATGATGAAAATTATTGAACGAAGATTTGCGCCGCATCGCGCCCGCGCAGCGCCAACCGCGCGCCGCCCACCTCAAACTCAATCGGACACCCCAAAGGCGCCCGCCGCACCAGCCGAACCGCCGCCCCCGGCAACAGCCCCAACTCCCGCAAGCGCGCCGCCGCCGCCGCCGGCAATCCCATCTCCCCCAAAGCCGCCGATTCGCCGACCTCCAATTGCCCAATATGCCTCGCGTCATTCATGTGTCGGGGCAAAGTATCGAGACCCAGTCTCAATTACAAATCAAATCTCACGCGTTTCCAGATCGACCTTCGCCTATTTCTCCCGCGAATACGCCTTGTAAGCTTCAGCTATCTTCGCCTGTTTCTCATTGCCGTTGTGAAAAATCACGCGGTGGCGGAGGGTGATGCTCTTGCCTTTCTTGAGCAACAACCTGCCATCACCCTTGTGGCCGAGGCCGCGGAGGCTGAAGGGGTTGGCGGTGAACAGGCCATAAGTGCGGACGTGCCAAGCGGTGGGATGGCGGAAACTTTTCGGATGATTGAGGATCGCAACGCCAACGGTCTTGCCTTTGACGGGGCCGTGATAATCAACCCACGCGGCGCGCTTGCCCCACGCGGCTTTGTCGGTGATGCCGTTGCTGTTGATGATGCGGCCGCCGGGTTTGCTGTCCACATCCATGGTGGTGGCCACGCGCACACTGAAGCCCGCATCTTTTTTATCGGTGAGTTTGCAGTCGCCATGCTCGGCGGTGAAGGTGATGTCCACATCGATGAGGCGTTGGCCGTTGACAACGCGGAAGGTGTGAGTGCGAATATCGGCCAATAGTTTTTTGCCGTTGCTGCCCACGTAATCATTGCGGGTGATGATGACAGCCGTATCGCCGCCTTGCACTTTCACAAACTCGCGATGCACCGTGGAGCCCAATCCCGCGAGGCGTTTTTTCTTTTGCGCCGCATCGCCGCCGCGCTCATTGATCGTCATCGGCTCGTGCCAAGTATCAAACCCCGCAACGCCCTGATGCCCGAACCACAGCGAGCGATGATGTGGATGGTCGTGTCGCTCGCCCTCGCGTTGTTCTGTGGGATACGCCCGCGTCATCTCCGCCCCATTCGGCCCAATGACCGGCCATAGAAACGGCTTGTTCGATTGGCCAATAATGTAACGGGTAAAAAGCTCGCCATCGAGTTTGACCGTCACGCCGGACTTGGTTTTTTCAACTGTGAATTCACCCGCGAATGCGATTGAAGAAACAGCGAATAGAATTCCGAAAACAATTAGTCGAGAGTGTACTTTCATGCGAAGCGTTAGCATGACGCCGAAGACCGGCATGCTCAAGCGCGAATGACGGGTATGGGCTACCACCGGCAAGCACTGCAACCACGACTGATCTGAATTACGTTATCGAATCCGCGACTTCCATTGGACCTGGTTGCGTTGCATCCAGTTGGGGTTAGTTTGGCGACTGGAGCCGTTGATGAGGCTGATGATCCATTGGTCGGGCGGGACGTTTTTGCGGAGGTCGGCGAGGCCGCCGGTGCCGTTCCAGCCGAGGTTGCATTCGAAAACGAGTACGACGTTGTGGTCGATTTCAAACAGGCTTTTGCCGGCCAAGGCGGCGTTGAAGGCGTAGGAGCAGACTTTTTCGCCGCGCTCGAACTTGGCCTTGGCTTCGGGGTCGCTGGGCGAGACGAATAGGATGGGCGCTTGCACTTCGCGCATAATGGCATCGCACCACTTGTCGGCGGCGGGGAGTTTGCCGCCATTATTCTCCGCGTAGGCTCGAAGAGCCCTGTTGATTTGGCTCAGGTTGTTGAGGCTCTTTATGCGGTTGGCCCTGGCTTTGGCTTGCGCGAGGGCGGGCAAAGCGGAGGGCGCGGCGGCAGCGGCGGCGACTGCCACGGGCACAACGGCGATCGCGGCTACCACGGCGGGATCCATCGGAATGTGGCCGGTGGTTTGGTTTTGGATGAGGTAGCCTTCGCCGGTCACGGAGAGCAAAGTCACTTGGCTCTTCAGTGGCATGGAGTACAGTTCCGCCATGGTGTCGGTGACGATCTTGGGCTCGCGACGGAATTCTTCCTGCATGCCAAGGTCGAGAATCTTGCGAAGGGATTCGCCGAGTTGGTTGCTGGTGTAAGTGATCATATTCGCCTTGAGATCGAGGCCGTTGGTGAGTTTTTTGAACTCGGCCGTGCCGGCGAGACCGGCAGCTTTGCCGCTTTGAACAGCGACCACTTGCTTGGCCAAATCCAGCGTGGAGGTGATGACGAGATACTCGCCCACCTGCAAAAATGTGGGGCTCAAGTCGATGGGCGATTCCTCCGCCGGCACGGGGATGGTATGCATGGTCACGTCGTCCACCTGTTGCGCGGTGGTGCCTGCTAGCTTAAGCAACGGGTCAAGAAGATTGGTGATGGTATTGTCCTTCACCTTTAACACCAGCACCAGCCCGGGCTCGGGGATTTTTATCTTGGGCATGTCTGGTTCGCCACCACCAAATCCTTCAGGCCCAAGCGGAACGCCAGGGATTCCGCGCGGCAGCTCTGCCAAAGCCGCGACTTTGCCGGGACCATCGCCCGATTGAAGTTTACGCTCGCGGTTACGCAGAGGCACTTCGCCATTTGAAGGATCAAATTCTTCTGAAGTCGCAGGCCCATCGGTTGGCCCTGGCTCACCTTCATCTTCAGATTCCGCCTCATCCGTCGGCATTTCTTCCTCCATATCCCACGGTGGTTCCACGCGGCCGCCGCCCAGCCCGAACATCCGTAGCATTTCGGGATCCAGCTCAATCATCTTATCCGGATTGAGCGTGAAATACACGCCCACTTCACCGCCGGTGGAGTTGATGATTTTTTCGATGGGCACCTCGGCGTTGGCTTCCTCCAACAGCTCAGCCAGCATCGCGCCTTGTTTGGCGGGGAGGTTGCTGGCGATAAATCCTTTGATCCACTTGAACGTGCCGGCCACGTCCAGATCGGCATGGACCGCATACGCGGTGGTCGCGGGCATCAGCTTGAGGCCGCCCAGCTCGTGTGGCGCGGTGCCGAGTGCCTTCCACATGAGGCCGTCGCCCTTGGCGGGGTTGTGGTGAATCATCACCTTGTGTCGGCGCAAGCCTGTGCCGGTGCGGAAGGATGACGCGCCAAAGCCATCGATGCTCTCGAGCCCGCTCTCAATGTAGGCGGCTTTGGCGAGCTTCATATACATTTCTGCCTCGCCGTGCATTTCGCGTGGCATTTCGTCTTTCAATAACGCCTCGATTTTCTCCAAACCATCCTGCGCAAAGTCCTGCAACTGGTTGGCATTCCAATAGAGATAAAAATCGCCGCCCGCATCAAGATGCTTGGTGACCGCCGCGAAGGAGGTGGTGGACGGCACATTCGGCTGCGGCGCAGCCAAAGGCTTGGCCGGTGGTGCCAGCGGAGCCGCCGCACTACCACCCGGAGCGGAATTGTCCGGCGCAGGATTGGTGTTGGCGGTTGGTGTGGTCTGTTTTTTGCCGCAGCCAACAGTCAACACGAGCGTGCACAAAGTGGGGATGATGTATTTTTTCATAGTCATAAAATTAAGTGTTGTTGTGGATTGTTATTCAGAAGTTTGCCAAGCCCATTCCAGCTCGACCTTGGCCGTTGCGCCTGAAATTAAATCCTCGATGGACGCTGGCTGCACACTTTTGATTCTCACCATTGCAAAACGGCCGCTGGTTGTCTTTACCCAAAATGCCAATCCCTCCTTGCCCTTGGTGATAGGCATGATCCCAACCTCGGTTTTTGCATTTTCCTGGGGGATTTTATCCAAAGCCAGTTCACTCCACGCTTTGTTGCCCACCGGGAAAAGATAACCCGGCTCGTCATCGTTTCCAAAGATGGCACCTTGAGCACAATCGTCCCTATCGAAATACAGCATTAAATCCAATTCCTTGCGGTCTTTCACATGCGCTTCCTTTACGAATGAGTACATAGAAACCCCTTCGCTATCCTTACCGAACCCGAGCGGGATTACCTTCGCTGAAGATGCTTCCGGATTAGGGTTTGAGCCACTTGCCTTGGGTTCGGCCGCCTTGGGATCTTCCTGTGGGGCATCAGTCTTCTCGCCGCAGCTCACGGTCAACACGAGCGCGCACAAAGCGGGGATGATGTATTTTTTTAAGGTCATAAATTGAATTTAACTTGAGTGGTTTATTCCAAAATAATTTCGCAATTTGGCAAAGCCGTCCGCAGCCTGGCCACGCCGAACGTTTTCGCCGCCGGTGTGCCGCGCAGCAAAAGCACTTTCAATTTTTTGCAACCTGCCAAGGCCGACACATCGCCCACCGGATTACCATCGAGATACAATTCCTCCAAGTTCGCCAACTGCGCCAGCGGACGGACATCGCGAATTTCATTATCCACCAGGTAAAGCGACTTCACCGCCTTCAAACGCAGCAAGCCGGAAACATTGCCCAAGCCACGATTCCAGATGGTCAATTGAGTGAGCCGAGCCACCGGATCCACCGGCCGCGCAATGGGCGGACTCTTCCCCGCTCCTTTTACATTTGAATCCGGCGAATCTGCAGAATTTTCTTCAGTTTCTGCGAAATCACCCTCAGCAAATCCGAACCTGTGTCTTCCAAACAAATCCCCTTCCCCCATAGCTTCGCGAATGGAAAAATCGATAATCGTTTCGTCCGGCAACTGCTCCTCAGGCACTGGCATCGCCTGACCACCACACCCCACGAACAACGCAACACCCAAGCCCAAGAGAAAAAGATGAATCTTCATGCGGGCTATCATACCCCACCCCCTTCATTTTTGCATACTGTAAATTTAAACTTTTTTTATAGTAGGGTCAGATCAAAATCGCTCCGGTGCAAATTTGGGCATTTCCACATCCGGATCCGATTTGCCTTTGGTGATGAGGGTAGTAACCCATTTTCCCGTAACAGGCCCGAGGCTGAGGCCGAGCATGTTGTGGCCGGTGGCGACGGTGGCATTTTGCGTGCCGGGGATGGGGCCGATGCAGGGGAGTCCGTCGGGGGTGCAAGGGCGGAGGCCGGACCACGGCTCGATGCCGGCGAAATCGTCGGGGGCGAAGGCGGGGAAAAATTTACAGAAGCCTTCGATGATGCCTTGCACGCGTTTGGGGTTCACTGATAAATCCGTGCCGCAGATTTCCATGGTGCCGCCGACGCGGAGTTTGTCGCCCATCGGCGTGACGGCGACGCGGGCTTCGTGCAGCAGCGAACAAAGGCGCGGCAGCTCGGCGGGATTGCGCAGCGTGAGCGAGTAGCCTTTGCCGCCCTGCATCGGAATGCGCAGGCCGAGTTGGCGCGTGAGATCGGGCGTCCACGCGCCGCCGGCGATGAGGATGTGCTCGGCATTGAGGCGTTCGCCGTTGGCGGTTTCGATGGCGGAGATGCGGTCCTTTTTGCGAATGAAATTTTTGCATTCGGCGTCGAAGAAATTCCCGCCGCGTTCGCGGATGCCGCGCCGGAGTTCTTCCATAAACAGTTGCGGATCGAGATGGCAATCCTGCGCGAACCACACGCCGCCGATGACATCCATCGCGATGTCCGGATCCAGTTCACGTACACGGGCGGCATCGCACACCTCCGCTTCCACACCCACGGCCGCCGCTTGGGCAGCGACTTTGGCTTCGTCTTCAAGACCGGCCTCAGTGCGGCAAAGCATCATTAAGCCGCGCGTCGCGAGGTCGAAGTTCAACTCATCGGCCAATTCCAAAAACAACCGGCGGCTCTCAAGGCTGAGGGTGCTGAGGATCGGTTTGCTGTTTTCCACATGGCGCGCGTTGGCGTGGCGGAAAAATTTCCAGCACCAACTCCACAACGCGGGGTCGAGGCGCGGTCGCATATAAAAAGGGCTTTTCGGATTCAACATCCACTTGAGGCCTTGGCTAATGACCCCCGGCGCGGCGAGCGGGATGAAATGACTGGGCACCACCATCCCGGCGTTTTCATCCGAACACGATTCGTGCCGCGTGGGATCGCGGTCGATAATGGTGACCGTGCGCCCGGCCTTGGAAAGATACCATCCACAGCAAAGCCCAATGACGCCGCCGCCAATGATGAGGATGTCGTGAGATTTATCGGACACAGCGTTAGGCGTGGTGCAGACTCGCAAGCTCGTCCCTCCAAGGGAGGAGACGCCTCATCGTGCAGTCGGCAGCACAATGGAGGGACGAGCTTGCGAGTCCGTGGGCGAACGGTTTCATTTTTTTAATCACGGGGATAAACGATCCCGTGGCGGAACGGGTCGTCCGGATGCACGATCAATTTGCTTTCGCCAGTGATAAAGGCGCGGCCTTTCACGGTCGGCAAAACGCCGCCCTCGGGCGCTTCCTCCACCGTGCCTTCGAAAACTGTGTCGAGGATTCCCGCTTGCCGCCATGTTTGGCCGAGCTGCAATTTACCGTCCGCATGCAAACACGCGAGTTTGGCGCTGGTACCGGTGCCGCATGGCGAACGGTCGTATTCGCGACCGGGGCAGAGCACAAAATTTTTACTGTCGGCGTCGTCATTGATCGGCGGGCCGAAGACTTCGATGTGATCAATCTCGCCGCCATCTTCACCCGTAATTCCATTCGCTTCCAACGTCGCGCGCACGGCGCAGGTGAAGTCGGTGAGTTGATCAAGATTCGCGAAGTCCACCGCAACCGTGTCGCCCGCATCAATGAGAAAAAACCAATTACCACCCCACGCCACATCGCCGTGCACGGTTCCCCAACCGGGCACCTCCACCGGCACCGCAGCGGCGTGGCGAAAGCTGCGCACGTTTTGCACCGTCACCCATCCATCCACCGGCGGGTGCACGGCGACAATGCCGGTTGGCGTTTCGATTTTATTTTCGCCCGCGCTCAACCGCCCGAGATGTGCAAGCGTGACCGCCACGCCAATCGTCCCGTGCAAGCACCCGTGCAGATAACCGGCGTTATTAAAAAACACCACACCTGCCACGCAATCCGGCTGAGTCGGCTCCAGAAGAAACGCGCCCACCATCGCCTCATGCCCTCGCGGTTCGCGGACCACGGCGGTGCGCAGCCAATCGTGTTCGCTTTGCAAAAAATCACGCCATTCAATCACCGTCGCAGGCGTGTCCGAAAATTCCGGCAAACCATCCACCACCACCCGCGTCGGCTCGCCGGCGGTATGGGAATCGATGGCCCGAATTTTTTTTACACCTTCGCTCATAGAACGCAGCGAACCTACGGAGAAGGCAGCCGAATGGACAGAGTGAACTTGCCGCTTTGTAGCCCGGGCCGGTGGCCCGGGTTGGTTTTCGGTAGGGACGCGCTGTGCGCGTCCACGGACACGCGAAGCGTGTCCTTACCCGGGCCACCGGCCCGGGCTACAGCGGCGAGCTCGGAGAGCACGCCCTACCAAAACCCCGGTTTTCCCGGTATTCTCCCACTTGACAAATGCTATCATTGATAGCATATTGCTCCAATGGCACAGTTAATCGTCAGAAATATTGAGGATGAAGTGGCGCAAAAGCTCAAGGAACGCGCTGTCAAAAATGGTGTTTCCGCCGAGGAAGAGCATCGGCGGATCCTTGCCGCAGTCTTAACTGAGAAAGATAAAGATGGTGAGCCCAAGATGACCTTCGAGGAATTTCTGGTTTACGGGGAACCATTTATCGATGTGGATTTGAAAATCGAGCGTGACAAATCCCCCATGCGCGAAATCGATTTTTCCGACTAATCCATGTACTTGCTGGACACCAATATTCTTTCTGAACTTCGGAAAGGTAGCCGCTGTGACACAAACGTCCGCCGCTGGGCCGAGGAGGAACTAATCAATTCAACAGGCTACGTCAGCGTGATGGCCTTGGGCGAGATTCGCAATGGGATTGATCGATTGATTGGCCGTGACCCAGAAACCGCTAAACGATTGGAGGTGTGGCTTGGAACAATATACGAAAAATTTCAAGACGGCATCCTCCCCGTCACCACAGAAATCGCCGAGGAATGGGGGCGACTCAATGCCATCCGCCCTTTGCCTGTGGCCGACAGTCTTATGGCCGCCACGGCTAATGTGCATCGGTTAATATTCGTGACGCGGGATGCGAAGCCGCTAAGTAACACGGGCGTGAAACTTTTGAATCCGTTTGAAGGCTAACCCCGGGAGGGGCAAGTTCCACCTTGCCCCTATTTTGTGCTCAAATTTAAGAGACACAGATTTCACGAATTCACACGGATAAAATTAAATCCTCCAGACGGGGAGCGCACGCGCCTCGCGTGCGGGCTTGGGCGTCCTCGCCCAAGTCGTGTGGTGAAGTGAAGTACGGTTGTTAAAAAATGGTCAGATATATCCAATCCCAACTAATAACACTCTCAATATGCCAAAAATTAGTGTGATGGAGCAGATAATAATGCAAGCAATACCGGGCCCTTTTTGGCCTTTTGGCATAGTTGATGCCCCCGTGATTCCAACAATTACGCCCACAAGGGAAAGGAATAGGTTCAAAAAGGACAACCATGCGAAACAGGGGAGGCAGCCAATTGCAAAGAACAACAGGCAAAGGGTTCCCAATACAATGCAGGCAGTTCTCATTGAATTATCTTCTGTCGTTTAAGAGTAACGATTGTTGCGAAAACGAATGTGTTACCGCAAATCATCAGGAAAAGAGGGATGCTGCCATGGTTAAATTCTTTGGCAGCATCATAATCTGCTCGCTTAATGGCATAAAAGGCACGTGTCAAACCACACGCAGGACAACCTTGATGTCCAGTGGAAACTGAATGCCGACAAGTTGGGATGAATTGAGCGATGGTTTTTTCAGGGGTGACTAACCAAATCACCAATACGGGAAAGATGATTATAGAAATAGTAGCCCAAATAGTGAAAGCATCGCCGCGCATAGCCTACCCTGCGAATAACCCCAGAATTAGCGCGATGATCCCACCAATGATCAGAATGGCAGCACAACCGCACCCAACTGCCCCGGATACCATAGAACCAATTGAGCCAAGACAACCCTGTTCATTCTTTTCTTCTGGTTCTGCATTGGTTGATTTTGGTGGGGACTGAGGCTGAACAGGTGGTGCCGGATCAACAACGGGTCTTAGTGGAGCACCAGGCCCCACAGGTGCAACTGGATTACTAGCAGGTAAGGCAGAGCTGCACTTTTGGCAGCTCATCATACCAGGAGGATTAGAAAAACCACATTTAAGACAATCTGAATTCATTTTCTGTACACTGGTTTAGGCTATTTCGGCTAATTGCGAGTTTTCACAATCTACTCCCAGTCATCATTTTCAAGAATATTTTGTTCAATTGACTCTTCTGTGGGAGTTGTGCCTTCAGCAGCTATTTCATCTTGATCCGCCGCAGTGATCTTTCCGATAGCGAACTGTGTCAGGAAAGAACAAGAAAAACCGAGGGTGAGCATTCCTCCAATACACAACCTGATCAGGATATTTGTTGCTTGAACTTTGTTTATTCGGAAAAACATATAGAACGGATGAAAAAAAGATAAACCCCAGCAAACGAATAAAACAAGTTCAATATCCGTCAATAAAAGTGGCAACACCATCGCAAAGACAAGGCATGACTCATACACAAACATTTTGTCAATTTGCCTTCTGGAGAAGGATGGCTTTGCCCACTTAACCCAAATCCGCCCAATCCACATTGCGCACCAAATGGATATAAAAAAAACAAGAAGCCCCAGCAAGTTCATGCCCGCTACTGCCATATTTCCCATCGTAGATTTACCAGAAAGCTCGGTGATAGCCATTCCAGCAAGGACAAATGTTACATAAAGTGAAACACTCATCTTAACCAAGTCTATATCGCCATAATAAGTTCCCTGACCCTCTTTTACTGAAAATGCAGGATGCCGAATTTGCTTAAAAATGGTCCGGTAATATTCCTTTACATCCTTGAAAAATGTTTTGACGCTACTCCATGGATTGGCAAATAGCGCCATCCTTAGAAGTTTGGTTGTGTTTTTTTCGTTTGGATTTGATTCTAGTGAAATCTCATCATTAGAATCAGAACTCGCATCATCGGGGGTTGATGATTTAGGAAATTGACTTAATTCACGGATTTGCGTCCAGCCATTGAGGCCCTCAGAGAACGCCAAGTTTTCATACGTGATTTTTCCCGTGGCTAACATGTCAACTACATCGCTTTGGGAAAACGGCCCTTCCGGTTCTTTGTCAATTTGAATGAACCATTCCACCGTGGAAGGGCAGTCTTGCGGACTCTCTGAGGACTCCACAATTTGCGGCACATCAGGAAAAATATCGACAATGTCTTGTGATATTGCGCTGACTTCCTTTGGCTCAGCCGCAACGGAAGTGCTGCAACTTGGACAGAATTTTGTATCGACAGATACTTCGGATCCACAATTCATGCAAAATTTTCCACTCATATTCTTAAGAAATCTGGTTGCTTACATTCTTCCCCCAGCATGTGCAGCTTGATAAACTACGGCTATGGCGGCCAATTTGGTTTCTTCAGACACGCTGAATTGAAATTTCAAGTTAAACGCAACGTCTTTGTCCTTTAGAACGTCGCAGCGATCTCCCAGGATTTCTGTCCCCTCATTGTCATCAATAGTGTCAAAAACAGCAATTTCAGAATTATCCTGACTAATTGTATGCTTAAAATTAAGCACGGTTAATCCATGTTTCTTAACCTTGATCCAAGTTTCCCCAGTGGGTTTGAAAAATTCTTTTGTAAAGTATGTCATGCCCATTTGGGATTTGCCCAGTAAATTTCCATCATTGCCGGACAATTCCATTTCTTTCATTATTTTCCCGAAAATTTTAACTGACGCGACTTGACGATCATTGGCAGACTTTATTTGTATATTGTAATTACTCATTGCCGTACCTTGTCCCCAACGCATCATCTTTTGCGCTCCGCTGATCTCATCTTCTCTGATGCTCATTACGACCATTCCTTCGGGCACAGAAACGATGTCATACTCATTTTTCCAGACAGCATCCTCTTTAATTTTGTAGAAGATATATTCATCTGCAGCTAAGGGAGATGCTTGGTCTGGTTGTGAAATTGTTGCGATTTCGGCGGGGGGTGTTGCTGGGGAAGGCCCTGGGACTTGTCCTGCGGGCGTCCCGCAATTGGCACAAAATTTTATTGATTCGGCAATTTCGGTTCCACAGTTGACGCAAAACTTTGGCTTCGTTATAGTCTCGGCCTTGCTTGTGCCGCATTCTGGGCAAAAACCGCCTTTTGATTCGTATCCACAGTTTAGGCAAGTGCTCATTTTTATTTGCCGTTTTCAGTCTTTTCGCCAAATCCGAGGTCAATAAGTTTGTAGGAGGGCGAGAAGGCCAATTCTCTGGCTTGGAAGGCT
>JAAZZB010000020.1 GCA_014239365.1 Verrucomicrobiia bacterium | reverse complement strand
GCTCCCGTAGCTCAGTTGGATAGAGCAGCGGTTTTCTAAACCGCTGGTCGCTGGTTCGAGTCCAGCCGGGAGTGCCATTTTTATGGGACATCCCAAAAACTTATGCACAGGCTTCTGTGGGCAGCCTTGCACGGCCTATCATGTGTGGGGGGGGCGGGGAATGATCCTCCTAATCCCGAACAACCGCAGAGGACAACCTGCAATTGCAATGAGGGCAGACCGTCGCGAGCTCATCCACCTTCCCCTTGCACGATTCGCATCGGTGTTTGCGCGAGGCGAACACAGCGACAATCATAATGATGATCGCCGCAATTCTCATTTCCGTGTCAACGGTTGGGCCGGATTCGGATTCGGAGCCGGAGGCAGAGATGCCGCACATTCCAATAAAAAAGGCAATACATCCCCCAGAACTAAATCCCCACACCTTTTCAATTTGCGAAACTCGCGGACTCGGCGCGGGGTGAGCCAACACCGGCGGCACAGCATCCAAAACAGGCGGCGCAATCTTCACCGGAACAGACGCGGGCGCGGGCGCGATCAAATAAGTCTTAACCCCGCAGCCCGGACACTCCGCCGCTTGCCCCGCCATCGCAACCGGAAACTCGATACTCTGGTCACAATTAGCACAAGTGCAAATGTGGTGATCGGGTGACATCGCCAAACCATTGCAAATTTATACAAACACGAAAACAATAAAAACCCCGCCAGGCCATCGAAAGAGTCATCCGAGAAAAAACTAAGGCAAAAACGTAAGAGCTAGTAATGAGTGATCCCATCAAAAAATACTTAGCCTAAACGGAGCCGGAAAATCCAAAATCCGAGGCTCAAAAAAGTAATATTCCGACATCGCCAAACTTGGCTGGAAAATCAGTCAAAGAAAGGCCAACCCCGATGCAAACGCGGCGTGATCTGGCCCAGTAAATGCCCACCAAAATGAAAAAGCACGTTTTCCAATTAGAAAAGGCCACACGCTTACGGTTTTCTAAATCGCTAGTCCTCGGTTCGAGTCCGAGCGGAAGTGCCATCCAGACTTGCATCCTATCCTCGCTCGTGTTGTTTTGCGCGCGTGCTTTCTCTCGAACATTTGGCTGAATTGACACAGACGCATCATGCGGATCTGAAATCTGAAGTGCGGGAGTTTGCGATTGGCGGCAAGCCGTTTGATTTCAACACCACGCCGCATTTGATGGGTGTGGTGAATCTTTCGCCCGACTCGTGGTATCAAGAGAGCGTTTGTCTTTCCACAGAAAGCGCCATCAAACGCGGAAAACAGTTGGCGGCCCAAGGCGCTGCAATCGTTGATGTCGGCGGTGAATCTTCCGTGCTGAGCGCCAAGCGCGTGTCGGCTAGCCAACAGGAATCCCGATTGATCCCCGTTGTCAGTGGGCTGGCCAAATCAGGCGTTTTGGTGAGCGCGGAAACTTACGAACCTTCCGTCGCACAGGCGTGCCTCGAAGCGGGAGCGGGAGCGGTCAATCTCACCGGCCCGGGTGAAGCAAAAGAAATTTACCGGCTGTGCGCGCAGCACGAGGCCGCTGTGATTATTTGTTTCGTGCAAGGCCAGAACGTGCGCGAGGTGAACGATGTGGATTTGGAGGCGGATGCAATCCCTCAAATGCTCGATTTTTTTGCGCGTGAAATTGACCGGGCACAATCAGCGGGCGCACAGAAGATCATCATTGATCCCGGCCTTGGGTTTTATTATCAAAACCTCGATGACAGCACCGTGCGCGTGCGCCGCCAAATGGAGGTGTTTTTAAACACCTTTCGCTTGCGTCAACTCGGCTGGCCAGTGTGCCACGCCCTGCCCCATGCGGCGGAGATTTTCAAAGATGAGGTGCGCTGTGCTGAGCCGTTCTTTGCCCTGCTGGCTGCGCTTGGAAAAACGTCATTGTTTCGCACGCACGAGGTGCCGCGCACGCGTGCGGTGCTCGAAACGCTCAGTGTTTATTGAAGCGCGCACAGGAAAACCCCTTCTTCCTGATTGGCTGAAAGAAAAGAATGCTCAATAACAATGCCGTGCAGGGACAAAGTTTCGCTCAATGACTGCTGAGTGTAACGGTACGACACGAACAGTCGCAGATCATCGCCGGGTTGAAAATTAAACTGCTCGCCATTAGCGTCCATCACGCATGGCTCTTCGAAAGAAAAATGAGCTGCGATGTGTTGGAGTGAGCCGTCTTGTTCAATGCCAATCTTCACCGCACCCTCACCCGCTCCGTGAGTGCGGGGAAATTCAGCAAGCCAATCGCGCGTGGCCCCGTTGTCGTATTGCGGCAGAATAGCTGCCATTCCATTCGGAGCAAGATTTGCACTCATCAAAAATCGGTCTTCCGGTTTTAAAAGCGCTCTCAATTGCGGCAAAATTTCAGCAGGGCAAAAATTCGGGATAATGCCAAAAAAAGTAAAGATGCGATTGGGGCCAGCGTGTTGGCCAATAAATGCCAACAAATTTTCGGCAACAGCGAGGTCAAAAACCAACGGCTTGGAACCGGGAACCGCCTCAGCGGCTTTGAGTACCAATGGCTCACTTACATCCGTGGGTACAAAATGCGTATCGGGCGGGAGCGCATCAAGAATAACGAGGTCCTTTTCCCCGCCGCCACAGCCGAGCGCAATGAGAGTGCCGTCGGCGTGAGGCCACTGATTCGCTAATGCCATTGCTGCCGCCCGGTAAGGTGCCGCTGTATCGGCGGGCGCGTATTGCGCATGCAACTTCAACCACAGATCGGCCTGACGTCGTGTTTCGTAATGAAACTTTGCGGCGATGTTGCGCTGCCGCAAGCAATCTGCGCGCTGGGCTTCTACTTGCGCGGGCGATTGGCCCGGGTGGATGATGGCCTTCATCGGCCCTTTTGAGATTCTTCTGCGGGCGGTTTTTCAGGCCCGCCAATTTTTAATTTCTTTTCTGTGTGTTCAGCAAAAAAAACATATAGAAACAAATACACGACCACGCCAGTTACCGAAACATACATCCAAATTGGCCATGTCCAGCGGGCAATGCGGCGATGGCGATCGAAACGATCTCGCAAGGCATGGTTAATGGTGATGAATACCATCGGTAAAATCACCACGGCAAGTATGATGTGCGTGATCAGAATAAAATAATACAGATAGTTAATCCAATCCGTTGGATGCCTCAACACTGTGTGTGCGTGCGAGGCGTAATGATACCAAAGATAGCACGCAAGAAAAACCGCCGAGGTGCTAAACGCCGCGATCATACAGCGCTTGTGCGCTGAGCGGTTTCCTTTTTTAATAAAAATGAAACCAAGCAAAAGGAACAGGGAAGCCAAGCCGTTAAGCGAGGCGTTTATTGCGGGCATTTGATCAACGGTCATTTTAGTTTTCCAATTGTTTGAGTGCTATTTGAATTTGTTGCAGCAAATTAGTAGTATCGTGTTCAAAAGATTTCCGCACGCGCCCCTTCTCATCCACTAGAATATAAAGGCTGCTGTGCACAAATAAATCATTCGGGTTATCACGCTTGCCGGCTTCTTTGGGCACGGAAATTAATTTGAGATCATCCACAGCAAGTCGGATGAGATCGGCCTTGGGGCCGGTCAGAAAATGCCAGTTGCCATCATTGCTGCCGTGGGCTTTGGCAAACGCATTCATCACCTTGGGCGTGTCGTGCTCAGGGTCGGTAGTCAGGGATACGTACCGAATATTTTTCGGCAGCTCTTTTTGGAGTCCGGCAAGTGTTTGGGTCATGCGAGGGCATACGGTCGGGCAACGAGTGAAGATAATGTCCGCCAACCATGGTTGACCTTTTAAATCGTCGAGAACAATTTCCGCACCGAATTGGTTGGTGAGCGTAAAGGGTTGGATCGTGCTAATTTCCGGCAGCACAGGTTGCCCGGAAGGGCTGTGCTGATCCTGTCGGTTGCGCGTTCCGATCACCAGCGTGGCCGTTATTACCGCAGTGAGAAAGCCGAGCAGGCTCCACTTGATGATTTGTCTGGTATCGCGATTGGTCATCGCTTGCCTGTGGTGGCCGGTTATTTCACCGCCGCAAGGTTTTTCTTGCGGGAGATTTTAGCGGCCGTACTCTTTGCCTCGAGCCACGTTTTGAAATCTTTTTTGCTTACAATTTTAAGGTAACCATTCATTGAGCCGTGGCCGTCACCGCAGAGTTGAGCACAAGTGATCAGGAAGACGTGCTCGCCGTCCTTGTTTTTTTGGTTTTCATCGAGGTATTCAGTTTTAACCTCAAAATGGATCGGCAATTGAAGGCCGGGAATGGCGTCTTTGCAGACGCGTAATGGCAGCACCTTAAATGAGTGAATCACGTCCATCGATGTGATCTTGAGCGCCACCGCAGTGTCCGCCGGCACAACAATCGCCCCTTTACGATCTTTGGCCGCCAGCACCAGAACGTCATCAATGGATGTGTCGTTGGGGTCCAGGCCAAACGGGTTGTTGGATTTGTCAGCAAAACGAATATCCTGCTGGGCAAAAATTTTATCATTTCCTGCATAGCGCGCGCTCCAGTCGAATTGTTTTGCTAATATATGAATTTCAAGACCGGTGTCATCTTTGGCGTTCGCTTTAATCTCGGCCAGCTTGGCGTCATTCATCACTTCTCCCCAAAGAGGAATGGCGAAACAGAAAATAAGAACCACCTCGGCGGCAATCACCCCATATTCGGCTAATGTGGTCCAGAGCTTGGATTTTGCTCCGTGATAATCTGCTTTCGGGTGATTGGATTCATTAAATTTGAACAGGCAAACAAAGAAATAAATTGTCCAGCCCACAAAAAGAATTGCCATCAGAATATGCACAAACACAATCATCCGGTCGACATTCCACCCGTGCTCGGTAATGGGTGGTGGTGACTTGAACAATTCCGTCATGGTGTAGGTCACCGTGTCATCGAGGTTTGTAAAGGAGTTGGTGCCCTCGATTTTTGCGGAGTTCACCAGTAACACAGCCAAGACCACACCCGCAACGGCGCCACCAATCAGTCCAATATACTTTTTATTCATGAAAAATTAAACGGTTGAGGATTCCTCTTCGAGCTCCACGCTGGCCAACCGCATACTGCGGCGGATGATAAAAATAAAAAAACCGGCGATGCCCGTCAGCGTGCCGCCCACCACAATTAGCAGAGTGAAAATACCGGCATTCATGCCCTCGGCCATCGGGGCGTCTGATTCACCAAAACATGTGGCGCAGGCATTAGCGCTTTGTTCGAGAAAGAAGATTCCAGCCAACGCAAGGTATCCGATATCTTTAGTTTTTTTCAACATTTGGCGGCCATAAAAGAATAGTCCGATGCCCATGACAAAAAAGGCGAGGCCGATTACCAACGGGGCCATTTCTCCGGAAGAGCGGTATTCTTGAACCCCCCAACCCCCCACGCCCAGGCCGAGCAGGATAGATGCGATTACAAAAATTAAATGGAATGCTTTGAGCGACATTATTATTTATCGGGTTTTACAGTCGGTTCGGGTTTATCGACGTGATTCCACGTATTTTCAGCATGGCCGGGTTTGTTTGCGTCAATTTCGCTGCCCACGGTAAGAACCATCATGCCGATCAGAAAAATCACCGTGCAACCTAATGTAAGTGAGATGGTTTTCAGATTAATGTCCCACTTCAAATGCATAAAAATATAAATTACCGCACTGGCTTTCACGACCGCCACGGTGAGGGCGAAGATCATGGCGTGGGTGAAATCCTTGAACACACCCATCAGATCTGCGGCAAAGGTGATGATTGTGCCGGCAATAAGGATGCCGCCCACCAAGTAAATCAGTGGGATGAATTTTTTCTTATAATATTCTGGTGAATGATCGTCTGACATAAGCCGGTTAAAATAAATAAAGTATGGGGAACAGAAAGATCCAGACTAAGTCGACAAAATGCCAGAACAAGCCGGTGATCTCAATGCGGTTTGTGAATTGCACGGGATTCTTTTCGTAAACGCGACGACTCACGGGTAGTAGATGGTACAGCATTACGAGAATGCCGCCCAAGACGTGGAGCGCGTGCAGTCCGGTGAGGGTGTAGTAAGTGGCAAAAAAAGTACTGTGCGCCGGTTCGTAACTCGAGAGGCGACTGATGTCTTCTCTGGCGATGGTGATGCGGTGGTGTTCGTGCGCGTCGCTGTTAGCATGGTTGCCATCGTGTTTTGCTTCAGCATATTTAACTGTGGCGCGGCTTGCGTGTTTGTCTCCTGAAGACTCGCGATCCCATGTGCCGTGAGCCGGGACGATGATAATTGCTTTAATGTCCTTGTCACGGAAGGTGTCCCGATAATGGCCCTGCTTGTAAACCGGTCGGCCATCTTTGTCGTATCGGATGCTTTTATCTTTTTCTTTTTCAATATTTTTTCGGTCATGCCGCCAGGCAAATGCGTGGCTCCAAAACGGGATTCCCCATGCCTCGTCAATTGAATGCTCAACATTATTGGAATCGATATAGGCCACAATGTGCCCATCGAGCGGCCGATCTTTCAGATCAACTCCGCCGGCGTGTTCTTTGGTGGGGTCATAACGACGTTCCCAAATGCTTTTTTGCTGATCCTCAAAGTTTTCACCGAGGACGTCGGTGAAGACTTTGCTTGCGGATTCGTTGGTGGCGAAGGTCACATCGTAGTGTGTGAATTTGGCGGGCCATTCGTAGCTCCATTTGACTGCAAGAAAGATGAAGGCAAAGACGACGGTGGCCCATTTCCATTTGCGAAACCCTTTCCAGTCGTTGAGCTTCAGGCAGACCCACGCCATCACAATGGTCGCGGAAGAGGCGATGAGGATGAGCGTGTTGAATGCGCCCACCCATTGGTTCATCAACCCCATGCTCCAGGTGCCCGGCTCAGCGCCGACGCGCAGCAGCACGTACGCGGAAAACAGTGCGCCGAAGAGCATCACTTCCGAGGCCAGAAAAAGCCAGATGCCCGCTTTGCCGTTGTACAGGCCGGTGTCGGGACGTTCTTTGTCGTAATATGGGATTTCCATTTGGTCAGTAAAGTGGGTTAGGCTTGGGCCTCTCTGATATCTTCGCTTGTGGATTTGTGTGGGTCGTTTTGAGCGAGGAAATCCTCACCATTGTCCACGTCCGGATTACTGTATTCATAGGGGCCGTGATAGACTTTCGGCTCGGTCAAGAAATTGCCGTGCGGCGGTGGCGTGGGCGTTTGCCATTCCAGCGTGGTCGCTTTCCATGGATTATCGCCGTCTGCTTTTTCACCATTACGAATGCTCCAGAAGAAATTCACGATGAACACCACCTGCACGAGCCCCATGCCAAAAGCGCCCATGGTGATGAGTGAGTTCATGTTCATAATCGAATCAGTCAGCGCGCCGGAGGTTACGTCCGGGTTGTTGATCATGGAATAGGTTGCGCCGCCATCGCTCATGCGGCGGCTCATTCCGGCAAAGCCTTGGATGAACATTGGCATGAAAATGATGTTCATGAAAATCAGTGAACCCCAGAAATGCACTTTGCCCCAATACTCGCTCATACGCCGGCCGGTCATTTTCGGGAACCAATAATAAAGGCCGGCGAACAGCGCAAAAATTGTCCCCGGCGCGACCACGTAATGGAAGTGCGCGATCACGTAATAGGAATCGTGCAAGTGCAAATCGGTGAAGTTGAAGCCCAGCGGCAAACCGGTGAGGCCGCCAATGCCAAACATTGGCAGGAAGGCCAACGCAAACATTGAGGGTGTGTTAAATCGTATTGCCCCTCGCCATAAACTCATAAACAGACACGTCAATAGAATGACCGATGGTATCGAAATAATCATCGTGGTTGTCTGGAAAAACGTAGCGATTTTGCTACTCATGCCCGTGAGGTACATGTGATGCGCCCACACGATGAAAGACAAAAAGCCCAGCACCAGCACGCCCCCGACCATGAGTTTGTAGCCCCAAATAGGACGGCGCGTATTGTTGGAGAGGATTTCCGTTACCATGCCGATGGCCGGAAGAATGAGCACGTACACTTCGGGGTGACCCAAAAACCAGAATAAATGTTGCCACAACAACGGGCTGCCACCACCGCTGACATTCATGGGCTCCGTGCCGGCGGCGAACACGCCGGAAGGCAGGAAAAAGCTAGTGTCACAAACGCGATCCATTAGCTGCATGATGCCTGCAGCTTCCAGCGGCGGGAATGCGAGCAGCAGCAAGAATGCAGTGACAAACTGCGCCCATACAAAAAACGGCAGGCGAAACCAAGTCATCCCCGGTGCGCGTAATTGAATGATGGTGGCGATAAAGTTCACCGCGCCCAGCAGTGAAGAGGTGATCAGAAGCACCATTCCCACGAGCCAATAACTTTGGCCATCAGTGGGGATCACCGAGGCTAACGGCGAATACGAAGTCCACCCTGCCTGCGCAGCTCCGCCCGGGATAAAGAAACTGACGGTCATCACGATGCACCCGGCGAAGAACGCCCAGAAACTGGCCATGTTCACACGCGGGAAACACATATCCGGTGCGCCGATTTGCAGGGGCACCACGTAATTACCAAACGCCGCAAAGCCAAGCGGCACGATCGCAAGAAACACCATGATCGTTCCGTGCATCGCGCCAAATTGATTGTACCCGCTCGCGGTGATTTTGCCGTCCTTGAAAATTGGAACCGTCTTGCCCTCGCCATCCAATGCGATTTCGTGGGCGTACACTTTCTCGAGAATCGGTCCGAGCACCGGCACCGGCGTATCGGGTTTTGCCATCTGCCAGCGCATTCCCATGATGAGGATGAAGCCGATCAATAAAAACACCAGCGACCCAATGCCGTACTGGATGCCGATCACTTTGTGATCAGTCGAGAAAATGTATTTGGTGAGAAAGCTCTGCTCGGCGTGGCCATGACCGTGATCATCGCCGTGCTCGTTCTGTTCCGTCTCGGATTGGGTCGTTGTTTCCATTATTAAAATCTAAAATTCATTCAAGCCGCGCGATCACAAATCATCAGCCCCAGCAGCAGCGGCAGGTAAAGGAGCGAATAGTAAAACAAACGCTTGGCGGATTCCAAAGTCATTTCGCGGGAAAATTGCAAACTCAACCACGCAAAACCGAGGCTCAGTGCCAACGCTCCTCCGAGATACATTGAGCCGGAAATGTTTAGGAAAAACGGGGACAAGGCCGCCGGCAACAGCGCCAAACAGCTGATTACCGCAAACCGGCCTGTGTGTTCGCGGCCCTGTGGGCCCTCCGAAATCATGCGAAACCCTGCTCCCTCATAGTCTTCGCGGTACATCCAGGCAATGGCCAGGAAATGCGGGAGTTGCCAAAAAAACAAAATCGCCACCAACGACCATGCTTCGGGTGCGATTCCCGTGCCGCTCGTGCGCGCAGCGGTCCACCCCATGAGTGGCGGCAAAGCACCGGGCACAGCGCCGATGAGGGTGTTGAGTGAGGTCACGCGCTTAAGCGGCGTGTACACCGCGATGTACGAAACGAGCGTCACTGCCCCAATCACACTGGTGAGTGGGTTGACCAGAATCGCAAGATAAACTAATCCGCCTGCGCCCATCGCGCCGCCTGCGAGCAACGCCGTCTCCGGTCGGATGCGTCCGGATGGAATTGGGCGATCCACCGTGCGCGGCATTTTGGCATCAAATTCTTTTTCGAGATATTGGTTTAACACCGCCGCGCCGCACGCCACTAAGCCAGTGCCCAGCAATGCATGAAACAATAGGGCCCAATTCATCGGCGCGGTTGCTGCCGAGGCCAGGTAAAATCCCATCGCGGCAGTGATCAACACCATCGTGGTGAGCCGTAGCTTGACCAGCTCGGACCACACCGCCCATTGCGCGCGGATAACGCCCGTTTCTGATTGCGCGATGGATTCGTGCCCCTTCATTAAATTGCAACTCCCATGTTTGCCTCGTTTGCGTTGCGCTCAGACTCCTTGATGAGTGAGGGCAAGTGTTTGCGTTGTGAAATGAATGTGCCCATTGCTCCCGCGCCCAAAGCGAGCGCGCCACACACCACGTGCAACGTTGCAATATCGGCGGGTTTATATTTGATCACCGTCAAAATCCCGAGCGCCACTTGGACTGCAATTAACCCGAACCACGCGAGGCTGAGCCGACTCAGCGAATGCGCTGCGCCCAACCGTTTCCTCGCCACCATGAGCGTGCCGATGACCAATGCGAGGATCAGCACGGCCAGCACGCGATGCACCATTTGCAGAGTTAAATGAAATGGGAGAATGTCGCGGCCCGTCATCAAAAAAACCTGCTGACCTTCGTCGTGCAATTGACGGTTAAGCACCGTGCGTTCTGCGTTGTAGCGGGCGATCGATTCGGCGTCCGTGGCGGGCCACCATTGGCCGTGCGCTTTCGGGAAATCCCAAGCGGGTAATCCTGCGTGTTGATGTCGCATCGTGGCGCCCAGTGCCAACTGGAGGAAAATCAAAACGGACGCCATGATGAAATGCATCCTCACCACGCGCGGCACTCGTTGTTTGTCGTTTTCCGCTGAAGGAGTTCGCATCCACCAGCGACTTGTCGCCAGCGCGAGGCAAAGCATCACCAACAAAAACACTTGAGCCGTCATGCCGTGAACGATCCCAAAATTTTGATTCATTTGCGTTACCCGCAAACCGCCCATGACGCCCTGCCCCACCACGAGGAAAAATGCAAACACACCCAGATGGCGCACCCATTTACGGTCATCGCGCAGCCAAAGCCAAACCGCTAAACAGGTGGTGAGTAATCCGACGAATGAAGCAAAGAGCCGATGAGCGTGCTCCTCGAAAATGCCGGAGACACCCACCCAAAGATTGAACGGAACAAAAAACATATTGTGCCCCAGCGTTTGCGGCCAGTCGGGGACCGCCAAGCCCGCTTCTTTACTGGTGACAATCGCGCCCAAACCAATCAGGAGGAGCGTGCACGCCGCGGCGAACACGGCTAATCGGTGCAGCCAAGGGTTGTGTTTTTCGGTAGCCATTAGTGGAAAGTGAAATGGAAACGCGCCGGAATAGTGGTTGGGAACCCCGGAAACGCTAATCTCACTCCCTTCGCGCGGGAAATTAGCACCGGCTTAGGCCTCAATCAAGCCCTTTGTGAAATAATTCACAAGGCAATGTTTAGTTTGAAAACCGCTTGAAAATCGAACTTTTAGCCAATTTCACCCATTAACTGGGCCATTTCCAATGCGGTATGCGCTGCCTCCGCTCCGCGATTGGTTTTCGGCTGAAGGCAGCGGGCTTTGGCCTGAGTTTTATTTTCCAGCAAAAGCACTTCATGAACCATTGGGATCCCCGTCTCCACCGCCAGCGCGGCGAGTTGTTGGGTCACCGCATGTCCCACATTTTCTGCGTGCGTTGTTTGGCCGCGCAAGATGACGCCAAGGCAAATGACCGCCGTCGGCCGAAGGCGTTTGCGGCGTCCCAAGGCCGCGGCCGCGACGGGGATTTCGAATGCGCCCGGCACGCGGATCAGCTCTGCTTTGCCTGACAACACTTCCAATGCGCCCTCAATCATTCCATCGACAAACTCCGCATTATACGCCGAAGCCACGATGGCGATGCGGGCGGTTTGTTTGGAGGTGCTTTTGCCCGGTTTGCGATGGGTGGGTTTGAGCATGGCTAAATTTTGTGGCCCATTTTTGTGCGCTTGGTTGCGAGGTATTTTTTGTTGTGCTTATTGGGCGGCACACGGATGGGCAGTTGTTCGATGATGTCGAGCCCGTAGCCTTCGAGGCCCACGACTTTTTTGGGATTGTTAGTGAGTAGTCGAATGTGTCGCACGCCGAGGTCCACCAAAATCTGCGCGCCCAAGCCGTACTCGCGCAAGTCCATCGCGTAGCCGAGTTGCTGATTAGCTTCCACGGTGTCCAATCCTTTTTCCTGTAATTTGTAGGCGTGCATTTTTGGCGCCAGCCCAATGCCCCGCCCTTCCTGACGCATGTAGACGATGACACCCGCGCCGGCATCGGCAATTTGTTGCATGGCATGGTTCAGCTGTGAACCGCAATCGCAGCGCAAGCTGCCGAATACGTCGCCGGTAAGGCACTCGCTGTGAACGCGAACCATTACGTTCTGCACCGATTCCACTCCGCCCAAGACGAGCGCCAAATGATGTTGGTCATCCAATGCGCTGCGATACAAATGCAATTTGAAATCACCAAATTCCGTCGGCATATCCACCACCTCGATTTTCTCGATCAACTTTTCCCGCTCGCGGCGATGTTTGATGAGGGCTTCAATACTGCAAATTTTGAGCCCATGTTTTTTGGCGAAACGCTTGAGCTGCGGCAGTCGGGCCATCGTGCCGTCGTCATTCATGATTTCGCAGATGACTCCAATGGGGCGGCATTCCGCAAGCTTGGCCAGATCCACCGCGGCCTCAGTGTGGCCGGCGCGCTGGAGGACGCCGCCGGGGCACGCACGCAGCGGGAAGACGTGCCCGGGTTGCACGAGGGATTCGGGCATAGCGGTAGGGTCGGCCATAACCTGAATGGTGCGGGCGCGATCTTTGGCGCTGATGCCGGTAGTGATTCCGGTTGCCGCATCAACGCTGACTTGGAAATCTGTTTTGAACGTTTCCTGATTGCTCGGCACCATTCGCTCGACACCGAGCTGGCGCAGGCGGTCGCCGGAAGTGGGCACGCAGATAAGGCCGCGCCCGTGTTTGGCCATAAAATTGATGGCCTTGGCGGTGGCGTGTTCGCCGGCCATGATGAGGTCGCCCTCGTTTTCGCGATCTTCATCATCCACCACGATCACCATTTTGCCGCGTCGAATGTCGGTGATAACAGATTCAATGGAATCGAAGGGCGATTTGGGTGCCCTTTTCTTTTTTGCGGTAGCGTTCTTTTTGGGCATGTTAGTTGGCTAAAATTTTATGTACTTCGGCCAGGGCATCATCAAGTTTGCCGGCGTCGTTGCCGCCGCCGCGCGCTTGCGTGGGTTTGCCGCCACCTTTGCCGCCCACAATGGAAGCGATGCCTTGAATCAGTTTGCCCGCCTGAATCCGGTCGGTAAACGCATCGGAAACCGTGGCCACCAGCACGACGTTGCCGTTGCCGGTCGCGCCCAAAACCACCACACCTTCAAATTGGCTCTTGAGCGCATCAGCCACCGCTTGGGTAAAGTTTCCGTCAGACTCACCGAGATGCGCCGTGATGCAGTTGATGTTTCCCGCGTTCGCCGCCTGCCCGAGCAGCCCTTTGGCGGTGTCGGCCGCGCGACTTTGCTGGAGAGCTTTCATTTGCTTCTCGAGTTGTTTGGATTGCTCCAACATTTGATCGAGCTTTTTTTCGATGTCCTTAACCGGCGAGTTGAGAGATTCGGCCAAGGCAAGGATGCGCTCGGCATCGTTCCGCGCCTGTTCGGCAGCAACAAACCCGGCCACAGCTTCAATGCGCCGGACGCCCGCAGCGATGGCCGATTCGCCAGTGATTCGGAAAAGGCCGATTTCGCCCGTGGCATTTGTATGTGTGCCGCCGCAGAGTTCCATCGAAAACCCATTGAGAGAATTTGCTTCGCCACCGATTTGCACCACGCGAACTGTGTCGCCGTATTTGTCGCCAAAAAATTGGAGGATGTCGGCGCGGTTTGTGATTTCGGCGTGCGGGGCTTCAGTCCAACTCACGGTTGAGTTTTCAAGGATGCGCTCGTTGACGAGTTGCTCGATGTCGGCCACTTGCTGCGGTGTGAGGGCTTGGCTGTTGAAATCGAAGGTCAACTTATCCGGCCCAACGAATGAACCTTTTTGGGAAGCGTCGGGGCTGGTGACTTCGTGCAGTGCCCAGTGGAAAAGATGGGTCACCGTGTGATGGCGTTGAATCGCGGCGCGGCGCGCGGTGTCCACTTGGAGTTGCGCTTCGCTCCCCTGCCCCGGTGTGCCTTCGCCTTTGATGAAATGCAAAAAGGCATCACCAATTTTTTGAGTGCCGGTGATGGCCCAGGTTTGGTCGCCAATGGTGAGTGTGCCGGTGTCGCCAACTTGCCCGCCCATTTCGGCATAAAAAGGCGAGCGATCCAAAACGATGCCGACGCGTTTTTTGTCTTCAACAATTTCTAAGACTTTCGCAGTGGCGGCAAGATGTTCGAAGCCGACAAATTCCGTGCACGCATCCGTGGAAATGCTGCTGACGCTGATGACCTCTTTTTTCTGAGCCGCGCGCGCGCGGTCGCGCTGTTGCTCCATTAGCGTGTCGAACCCGCCGGTGTCCACCGAGAGCCCTGCCTCGCGGGCCATGAGTTCAGTGAGATCCAGCGGGAAGCCGTAAGTGTCGTAAAGTTTGAAAGCGAATTCGCCGCTCAATTCTTTTTTGTTTTCGAGCTTTCCAGCCTCATCACGAAATAACTCGATGCCGCGATCGAGTGTTTTGTTGAAGGATTCTTCTTCGGCGCGGATGGTTTGCTGAATTGTTTCGCGGCGTTGTTGCAGTTCGGGAAATACATCGCCCATTGAATCGACGAGCACGTCTACCAGTTTGTAGAAAAATGGTTTTTGGAATCCGAGTGTGCGGCCATAACGGACGGCGCGGCGAAGGATGCGGCGAAGGACATAGTTGCGATCGTTGTTGCCGGGGAGAATGCCGTCGGCAATGGAGAAGCTGAGGGTGCGGATGTGATCGCCAATAACGCGGAAGGCGATGTCGGTTTTCTCAGAGTCGGATTGCCCCGCGCTCGGAAGCGTGGCGGTGTATTTATGGCCGCTGAGTGTTTCGAGCTCAGCAAAGATGGGGGCGAAAATGTCGGTGTCGTAATTGGAAACCGGCTTGTCAAAATGGGTGAAGTTGTTTGTGGTTTGGATGATGGCAGCAACGCGTTCGAACCCCATGCCGGTGTCCACGTGGCGCGCGGCGAGTGGCGGGAAAGTGCCGTCTTCATTGGCGTTGTATTGAATGAACACCAGATTCCAAATCTCAATGCATTGGCCACTGTCGGCATTAACGAGGCTGCCGTTGGTGTCACCTTTCGGAGTGAGGTCGATGTGCAATTCGCTGCACGGACCACACGGGCCGGTATCGCCCATCATCCAAAAATTATCCTTTTTGTTGCCGTTAACAATGTGCACAGCGGGGTCGAGACCGGCGGCGGTGAAAATCTCGGACCAATATTTGTGCGCCTCTTGGTCAAACTCGCCGGGGTCGCCTTCGGCGGGTTGGTAAACGGTGGCGTAGAGTCGCTCTTTAGGGAACCCCCACGTTTCGGTTAGCAGTTCCCACGACCACTGGATGGCTTCTTTTTTGAAGTAATCACCAAAGGACCAGTTGCCGAGCATTTCAAAAAACGTGTGGTGATAAGTATCCATCCCCACGTCCTCAAGGTCGTTGTGTTTACCACCGGCGCGGATACATTTTTGGGTGTCAGCGGCGCGACCGGGTGTGTACGGACAACTTTGTTCGCCGAGAAAAATTGGGACAAACTGGTTCATGCCTGCATTAGTAAAAAGCAGGTTAGGCGCATCGGGCATCAGGCTGGCGGAAGGCACGATGGTGTGCTGTTTTGCCTCGAAAAAATCCAAGAAATCCTGACGGATTTTCCGACCGGTGAGTGGTGCAGGTTCGCTCATCACTGTGCAGGGACGCGGTTGATGGTGTGGAAAAGTTCCTGTTTCAAAACGGTGCCATCAGCGGCCTTAATGTCAAAACGGATGCGCGACTGCATCACGGGCTTGAGGCCGCTGATTTGAATGAGCACCGTTTTCTTGTCATCGGAAAGTTTAATGCTCTGAATGGGAATGGTGTCCCCTCCGAACTCGCCTGGCTTTTTGTCGCCCACCACTTTGGTGGGATCTTTGATGGAATACATTTTTGAACCATACGCTCCGGTCCATTGATAATTCCACTGGTCAATCGCCCAGTTCTGATCATCTACAGCGGTGACTGCGTCGAGCGGATTGGTGAAGGTCACCGCAAGTCCATTTTTTTGAACCTTAATTGCGGTGGGCATGTGAACCGGTTTGCCGGTGTAACGGACGCGGTGGAAAGCGCCAAAGCGCGCGCCGTTGCTTTGCCACACGCGCAGGCCAACCACATAAAGCTGGCCATCGTGTTTGTTGAAGCGGCCGCGCATGATGCCGGAATCAAAGCGTAACGGAAAACGAACGGCGCCCCCCTGCCATTGGCCGCTGATCTCTTCTTTCATCACTTTAAAAAGACTACTTTTCCCGTACGAAAGATGCAGTAAGTCGCCTCCAAAAGGGCCCCATTTTTCACTGGTGACCCAGACTTGGCCGCCGCTGGAATTATCCACTTGGTGCGGAAGCCAAAAGAGCGGCTTATCGTAATCGGTCGGCACTGTTTTACGATGGGCCGTGTGGACGTGCCCATAAAAGCCGCCGGGCTTCACGAGGTTCACGCGGGAGGCAGGCACCCAGTTGCCCTCGTTATCCGCACTGGTGAGTTCGCCTTTGGGCCCCACACTCATCCCATTCGGCGCGCGATGGCCAGTGGCAACGATTTCAAGTTGGCCACCGTCTTTGGTAACTTTCACGAGGCAACCGTGATGCGGCACCGTAGCTTGGCGGAGGTTTCCGCCTTTGATGAAATAAAAATTACCCGCGGGATCGGTGCTGAGGTTCAGGCAAAACTCGTGGTAATGATTGCTGATGGAAATGTCGTTGTTAAAGTTTTCATAAAAATCCGCTTCGCCGTCCTTGTTTAAATCATGGAAGCGCGTGATTTGATCTCGGCCGAGCACATAGATTTGTTCATCCACAATTTTGAGGCCAAGTGGCTGGAACAATCCTGTGGCGTAACGTCGCCATTTTAATTCTTTGAGCGTCTGATTAATCCCGCTCACAACCCAAACATCACCGGTCACTGAACACACCGCGGCGGTTGTGCCGTCCTTAAAAAAATCAAATCCGCTACAGCGGATCCATGAGTTCCACGGGTTTTTCTCAGGCACGGTGATCGTGTCCACCACGTATGCGCCGGGCACCAGCCCCAACCGGCCGCGCGTGGTCACGGGTTTGTTCCACTTCGGTTTGCTGCCCTGGGTGAGATCGCCCAATTTTTGAAGTTGTCTTTTCGTGGTTGAAAATTGAATCAGTTTGCCGACCTCCGCCTTGGGCCCGCTCCAAGTGCCAATGATAAATTGGCTGGTGGGTTGGAGGGACTTCATTTCGGCAATGATTCGGCCATTTTGGGTTGTTAATTCCACGCCCGCGCCGATGACTGCTACGCCGGTGAGCGTCCCGTCTTTTTCCAGCGTAGCCACATTGCCCTTGACCTTACCTTGCGCGCCCGCCACTTCGCACACCAGCAAACTCATCGGGCTTTTAGCGGGACTACGAGTAATCTCAAATTGGCGGGTGAAAATTCCGTTGGCAAAGCCGGGGTGCTCCAGCACGCCCGATGCCCCTACACTGTAGGACAAAATCACTTGGTCGCCATGCGTGTAATGCCCTCGCCATTTCGCCCATTGACGAGGGAGCGGCCCCATCGAATAAACGTCCTTGCCTTTGACGGTGGGTGGCGTGAGCTCAACCCATTCGCCCTTGGGCCCGGCCCAGCCGGGAGTCATTGGCGTGTGGAAAGTCAGTTCGCCGATAATTTTTGGCACGCCTTCCAAGCCATCACGGCCGGTGGGGAGCTTGAGGAATCCGCCGGTCCAACCCGCAGCCATTCGCAGTCGTTCGGTGTCAAAACAAACGGAGGCATTTGGGCCGAGCTTGATGTTGAGGCCTTTGAGCGCCGGGCGCCAAAGTTTGCCATTCAGTTGAGCCTCCAATCCGTAAGCTTGAAATGAGCCGATGTCCATTTCGTCCCATTTTGTGCGCTTCTTTTGTGCTGCCGAAAGCGTGGGCAAAGCAAGTGCCCAAGACGCTAACAGCAAAAAACCAAAAAATCGCATCGGCATTGCTTGCCAAATTTGTGGTCAAATAGCGATAAAATAGTGCTGTCTTGCGTGTTGCGCTAGTCTCAGCTACAACAGGCCGCCCGTTGAGCAAGCAATTTTACATCACCACCGCCATTGATTATGTGAATGGCCAGCCGCATCTTGGGCATGCCTACGAAAAGGTCATCACCGACGTCATTGCCCGTGCGCGCCGCTGCCTTGGCGAAGAGGCATTTTACCTCACCGGCCTCGATGAGCACGGCCAAAAAGTGCAACAAGCCGCCGAGGCCGTCGGCAAGGATGCCCAAACTTACACCGACGAATTGGCTGGCGACTGGCAGGCGTTTGTCAAAAAATTAGGCATCTCAAACAACGATTTCGTTCGCACCACCGACGCACGCCATCAAACCGTTGTTTGCGAAATATTGCAGCAGCTTTATGACGCGGACGAATTTTATCAGGATGAGTACGTCGGCTTTTACTCCGCTAAACAGGAAAGTTTTTTGACCGACAAAGACCGCGACGCCGATGGAAATTTCGATCCCATCTACGGCGAAGTGCAGGAGCTGCGCGAAAAAAACTATTACTTCAAGCTAGGCCGACATCAGCAATGGCTCATTGATTACATTGAGGCTAACCCTGAATTCATCGCGCCCGATTATCGCCGCAACGAAGTGCTCGGCTTTCTCAAAAACAACACCCTCGAAGATCTCTGCATCAGTCGCCCCAAAGAACGCCTCGAATGGGGCATCCCCCTGCCCTTCGATCCTGATTACGTCACTTACGTGTGGTTCGATGCGCTTACCAATTACCTCAGCATCCCGCGCGCGCGTGGTGAGGAAGCCGACTTATGGCCCGCCGACATTCACGTCATCGGCAAAGACATCCTCAAATTCCACGCCGTCTACTGGCCCATCATGCTCAAAGCCGCCGGACTCGCGCTCCCCAAACAAGTGCTCGTGCACGGCTGGTGGCAAAAGGATAATCAAAAGATGAGCAAAAGCATCGGCAACGTCGTCGATCCCGTCACCGTCATCGACGACTGGGGCTTGGACGCCTTTCGGTATTACGTCGTCCGCGAGCTCGCCATTGGCCCCGATGGAAACTGGACTGACGAAAGCTTTGCCAACCGTTACCACGCCGAGCTGGCCAACGGTCTCGGCAACCTCGTCAACCGCTCCCTCTCAATGCTCACGCGTTACCGCGAAGGCATCGTGCCGCCGCAACACGATGAGCTCGCCGCCGAAGCCATCGCCGCGCGCGACAAGTTAGTGGGCGAATTGAAGTCTAACCAATTACAAGCCGGCTTGATGACCATTTGGGCATTCATCGCGCGATTAAATCAATACGTCGACGAAACCGCCCCCTTCAAACTCGCCAAAGACGAAACCCAAACCGAACGCCTCGGCGAAGTGCTTTACAACCTCACCGAAGGTTGCCGCCTGCTCGCCGTGTGGCTTCAGCCTTACCTCCCCACCACCAGTCAGCGCATCTGCGAACAACTCAATCTCCCCACCGATTTACAAACCATCACCAACATCGGTTGGGGTGAATTAGCCGAAGGCCATCAAATCGGTCAACCCGAAGGGCTCTTCCCCCGCCGCGACAAATAGGCGGCAAATAAGCGACAAAAGGTAGGGCGTGCTGTCCTCAGCGCGCCGTGGCGGGGCAGGACACCCCGCCCTACCCTCACCGCAAGCAGCCGCAACTTGGGAAGCCCTTACTTGGCTGGCCAGACGGCATTTATTTGTTTTCGGAGTTGCGCGACCCTTTCCGCATTCGTCGCGGCGAGGTTCTTGGTCTCGAAGGGATCCTTTGCCAAATGATACAGCTCAATTTCGCCGGTACCTTTGGCTCCTTTACCGGCGCGAGTGGTGACATTTTCTTTGTGCGGTAGAATGAGTTTCCAGCCATCCTGAATGCCCCAGCGATAGGTCAAATTTGCGGCGGGCTTGTTCAGGTTCACGGCGTTGTGCAAGAAGATTTCGCCGTAGAGAAATTTGCGCGAATTGATGGCGGACGCGTTCAGTAAATTCAAACCGCGCATCGCCTTCGTGGGTTTCAGTCCGGTTGCTTTGAGAACAGTCGGGGCCAAGTCGATGCCCGAAACAAGCGCGGCAGATTTAGCCGGTTTCACGTTGCCCTTCCAACGCACCATGATGGGCGTGCGCGTGCCTCCGTCGTATTGCGAGCGTTTGCTTTTGAGAGCATAGCCTCGCTTACCGGGTTCTTGAATCCAGCCGTTGTCGGTCACGTAAATGATCATCGTGTTTGGCGCGTGTTGGTCGAGGTGAGTTACGAGTGCCCCCACCGTTTCATCAAACCACTCCACCATCGCAAAATAACGCGCGAGTTCCGGCGAATCCACTTTGGCCGCGTACTTGTCAAACAACCGCTTCGGCGGCGTGTGAGGGGTGTGCGGGAGAAAGGGGGCGTACCACACGAAAAAAGGTTTTTCATCCGCCTCATCGATGAAATCGTAAATTGGTTTTAATCCTTCACGGCCAATCTTCAGCCCAACGTCGCCGTGGCGACCGCCCCGTTTGGGGTCGCCATGAGTCATGCCATGAGTGAAGCCGCCGCGCTTAAAGTTGCCGTGCCACCATTTGCCACTTTGGTGACTGAGGTATCCCTGCTTGGCGAGCAACCGCGGCAGCGTGGGCACGTTGTCGATGAGCGCAACGTGCTCCTGAACACGTCGCGCGTATTCCGGCGAGCGCTTGCCCGTAGGCGGGATGGGCGGTTCGTTGCCGGTGATGCGTGTTTGGTGCGGGTAAAGGCCGGTGATCATCGTGGCCAGTGAAGGGCAACACAAACTACTGGGCACATAACCGTGCGTGAACGTGAGGCTTTGTGCGGCAAGGCGATCGATGTTCGGTGTCTTAATTATTTTGTGCCCCATGAAACTGTAATCCGTCCACGTTTGGTCGTCGGAAATAATGAAGACAATGTTGGGCGGTTTGGCTGCGGCGGCGACGGGAAAAGCAGCGATGGCGACAAGTAAAAAAAGTACACGTTGCATGCCCAGAGGTTGCAACAAGTTTTGAGGCGGAGCAAGCAAAGTAACTTGAGGAAATCATCCATCTGGGTTAGGTTGAGCTCAGCCCACCCGGGCCGCGCAACGTTTATCGCCCCGGAAGGTAATCAAAATAAAATGGGGCCTTGCCTTCGATGCTGGCCGTCAGGCCTTGACTGGAAGTCTTAAGGCATCGATTGGGTCCCACCTAGGAATCATCGTTCCTTTGGGCCAGTTTGCGCGGTTTGGGTTGGGTATTTTTTTGGGCTGTGTCACCATTCGCTCGTGGCGGAACAGGATTTATTTAACACACCGGTGGAGCACGATGGGCCAAAGGCCGATCGCGCAGCGGGCAACCGACAGGCCCCCCTTGCCGCTCGGATGCGCCCGCGAACGCTCGATGAATACGCCGGGCAACAACACATCATCAAACCCGGCATGCTCTTGCGCCGCGCCATTGAGGCGGATCGGATCCAATCGCTGATTTTTTACGGCCCACCCGGCACCGGCAAAACCACCCTCGCGCAAATCATTGCCAACCGCACCGAAAGCAAATTCGAAAGGCTCAGCGGCGTGGAGAGCAATGTCGCGGAAATGCGCCGAGTGCTTTCCGGCGCGGCCAATCGGCTGGAAAACACAGGACGCGCCACGGTGCTGTTCATTGATGAAATTCATCGCTTCAACAAAGCACAGCAAGACGTGCTGCTCCCCGATGTGGAAGGCGGCACGGTGAAATTGATTGGCGCGACAACGCACAATCCATTTTTCTTCGTCAACTCCCCGCTCGTGTCGCGCTCGCAAATTTTTGAGCTGCAACCGCTCAACCAAACTGACATCCGCACGCTACTCGACCGTGCTTTGGCTGACAAAGAACGCGGCGTGGGCCACATCAAAATTCAAGTCGATGAAGGAGCGCTCGATCATCTCTCCATCATTTCCGATGGCGACGCGCGCAAGGCGCTTAACTCGCTGGAGATCGCCGCGCTCACCACGCCGCCGGGCAAAGACGGCGCGATTCATCTTACGCTCGCTGTGGCGGAGGAATGCATCCAAAAGAAAGCCGTGGTGTATGACGCCGATGGCGATCAGCATTACGACACCATCTCGGCTTTCATCAAAAGCATCCGCGGGAGCGATCCCGATGCGGCGCTGTATTGGCTGGCGAAGATGATTCATGCCGGTGAAGATCCGCGATTTATTTCACGGCGATTGATGATCAGCGCCGCCGAGGACATTGGCCTTGCGGATCCGATGGCGTTGGTGCTCGCCACTTCAGCGCACGCGGCCTCGGAATTTGTCGGTTGGCCCGAGGCGCGTATCCCGCTGGCGGAAGCCACGGTTTATCTCGCCACCGCGCACAAGAGTAATAGTTCATACGTCGCCATCGATGCCGCGCTGGAGGAAGTGAAAAACGGCCGCACCGTTCCAGTCCCAAAACACCTGCGCGATTCGCATTACAAGGGGGCCGAACAACTTGGGCACGGTGAAGATTACAAATACGCACACAATTACGATGGCCATTTTGTGGCGCAGGATTACCTGGGCGTGGATAAAGTTTTTTACGAACCCACGGAAGAAGGCGTTGAACAAAAAATCAAAGCCCGAGTGCTGCACTGGCGATCGCTGCAGGAGGAAGCCAAGAAATCTGATGGGAATTAAAGATGAAAAGTCCGCCGTGCGTGCGGAGATGAGCGCCTTCCGTATTCGCCCGGAAGAACGCACAGCGGCCTCGGCGGCGGTTTGCGAGCGGTTGCGCGCCTGTGATGAATGGCAAGCGGCGGGCACGGTGTTGCTTTATGCGCCGTTGCCGGATGAATTGGATGTGCTGCCTTTGATGACCGGCAATAAGCGATTTTGTTTTCCACGCTATCAGGCCGATCGCGTTTATGCGGCGGCCTGGGTGGAATCGCGGGAAACATTGATGCCGGGGAAGTTTGGGATTCTGGAGCCTCCCGCGGAGTCGCTGGAAATCCCTCCGAACGAAGTTAATCTGGTGATTGTGCCGGGACTCGCTTTTGGGATGGACTGCCATCGGCTGGGGCGTGGACGGGGATTTTATGACCGCTGGTTAACAGAGTTAGCAGGGCAAAAAATCGGCGTTGGCTACGACCATCAACTCATCGAAACCGTGCCGCGCGAAGAACACGACGCGCAACTGGACAGCGTGGCCACGCCATCGCGTTGGGTGTGTGCCGGTTAGCGGTCGAGGCGGGAGCCGCCTTGATGCTGGAATCCTCGCGTCTCGTTCCAGGGGCGATCGGAATCATTGGTGGAATAGGCGGGAGTGCCACAGCCGGATGTGGTGAGCAGAGATAATCCGGCGGCCAGCAACAGGCAAACAGCAATAAACGTTGAGAGAGTTTTCTTCATAGTTATTTCGGGGAGACGGGTGTGGGTTCCGGCGTGGATGGAGCGGGTTCCGGAACGGGAATGGGGTTCGGCGTGCGGATAGGCTTGGTGATTTTCCCTGCTTGAGTGGCGGGGCGCGGGGGCAGTGGTCGGGTTAAGGTGACGGGCCGCTTCATTAGCCCTTTTTTAATTTCGTCAGGCGTCTTCCCGATTTCTTCAAACGGCTTTAGAGTGGATTCGGCTTTATTCAATGCGGCGGTGTGTCCCTGAATTTCCTTTAAGTGATCAGCCACCTGCCTTTCAAGCGAAGTGTTTTCCGCCTCCAATGTGGCCATCGCAGTTGCCTTACCAACGGCCTCCTGCTTGAGCGCATCCAATTCTTCCTGGAGCTTAACAGTGGCTTCATTGGCGCCATCCGTTTGAGTGGCGAGCCTGGATTCTGCGGCTGTGATTTTCACCTGCAAAAGTTCGTTTTCAGATTTCAGGCGGGCCGCGGCGGACTCATTATCCGTTAGGGATTTTTTTGCGGCGGCAAGCCCGCTGTCGGCTTCTTTTTGTTTTTTAGTGAGGCCGGAAATAAGTTCGTCCTTTGAGGCAATGATGTCATCCTTGTCAGCGATCAACTTCTTGTTCGCCTTCTGATCGAGGAACAAATAGACACTGGCGCCGACGGAGGCGAGCAGCAAAACGATTAAGGCGAGGGTGGCGGTTCGTTTCATTTTAATTAAATTTGATCAGGTCATCGTTTACCTGAAACTGTGCGCCGGCGGGCACTCCGAGCCCCTCCTCCCGCTGAGCGATGGAGAGGCTTGTGTTGTTGGGGCTAAGGCGGGTCACTTTGATTCGGCCAATCAGCGTGTTATTCCGAAACACATTAAACTGATCCCCCACCTTAAAGCCATGAGCAGATCCGCGGTTTAGAATTATGGAACCCGTTCTTGGGTCCACGTTTGCAATTATACCCACCTTGCCGTCGCTTCCAACCGGCGGCTTTTTGGGGCCTTTGGGTTTCTTTGGGGCTTTGAGTTGATCCAGTTCAGTTTTGAGCGCTTGGATTTGGGTGTTTGCGTCGCGAAGATTATTCTGAGCGAGAGTGGCCTCATTGGCTTTAGTCTGCAGGTTGTCGCGTTCAGTGGTCAGCACTTGGTTGGCGGTTTTCAAGGTGGAATTTTCCGTTTGCAAGGTCGTTAATTGGCCAGTGTTGGCTGTTGCGTTTTGCGTGGCTGCATCCAAACCAGCTTGGAGTTGGGTTGCCTCTTGGTTTTTGGTGGATAGGCTGGCGGCCAGAGTTTGTTTTTCTGATTCAAGTTTAGTCACTTTCCCTTGGGCGGCTGTGGCTTTTGTTTCGGCAGTTTTGGCTTTGTCGACAAGCTCGGATGCTTGGCCGGATTTGGTAACGCCAAAGAAGATGCCCGCGCCGCCGGCGAGGATGTTTAAGCCTAGAATGATTTTTGTGATGTTTGCCATAATGCGTTCCTCCGCTTCACAAATAAACCATCAAAACGCCCGTCTGTCAATGCGAGCATCAGGAAAAAGCGGCTATTGGTTGGGCTGTTTGGGCGGGCTGGGCGGCACGATGGGCCCGGGCGCGATAGGGCCAATTGGGCCAATTGGGCCTAAGGGCGGGAGAACTGGTTTTTCGCCCATTAGTTCGCCGCGTTTTTTTAGGAAGGCGGAAACGGTGTAGCCCGGGATGAGATACGTCCAGTGTTCGCCGGAGAATGACTGGTGAAGTGCCAGGCGGATTTTGAGTTGTTGCTGCTGGTTTTGCCATTTAAGGTCAAGGCTGGCGGCGTCCTCCGGTTTTTCATCTTTGGCAGGCACGCGTTTCTCGGGCAGATTGGCTTTGACGGTGAGTTGCATTGGGAAGTCTCCTTCAGCGCTGGGCGCGCCGAGGGCGAGGGTGTAGATGAAATGATCTTCGGTGCTGAGGGTGATGCGAGTGGCGTTGGTGCTAAGGTGGGCGGCGTCGCCGATGAGCACATCCTTGAAGGTGGGCGATTGAAGTGGCTGAGCAAAAGCGCTGAGTTTGTTTTGGTCCAACGCCTCGCCTTCGCGCGTTGCGGCGAGAGTCCAATTGGTGGCGGTGTTCTCGCGGGCGAGCTTCCACGAATTGGTGGCCTCGGTTCCGGCGTAATCCACCGCGAGCGTGAGCACATCTTTCACATCAAAAAAATCCGTGCGGTTGATCCAATCCGCCGGGGCCGCGTTTGCGTTGCTGAAGGTTTGGTCGACCACCGCTGCGCTGGCGGGTTTGGCATCGAGCATCACAAAACGGCGATCCGGATAATTGCCGCCACCGAAGGCTGAGGTGTTCCCTTCCCCGCCGGGCGCGTTGAGTTCTTTGCCGAGATGAATGACTTTGATGGACTTGCCATCCGCAGCAAAAAATTCGATTTGGGTGGCCGCAGTTTTGCCGGTACCCGGTGCGGTGAGGTGCAGACGTCCCAATTGGCTTTTGCCTGCGGGAACGCGCCGAAGAATTTTCATCGCCATCAGATTTTTCACCAAACCCTCAATGCGATCAGTGTCCGCCGGATACCCGCCGCGCTGGGTCACGGCCCATTTGCCAGAAATTTTTTCAATACGCAACATGGTGATTTTGTCGCCTACGCCGGTGGTGATGGCAAGGGCGGCGATGCGGCTGATTTCCAGATTGGCCAGAGGTTCACCGCCCACGCCGATGGTTTCGGATGAGGCGGGCTGATCGTTCGGGCTAAAAAATAAGTAGCCCGCAAGGGTGACCACCAAGAGGGCCACCAAAGTGATGAGTTGTTTGGTTTTCATTATTAGGCGGCTGTGCGGCGGTGACGGGCGATAGCCACGAACAAGCCGAATAGGGTGATCAGTGTGGGCATAATGAGAATGTTTGCCCACTTAAAGCGAAATTTCAGACCGTCGATTTCATCCCGTAATTCGCGGGTTTTTTTGCGTACCGCAGCACGCGCTTCGTCCCGCGCCTCCTCCGCATCTTTCACTTTGGTTTGGAGCTTTTCGCTGGCAGCTTGGAGTTGCCGATATTCCTTTTCGCTAACCAAAAGCTGACTGCCCTGAACACTGGCCGTTGCGAGCAGTTTACGCCGACTCAACTCACGTTCCTCCGCGGCCTCCTCCAGCTTAGCCTCAGAAATGGTGATTGCCTTGTTTAGTTTTTCTAATTCCTTTTGGGTTTCACGTGTCTTTTCCTCAATCATACGGTCAAGCAGTTCGAGCGGGCGATCGCGTTGGGATTGGCTGCGCACGCGGATGAGATCGTCATCGCCGGTCAAATAATCAGCAAGGTTCATCACGAAGGCAAAGTTGCTGTTGCGGAAGCCGATAAATTGCCCGAAGGCATCCTGCCTCGTTTGGGCGGCAATTTGGTTGTTTAAAATATCCACATCCCCCACGAGCACCACCACGGGCGAAGTGTCTTTGCGTGCGACTTTGAGGGCGTTGTCTTTAGGTGCGGTGGCATTGGCATCCGCGGGCGGCATGGCTTCGGGATCGCCTTTCGGGAAAGCAGTTTGGAAATCGCCCGTGAGCTTCACAGCCAACACGCTGGACTTGCCGCTGCCCTTGAAGGTGCGCGCAATTTTTCCCTGCGCGGCGGAGAAGCCGGGGTTGAGCCTGCGGCCAGAAAGAACCGCCGTGGCGTTGGTGGCTGTGCCGGCGGAGGTTTTAGTGTGGAGTCGCATTGCGTTGGTGGAGGTGCTGAAGAGATCAACCTGCACGAGCCCTTTGTCCGCCGCTTTACCGGTGAATGCACCGGCGTGCAGCACGCTGACAGTGCCCAAATCCTGCGTGACGATTTCCGATTGGCTGTGGCTTTTGCCGGGCAACTCCACCCAAGTAGGCCAAACATCGGACCCACGCGGATCCCGCCGATACGGGCTATCCATATCCGCCAGCACGTGTTGGTCATCAAAATATAACCCCCACGCGGGGAGCAGTTTATTTAGCGTGGAAGAATTTTCCGAAGCGCCAAAGCCGCCCATTGGGCCGGCTGAAAACCCAAAAAAAGGATCGAGAAAGGCAACCAGTTTGCCGCCATTGAGCACGTATTGATCGATGGCGAACTGGGCGCGTTCGCTGATGTTTTGCGGGTGAATCACCAACAGCATATCAATATCGCTTTCCGCAAGCGACTTCTCTTCGCTTTGCTCATTGCGCGAAATGCCGGTGGCGAAATCCACCGTCCGCACTTCATCGTACTCACTCCGCAAGAGCCGAATGAGCGCCCACGGTGGCAGAGGCTGCATCCCGCGTTGCATTGCCATTTGCGGCGAGATGCCGTGCGGAAGCCCGCCCATGACTTGCACGGCGGGCGGCACCATTATTCCGATCACCACGCGGTTGTCTTCAGTTTTCAACAGACGCGTGATGGCGCGGGAGATTTGGTATTCCAACGTCACTTCAGAGCGCAACGACATCGAGCGACCGCCCTGCCCGGAGACAAGTAGATCGACCTTCTCCGTGCGATCGGCATAACTGAGCGACAAACCAAGATAAGCAAACTCTTCGGGGCCGATGGGAAATTTTTCGATGTTGTCTTTGATGGCCTGATCTTCCTCGGGCGAATCCGGCTGCACGTTAATGCGATGCAGCACCAACGCCGCGTTGCTCCCCTTCCCCATTTTGCCCGCCAAGCCCACGTATTCCTTGAGCATATCCTCCACGCGTTTCGCGTAGCGGGTGAGGTTGTTGGGCACACGCTTGTCACGGGTTTGGTAAAGGCGCACCTCGAGTTTGAAGGCGTCGGGTTCCTTGCCTCGGTCATCGCTCAACCGCAACAGGATTCGCTCTGTGCCTTCGGATAAGGTATAAATGTTTCCCTCAGTAAGATCCGCCTTCCATCGCAATTGCGAGGTGGCGGCATTGGCACCCACCAAGATAAGCGTGCCCACGGCGACAAAGCCAAGCGAGTACGAAAAATTTCCCGCCGTGCGCGATTCCTGCGCACCGCGAACAATCACGCCGGTGACGTACAACGCAAAGGCGATTACCGACCCAAAGAAAAGCACGTCCCGGAAATCCAGCACGCCGCGCTGGATATGTTCGAAGTGCGTGATCACGCTCAGGTTGGCCACAAACTCCACCACGCCTGGGCTGTCCGGAAACAGGCCGGTCATAAAATTGATGACCGGCGGGAAGCCCGCCAGAACGGTGAACAGGCAAATGACCACCGACAAAATAAAACTGACCACTTGATTGCGCGTGAGCGCAGAAGTCATACAGCCAATAGCCAAGTACGCGCCGGCCATTAAGGCGCTGCCGATGTAAGCGCACAAGATTGCGCCGTTGTCCGGCGAGCCGAGTTTGTTGACGGTGATCCAAACTGGAAACGTCAGCGCCAGCGCCAAAATCAGAAACGCCCACGACGCCAGAAATTTTGCCAACACCGCCTGCCAAGCGGTGACCGGCAATGTGAGTAGCAGCTCCAGCGTGCCGGTGCGTTTTTCCTCGGACCACAGTCGCATGGCCACTGCGGGGACGAGGAATAAATACAGCCACTGATGCCACGTGAAAAAAGATTCCAGCGAGGCTTGGTTGCGGTCAAACAAATCCATCCCCACCATAAAAGTGAAGAAACCGCTCATCAGCAAAAAGATGACGAGGAACACATACGCGACCGGCGTGGCGAAGTAACCGGAGAATTCGCGCTTGGCGAGGGTGAAAACATTTCGCAGCGGGGAATTCATTTAAGCAGCCTCCTTTGCCTGGGTGTCGCTCATCGTGAGTTCACGGAACAGATCGTCCAATCGGCCGGATTTGGTTTTTTGTTTCAATTCGTCCGGCGTGCCGTTGGCGACGACCTTGCCGTTGTCGATGATAATGGCGCGCGAACAGGCGGCATCCACTTCCTCCAAAATATGCGTGGAAAAAATCACCGCTTTGGTTTCGCCCAAACGTTTGATGAGCTGGCGGGCTTCGTGTTTTTGATTGGGGTCGAGGCCGTCAGTCGGTTCATCGAGCACCAGCACTTCGGGATCGTGCAGTAAGGATTGCGCGAGGCAAGTGCGATGGCGGAAGCCTTTGGAAAGCGTGTCGATGCTTTGATGGCGCACGGGTTGCAGCGAACACGTGTCGATGGTGGCGTCCACGGCTTTGTCGCGCGCGGTGCCGGTGAGGGCTCGGATTTCAGCGGTGAACCGCAGGAAACCCTGCACGGTCATGTCCGGATAGCTCGGCGCATTTTCCGGCAGATACCCAATGAGCGACTTGGCGCTTGTGGGGGATTCCACGATGTCGAATTCGCCAACGGTCACGCTGCCTTCGTCGGGCACAAGATAGCCGGTGATCATCCGCATGGTGGTGGATTTGCCCGCGCCGTTGGGGCCGAGGAAGCCGAGCACTTCGCCCTGCTTCACGTTAAAGCTGATGCTGTCCACAGCGACGTTGGTGCCAAACGTTTTGCGGAGGTTTTTTACCTTTATCATTTTATTTGCGTTGTCGGGAAAATCGGACGGCCTTTTATACGCTGCCAACCTCAGTGTCAATCTTCGTGGGCTTCCCACAATGGTTTTCGCCCGGAAAAACCAGTGTCAATGTCGTGCCAGTGGGTGATGTTATCTTCAGTTTTCTCCCAGCAGAGAAACACCTCGCGGTCGTCAAGAATCGCAGGAAAATCGACGAGGCCGCGCTCCACATCCTTCAATTGAATTTCGCGGGATTGAAATTCACGCAGGACTTCATGCACGCGCCGAAGGTTTTTTGCCCATTCAACAACCTCCCGCCCTCCAAGATCTTCGCCTGCGGTTAAGCGGGGCTCGAAGGATTTCTCGGATTGCTGAACAAGAGGGGTCACCTGATCGAGTTCCGCAAACCACTCGCGAAGTTTGGGGAGCAATTCGCGGGCCTCGGGCAAGGTGTAGTGCCGGGTAAACTGCAGGGGCATCAGCTTACGTCAGGGAAGTTGTTTGAGCACATCTTGAATGCGCTGTTTCACGTCTGGTTCGGTGTCTTTGATGGCAGCGGCTTTTTCAAGGTACTCACGGGCTTTCTTTGGCTGCTTTAATTTCAGGTACATTTCACCAAGGTGAAGAAAAATTTCCGCATCATCGCCCTCGGTGTGTTTGAGCGCCTTGAGTTGCCAGGTGAGAGCGTCCTTAAATTTACCCTGCTTGAAGAGCGCCCACGCGCGGCTGTCAAGATACGCTCCGTTATCGGGGCTGATTTTGAGCGCCCGATCAATCAGCACAATGGCTTCATCAAGTTTTTCGCCGCGATCGGCCCACATATATCCAAGATAATTTAACGCGGTTGCGTATTCCGGATTCTTTTCAATCGATTGCCGAAAATATTTTTCAGCAATCATGAATTTCCCGGCACGCTCGGCAGTGGTTCCCATTTGGAAATAAAGAATGTGGTTGAGGCGCGTGGGGTCGGCATTTTTGGCGATGGATTCCGCGCGGCGCAAGTCTTCCAATGCTTGATCAAAATCACGCTTTTCCAAAGCGATCATCGCAGCGAAATAAGCCTGTAAAAAATTCGGCTTGAATTTCCGCTTCACTAAATCCAACACCTTTTGCCCTTCATCACTTTTGTCATCCGAGAGCAATGCAGAAATCAGGTCAAAGTACAGTTGCTCAATGCGGGAATTGAGTTTGATTGCCGCACGATAATGTTTGGCGGCAGTCGCAAATTCATCCTCATCCATCGCCACCGCGGCAAGCAGTTGATGGGCGCGCCATGAATTGGGGCTCTTCTTAAGAATTGCTTCAAGGTGCATTCGGCCTTCTTTAATTTTGCCTGCGATAATTAAATCCTGAGCCAACTGCATCAGCACCGCCGGATTACCGGGCAAGGCTTTCAGTAATTCTTCCATTACCATCGCCGCTTCTTTGCGGGCACCGATCATGCGGTAGCCTCGACCGATTTGCTCGATCATCAACGGGATTGTCGGCTTGCTGGCCCACGCCGCATCGAGCAGCTTGCGGATGCGTGGCTTGAATTCTTCAGCAGCAGTTTCATCCAATCGCAAATAACCGGCAGCCAACAGAGCCAGTTCAACCTGGAATGCGGCGTTGGGTTTCTTTTGGGCAAACGCCTGATCGAGGGTCTTGCGGATTTGAGGCAGGCGCTTGGCGCCCCCTTTCATTTCTTTTTGGTAAACTTGAATTAACGTTTTGTAGCCAAGGATGGATTCCGGGGCCATGCGAATCGCGCCTTCGGCGGCAATGCGGGCGAGGTCAAGTTTCCCTTTTTGCGAATAGGCCTCTGCGAGCAGCGCGTGCATTTTGGCGGAGGCGTCCGGGTTAGCGGTCGCCTTCACCAAGAGCGCGAGCACCTTGTCGAATTTCTTTTGGGCGAGCAACATGCGCACGACTTCCAGCACGATCTTTTCGTTTGCGGGATCCGCCAGTGCGGCCTGTTCGAATTCCTCCATCGCCACCGCGCGTTGGCCGCGTTCCATTGCGGCTGTGGCCGCCGCGTAATGCGCCATCGAGCGGATCCGGCGTTCAATCGCCGCCTCTTCGGCGATGCGCTTTGCCTCGGCATCGGGTATTGCCTTCGGCGGGGTTGGCTCAACAACTGGTTGATTCGGTTGCTGAGCAGCGGTTGAGGGGGTGGTTTCTTCGTTGGGCGCTGCGCCGGGACCGGCACAGGCTGCGAGCACGAGCGTGCCTGCGAAGACCATGAATTGGTTTCGATACATCATGTTAATCAGGCCCATCAATAACAGGGCAGTTGGAGCACGCCCGTTTGGGCGAATTGCAAGGGCGCAGGCGTTAACCTACTTCTGCCACTTGCGCTTCTTGTGACGGTTGGCCCGCGAGGCCTTGCGCCGCTTGTGCTTATTGATCTTGGATTTGCGTCGTTTCTTTAACGATCCCATGTTTTTGTCTCTTCTTGTCTTACTGTGAGAGGGGTTAATATACCACTTTATTCAGTGGGTATTCAATAATTCCTTCTGTGCTAGTGGCTTTGAGGCTGGGGATGATTTCCCGCGCCACGTGTTCTTCGATGACTGTGTCCACCGCCACCCAGCCGGTTTGGCTCAGTTCATTGACGGTGGGGTTCCGCAGCGCGGGCAATTTTTTCAACACTTTGGTGAGGTTGGCTTGCTGGATGTTCAGCTTGAGGCCCACCATCGCTTCGGCATCCAGCGCGCCGCGTAGCAGCATTGCCATCGTTTCAATCTTCTGGCGCTTCCATTTATTTTTCCACGCATCTTTGTTGGCGATCAAACGCGGGGTGCTGCTCATCAATTCCTCCACGATACGCAAATTGTTCGCACGCAAGCTGCTGCCCGTTTCGGTGACCTCCACAATGGCGTCCACCAATTCGTGCGCCTTCACTTCGGTAGCGCCCCAGGAAAATTCAACCTCGGCTTTCACACCGTTCTTTTTCAGCCAACGCTTGGTGAGTCCCACCACTTCTGTGGCGATGCGTTTGCCTTGCAGATCCTTGACCGATTTGATTTTGGATTTATCCGGCACCGCCAATACCCAGCGCGCCGGTCGACGCGTGGCTTTGCTGAACAAAAACTCGCCCACCTCGTGCACTTTGGAATTGTTTTCCTCAATCCAATCCAGCCCCGTGATGCCGCAATCGAGATAACCGCGCTCCACATAAACGCTCATCTCCTGCGCGCGGATGGTGCGAATATCCAGCTCGTTATCATCCACTGTGGGAATGTAGGAACGGCTGCTGATGGATACATTCCAGCCCGCCTTCGCCAGCTTTTCAACCGTGGCATCCTGCAGGCTGCCCTTGGGCAATCCGAACTTCAAAATTTTGTTTTTGTTGCTTTTAGTCATCTAATAATCGCCGAGCTTGCACTTTCGCTTTCGGGCGGGAATAGCGCTTGGAAGACTCCTCCACTCGCGTGGACGGGTTGATCTGCCACCGTCGCCGCGGAAAAGCGATCTTTTTCTTTGATTTTTTGGCCCGATTTTTCATCGCGCAGCCTTGATCGTGCCGCGCCCGCGCAGTGCGATTTCCCCCCGCGCAATCGCCGCAATGGCCTCGGGGTAAATCCGATGCTCCGCGCCGTGGATGCGTTCGTGCAAAGTTTCCGGTGTGTCATCATCCGATACCGGCACCGTTTCCTGCGCAATAATCGCGCCGCTATCCACCCCTTGATCCACAAAATGTACCGTTGCTCCGGTCACCTTCACCCCGTGATCCAGCGCCTGTTTCCACGCCTCCAACCCCGGAAACGCCGGCAACAGCGATGGATGCACATTCACCACCCGCCCTTCAAACGCCCGCAAAAACTCCCCCTTCAAAATCCGCATGAACCCCGCCAACACCACCAAATCCACCTTCGCCACATTCAGCGCCTCTATATAAGCAGCCTCCGCCGCCTCATCGAGTTTGGTGCGAAACTTCCCCGGCGCAATGTGCGCGCAATCCACATCCGCCTCCCGCGCCCGCTGCAAAATCGCCGCATCCTCCACATCACTCAACACCACTGCCACACCCGCCGGCAGCTTGGAAAGCGTCCCATCTTGGCACGATCCCACAATCGCGCCGAAGTTCGAGCCTTCGCCCGAACCCAGCACACCCAATCGAAATGGAGCAGAACCAGCCATAAAAACGAAAGCCTACCCGACGCCACACCACCACCGCAAACTCATTTCACAAGGTTAACGGAAATTCCAACGATCATTCCTTGAAAATTGATAATTGATCATCCCCTCTCCCCCTCCTACGCTTCGCGCATGAAATCATCTCTCTTGAGCCGTGCGGCCTTGACGTTGATGGCGGGGCAATTGGTTTTCCTTTCAATTCTTGAGGCCGCTGAAATTCTGCCGCCAGGCCAGCGACCGCGGCCATTGGGCGCGCACGCATTGGTGGGCGGCCGAGTCATCGTCAAGCCGGGCACGATCTTGGAGGGCGCAACTGTTCTCGTTCGCAACGGGCGAATTCAGGCGGTGTTGCCTGCGGGGGAAAATGGCATTCCTGCCGATGCACGCGTTTGGTCGATGAAAGGCAAAACGGTTTACGCCGGTTTCATTGATCCGTACCTATCGTTGGGTGACGAGAAGGCCAAGCCGATTTCCAACCGATGGACGGTGCCCATCGACGCCCGCGCGGGCGTGAGCTTCACCGGCGTGCCCACCACCAAATCCGATATGGGCCGCAAAGGCCCCGGCTACGAAATCGCCGGCGTGCGTCCGGAACATCGCGTGGCAACTGAGTTTTCGCCCGACCCCAAAGAACTCGCCACGCTGCGAGCGCTAGGGTTCACCACGGCCAACGTGATCCCCACCGAAGGCATTTATCGCGGCACCGGCACGCTCGCGTTGCTGGGCGAGGGCAACCCTAATCAACTCATCCTGAGGCCGGACACCGTGCAACATCTGGCTTTCTCGACCACCGGCAAACGCGCCGAAGGATATCCCAATTCATTGATGGGCGCGATCGCTGTCATTCGCCAAACCGTCTTCGATGCGCATCATTATTTTGAAATGCAATCGTGGCACAAAACGCATCCGACCGATGCGCGCCCCGAATACAATCCTTCCCTCGAAGCGTTGCGCCCCGTGTTGGCCAAGACGGACAAACGACGCATCATCATCGAACCCGGAAGCGTCTTGATGCTAAACCGCGCCCAAGTGCTCAGCGCCGAACTCGGCTTTGATCCCATTCTCGTTGCCACCGGCCAGGAATGGCGCCGCCCAAAATTGCTAAAACAAATCAAGGCACCGTTCATTGTGCCCGTGGTGTTTCCCGCCATCCCCGAGCTGCCGGAAGAGGATGATTGGAACCAATTTTCACTGGATCAATTGCGCGCCTGGGATTGGGCACCGGAAATCCCCGCCCTGCTCCGCCGCGATCACCCCATCGCCTTCACCACTCACGGTTTGGCTGACCGGAAATCTTTCCGCAAAAACATTGCGCGCGCCATCAAGCGCGGTCTCAAGGAGGACGAGGCTCTTGCGGCCCTCACCACTGAACCCGCGCGACTAATGGGCGCGGATAAACAAATCGGAACCATTGAAAAAGGCAAGCTCGCCAACCTTACTATTGTTGATGGAGACAGTTGGTTTGATTCTGAAAATGATATTGATTCGGTGTGGATCGAAGGCCGCCACTTTGCTAACGACACCCCCAAGCCTGAGGAATCTGACAAAGATGAGAAGGATGGACAGGATGAAAAGAAAAAGGCGGAGGCTAAACCCGCGCCGCGCGTTGCTAAGTCGCCCGATGCGTTTCGTGGGCCGTTGATGTCGCCGAAAAATGTGATTATCCAAAACGCCACGATCTGGACGTGTGGGCCCGAGGGCGTGATTACCAACGGCTCCATCCGCATCGCCAATGGCCGCATCGTTGAGGTGGGGCGCAAACTGAACCCGCCGGAATCATTCGATGGCATCGTCATTGGCGCGAAGGGAATGCACGTCACGCCCGGCCTCATTGATTGCCACAGCCACAGCATGATTCTCGGCGGTGTCAACGAAGGTACGCTGCCGTCCACCGCGATGGTGCGCATCGGTGATGTGGTGAACTCCGAAACGGGAAACATTTATCGCCAGCTTGCCGGCGGCCTAACGACGGCCAATTTGTTGCACGGCTCGGCCAATCCAATTGGCGGCCAAAACCAAGTCATCAAACTGCGCCACGGCGCGCCGCCGGATGCACTGAAATTTTCAAACGCACCGGCCGGCATCAAATTTGCCCTTGGCGAAAATGTAAAGCAATCCAACTGGGGCGATGACAAAACCACGCGTTTCCCGCAAACGCGAATGGGCGTGAAAACATTCTTCAACAATCGTTTCACCGCCGCCCGCCAATATCTTGCCGATCAATCGCGCGAGAACGTTGCGCCCATTCGCCGCAACCTTGAACTCGAAGCCATTGGTGAAATCATCAACGGCAAGCGCCTCATCCACTGCCATTCATATCGGCAGGATGAGATGCTCATTTTTATGCGTACGATGGAACGCTTCGGCGTAAAAATCGGCACGCTTCAACACGTGCTTGAAGGCTACAAAATCGCCGATGAAATCGCCGCGCACGGCGCAGGCGCATCGGCCTTTAGCGATTGGTGGGCGTACAAATTTGAAGTGTACGACGCCATCCCGTACGCCGGTTCCCTGATGCACGCGCGCGGTGCGTTGGTGAGTTTCAATTCCGATTCCAGCGACCTCGCCCGCCGAATGAATCTCGAGGCCGCCAAGGCCGTGAAGTACGGCGGCACCAGCGAAGAAGACGCGCTCAAATTCGTGACGCTCAATCCTGCCAAACAACTCCACATCGATCAATGGGTCGGCTCACTCGAAGTCGGCAAGGACGCCGATTTCGTTTTATGGAGCGGCCACCCGCTCTCCACCCAAACAATCTGCGAACAAACGTGGATTGAAGGCAAACAATATTACGACCGCACCAAAGCTCCCGCCCGCACAAAAGCACTCGCCGCCGAGCGTACTGCGCTCCTGGCCAAAGCCCGCAAAAAAGACGGCAAAGAAAACGCCGGAGTCGCCGCGCGCTCCGCTTTCTTTTTCCGTGCCCTCGAAAAAGCACACGCCCTCAACCACTGCTATGAATGTCGAAAGGTCAAACCGTGAAAAAACTAATCCTAATTCTATTCGCCGCCGCCACACTGCAGGCGCAACCGCAACCGCAGGATCAACCGCAATCGGTGCTGTACAAAGCCGCCGCCATCCACACGGCGGACAAAGGCACAATTCGCAACGCCCAAATGCTTGTCACCGACGGCATCATCCAAGCCGTCGGCCAAAACATCCGTGTCACGCGCCAAACCAAAATCGTCGATCTCGGCAATTTGCAACTCTACCCCGGCCTCATCGCCGCCGCCACTTCGCTTGGCCTCACCGAAATTAACGCCGTGCGCGCCACGCAGGACACCACCGAGGTGGGCGAGTTCACGCCCGATGTGGAAGCGTGGGTTTCCGTCAACCCCGATTCCGAACTCATCCCCGTCGCCCGCGCCAATGGATTTACCCACGCCCTTGTCGCGCCGATGGGCGGCACCATCACCGGCGCCTCCGGCCTCATCAAACTTGCCGGTTGGGGTGTGGAAGATATGACCGTGAAGACCCACGCCGCGCTTCATTTGTGGTGGCCCGTGATGAAGCTCAACACGCGCCCAAAGCAAACCCTGCGTGATCCCGACAAATACAAATCCCCAAAAGAGCAAACCCGCGCGCGGGATAAAAAGATCAAAACAATTGATGATTTTTTTGACGAAGCTGAAGCGTACGCCCGCGCGCGCAAAGTCGGTGGCGCGGATTTCAAGAAAGTCCCCGCGTGGGAAGGAATGCTCGGCGCGCTTTCAGGCAAACAGCCGATCATGGTGCACGCCAATGAAGTCCGCCAAATCAAAACCGCCGTCGCGTGGGCGAAGCGGCGCAAATTCAAAATCGTCCTCGCCGCCTCGCGCGATGCGTGGCAAGTGGCTGATTTGTTGGCGAAAGAAAAAGTGCCGGTGATTTTCGACAACGTTTTCACGTTACCCCAACGCGACACCGATCCACACGACATCCATTTCCGCGCCGCCGGCATCCTCCACAAAGCCGGCGTCAAGGTCGCCCACAGCGAGCCAATCGGTTCATGGGGCGCATCCCGCGTGCGCAACATCGTTTACGCCGCAGCCAAGTCAATGGCTCACGGCTTGCCACGCGAAGCAGCCCTCCGCAGCCTCACTCTGCACCCGGCCCAAATGCTCGGCGTGGCCGATCGCCTCGGCTCGCTTGCGCCAAAAAAGGAAGCCACCTTCATCGCGGTGGACGGCGACCTCTTCGACATCCGTGCCAACGTAAAACACATGTGGATCGCCGGCCAAAAAACCAACCTCCAAAGCCGCCACACCCGCCTTTACGAGAAATACAAAAACCGCCCGAAGCCAATCAGGTAAACAAAAAAATGAGCAGGAAATAAATCCTGCCCATCGTGTTTATTTTTGTTAGAAAACTCAGCCCTTGGCCGCGTTGTAATTTTCACCCACGGCATCCCAGTTCACCACACTCCAAAACGCTTTGAGATAATCGGGGCGGCGGTTTTGGTATTTCAAATAATAAGCATGCTCCCAAACGTCACAACCGAGGATGGGCGTGCGGCCTTCCATCAACGGCGTGTCCTGATTCGCTGTGCTGCAAACGCACAAGCCGCCGTCGGCCTTCACGCAGAGCCAAGCCCAGCCGCTGCCAAAACGCGTGGCGCCGGCAGCTTCAAATTTTTCTTTGAATGAATCCAGTCCGCCGAGTTCCGCCTCGATAGCTTCGGCAAGCGCACCGCTGGGCTCGCCGCCACCGCCGGGGCCCATAATGGTCCAGAACAGCGAGTGGTTAGCATGACCACCGCCGTGATTGCGCACGGCACCGCGAATTGCTTCCGGCACGGCATTGAGATCGCTGACGAGGTCATCGACACTTTTACCCGCCAACTCATCGTGCCCTTCGAGAGCGCCATTGAGTTTGGCGATGTAAGTGGCGTGATGCTTGCCGTGATGGATTTCCATCGTCTGTGCATCAATGTGGGGTTCCAACGCGTCGTGCGCGTACGGGAGATCGGGGAGTTCGTAAGCCATAAGATTTTAGGTTGGGCGGACGGTAGCAATCGCGCGCGCGTCAGGCAAGCCCAACAAAATTTTCGAGCAACTTTAGGCCCAGTTTTTGGCTTTTTTCTGGGTGAAATTGCGTGGCAAACACATTGTCGCGCCACACCGCCGAGGCGAATGTTTCGCCATAAGTCGTGCGCGTAGCCACAATGGAATCGTCCGTTGGCTTCGGAAAATAACTGTGCACGAAATAAAAATGGCTCCCCGATTCGATGCCGTTCAGAATGGGGCACTCCGGTTTTTCAAACTCCACTTCGTTCCAGCCAATCTGCGGCACCTTAATTCCATTCTCCGCAAACCGCACTACGCTGCCGTCAAACACGCCCAAGCCCGCTGCGCACGAATTAAATTCTTCACTCTTTTCAAACAGCGCCTGATAGCCCACGCAAATCCCAAGAAACGGTTTGCCCGTGCCAATAAAATCCTTCGCCGCGCCAAACAACTCCTGCCGCTGCATCGCGTTCACGCAATCATCAAACGCCCCCACACCCGGCAACACCACCGCATCCGCAACCGCGACCTCCTCTGGCGAGGCCACCAACCGCACCTCCCCACCGGCCGCCATCAGCGCCTTCTGCACACTGCGGACATTGCCCGCGCCATAATCAAGCAACGCAATCACGGGGAGACCATAGCGATAGGATTTTTGAAAGCAAACCTCACGTCGAGGCCAATTCTTTTTCGGTGCGTAAACGCAATTGGCCGCAGGCGGCGTCGATGTCGTGGCCTTTTTCGCGGCGGAGGGTGGTGAGGGTTCCGTGGGAAATTAATGCCTCATGGAAAGCGTCTTGGGTGGCATTGTCGGGGCGACTCCATTCGAGGCCGTCGACATGGTTGTAGGGGATGAGGTTGACTTTGGCGCGGAGACGATGGGCGAGTTCGGCAAGCGGGGCGACTTGGTCGAGGGCGTCGTTCACGTCGGCGATGAGAATGTACTCGAGTGTGAGTTTGCCGGATTTGGCTTGCTGATATTCCTCGGCGGCGGCGGCGAGTTTGGCCAGAGGATACTTTCGGTTGATGGGCATAATGCGATCGCGCACTTCGTCGGTAGCGCCGTGGAGACTGATGGCGAGGCGGTACTGGCGCGGTTGGGCGGCGAGCTTTTGAATTTGCGGCACGAGACCGCTGGTGGAGATTGTGATTTTGCGCGCGCCAATGTTTGCGCCCCAATCGGCGTTGAGAATTTCCAGCGCGGCCATCAGATTTTCGTAGTTCGCCATCGGCTCGCCCATTCCCATAATGACGAGGTTGTTGATGGCGCGTTGCCCTGCCCTGCCCTGCGTGCGTTCCACTGCGAGGACTTGATCGATGATTTCGGCAGGCTCGAGGTTGCGCTTAAAGCCATCGAGGCCGCTGGCGCAAAAGGTGCAGCCGTAGGCGCAGCCGACTTGCGTGGAAACGCAAAGCGTGTGGCGATCACTGGCATCGCCATAAAGCGCGGGGCTCGCGGGGATGAGCACGCTTTCGACCAGCTGCCCATCGCGCAATTTCCAGAGAAATTTTTGGGTGGTGTCGGCGTCGCCCTGTTTGCGGGCAAGTTCGACGGTGGAAAAATCAAATGTTTCGTCGAGGCTGGTTTGTAGCGATTCAGTGAGGTTTGTCATCGCAGCCCAATCGGCGGCGAAATGTTGATGCACCCATTTGAGAATTTGCGAAGCGCGATAGGGCTTCTCGCCGCGTTCAGCCAGCCACGCGCGGAGGGCCTCAGGCGTTTGCGATGAAATGGGCAGGCGCACGTCAGTTCCCTAAATAATAGTTGCGTGAATAATCCTGCACCATTCGCCACGTGTTATACTTCGGCGTCACCGTCGCCATCGCGTGACGCATTTTGTGAATCCATTGGCGCGGCAAACCCGAGGCATCGCGATTGTAAAAAGTGGGAATGACTTCCTCAGACAACACGCGGAACAAATTCTCACTGTCGATGCGATCCTGTTCTTCGAGATTATCCGGATGCGAATCATCGCCAATGGAAAAGCCATTCTCGCCATCATAAATTTCGCGCCACCAACCATCCATAATGCTGCAGTTGAGGCCGCCGTGCGCGGCGGTTTTCATTCCACTTGTGCCGCTGGCCTCGAGGGGTCGGCGGGGATTGTTCAGCCACACATCGCAGCCGCCCACGAGCATTCGGCCGATTTGGATGTCGTAATTTTCAATGAACACCAAGTGCCCCTGCAGCTCGCTGTGCTTGGCGAGGTGCGCAATTTTTTGGATGAAGCGCTTGCCATGCTCATCAGCGGGATGCGCTTTGCCGGCGAAGATGAATTGCACGGGACGATCAGCGTCCTTGGCGAGTTTCACTACTTCTTCAAAGTGATCGAAAATTAACGGCGCGCGTTTGTAGGTGGCGAAGCGTCGGGCGAAACCGATGGTGAGCGTGTCGGCATCGAGCAAATGATCGTAGCTGATGAAGTCGCCTTCGCGGGAGGGCGGATCGTCAATGAGCCGGCCGCGCGCGAAGTCAATCAACTCGCGCCGAAGTCGATAACGCAACGCCCAAAGTTCTTCGTCGGAAATGAACTTTTCATCCTCCACTTTAGCCCAAAATTCAGCGTCATTAATGTGTTCGTAAAACTTCGGGCCATTGCCGAGGCGCGGCTGCCAGAAATCGCGCGCGCTGCGGCTCATCCAGCCGAGCGTGTGAATGCCGTTGGTGATGTGGCCGATGGGCACTTCGTCAACGGGCACGTTATATTTTTCCTGCCACATTTCGCGGCTCACCGCGCCGTGCAATTCGCTAACGCCATTGGCGGCGCGGGCGGCGTTGAGCGCGAGCACGGTCATGCAAAATTGTTCGGTGTCGTCATCCGCATTCAATCGACCGAGCGCCATAAGTTCTTTGTGCGTGAGATCGAGTTGTTTTGCGTAGCGACTAAGCGAATAGCTCATCAGCTCGGGCGAGAAGCGATCGTGCCCCGCCGGCACGGGGGTGTGCGTCGTGAAAATGCATTCCTCGCGCGTGGCGGCAAGGGCATCATCGAAGCTGGAACCATCGGCCATTTTTTCGCGGATGAGTTCCAGCGCGAGGAAGGCCGCGTGGCCTTCGTTCATATGAAACACGCTGGGGCTTTCGCCAAGTGCACGCATCAGTTTTGCGCCGCCGATGCCGAGTAAAATTTCCTGTTGAATGCGGGTGGTAGTGTCGCCGCCGTATACGCGCAATGTGAGGTCGCGATAGTGAGCGGGGTTTTCAGGCAAGTTGGTGTCGAGCAAATACAACGGGCAACGACCGACGTTGATGCGCCACGCGCGGAAGCGGATGGTGTCCGTGGCGATGTCCACGGAGCAAGTGATGGGTTCGCCGTCGGCATCGGTCACGGCGTCCATCGGGAGGTTCCGCGGATTGAGTTGGTTGTAATACTCCGCCTGCCAGTTATCGTGATTGATGGTTTGCTGGAAATAACCTTCGCGATAAAAAAGTGTGATGCCGCAAAAGTTCAGGTCAAGGTCGCTGGCGCTTTTGATGTGGTCGCCCGCGAGCACGCCCAAACCGCCCGCGGCGATCGGGAGCGTTTCGTGCAGGCCAAACTCCGCCGAGAAATATGCCACCCGCCGATTGGCCAATTCGGGTGCCTCACGTGTCACCCACGTATCGTCGGAGTTCATATAGCCATCAAATTCCGCCAGCACATCGGCCACGCGCTTGGCGTAATCCGGCTCTAAAAGGCGCGTGCGCAGTTCCGCATCGGAAACCTCCCGCAAAATCGCCACGGGATTATGATACACATTTTGCCACGTGCGCGGCGAAAGCTCGCCAAAGATGCCGCGCGCATCCTGATTCCACGTCCACCAAATGTTACGCGCCAGTTTATTGAGCGCGCTGACTGTTTCCGAAATATCCATCTGCGGAATTGGTAGAGGCGACGGCCCGAAAAACCAAGCGGTTTTTACATTTGCTTAACAAGAAATAAGTCGCAAACCCTGCGCGCAGCCGTCAACCTATTCAGCAAGACGATGAAACGAATCTGCCTTTTTCTCCTGATTTCAGGAATCCTGATGAGCGCGCGCGCGCAGGATGACCCATTTAAACCTGAGCCTCTGCCTAATCCCGTCATCAAGGAAGTCGCGCCCGGCGTGCTGCAAGTCGGCACGGTGAAGCTCATCAAAAAGTCGCGCGAAGTTCACATCCCCGTCACCATCGAAATGCGCGAAGGCCTCATTGAATATCTCGTCGTCACCGGTCGCGGGAAAGTTCACGAAAGTCTTCTTGTCACCACCGCCGAACCATACCACGTCCAAGTGGCGATGCTGCTCCTCAACGCCAAAGGCAGCGGCGGCCAACTCATCCCCGAGGATGGAAACAAACCTGTCCCCGGCCAACCGGTGGATATTGAATTGCACTGGAAAAAAAACGGAAAGCCAAAGCACGCGCGCATCGAAGAATTTGTACAGACCGTGCGGCCGAAAATGAAGCCGGCCAAAAAGGGCCCATTTATTTTCAATGGATCCCGTGTGTTTGAGGGGCAATTTCTCGCGCAGCGCGATGGCTCCATTGTTTCCCTCATCACCGACAACGCCGCCCAATTCAACAACCCCCGCCCCGGCCGCGAGGATGACGAGATGTGGCAGCCCCGATCCGACAACCTCCCGCCGGTTGACAGCAAAGCCACGGTGGTGATTCGTCTGCTAAAAAAAGTCGCGCCAAAAAAACCCGAGCCGCCCACGTCCAAGTTTGAGGAAGTAGAAAAACGCGACTCCAAAGGCCGTAGAGTTGGTTTGCTCGAAAAAGGTTTATGGTTCAAGCGCGGCGAACCCAAACCATACACCGGCCGCGTGACGGGGCATTACAAAAATGAACAACTGGAGTCCGAACGCTTTTACGAAAATGGAATCCAAGTGGGCATTGAAACACATTGGTACGATTCCGGCGTAAAACGCTGGGAGTTAATTTACAAAAACGGCAAATTAATTTCCCAGCGCTCCTGGGATCCCGACGGCAACGAATCCAAATAAAATAATGAAAACCGCACTCAGCATTTTTGCATTACTCATCCTCGCGCCAGCGGCGCAGGCGCAACGCGACATTTCGTTTATGAACGAGCTGCAACGCTCGCTCGATCGCGGCATCGCCTCGCTCAAAGCCACTCAAAATCCCGACGGTTGGTGGACCAGTCCGGAGCATCCCGCCGTCACCGCCCTCGCGCTCATCGCGTGGCAGGGCAACCCCAACAAACCCAAGCAAACCCCGAAGTGGATTGAACAGGGTTACAAATTTCTACTCACCCACGTGCAGCCTGACGGCAGTATTTACGTGCCCGGCAAAGGATTGGCCAATTACAACACCTCACTTTGTATGATGGCGTTGCTGGCCGCGAATGATAAAAAACACAACCCCACCTTGCTGAAAGCGCGCGCGTTTCTGGCCAAACAACAATGGGACCTCGGCGAAAAGGACAAGCAAGATCACCCCTTCGATGGCGGCGTGGGCTACGGCGGGCGCTATCCGCACAGCGATTTGAACAACACCCTTTCCGCGTTGGAGGCGCTCCATTTTACGCGCCACCTTGTGAAAGACGCACCCCCGCAGGATGACCTCAACTGGAAGGCGGCGATTGGATTTATTCAAAATTGCCAAAACCTCCCCAGCCACAACAAGCAACCCTGGGCGAGCAACGATCCAAAAGAAAAAGGCGGGATGATTTATTTCCCCGGCAAAAGCATGGCCGGCACCGCGAAAGACAAAAACGGCCGCACCGCCCTGCGCAGTTACGGCAGCATCAGCTATGCCGGAATGATGTGCTACTCGTACGCCCAGCTTAAGGCCGACGACCCGCGCGTGGTTGCGGTGCGCAAATGGCTCTTTGATAATTTTACCTTGGAGGAAAATCCCGCGATGGGCCCGCAGGGATTGTATTACTATTATTTTCTAATGGCCAAGGCGCTGTCGTTTTCCGGTGACCGCATCATCACCGTAAAGGGCAAAAAAATTGACTGGCGCAAAGCGTTGGGACTCAAATTGATTGGCTTGCAACAACAGGATGGTTCGTGGCTGAACACCAAATCCGCCCGATGGTGGGAAAGCGAAAAGCCATTGGTCACCGCCTACAGCGTTATTGCGCTTTCCTACATTTATCGCGGCAAATAATGATCACTGAAACTACTGAAGCCGCCGTCCGCGATCGATACGCCAATGCCGCGCAGGCCAAAGAGGATTCCCTCTGCTGCGCGGTGGATTATGATGCTCGATTTCTGGAGGCGATTCCCGAGGAGGTAATTGAGCGCGATTATGGCTGTGGCGATCCGAGTCGCTATTTGCGCGAAGGGGAAACGGTGCTCGATTTGGGCAGTGGCACGGGAAAGATTTGCTTCATCGCATCACAGGTCGTCGGGCCAAAAGGCCGCGTCATTGGCGTGGATATGACCGACGAAATGCTCGAACTCGCCCGCCGCAATGCCCCGCTCGTGGCGAAAAACATTGGCCACGCGAACGTGGAATTCCGCAAAGGCCGCATTCAGGATTTAGCGCTGGATTTTGATTTGCTCGATGCGGAATTGAAAAGCGCGAGCCTTAACGGGTTGGAAGGTTTTCTCGAGGCGGAAGCAGTTGCGGAAAAGTTGCGCGCCGAGTCGCCGATGATTGCCAGCGGCAGCGTCGATGTGGTGGTGTCCAATTGCGTCTTGAATTTAGTTTCGGGCGAATTGAAGCCGCAACTTTTTGGGGAGCTCTTTCGAGTTCTCAAACCCGGCGGACGCGCGGTGATTTCGGATATCGTGGGCAGTGATGATGTGCCCGAAGCATTGCAGCGCGATGCCGAGTTGTGGAGCGGTTGCATTTCCGGAGCGTTGCGCGAAGACCGTTTCCTGCGGGCTTTCGCCGATGCGGGTTTTGATCCGGTGCGCATTCTCAAGCGCGATGAAACGCCTTGGCGCGAAGTGGGTGAAATTGCCTTTCATTCACTGACCGTCGAAGCCATCAAACCCAGTAAAACCAAAACCGAAAAGCCCGCCGGCAACGCTCATCTTTTTATGCCGAGCACCGGTGGCTCGAGTTGTTGCTAATCGGTTTCCTCTTCGTTGCCTTCTTCGGATTCCTCAACTTCTTCTTCACGTTCGGCGGTGATGACGGGTGCGATGTCCTGCAGGCGATCATTTTCATCGAGCTGTACAAGGCGAACGCCCTGCGCGTTCCGGCCGGTTTGGCGGATGCCCTTCACGGTGGTGCGCACCATTTGGCCGCCGACAGTGATGACCATTATTTCATCGTGATCATGCACTGTGAGCGCACCGATCACCTTGCCGGTTTTCTTGGTGGTTTTCATCGTGATGATGCCTTTGCCGCCGCGAGATTGAACGCGGTACTCATCAAATTCTGTGCGCTTGCCAATGCCATTTTCACCCGCAACGAGCAAAGTGGCGTTGGGAGCGGCGATGGCCAGCGCGATGACGTGGTCTTCCTTGCCCAAACGAATGCCGCGCACGCCTGCTGCTGAGCGGCCCATTGTGCGGACGTCTTCCTCGTGGAAGCGAATGCTTTGGCCGTTGCTGGTGATGAGCACGACGTCGTTTTGGCCGGAGGTGAAACGGGCCTCGATGAGGGTGTCGCCGGGGACAATCTTGATGGCGATGATGCCGCCGCGGCGGACATTCGCAAAATCGTTGAGGGCCGTTTTCTTCACTTTGCCATCGCGTGAGGCGAAGAAGATAAAGTGCTCCTGTTGCCAGGTTACGTCTTCTTTGTTTTCGCCATAAGCGGCTTTCACGCGAATGACATCGGCAATTTTTTCGCCGTGCTTCAGCTCGAGCACATTGGCGATGCTGCGGCCTTTGGAGGCTCGACCGAGGTCGGGGATTTCGTGCACGCGTTCGACGTACGCACGGCCGGTGTTCGTGAAGAACATCAAATAATCGTGCGTGCTCGCGGTGAACAGATGCTCGATGAAATCGCTGGCGTCTTTTTCAGTGGTGGCCTTGCGGGTTTTCATTCCGATAACGCCCTTGCCGCCGCGGCGTTGGGCGCGGTACGCACTCATATTGGTGCGCTTGATAAGGCCGTTGTGGGTGAGCGTGATGATGACCGCTTCGTTGGCGATGAGGTCCTCGATGGACATCTCGCCTTCGTCGGGCGCGAGATCAGTGCGGCGCGGGGTGGCGTGTTTCTCGCGGATGGCGGCGAGTTCGTCTTTAATAATCGTCAACACGCGGGCTTCCTTGGCGAGGATGTCCAACAGGTCTTTGATTTTTTTGACGAGCTCTTTGTACTCGGAGCGGACTTTGTCGATTTCCAGTCCGGTGAGTTGGTAGAGCCGCAGCTCGAGGATGGCGTTGGCCTGTTCCTCGCTGAATTCGTATCGGCCATTGATGAGGCGCGATTTGTTGCGAATGAGAATGCCGAGCTTTTCGACGGCTGCCTTTGTGAAATCATGCGCCATCAACTTCACTTTGGCTTCTTCGCGGTTGGCGGATTCGCGGATGATTTTGATAAACTTATCGAGGTTCGAAAGCGCGATGAGATAGCCTTCCAGCGACTCTGCGCGGCGCTCGGCCTTTTCCAGCTCGAAGCGCGTGCGACGCACCACCACTTCGCGCCGGTGCTCGATGTAGCAATTGATCGCATCTTTCAGCGGCAATGTCCGCGGCCGGCCGTGGTCGATGGCCAGTGCGTTAACGCTGAACGACGTTTCGAGTTGCGTGAATTTGTGGAGATTGTTGATGACCACTTTGGGCACCGCATCGCGCTTGAGCTCGATGACCACGCGGGTGTTTTCATCCGACTCATCGCGCACGGCGGTGATTTCTGAGAGGATTTTTTCGTTGGCCAGTTCTGCCACGCGGCTGACCAGCGTGGCGCGATTCACGTTGTACGGGATTTCCGTGACAATGATTTGCTGTTTGCCGCCGCGCATTTCCTCCACACCGAGGCGGCCGCGCACTTTCACCGAGCCTTTGCCGGTACTGAAATACTGCTCAATGGGGCTGAGGCCGCAAATGGTGCAACCGGTCGGGAAGTCCGGCCCCTTCACGTGCTTCATCAATTGTTTGAGCGTGATTTCGGGATTGTCGATTTGGGCGGTGATGCCGTCGATGACTTCGCCGAGATTATGCGGCGGCATATTGGTGGCCATACCGACGGCGATGCCGGTGCCGCCATTGACGAGGAGATTCGGGAAGGCCGCCGGGAATACGGTCGGTTCCTCGAGTCGCTCATCGTAGTTGGGCACCCAATTGACGGTGCCCTTGTCCATGTCGTCCATCAGCGAGCCGCCCAAACGAGTGAGGCGCGCTTCGGTGTAACGCATGGCAGCGGGAGGGTCGCCCTCAACGCTGCCGAAGTTTCCCTGCCCGTCGACGAGCATTTCGCGGATGTTCCACGGCTGCGCCATATTGACGAGCGTGGGGTAAATGACCGCTTCGCCGTGTGGATGGTAGTTACCGCTGGTATCACCGCAAATTTTGGCGCACTTGAAGTGCTTTTTGGGCGGGTACAGCGACAGCTCGTGCATCGCGTACAGGATGCGGCGTTGCGAGGGCTTGAGGCCGTCGCGCGCATCGGGGAGCGCGCGGGAGATGATGACCGACATGGAGTAGTCGAGGAACGAGTTTTTAATCTCGTCGGCGACGTTGATCGGATCAACCTTCTCGTTTGCGGCGAAAAGCGGGGTAGTACTTACGGGGAGTTCTTCAGAACTCTTTTTCTTAGCCATGTTGGGTAAATTAGATGTCCAGGTTGCGGACGTTTAGTGCGTTGTCTTCGATGAACTGGCGGCGCGGGGGCACCTCGTCGCCCATGAGTTTGGTAAACATATCCTCCGCCTCGACGGCGTCGGTGATTTCAATGCGCAGGAGCTTGCGCGTTTCGGGGTTCATCGTGGTGTCGAAAAGTTCCTTGGGATTCATTTCGCCGAGGCCCTTGAATCGCTTGAGCTGAATGCCGCGCCGACCGATTTCTTTAACGGTGTCAAGGATTTCAGAAACGGAAAACAACGGATGCGTTCGCGCTTCACCGTCGCCCTCAATCAATTCAAAAAGCGGTTTATCCTGCGCCGCATAATGCTCCATAGGCAGCCCTTTGCGATTGAGCTGGCCCAGCAATTCCCGCACCGGTTTGGATTCGTGCAGCTCCACGTGCGTGCCGCGACGGGTGTTGCCGTTCTTTGCGTCGGCTTTGGTGGTGCCGTTGGCTTCCTCGGTTTCCTCGGCGCGTTCGTCTTCGAATAAGTTGAGGTCCGTGTTCTTTTTGGCGAACTTTGCCAAGTCAGTATCGGAGTGAAAATAATGCACCGACTCATCGTTGCCGTCGCGCACTTTCACCAAGTGCGTGGGCAGCTCGCCGGATTTTTTACGTTGCTCAATGTACTCGTTAAAATCACCGCCGTGTCGTCGGATGGAGCGCGCGTATTTATCCAGCGTTTCCAGCAATTCTAAAATCTCGCCAAGCTGCTTGGTGTTAAGCGTTTTCTTTTTGTCGACGAGTTTGAGTGACACATCCTCTGCGCCAAGATCCACCAGGATTTTGTTCAGCTCGACGTCGTCCTGCACGTACTCCACACGTTTCTTGCGGGAGATCTGGTAGAGCGGCGGCTGGGCGATGTACATATAGCCTTGCTTCAGGAGCTCCGGCATTTGCCGATAAAAAAACGTGAGTAAAAGCGTGCGGATGTGACTGCCGTCCACGTCCGCATCCGTCATGATGATCACCTTGTGGTAGCGTAACTTGCTGAGGTCAAACGCCCCTTCAGCATCACCATCGCCAATGCCCGTGCCGACTGCGGTGATCATCGTGCGAATTTCCTTGTTCTCCAAAACCTTGATGAGGCGGGCCTTCTCAACGTTGATGAGCTTACCGCGCAGCGGGAGAATTGCCTGAAATTTCCGGTCGCGCCCTTGTTTGGCGGAACCACCAGCCGAGTCGCCCTCTACGATATAAAGCTCCGTATTGGCCGGATCGCGATCCGAACAATCGGCTAATTTTCCCGGCAACCCGCCGCCGGCCATGGCGCTTTTGCGGACAGTCTCGCGCGCTTTGCGGGCGGCTTCGCGTGCACGCGCGGCGGTGAGCCCCTTCTCGATGATCCTCTTGGCCACCGAAGGGTTTGTGTCGAAGTGATGCATCAAGCCGTCATAAGTAGCCTTGCTGACGACCCCTTCAATTTCGCCGTTCACCAGCTTCCCTTTGGTTTGCGAGTTAAAGCGCGGGTGCTCCAACTTCACACTCACAACCGCAACCAAGCCCTCGCGCACATCGTCGCCAGAAATGTTCGGGTCTTTTTCTTTCAGTAAATTATTGGCCTTCGCGTGCTGATTAACCGCCCGAGTGAGCGCCGAGCGAAAGCCCGTGAGATGCGCGCCGCCATCCGGGTTGGGGATTGAGTTTGCGTAGCACAAAATCTGATCGTTGTAGCTGTCGTTGTACTGGATGACCATATCCACGAACACTTCCTCTTTTACTCCACCCACTTCCAGCTCGCTTCGGTTGGCAATCACAACCGGCTTGGCATGCACCAACTGTTTGTTTTTCCCGAGCTGCCGCACAAATTGTTCAATGCCGTCCCGATAGAAAAAGGTCTCCGACTTGTCATCCTCGCGGTCATCAATCAGCGTGATCTCCACGCCCGGATTCAGAAACGCCAATTCCCGCAGGCGGGTTGACAGCAGGTTAAACTGAAACTCCGTGGTGATGGTGAAGATCTGCGCGTCCGGCTTGAAGGTCACCAACGTGCCTGTGCTTTTTGTTTTGCCGATGACTTCCAGCTTGCGCGTCGTCTTGCCTCGCTCGAATTCCATTGTGTGGACTTTGCCATCGCGACTCACCTCCACCTTGAACCATTCCGAAAGCGCGTTTACACACTTCGCGCCCACTCCGTGCAACCCACCTGAAAACTTGTAAGCCCCTTGCCCAAACTTGCCGCCCGCGTGCAGATTGGTGAGCACCAATTCAACCGCCGGGATTTTAAACTTAGGATGGTTGTCCACCGGAATGCCGCGGCCATCATCGCGAATGCTCACCGAACCATCCACGTGAATGGCGATGGTGATGTGATTGCAATAACCGGCCAGATGCTCATCGATCGAGTTATCCAGCACCTCAAAAACGCAATGGTGCAGCCCGTGCTCATCGGGATCGCCGATGTACATTCCGGGCCGCTTGCGGACAGCCTCGAGGCCCTCCAGCTTGTCGATTTTCGACGCGTCGTACTTCTGTTCCGCGACTGGTGTCGCCTCCTTTTTATTCGCCATATAAATCCTATGAAACGCCTGTTTTATCGGGCGCAAACTTAAAGGAGGAGTCTACCTGAAATTCAATTTCACGACAAATCTTTTTGTTTGAAATACAGGAATATGACACAAGATGTTGTGCTGCTTGCCGGTTGAGCCCCAAGATGCAGCCGTGTGAATAAGTTTGTAACAAATAAAAAGCGCCCCCAAGCGGGGACGCTGAAAATTAGCCCTTTTTTGCGCTCAGCAAAAAGTTACCGGTCAGGGTTCTCGATCGATTCAGGCAATGTATTTGGATCTTCCGGATCCGTCAGGTGGCGGGAACCTTGGCTTCCTTGGAAATTAATCACCCCCATGCCATCAGGCTCAGTGCCAGCCTCCTCCAAAACGCCTGCCGGCTCGGTAAGCCCAGAGGGCGCCGCGGGCGGGGTTTCCATGGTAATCCCAGGCGCAGAAATCGATGGGTTGGGGTTCATTGCGTCGAAATTCACCATTAAAACCACTATAGCTCCCAAGCTGCCCACAGGCACCAACCAGCGCAAAAGTGTGCCAGAAGCGATTGTGGGAACCGCATAAGGTTCGGCCAACGGCTCTTCGGCGTCAATTTGACGCTCAACCTGTGACCAGTAGAAATCGCGGGAATCGTCTAAAATTGCGGGTTTTTCGCCGAGATGCAGGGCGTTTTCGACTACCCGCAATTCCTCGGACAACGCCAAGGCCTCGGGGTTTTGCTCGATGAGCGTGGCGATTTGCGCAGCCTCTTTCGGGGCCAATTCGCCGTCCATCCAGGCTTGTATCTTAAGTTTGTCTTCTTGCTTCATTTCGTCTCGTTTTCTGTAGACTCACTCTTGTCGCTCTTTCTTCAAAGAAATTAGCAAAGTGGCCAATTTTCTTCTGGCATAAAATAACCGGCTCATCACCGTGCCGATGGAGCAGTGCATCGCCTTGGCAATCTCCTTATATTCGAGCCGTTCGAATTCGTGCAAAATCAACACGGTACGATGCTCGTAACTGAGCTTAGCCAAGCCCTCATCAATTTGTGAACGGAGTTCTTCGCGCTCCACATTTTCGGTGGGGTTGAATTCTTCCACCGGCATCCGTCGTTCCACGCCGCCGGTTTCCTCCTCCATTTGATCAAGCGAATCGGTCTGTTTCCGTTTTCGCTTGCGTAAAAAATCAAGGCACAAGTTGATGCAAATCCGAGTCATCCAAGTGGTGAAACTCGCGTTGTGCTTGAACTGCTTCAATCGCTGCCAACCTTTCACCCACGCTTCCTGCGAAAGATCCAGCGCCTCATCCTCGTTGCGCAACATGCTGAAGGCGCGCGCGTAAATTTTATCGCGATGGCGATGGACCAATTCCTCGTATGGCGGCATCGCACCTTTTTGCGCGGCGCGCACCAGCGCCTCGTCTTCGGCATTCGGGATGTCCAGCTTCTTCGCCATCGCTTCAGCCCTTCAACCTGCCTTTCGTGCTCGGCACGGCTTGGCCAATGCGCGGATCTTTTTGGCAGGCAAAATCCGCCGCCTTCGCAAATGCCTTGAACAACGCTTCCACCACGTGATGCGGCTCCTGTCCGTACAGCAATTCTAAATGCAAGTTGCAACGCGCCTCATTTGCAAAACCCTGAAAAAATTCGCACGCCAAGCCAAACCGAAACGCGCACGCATCGTCCTGCGCTTTTTCGTGTTTCAAAACCCGAAAGCCAAGCTTGTCCATTCCTTTCCAAACCAAATACGGTCGACCACTGAAATCAATGACGCATCGCGCCAGCGTTTCATCCATCGGTACATGCGCATCACCCCAAAGCGGATTGCGCGGATCAAAGCCTGTGCCGTAACGCCGAAGCCCGCGTTTTTCACCGAGTGCCTCACTATACGCTTGGCCGAGCGCGATCCCGCAGTCTTCTACCGCATGATGAGCGTCCACCTCTAAATCGCCCGCACACTTCACGGTGAGATCGCACACCGAATGCTTCGCGAAGAGCGTGAGCATGTGGTCAAAAAACGCAATGCCCGTGTCCACCGATGCCTTGCCGCGGCCATCGATTTTCAATTTCAGCTGAATACGGGTTTCGCCCGTGGCGCGATTTATCTGCGCCGTGCGTGCTTTCATGCGTGAGTTTTTATAAGCCAAAACAGCCGTGATTGCGATGTTTATTGGCTTTCGCTGGCCAACAACCGCTCCGCCTCAATCGCAGCCGCGCAGCCCATTCCGGCGGCGGTGACGGCTTGCCGGTAGACTTTGTCCGAACAATCGCCGGCCACAAACACGCCGGGCACGCTGGTTTGCGCGCCTTCGATTCGGGTGATGTATCCCGCGTCGTCCATTTCCAATTGTTCCTTAAAAATTTGCGTGTTGGGCACGTGCCCGATCGCGACGAACACGCCCGCGCATTCCACGGTTTGTTCCGTCTCAGTTTTGTTGTTGCGCAGGCGCACGCCGCTTACTTTATCATCGCCGAGAATTTCTTCCACTTCCGAGTCCCACACCATTTCGATTTTGTCATTTTCGAGTGTGCGTTCGGCCATGATTTTTGATGCACGCAATTCATCGCGCCGATGCACTAAATAAACTTTGCTGCCGAACCGTGTTAAAAAAGTTGCTTCTTCACAGGCCGAATCACCGCCCCCCACCACCACCAACGGTTGATCGCGAAACATCGGCAACGCGCCATCGCACGTGGCGCAATAAGTAACGCCTTTTTTATCGAGCCGCGCTTCACTGTCCAGCCCAAGATGCCGGTGCCCTGCTCCGCTGGCGATGATGAGTGTTTGGGTCTGCATTGGCTCGCCATCAACGGTGAGTTTGAACGGTCGCTCACTCAGGTCGACCGCTTCGACGGTGCTGCCGAATTTTACGTTTGCCCCAAACCGCTCGGCTTGTTGCTGCATGTTGATCATCAACTCCGTGCCGTCAATCCCCTCAGGAAAGCCCGGGTAGTTTTCTACAATACTGGTAGTGGTAAGCAGCCCGCCCGGCATCGCGCCGGTGAGCACGGTGGGCGCAAGCTGCGCGCGCGCTGAGTACAATGCGGCCGTGAGGCCTGCGCAGCCGGAGCCAATGATGACGATCTGTTCGGGTTCCTGTGACATGGGGCGGGAACGCTACGCATCCGCCCCGATGTTTGCAAGGGCAAGCTTTCGGAGAAGCTTAAGATTATTTAGCGAGGAAGACTTCCTCGTCCTCGTTTGAGTCCGATGCTCCTTCAAGCGTGTCTCGGGAAACGGTTCGGTCTGTTTCGGGCGAACCGCCTTCTTCGTTGGAATGAAATTTCACGCTTACAATTTTACTCACGCCACGCTCCTGCATCGTGACGCCGTACAACACATTCGCCGCCGAAATGGTGCGCTTGCTGTGGGTGATCACGATGAATTGCGAATAGGCGAGGAACTCTTTGAGTTTTTTCACGTAACGCTCGATGTTGGCGTCATCAAGCGGGGCATCCAATTCGTCGAGCACGCAGAACGGACTGGGTTTCACTTGGTACAGCGAAAACAACAGCGCCACGGCGGTCATCGTTTGTTCGCCACCGGAAAGCAAACTAATGCTGCGCAGCTGTTTGCCTGGAGGTGAAGCCACAATTTCAACGCCGGCTTCAAGCACATCTGTTTCCTCGGTGAGCACAAGGTTAGCTTTGCCGCCTCCGAAAAGATCGGGGAACATTTTCTGAAAATTCTCGCGCACTTTCTCGAAGGTCTCAGTGAACATTTCGCGCGACTGTTTATCGATGCGGGCAATCACTTCCTGCAACTCGGCTTTGGCGTTCACCAAATCGTCGTGTTGCGTGCTGAGGAATGTGTGGCGTTCCTCAATTTCCTCGTACTCGTCGATGGCCACCAAATTGACCGGCCCCATGCCGTCAATTTTTTCCTGCAAAGTACTGACCTGCCCGCCCACTGCATCCCAGTCTGTCGCCGCTGTCTCGCCTGACATTTCTTCGGCCGTGACCGTTTCGGTGGTGGTTTGACCATTGTCAGTGATATTGATGGTCACGCATTCACCACGCACTTCGTGAAGGTTTACGGTGTACTTCTCGCGAATGCGCTCCACAAGCTGCTCTTGCGTCATTCGTTTTTGAGCCAGTTCCACTTCAATTTCACCCTTGCGTTCTTGCAACTCGGTGAGCGAATTGCGCTTTTCAGAAAGCTCCATCTCGCGGCGAAATGAACCGATTGCGCATCGAGCGCGAAACGGCCAGCGAACAATCTGCAGAGTTAACGCAACAACGGAACCAACAAGCCGCCGGAGCTGAGCGCCGCGAGATGGAGCTTTCTGAAAAGCGCAATTCGCTCACCGAGT
>JAAZZB010000064.1 GCA_014239365.1 Verrucomicrobiia bacterium | reverse complement strand
GTTGCATAAACCGGCCCCTCGCCGGCATCGGCATTCACAAAAGCCCAATTGGGCGGCGGATAACAATCGCGCGCGGACGAGCGCACAGTTTTGTATGTCAACAAATCCCACCCGCGGTCGGCGTAACCTTCAATCCATTTCGCATTGAGCAATAAACCGGCGGCTATCCCGAGGCAACTGTTGACTGGATTGCCGAGAAATTCGACCCGTTCGTTTGCGGGGGTAACGTAAACATTGGGTGGCGATGAAAGCCGCGGCCCGCGCTGAAAGTTTTCCGCATAGGTCGCGGCGAGATCGTAAGCACAGTCCATTCGCAAGGATAACCGCGCGCGCGGTGGCGGGCAAGCGCGGCTATGGTTTTACAAAGCGATAGGTGCCGTCATTCTCGCGCGCGATGCGTTGGAGAATGTTCGCTCCGGCTTTGTCGTGAAAGGCGAGAGTGTTAATGCGAGCCTTGAGTTGGCGGTTGCCAGCGGCAATGGCATCGAGTGCGGGGCCATCGGAAAACTGGCCATCGGTGAGCAACCACACGGTGTCGGGCCGCAAATTAAAACACCAACTCAGGGCCTGCGTAGGATTGGTTCCGCCGGCCACACTGCGCCCACGCACCCAGTCGGTCGCCCATTGGATGTTTTTTGGTGTGCCCGCCAACATCGCGCGCGCGGGCATCGCCAGGGCGGCGTCACTGAAAAAATATATCATAAACTTATCGGTGGGTTTCAACCCTTTCAGCGTGCTGCACAGTTCCTTCTTTGCAGCGGCCAGACGGTTGCCTGACATGCTGCCGGATTTATCGATGATGAACACAAACTTGTTACCACGACTAACGGTACCGAAAAAGCTCACGCCCTCTTCGGGCTTGGCGTGCAGCATCTTAAGATTCTCAACCGCCACCGGGTGCCGCTGGCGCGCGGCGAGGTTCCACCAATATTCAGCAGCAGCCTTGTTGACATCCGCGCCGCGGCCCTCGAAAAAAACATTTCCTAGATTCACCTGCGCATGGGGATTGCCAGCCTTGGCGAGACGAACCAGTTCGGCCATCTCAGCAGGGGAAAGAACCGGCGCGAGATCAGGCGCAGGATCATTGGCTGCTTCAATCTCTTCGCCTTCCGCCACCACGGTTTCAGAAGAATCCTTTGCCACCGGCACAATGGGCTCGGCAGCGAGCAGTTGACCGGATTTTTCAAGGCGCGGATTGGCGGCTGGCTTAGCCTCTTTTTTAGAACAGCCAGAAATCAAAAGGGCATACAGGAAAAAAAGAAGCACACCCAAAGTCGGGATTGCAAAACGCCTCATGTCTTAATATAGCACAATTATCAGCGCCCCGCAATCGGGTCACTTCGGTAAATTTTTTCGGCCACGGTAGAGGGGAAGGCCGAGGGCGGAGATGTTATCTCGAATGGCGTTGCCATAAACGGGACCAATGGAAAGCACATGCTTACCGGTGGCACGCTCGAAGCCGGTGATAGAAATACCGGCACGGCCGTGCTGAAGGTCGCGCTTGAACACGGGCAATTCGGGAGTGCTAAAAGTGCCCACGCCGGGAACAGGAATGGGGATGGCGGGGATGCCAAGCATGGTTTCGGATTTGTCGATGCCCACTCCGGAGGAACGCGCCTCGACGATGATCTCGGCATCGGCGGATTCGGCCACGAGATCCGCACCAAGTTGCAAAAGCCGGTCGCGCAGCTCGCCATGGGCGAACTCGACGTCCACGGTTTTCAACATCGACAAATCGAGCATCACTTTTTTGCCTGCCACAGCATCAGCCTCAATTTGCCGCGCGGCATCGATCACCGCGTGGCTCAAAATAAACTGCTCCGTCGCCGTACGAACCGGCTGAGTTTCACGCACGGCCGTGCAGCCAATGCTTAACGACACAAGCAAAGCGATGAGGACAAGTCGAACCATTTTAGCTCCCCCACCCCTCCGCCAACCGCACGAGCGTGCGTACGGCGATACCGCTGGCGCCTTTGCCGGCGTTGGGTTGGACTTTGTCGAACCACGCCGTGCCCGCGATATCCAAGTGCGCCCACGGGGTGCCTTCGACGAATTGTTCCAAAAACTTGGCGGCGGTGATTGTGCCGGCCTTGCGATCGGCACCGGCATTGCGCAGGTCGCTCATATCGCCACGCATTGGCTCCAGATAATCTGGGTCCATCGGCAACGGCCAAAAGCGTTCGCCGCATTCGCGTCCGCGCATCGCAATGCCATCGCCGAGCGCCTTGTGGTTGCCGAGCAACGCGACGCGCACACTACCAAGCTCGACACTCACCGCACCGGTGAGCGTAGCGGCGTTGATGATGTGCGTGGCACCGAGACGATTGGCGTACGTGAGCGCATCGGCGAGCACGAGGCGGCCTTCGGCGTCGGTGTTGATGACCTCGATGGTTTTTCCATTCATCGCGGTGATGATATCGCCTGGGCGCGTGGCGGTACCGCTGGGCATATTTTCCGCCATCACGAGCAGGCAGGAAACACGCACCCGCGGCTGCAAACGACCGATGGCAGTGATGGCGCCAAGCATCGTAGCCGCACCGCCCATATCGTATTTCATTTTTTCCATCGAGTTGGCGGGCTTGAGCGACAGGCCGCCGGTGTCGAAGGTAATGCCTTTGCCAACCAAAAATAAATGATCGTCGTTGATGGGATCCTCCGGAATCCAACTCAGCCGCACCATTCGCGGCGGACGCACAGAGCCTTGGCCCACGGCGAGCAACGCACCCGCGCCCAGTTCGCGCAGGGCGGCTTCCTCTAGCACTTCCACTTCCAATCCTGCGGCTTCGCCTTCGCGCGCAGCGCGCATTGCAAATTCTTCCGGGCCCAAATCGTTGGCCGGTATTTCCACCAACTCGCGCGCTAGGTTCACGCACTCGGCGGTGATACGTCCGGCATCGGCGATGGCTTGGTCGCCGGTGGTCAGCAAAACCACTTCCTCGACCGGCCACGGTTTTTGTTCTGTATAACCGCTGGGCCGATGCTGGCCAAAGCCCGCACCCTCAGCAGCCAAACGCGCACAGGCATCGTGCGGCAGCAGCAGCGCCACCGACCGGCACTTGGCCTTGGCTGCGGCGCGCACAGCTTGGCCGGCGGCGGCAAACCAATGACGCGCCATCGGCGCTTCCCCGAGACCAATCAAAAACACACGCTTCACAGCGCTTTCCGGCACGCGATGGATGAGCGTGCACGCGCCGGCTTTGCCGGTGAATTCGCCGCTGTCGATGAGTTCGCTGGGCAAGCCGCCGAGGCGCGCATCGAGCGCGGCGTCCACAGTACTGCCCTTGGCCATCGGCACAGCCAGCGCGTCGACGTCAAGTTCTTCCCAGTTTCCAGAATGAATAGTTATGTTCATAATTGTTTTCCTAAAATTAAGTTTTATCCGGCCCCGGCTCGATTGTCGCAATGGCGTACAACAAATCAGTGGCGGCTTCGTGATATAATTTTTTGAGCTGTTCTTTGTCTTTGGTTTCGTTTGCCTTGGCCCGAAGGTCGCGGAAGTCGAGCGGTTCGCCAAACTTTATTTCCACCCGATAGGGGCGGGGAAACCAATGATGCCGGTTGAAGGCTTCGTACGAGCCGAACAATTTGACGGGAACGACCGGCGCATCGCTCTTAAGGATGATGAGGCCCACGCCCGGCTGCGGGGCTTGGATTTGACCGGTGTACGAGCGGGTGCCTTCGGGATACATCATCACCGCATCGCCGGAGCGCAGGCGGGTGAAGAAAGTTTTCAAGCCACGACCACTCCCGGATTGATCGACGGGGATGACCCCCCAACTGTGCAGCATCGTCCCGAGCAACGGGACTTTGTAGGCGCTGGCCCGCGCGAGTGCGATGACCAATCGCCGCACGGAGCAGACCATATAAAATGGATCGAGATAACTCACGTGATTGGAGGCAAGAATCACGCCGCCAGTTTCCGGAACGCGATCGTTATGCAACACGCGGCGGCGAATCCAAGTGCGCGTGAACAGCCCCGAGGTGAACCGGGCCAGCCAATATGAAAAACCAATGCGCGTGGGCGTTCGGGCCATTGCTATTTCCCCTGTCCTCGAAAAATACGCAGCACTTTGCGGCGCAACAGCGCGGGCCACAGCGCCTTGAGAATCGGCGCGAGGCGCAAGCGCGGTGGAATAATAAGTTCGTGCGCGCGATCGCGCATTGCGTCGATAATCTCGCGCGCGCATTGTTCCAGCGTGATGGACTCGTGATTGTGCGAGCGTTTGCTTTCGCCCATCGCCGCGCCATCGGCGGTGCAGGCGTTGGCGCGCATATTTGTGCCCTGGATCCAATGCGGATGGACGGTCAAAATATCGACACCGGTTTCGTCCAGCTCATAGCGCAGTGTATCGCAAAATCCTTCGAGCGCGTGTTTGCTGGCGACGTATCCGGAATGCGCGGGCACGGCGATTTTGCCTTGGATGCTGCCGATGGAAACGATGAGGCCGCCGGTCTTCTTGAGCGCGGGCAGCGCGAAGTGCAATGTGTGCACAAGACCGAGATAGTTGACCTCCATCAAGCGGCGAAACAAATTGAGGTCTGTCACTTCCTCGAACTTTGCCCACATGCTGAGGCCGGCGTTGGAGATGAGAAAGTCAATGCCGCCAAATCGGTCCGTAGTTTTGGCGATGAGGCGCTCGCAATCTTCGGGCTGCGTAACATCACCGGTGACGGCCATTGCCTCGCCACCAGCCGCTTCGCATTCGGCCACAGCCTCGGCGAGGGCATCGGCATTGCGGGCGAATAGCACCACGCGACAACGCCGCGCAGCAAGGTCACGCGCGAGTTGGCGGCCCAAGCCGGAGGAGGCACCGGTGATAATAACAACTTTTTCGGCAAACATCAGTCCGCCTTGTTGAACGACTGAATAGCCTCATCGGTCAAGCCCCATTCATGCAGGGGATCGGGCCCGGGTAGGATTTTGCCGGGGTTCATCACGCTCTTGGGGTCAAGTCCGTCCTTGATGGCGCGCACGGCTTTGAGGCCGGCGGGCGAAAGATCGGCCTCAATCCACGGGAGATGCTCGGTACCCACGGCGTGATGATGGCTGACAGTGCCGCCGTTTTGCAGGAAGGAATCTTCGGCGGCTTTTTTGATGTAAAGATATTGATCCAGCTCGCGGCCCTCGATTTGGCGACAGCCGAAGGTGAAGTAGAGACTCGCACCGGTGTGATAGTTATGGCTGATGTGGCAGCCGACCCACGGATCCACGCCAGTGTCGCGAATGGCTTTTTGAATGTTGGTGATGGTTTTGGTGTAAAGATTGTGAAGATTATCCCACGTGGTGGAGGTCTCACTCACGTCGCCCATCACGCCGCGGTCCATCAAATAATCGCG
>JAAZZB010000032.1 GCA_014239365.1 Verrucomicrobiia bacterium | reverse complement strand
TGAAGCAACTTTACGACTGGCTGGACAACCGCACCGGCATCAAAGAGCACATCCGCGAGGCGCTCTTTTAAACCGTGCCGGGCGGTTCGCGCTGGCGCTACGTGTGGGGTAGCACGCTGACGTTCACGCTGATGATTCAGTTCATCACCGGTATTTTCCTGTGGATGGGCTACAGCGCCAGCGGCCAAACTTCCTGGGAGAGCGTCTACTATATTCAGGAACATATGACCGGCGGGCACTTCCTGCGCGGGCTGCATCACTGGACGGCGCAGGTGATGACCGTGCTGCTCGTGCTGCACTTGATGCAAGTAGTCATCGACGGCGCGTACAAAGCGCCGCGCGAAATCAATTTTTGGTTCGGCATCATTTTGCTCCAACTCGTGCTCGCGCTGTCGCTCACCGGCTATCTTTTGCCGTGGGATCAAAAAGGTTATTGGGCCACCAAAGTCGCCACGGATATTTTAGGCAGCACGCCGCTCATTGGCGAAACCATGAAACCAACTCGTGCTCGGCGGCGCAGATTATGGACACCACACGCTCACGCGCTTCTTCGCGCTGCACGCGGGAATCCTGCCGCTGGCTGTCATCGGGCTTACGGTGGGCCACATTTATTTATTCCGTCGGCACGGTTTGACCCCCAAAAAACCGATCAAAAAAGCCGACGAATATTTCTGGCCCGAGCAGGTTCTCAAAGACGCCGTGGCCTGCCTTGCCGTGCTCGTCACCATTTTGGTGCTGCACTTTGCCTTCAACGGCGCGCACCTCGATGCCCCCGCTGATCCTTCTTCCGCTTACCCCGCGCGGCCGGATTGGTATTTCCTTTTCCTGTTCCAGTTCCTGAAATATTTCCCCGGCCATTGGGAAGTGCTCGGCGCGGTCGTGCTGCCCGGCATAGCGATGACCCTAATTTTCCTGATGCCCATCCTCGGCAAATCCGAACGCGGCCACCGTTTCAATGTCGGATTGCTCTTCGGCATCCTCGCCTTCGCCGGCATCCTCACTTACATGGCGGTGAACGCCGATCGCAACAATCCCACTTACATCGCCTCCAAAGAACAAGCTGCGCGCGAAGCGGCCATTGTAAAAGAACTGGCCGAGAACGGCATCCCGCCTGAAGGCGCACTGGCGTTGTTGCAAGGCCCCAAACTTTTTGCCCAACACTGCGCCAGTTGCCACACGCACGGCGGTGAAAATGGCCTCGGCAATCCAGTTGAAAAACCCAGCGCGCCGGATCTTAAAGGCTTTGGCAGTCGCGAGTATTTGACTGCGATGCTGCATCCGGAGCGGTTTGGATCCGAACAATTTTTCGGTAACACCGCGCACGCCAAGAAAAGTAAAATGCAGGATTTTCTGGATGACGAATTTGACGGCATCGATGACGACAAAGATTTGCGCGCGGATATGGATTTGCTCATCAAAGCCATCTCCGCCGAAGCCAAGCTCGCTTCGCAATCGAAAGTGGATTTAGAAGATCGCGCCGCGATTCAAAAGGGCCGCGAGTTGTTTGACGAAATTGGCTGCACCGATTGTCACGCGTTGGGCGGTTGGAATGCCGATGATTATTCCGCGCCGGACTTGACCGGCTACGGTTCGCGCGAATGGATGCTCGGCATTGTGGACGATCCCGCGCACGAACGGTTCTACGGCAAAAAGAACGACCGCATGCCCGCCTTCGGCAAAGACGAAAAACTCACGCGCCGCCAAATGGAACGCATCGTCGACTGGCTGCGCGGGGAGTAGCAAAATTGCTCGGCACATTTGCCAATAAATCGCGCTCATTTTCCGGGTTTTTCACACTGATTAGCACGCTCTCATCGGCTTGAGGGGCGGGTGTTCACCAAACTCACATTACGCACCCCGAATTGGGTGTGAATAGTGGAGTGTGAATTATTTTTTTTACCCCCCAAATGGGCCTATACCGAGGCATTTGAGCGTTTGTCTAAAAATCAGGCCACGGTTATCCACAATTTGTCATTTTATGTGTTGACTAATTTTGGGGATACCCCAATATATCGCGCAGTTGATCGCGAGGTCACACAACAGCTTGTGGATATGCCAGTAAATAACTTCATAACAGTGTGTGAGTCTTCTGTGAATAACCCACTGATTATTTCGGTAAAATGATGGTTTTTCGACCCAATTTAGCCTGCGAAGCGCCGTTGCGGCGGGGTGGGCGTTTTTGGGGTTTGGATCGGCTCGAACGACAAGTCCTGCGCGAGTGTGCGGGCGGCTGCTTAGCCAAGGCAGTTGGGGCGGTTTAACCCAACCTACCCCGGGCCGGTGAAACTCAGTTTACCGACCCAAGATGCAACGCGGCGTGGCGGCCGCTGAACGATTGATAGGAATAAACTAAGTATGATTAAAGAGCAGCTCGACGGCCAATTGCGGATGGCCACTTTGGATCCCCTCGAAGGCAAACAACTCCAAGTGCGCAAGCGCGACGGACGCATCATTGAGTTTGATGAAACGAGAATTTATTTAGCCCTCGAAGCGGCGCTGAAGGCGGACGCCGGTTTGGAACAGGACGAGCCCGCACCCGAATCAATGCAGGCGGACGCGCAGTTGCTCACGCACGAAGTGGTGGAGCGTTGCCTTGTTCGCTTGTCCAATGATGAGTCGTTGGAGATCGAGCGCATTCAGGATGTGGTGGAAGAGAAACTGATGGCCGGCGGCTTCCACGGCGCGGCGAAGCGCTACATTGTGTATCGCGAGGAACGCCGCAAGGCGCGCGCCATTCGCGGCGATCGCACGGTGGATGGTCAGACGCAGGAGCAAATGTTTGTGACGCTGCCGGACGGCGAACAGGAAGTGCTCGATCCCAGCCGACTGAAGCGCGACATCTTCGGTGCGTGTCGCGGAGTGGAGGACAAATGTCAGGCCAACGATCTCTTCGACGAGACGATGCGCAATCTGTACGACGGCGTGAACACGGAAGAGATTGATAAGGCGCTGGTGATGTCCGCCAAGTCGCGGATTGAAACGGAGCCGGCTTACACGTACGTGGCGGCGCGTTTGTTGCTGAACCAAATTTACGAAGAGGTGCTGCCGAAGTTTGATTCGCCGGTGGAGTTGCCGCAATTGCATCGCGATCATTTTGCGGATTACCTCCGCCAAGGCGTGGACGCCGATCGCTTGTCGCCGGATTTGCTGAAGTACGATCACGCCAAGCTGGCGGATGCATTCGAGCTGGAGCGCGATCAGCAGTTTGCCTATATGGGCATCCAAACGATTTACGATCGCTACCTCATTCACATCGGCGGCACGCGGATTGAGACGCCGCAGTATTTTTACATGCGCGTCTCGATGGGGCTGGCGATGAACGAAGCCAACCGCGAGGAGCGCGCGATTGAATTTTATCACGCGCTGAGTTCCTTCCGTTTCATGTCCTCCACGCCCACGCTGTTCAACGCGGGCACGCTGCATCCGCAACTTTCATCCTGCTACCTCAGCACGGTGGATGACGATCTCGAAAGTATTTTCAAACTGGTGGCCGACGACGCGCGTCTTTCCAAATGGGCCGGTGGTTTGGGCAATGATTGGACGAATATCCGCGCCACCGGTTCGCACATCAAAGGCACCAACGGCGAAAGCCAAGGCGTGATTCCGTTTTTGAAAGTGGCCAACGACACCGCGGTGGCGGTGAACCAAGGCGGCAAACGCAAGGGCGCGATGTGCGCGTACCTCGAGACGTGGCATTTGGACATCGAGGATTTCATGGACCTGCGCAAGAACACCGGTGACGAACGCCGGCGCACGCCGGACATGAACACCGCCAACTGGATTCCGGATCTGTTTATGAAACGCATCAAGGCGGGCGGCGAGTGGACGCTGTTCAGCCCAAGCGATGTGGCGGATTTGCACGATCTGTATGGCGCGGCATTTGAGAAACGCTACGAAGAATACGAAGCGATGGCTGCGGCTGGCGAGATCAAGCATTTCAAAACCGTGCAGGCCGAGGATCTTTGGCGCAAAATGTTGATGAGCCTTTTCGAAACGGGCCATCCGTGGATTACGTTTAAGGATCCCTCCAATGTGCGCTCGCCGCAGGATCATATGGGCGTGGTGCACAGCTCGAATTTGTGCACGGAAATTTTGCTCAACACCAGCGCCGAGGAAACGGCGGTGTGCAATCTGGGCTCGGTGAATCTCACTGCGCATATCAAGGACGGCGAACTCGATGAGGAACTCATCGCCAGCACCGTGCGCACGGCCATCCGGATGTTGGACAACGTGATCGACATCAACTACTACCCCACGCCCGAGGCGCGCACGGCGAATATGCGGCATCGTCCGGTGGGGATGGGCGTGATGGCGTTTCAGGATGCGCTTTATAAACTGCGCATTCCGTACTCGAGCGAAGCGGCGGTGGCCTTTGCCGATCGCAGTATGGAAATGATTTCCTACTACGCCATTCTCACTTCCAGCGAACTGGCGGCCGAGCGCGGCACGTACGAATCTTACGAAGGTTCCAAATGGTCCCGCGGCTTGCTGCCCATCGACACCATCGAATTACTCGCGCAAGAGCGCGGCGGCAGTCTCACGCTGGATCGCAGTGCGCAGATGGATTGGACGCCCGTGCGCGAATCGATCGCGAAACACGGCGTGCGCAATAGCAACACGATGGCCATCGCCCCCACGGCCACTATCGCCAACATCATCGGGGTGAGCCAATCCATCGAGCCGACTTACAAAAATATGTACGCCAAGGCGAACCTCTCCGGCGAGTTTACGGTGGTGAATGATTACCTCGTGGAACAGCTGAAGGAACGCGGTTTGTGGGACGCGCAGATGGTTCAGGATCTCAAGTATTACGATGGGTCGGTGCTGAAGATTGACCGCATTCCGGATGATATGAAGGACATCTTCCGCACTTCGTTTGAGATTGATTCCAAGTGGCTAATCGCCTGCGCGGCGCGGCGCCAAAAGTGGATCGATATGGGTCAGTCACTAAACCTTTATTTCGATCTCCGGCAAGTGCCCGAGGGCGGCAAGACCGGTCGCGTGTTGAGCGATATGTATTTCTTCGCGTGGGAAGCCGGCCTGAAAACGACTTACTATCTACGCACGCTCGGGGCCACGAACATTGAGAAATCAACCGTGGACATTAACAGCTACGGCGTGCAGCCGGAGTGGATGAAAAACAAATCCGAATCCAGCGCAGTGACCTGCAGCATCCTCGATCCCGAGTGCGAAGCCTGCCAGTAATTTACAAAAACCAAAACTCAACCAAAGGAAATCTATGTCTTGTTGTAATGTAAGTGACCAACCCGCCGAGGCGCACGACCTCACCAAACGAATCAATGCCAAAGACAAACGGCTCATCAACTGCCAGGCCGTGGACGTCAATCAGCTAATGCCCATCAAGTACGAATGGGCGTGGGAACACTACCTCAACGGCTGCAAAAATCATTGGATGCCCGACGAGGTGCCAATGCAAAAAGACATCGAGCTGTGGAAATCCAACAAGCTTAGCGCCGACGAGCGCCGCGTGATTATGCGCAACCTTGGTTTCTTCAGCACCGCCGAAAGCCTCGTGGGCAACAACATCGTGCTCGCGATTTTCAAGCACGTCACCAATCCCGAGTGCCGCCAGTATCTGCTGCGGCAGTCTTTCGAGGAAGCGATCCACACGCACACCTTTCATTACATTTGCGAATCGCTGGGGCTCGATGAGCGCGAGGTGTTTAATATGTATCACGAGGTGGCGTCCATCAGCGACAAGGACAACTTTGAGATGCGCCTCACCCGCGAAATTATGGAGGACGGCTTCAACACCGACACCACCGAAGGTATCCAAACATTCCTCAGAAACCTCATCGGGTTTTATGTCATTATGGAAGGCATCTTTTTCTATTCCGGATTTGTGATGATCCTGTCCTTCCATCGCGGCAACCGAATGACCGGCATTGGCGAGCAGTTCCAATACATCATGCGCGATGAAACCATCCACATGAACTTCGGGCTCGACCTCATCAACGGCATCAAAGCCGAGAACCCCGAGGCGTGGACGCCGGAATTCCAAAAAGAAATCGACGGCCTCATCGAGGAAGCCGTGGAGCTCGAAGTCGCCTACGCGCAGGACTGCCTGCCGCGCGGTATCCTCGGCCTCAACGCCGGGATGTTCCGCGAGTACGTGCAGTACATCGCCGATCGCCGCCTCGAACGCATCGGCCTCAACGCCAAGTACGGCGACACCAATCCCTTCCCGTGGATGTCAGAAACGATTGACCTCGCGAAAGAGAAAAACTTTTTCGAGACCCGCGTCACCGAATATCAAAAGACCTCTTTAAGTTGGTAGGTGGAGAACACCGCGGCGGCGGTCTTGCGGGACCGCCGCCGCCCCTAACTTAACGGCCCCCGAAACAACGGGGGCCGTTTTTCAATTCACGCACGTTTAGAACATGGGAATACACTCCGACCAATGGATCCGCCGAATGGCGAAGGAGCACGGGATGATCGAGCCCTTTGCCAGCGACCAAGTGCGCGCCGCCGAAGACGGCAGCCGCGTCATCAGCTACGGCGTTTCCAGCTACGGCTACGACCTCCGCGTGTCCGATGAATTCAAAGTGTTCACCAACGTCTTCGGCACCATCGTCGACCCCAAAGGCTTTGATGATAAATCGTTTGTCAACATCAAGACCGATGAATGCATCGTGCCGCCCAACTCCTTTGCCCTCGCGCGCAGCGTGGAATACTTTCGCATCCCGCGCCACGTGCTCACCGTGTGCCTCGGCAAAAGCACGTACGCCCGCTGCGGCATCATCGTCAACGTGACCCCCTTCGAGCCCGAATGGGAAGGCCATGTGACGCTGGAAATTTCTAATACAACGCCCTTGCCTGCAAAAATTTACGCCAACGAAGGCCTCGCCCAAGTCCTCTTTTTTGAAGCCGAAGAAGTTTGCGAAACCAGCTACGCCGACCGAGGCGGCAAATACCAAGGCCAAAAAGGCATCACCATTCCGAGAATGTAATTATGCTTACGCACGAGCTTATTCCGGCCGCCGAGGCGGATTCAAAATCGTTGATGGTGGTGTTGCATGGCTTGGGCGACAGCTTAGAGGGCTATCGTTGGTTGCCGGATGCGATGGGTTTGCCGTGGCTGAATTATTTGTTGGTGAATGCGCCGGATGATTATTCCGGCGGATTTTCGTGGTACGACATTTATGAAAACCCCGGGCCGGGGGTGGAGCGCAGTCGGGCGGCGTTATTTGAATTACTCGATGCCCAGCGCGAAGCGGGCTTTCCCACTGACCAAACATTCCAATTTGGTTTCAGCCAAGGCTGTTTGATGACGATGGAAGTGGCGATGCGTTATCCGCATCGGCTGGCCGGTTGCGTGGGGGTGAGTGGTTATTTGCACGAACCGGAACAGGCGATCACAGAACTTTCGCCGGTGGCGAAGGAGCAGAAAATTCTGTTCACGCTGGGCACGTTCGACCCGCTCATCCCGGCGGAAAAGGTAAAGGGTCAGTTGAATATTTTACGACAGGACGGCGGGATGCAAATCGAGGCTAAGGAATTACCCAAGGAACACACCATCGCGGGCGAAGAAGAACTGACGCTTATTCGCGATTTCATTTCCGCCGCGCGGGGAGATCAATAATTTCCACGTCCTCAAGGCGCGTCACGCCCATCCCCATTCGTCCGGCGGCGCGGCGCATTTCATTAGCCTCGGCGCGGGTGGAGAGCTTCACAAACTGTCGCAGCTTGGCGATGCGTTCGGCGGCCATCATGTCCAGCGCCACGGGATCGGTGCTCAACCACAATTCATTCAGCGTAGTGGCGTAGTCGGCGCGGCGGGTGTCGGCCAAATGAAACTGGCACAGCAACGCATCGGTAATGCACAGCCGCACGCGGGGCGCGGGCAGGGCACGGTCCGTGCGCAGCTGATGCGCGCCCAGCACGGTGCCGCCATTGGGCAGGAGATGCTGTCGCCACGCGGTGGTTTCATCCAGCACCAGTACGGCGTGCGCCTCGGTGTTGCCTTTGGCGGTGGCCACCTTTAGGGCATCGCGCAGTGCGCGCGCCAAGGGCAGCGCATCGTCACTGGTTTTGTTGAAATAAAAAAATTCTTTTCCCGAGGTGGGTTGTAGCAGCAGGGCGCGGCTACTGCCGTTCGGTTTTAGTTCGGTGAGGATGCGGGTGGGCGGCAGGGTGTGTGAGTACGCGGCCATCAAATAAAAGTTGGGCACGGCCAATCGAAGGTGATGGGGTGATTTACCAAACCGTGAGGTGTTATCCGCGCAATCGAGCCCGAGCGCATCGAGATGGCCACGCGAGCCGGTGACGGGATGAGCGATGAGCGGATGCAGATTGATGATGCACGTAAGTTCGCGCGTGAGCAATTTGGATAAATGCGAAAGCCGTTCCTGTTGTGCGTTCTCGGGTTTGCCAAAGTGCCGGTCGCCCGGCTGCAACGGGTGGGTGAGGGTGACATCAAAATTGGGATGCGATTCGTAGCCGGCATCGCGCGCGCCCGCGAGCCGAACGCCGAGGGCTTTGGCGATGCGCGGGTAGTCGGCCTTTTTTAAATCCTCCAGCGAGCGATCCCAAATCACAATTTGCCGCGCCGGAATGCCCGCATCAATCAAGCTGCGCGCCACTGCCTCCACCATCGCCGGACGCGTGCCGGCCATCGGGCCGTGTTGGGCATCCACCTTGAGGCCGATCACATCTGCGCGCGTCACCAGCGTTTGCCACGCCGCGCGTGGGGTGGGTTGGGCGGTTAACTTCAGCAGCGCGCGATCCAGCATCACCCGCACGCGGGTGGGGTTTGGGGTAAGAAAACGCGTGGCCTTGGCGTCATGCACGCGGATGACACGGGATTTTTTGGCCGCCGCAGAGTGCGCGGAAAGCGCCATGCCCAGTCCTAACATCAAAGTGAACAAGATGCGCCCAGCCCGTGAATAACGCACCTTTGCCAAATCCTGTGAATTTGCGAACATACTCAGCCGCAAGGCTAACGAAAATTTCTATGGGAACGAGACAAAAATGGATTGGAATGATGGTGCTGCTGGCCAGCTTATGGCTCGGCACCGGCTGCAAACCGCCCGGCGCGCGCGCGATGCTCGAAGGGCGCGAACACCTTGATGGCAATCGGCCGCAACAAGCTGCCGCCGCATTTGAAAAAGCCACGCGACTTTTGCCGGAAGATTGGCGCACGTGGAATTATCTCGGCCTCGCGCTGCATCGCGGCGGCAAACACGCCGACGCGGGCAAGGCGTATCAACACGCCATCAAGCTCATGGGGCAGGATCGGATGCTCGGCAAGCGCGAAGGCTCGCACGTTTTATATTTTAACATGGGGCGTTTGTACATGGACGCCGGCCAACCGACTTACGCGCGGCAACATCTCAGTACCTACGCGCAGCTGGAATCCAACCCCGCCGCGCACTATTGGCTGGCGGAGGCTTGCCGACGCGACGGACGGTTGGACGAAGCGGAGCTGGAACTCGGCCGTGCACTGGCGCTTCAACCGGATTCCGCCCGCACACTCAACCGCCTTGGCGTGGTGCAGCTCGCGCGCAAGCAGCCGATGAAAGCGTTGGATAGTTTTCGAGGTGCATTACAAAAACAACGGAACTATTCCGCCGCGCAATTAAATCTCGCCATCGTGTTGCACCGGCATGCGCTGCCCAATGTTTCGCAACCGCGCGAGCAGGCGCTGGCGGCGTATCGAAAATATTTGGAAATGAATCCCAAAGGCCCCCAAGCCGTGCAACGCATCGTGGCGGACTTGGATCGCGAATTGAATCCAGTGACCGTGGCAGCTAACTCGCCCACCAACACCGTCGCAGGTTATGAACCTCCGTTGCAGGTGAACACCAATGAAGCCACCTTCGTGGTGCAGGCGGTGTTTCCAAATGGCGGTAAATTCGGCCACGTGGTGACGACTAATTCAGTGCCGCCCCGCCGCGTGGTGACGCCGACTCCGCCACCGGTTACAGTGGAAGTACCCAAGCCCGCGCCAGTGATTCCGGCCCCGCCCAAGCCGGTGAAGCCCGTGCAAGTGGCCAAGGTGGAAGTGCCCACGCCGCCGGTTATCCCGAAACCCACGGTGGAGAAAGTGAAGCTGCCGGATGTGACCGTTGCGCCGGTCGTGACAGGCGTGAAAGGCATCGAACGCTACTCATACACAAAACCTGCGCGGCCCGCTGTCGGCGATCAGGAAAAGGCGCGCGAGCAATTTAATGTGGCCTATCAGGCCCATCGGCAAAACCAGTTGGAGAAAGCGCAAGCCGCCTATCGCGCGGCGTTGAAGTTGGATCCGGGCTATCAACAAGCGCATCAAAATCTCGCGTTGGCCATCCAAAGCAGTGGCGATGTGAAGGGCGCGCTGCCGGTTTATGAGGTCGCGCTATCGATTAACCCGCTTTCGATGAATGCCCGTTATGGATTCGCGCGCGCATTGGATCGCGCGAAGTATCCGGTCGATTCCGCCACTGAATATGAAAACCTTCTTAAAATGTATCCGACCTACACGCCCGGGCATCTTGAGCTGGCCAATTTATACTCGCAACAGCTCCAGCGGACCGACTTGGCCCGGGCGCATTATCTGCGAGTGCTGGCTTTGAAGCCGACCCACGCGCAGGCGCCGGTGATTCGCGAATGGCTGGCGGCCCATCCTTAATGTCCTCAATGCCCTAAAGGCGCTATGGCCCGGTTGATTCCTGAAAACACCCTCGAACAGGTGCGCGCCGCCAGCGACATCGTGGAAATCATCGGCGGCTATTTTCCACTCAAACGCGCGGGCGGCAATCACGTGGCGCTCTGTCCGTTTCACAAAGAAAAAAGCCCCAGCTTCAACGTCAATCCGCAGCGGCAAATTTATCACTGCTTCGGCTGTCACGCGGGCGGTGATGTGTTTAAGTTCATTCAGGAATACGAGCACGTCGGGTTTTTGGATGCGGTGAAACGGCTGGCCGAGCGCGCGGGCATTCCGCTGGAATTGGAGGACGACCCGCGGGCGGGCGAGAAGCGGCGCGAAAAAGATGCGCTCTTAAAAGTGCACGAACAACTCGCCAAACGCTGGCACAGTGTGCTGCTCAATGACGCCGCCGGACAACCCGCCCGCGATTATTTGCAGGCGCGCGGTGTGAGTGCCGAAGCGGTGGAAGCCTTTCGGCTCGGCTTCGCGCCGGGCGATTGGGAGGACACGGTGAACTGGGCCAAAGCGCAACAGCACGACCCGCGCGTAATGGAATCCGCCGGTTTGGTGGCGAGCAAGGACGACCGGCAATACGGTCGCTTTCGCGCGCGGCTGATGTTTCCTATTCGCGATGAACAGAGCCGCGTGATTGGGTTCAGCGGGCGCGTGCTGGAGGCGGATGTGAAGGGCGCAAAATACGTGAACTCGCCCGAGACACCGCTCTTCCACAAAAGCAAAGTGATCTATGGCCTGGACAAAGCGCGCCGCCCGATCATTGCCGCCGAGAGCGTGCTCATCTGCGAAGGCCAGCTCGACACCATCGCGTGCCATATGGCCGGCATCGAAAATGTGGTGGCGCCGCAAGGCACCGCGCTCACGGCAGACCACGCGCGCGTGCTCAAGCGTTATGCCAATGAAGTGATTTTGTGTTTTGATTCCGACACCGCCGGGCAAGCCGCCGCCGTGCGGTCGCTCGATGGCTTGCTCGAAAGCGAGCTGGCCATTCGGGTGATGACCGTCCCCGCGCCGCACGATCCCGATAGTTTCATCCGCGAAAAGGGCGCAGACGCCTTTCGCGAATTGATGGAAGCGGCCCCGGGGTTCTTTGATTTTTTCCTGCAACATCTGGTCACCGAAAACGACACCGGCAGCGATCGCGGCCGGCAAGCGGTCATCCGCGCGATGGGCGAGGCGGTGCGCAAAACGCACGACGCGGTGCTGCTTGATCGCGTGGTGCAGCAAACCGCGTTGGCGGTGGGCGCGTCCGCCGAGGCGGTGCACGCGGAGTTTGCGCGCTTGCCGAAGGAGCGCGTGTATCGCCCGCGCGAGGATGAAGTTTCCGCGCCGGTGATTTCCACTGAGCCTCCCTCGCGAAAGGAGGAATGGCTGTTGCGGCTGGCTTTTCACGAAGCGGATGGCGCGGTATATGGCGAATGGGTGGCGGCGCAGTTGAACCCCGAATGGGTGGAGCACGCCGGAGTGCGGCACATTCTTGAGCGCGCCCCAGCGCTGGGAATGAACGCCGGCGCGTTGGTGCCCGAGCTGGACGAAGCCAACGCGCGCCTGCTCACCGGCGCCTTAGCCGCAGATGATCCCATCCCAAATCCCGCAACTCAATTGGCGGATTTGGTAAGCCGCCTGCGCGCCCGGCATCTCGACCGGCGTTTGGCTGAACTGACGCGATTGACCGCGCAACCGAATTTACCGGAAGCAGAATTGCTTCGCGTGTTGGCGGAGCAGAAAGAAATCCGCGCACAAAAGCAGGAAGCCTTGCCGCCGGTGACGGGGTGAACATGTAGCCCGGGCCGGTGGCCCGGGTGTTTGGTAGGTGGTAGGGACGCGCTGCCGCGTGTCCAAGGACGCGCACAGCGCGTCCCTACCATCCTAATCCACAAAGGCGATTTCGTTGGAGAGGAGGAGGACTTGGACGTATTTTTCCCAGGCGTTGAGGGGCTTGGGTTTGTAGGTTGCGCCGAGGAATTCGCTGGAGGCTTGCCACGAGGTGATTTGCAGTGAGCCGGCTTTTTTGTTCATCGCATCGGCGATTTCTTTTTTGATGCTCACGGTGGGGTTCCAGGTGAACTGATCCTGCTGGGGATTTTCCAAGCCGTAAATGCGTTTGGTGCTGGCGAGGGCTTTGGGGTCGAGGGTTTTGCCGCTGTACACGATGAAGTCGATGGTGTCGCCGCGTTTGACGGTGAGGTTGGAGAGGTTGCTGTCGCGGCGGGTGCGGCGCACGTCGCTGCGCCAGAGTTCTTTGCCGAGGCGTGCGTTGCCGTTGGATGTGCGGCTGTGGACGATGACGCCGGTGACGCCGTCCCACACTTTTTCATCATAAAACTTGCGCAAGGCAGCGCCCATTTTGTCTTCGCGTGCGGCATCGGCTTTGTCGTTGAGCTTGTGTTCGAGGCGGGCGCGCACGTCTATAATGGTGTCGGCGGGTGCCACCCAGCGGCGGATGACCGCAACGCCGGGATGCGAGCTGGGATGGCCGCCGGTGGCGGTGAGCTCGAGGGGGCCAAACTGCGGGGTGTTGCCTTTCCAAACTTTGCCATTGGTGAAGGGGAATTGGTGGAACTTGATGGAGTAGAGTTTGTCTTTTTCGTTGTAGCGATCGGCTTGGCCGTAGCCGTTGTACCAGGTGGGGGTGCTTTTCATTCCGCCGGTGGTGGTGACGCCGGTTTGTTGCTGGAGATAACGCACGCCGAGTTTGATCTCGATGGGTTCGGGGGCGCGCTGATAGATCATGTTGTAGAGCGCGGTGATGCGGGCGCGGTCATCCTGAATGGCGGTGAATTCCTTGCGGTTGACGAGTTGATGGGCGAGGTCGGCGACCATCGGGCTGTTCATCATGAAGAGTGCCTGTTGGGCGACAGTGGAGGTGAAGCGTTGGCCGCCGGTTTTGTCAGGGTTGGCAAAGTCGAAGGTTTTGAAAACGTCATCGAGGTTGCGTCGGTCGATCAGAGCGTAAACGGTGCGGCGGTAGTTGGTATCGCCGCCGGTGAGGCGCAGGGGTTTGCCGCCCATGGAAAGGTCGGCCTTGCCGGAAATGGAAAGCATGCCGTCGCGGAAGGCTTCGAAGTCGAGTCGGCGGCGATCCATTTTGTAGTAATAAATGTTGTTGGGATCCTTGATGCTGTAGCGCGGGTTGTCATCACTGGTTTGTTGGTAGGTGTTGGACATGAGGATGTGCTTGTGCAGCGTTTTCATGGACCAGTTGTGGGTGGTGAAATACCAGGCGAGATAATCGAGCAGCTCGGGGTGGGAGGGATCCATAGCGCGCACGCCGAATTCGCTGATGGAACTGACGATGCCTTTGCCGAAGTGGAGCATCCAAATGCGGTTCGCCATCACGCGGGCGGTGAGGGGATTTTCTTTGCTGGCAATGGCTTTGGCGAGCTCGAGGCGGCCGCTGGAATTGTTGGGGAAAGGCTTGCGGTCGGGGCCGGAGAGGATTTCCAGAAATTGGCGGGGGACTTCCTTGCCGCGTTGTCCGCGGTTGCCTTTGATCATGATGCGCTCGTTGCGTGGGGCGCCATCCACGAGCACCATAGCCAAAGGAGGCGAGCCGGGGTGGTCAATTTTGAGTTTTTCAATTTTAGATAGGAAGCGGTCGCGTTCTTCGTTTTCGAGACCGCGGTCGTTGCGTTTGAGTTCATCGAAGGTGGATTTGCAGGGATGCCCGCGCTCGAAAATCACGCGCCGGACTTCCTCCATCTGGATTGCGTAATCTTTGCCAAACTGTTTGTCGTATTCCACGCCGAATCGTTTTTGGGCATCGGCCATATTTTTTGGGGGATCCACCGTTTCGCCGGGTTTACTTTGGGCGCGTTGGGTGGTGAATTGCTGGATGGCAAACCGCCATTGTTGATCGGCGATTTTGAACAGGGCGTCGTAGCGTTTCATCACATCACCCATTGAGGTGGGCGGATTGTTGACGGGGAAATATTTGGCCACGATGGGGTTGATGCGTTTGGCGCGGCGGTTTTTGGGATCGGGCGCGGCGAGGAGCGGCTTGAGCTTGGCCTGTGCTTTGGCGAGTTCAGCGGGCATAAAACGCCCGGCGGTGTTGGTGGCTACGTTCCCGTAGGTGACCCACGGGCCAAACACGCGGTCATCCTCTCTTTTTCGCCGCATATAATTTTGCCAGGTTTCGCCGACCTCAGACTTGAGCTTGATTTTGCTTTTGGCTTTATTATCGCCGGTGGCTTTTTGCATGAGCTTATCGAGCGTGCGCTCGAAGTCGCGGCGTTTGTCGCGCACGCGCACATCGTTTTTGGTATACATATGAGTCCAATACATATACGAGGCGACGAATTGGCGGGAGTTGTTGTTGTTTTCGTATTCTTTTTGAAGGCGGTATTGCTTGTGGTCGGCGGTGAGCGTTTTCAGTTTGGATTGATATGCGGCAATGTCGGAGCGGCCGGCGTAGGTGCCATTGCCGCCGGTGGGGGTTCCGGCTGGCAGCACAAAATCCTTGAGCTTCGTCTTTTCGTCGGGCTCACGGGAGCTGTTGAACACGCCGTAGAGTGAGTAGTAATCGGCGGTGGGCACGGGATCAAACTTGTGATCGTGGCAGCGCGCGCAATAGACGGCGAGGCCGAGGGTGCCGCGGGTGAGCACGTCGATGCGGTCGTCGATGATTTCTTCGTTGTTGCGGTCGCGCCGGCCCAGCGTGAGGAAGCCCATGGCGGCGAGGTCGCCGTGTTTGGTTTTTTGCTGGTCGGCGGCGATTTGTTCGATGAGAAATTTATCGTACGGCTTGTCCTCATTCATCGAGTTGATGACCCAATCGCGATAGGTGTAGGCGTAAATGTAGCGGGACACGTTTCCGCGCCGATTGTCCGAGCCGGTGGTGTCGGCATAGCGGGCGACGTCCAGCCAATAACGGCCCCAGCGCTCGCCGTATTGCGGGCTGGCGAGCAGGCGGTCGACGACTTGTTCGTAGGTTTCCTGTCCGCTGGTGAAGCGCTGGATGTCTTCGTAGCTTGGGGGAAGGCCGATGAGGTCAAAATATACGCGGCGAAGGAGTGCCCATTTTTCCGCCGGGAGCGAGGGGACCATATTTTGTTCTTCGAGGGTTTTGAGGATGTACGCGTCGATGGGGTTTTGGATCCAGCCTTTAAGTTTGCCGTTGAACACATATTCGGGCAGCGGCGGCGCGGGGGTTTTTACTTTATGAAATGCCCAGTGGGCTTTGGCTTTTTCCCGGTCGGACTGCGTCTTGATGACGCCGACGGATTTGCCGGTGCGTGGATCGGGCGCGCCGCGGCGGATCCAGCTTTCGAGTTCAGAAATCTGCGCGTCGGTGAGGGGATCTTTGTTGGAAGGCGGCATCGGGTCGGCGAGGTTTTTGATGCGCTTGACGATAATGCTTTTTCCCGGATCCCCCGGCACCACGGCCGGGCCAGTGTTGCCGCCGGCGCGTGCGCCGCCTTTGCTGCCGAGATCCAGCCCGCCTTTGGTGGCGCCGTCGCCGTGGCAATTGTAGCAGTTGTCCACGAGGATGGGCCGAATCTTCGCCTCAAAATATTCCTGATCCGCCGGCGAAATTTGCTGGGCGGATGCGGCGGGGGTGAACCAAACCAAAACGACCGCGATCAATGCGATGGAGGCGGCCGGTTGGAGTGGGTTGAGTGTGCGGGTGAGGTTATTTTTCATAGCACAAGATACCTTCAATTATTATTCGGCCCCGCGCGAGTGGGCGCGGGGCATTGTCAAAATTTGTCAACCGGTTGGCTACGCGATTACGCCTTTCACCACGGAACCGCCCTGCGGCAGCGTGCGTGTGGGCTGGGTGAGCCGGAAATCTCGGCCGCCGTTGCGGAAGGTAAGTTGCTCGTGATCGAACCCAAGCTGGTTGAGAATCGTGGCGTGCAAATCTTTGACGTGCACTTTGTTTTCTACAGCCGATCCGCCCAGCTCATCGGTGGAACCGTAGCCGATGCCGCCCTTAATGCCGCCGCCGGCGAGCACCGTGCTCATCCCGCGCGCGTTGTGGCTGCGTCCGCCGCCGCCATCTTCGGTGGGGCTGCGGCCAAATTCGCTGGAGATATAAACCAAGGTGTCCTCGAACAAACCGCGTTCCTTGAGGTCGTCCATTAGCGCGCCCACGGCGGGGTCGAGCTGTTGGGCATTGCGTGCGGCGCGGTTGGCGATGCCACCGTGGAGATCCCAGCCGCCCTGACCCACCTGCACGAAGCGCACGCCGCGCTCGAGCAAACGCCGCGCGATGAGCAACTGCCGGCCTTGGCCGTTGTTGCCGTACTTGGCGCGGGTTTCGGGTTTTTCGCCGGCGATGTCAAAGGCTTCGCGGGCGTCAGTTTGCATGCGGTACGCCAGCTCGAAGGTATTGATGCGTGCTTCCAACGCGCCTTCGGCCTGTCGCTTTTGTTTGTGAATCTCGTTGAGCTTTAGCAGCAGATCCAATTGCTTGCGCTGATCTTTGCGGCTGGCGAAATCGCTCTTAATGTTTTTGATGATGTCCTCGATTTTCGTGTTATTGGAATTCACGAAAGTGCCCTGGAATGCGCCGGGCAAAAAGGCGTTAGTGAAGTTGCGTGCGTCGGGTGCGTTGCCGGGGCGCATGGTGATGAAGCCCGGGAGGTTTTGGTTTTCCGTGCCGAGTCCGTACAACGCCCAACTGCCGACGGCCGGACGGATTTCCTGCATCTCGCCGGTGTTCATCATATAAGTGGCCGGCCCGTGCGCGGGGGCATCGGTGTAGAGCGAGCGGATGATCGCGATGTCATCGGCGTGCCGTCCGATGTTAGGCCAAATTTCGCTCATCTGCAGTCCGCTCTTGCCAAACTTTGGAAACTTGAATGGCGAAGCCAATAGCTTGCGATTGCCACGCTGCATGCCGCCACTCTTGTTGAGTTCCGGCCGGGGATCCCATAAATCCATGTGCGGCGCCGCGCCCTGCAAAAAGATATGCAACACTCGCTTGGCTTTGGCCTTGTTGGGCGGTTGTTTGGGGGCCAACGCGCCCTTGCCGTCCTGGCCAAACCCCTGTTCGGCCAACATGCACGAGAGAGCCAGCGCGCCAAAGCCGCCGCCCGCTTGCGTGAGCCATTGGCGGCGGTTCAAAAACAAATCCTCAGTGCGGGCCGTGTGGTCGGCGCGGTTATATAGTGCGTATTCCTCGTTCATGGGCGATGGGTTTTTGGATTGTTAAGTTTTCTAAATGTGCTTCTCTATAAGAGCATACCACGAAATGGCGAACACGCAATGGGAAACTGCCTTTTTTTCCGAAAAACTGGGCAGATC
>JAAZZB010000046.1 GCA_014239365.1 Verrucomicrobiia bacterium | reverse complement strand
GGCTTCGGCGAAGGCGGTATGGGAGAAGAAGGATTTGGCGAAGGCGAAATGGGTGAAGGTGGATTTGGTGAGGGCGGCTTCGGCGAAGGCGGTATGGGAGAAGAAGGATTTGGCGAAGGCGAAATGGGTGAAGGTGGATTTGGCGAAGAGATGGGTGGCGGAATGGGCGAAGGTGGATTTGGTGAAGAGATGGGTGGCGGAATGGGAGAAGGTGGCTTTGGTGAAGAGATGGGCGGCGGCGAAGGTGGCTTTGGTGAAGTAGAGGGCGGCTTCCGTGGTGAAGGCGGCGTCGGCACAGGCGAGCACGCAGGTGAGGGCGGCGAAGGCGAGGGGCCCTTACCAAGGTAGCTTCAGGAAAGCCGATCGGCTTTATTTGTCCGAAGCGCTGAATATTAGCGCTAACCCATTTTTGAATGTGACTCGGAGAACAGTCTTAATATTCTCATTTTCACGCATTCCTAAAATTTCCATTCCAGTATAAACCCAAGTTTCCCCTTCCACTCGGTTCGGCTTGCCAAAGCCCGCTTGAATCACGGCTTGAGGTTTCGCTAGATAAGTTGCTTTTAACTCTTCGAGATTCCATTGCCGTGTGCGCCCGGGGGGAACAATCATTTTTTCCACCACTTGCCCCAGTTCGTTGTACTTGAATTTTTTTAGAACAACTCCCCGGCGATATTCCACCTCCATTTTGGGTCGGCCCGAGGGATAGTAACTGACGTGAACCTTGTCTCGTTTGTCATTGTCCCAGAGTCCGCGCCAAAGTAATTTCCCATCCGGATACCATCCTTGGCCAAGCCCGTGCATTTCCCCTTTGAGGTATTGGGTAACGCTCATTTTAAGGCCGGTTTTATACCACTCAGAAACTGGCCCATCCGCTTTCCCTTGAACGAACCTCAGCTCCATTTGTTTTTGCCCTGTGGAATACCACGTGATGGAGCTGCCGTTTTTCTTTCCAGCTTGAAACCAGGTAACTGTATTGGTGCGGCCATTGGGAAACCATTTCACTTCGGCTCCGCTGGGCTTGCCATTGACGTGGGCGAGGTAGCTTGCGCGGTTCCCGTTTTTCCACCAACTTTCCACTGGGCCGGCCGGCAGACCATTCGTATAAGCCGCGTGGAACGCCTGCTTGCCATTATCGTGCCAGCCCTTGGCCTCTCCCTCGGGCTGGCCATTCACAAAAACGGTGAGCGCTTTTTGCGTACCATTCACGTGCCATTCGTGGCGCGTGCCGTTTTGTATACCCTTCAGAAATTCCGTGCGGACACTTCGCTGCCCGCTCGCGTACCAGCGCATTTCGACTCCGTGCTTTTGGCCTTCCGAATAGTCGCACTGAAACTTTTGTTTCCCACCCTTGTCGGCATCCCAGTTGTCCACCAAAACACCGGTAAACAAAGCGTTTGATTCTTTTAGATAAAGTGCCCCTTGACTGGAAAGTAATTGATCCGGAGTTGTTTTTGCATTGGCCTGACCCTCCGGAATGGAAGCAGACGGGGCGCCAGGATCTGCACCCAAAGGCGTGGAATCTTTCCCGCAACCGCCAGTCAATCCAGCCAATCCGGCGGTGAACAGCCATAAAGCGGAGCGGTGCATTGGAGGTTATTTTGCGGGCGAGCTGCCCTTGGTGGTGGAGGGTTGGCGAATCGGCCCGCCTGGACGAGTCGAAGGAATTTTAATTTCTTTGCCGTCCTCGGCCCACGCACGTTCGCTGGTCATCCGGCCTCGGTACCATTCGCATTCGCGTTTTTTGGAGGTACCATCTTTCCAAAACCAAGTTTCTTTGCCAGATCTTCGGCCCTGTTCATATCCGATGACAAACATCGCTTTGCCGTCATCGTACCAGCCCATCGCCTTGCCGGTTTTCAAATTGGCTGCGTAATGAACCGCATATTTTTTCATACCATTCTCGTGCCACATCACCATCGGCCCCTCGAGCTTGCCGTAGCGAAAAGTGCGAGCGGTTCTTTTCTTGCCGCTGGGATAATACCAGACCGCCCGACCGTGAGCTGATTTGGCAACGTAATGGTGGTTCTTTACCGTGCGAATGTATTTGCCATCAAACTCCTCATCCACCGCCATTTCATTTTCGGCAGGTTTCTCTTCGTTGGACGGCGCCTTATCAGAACAAGCCGGCAATAGTGTCATCGCGGCCAGTGCCGCAGTTAGGTAGAGTTTCCTCATGCGCAAAATCTACCGCCATTGCACCCAGTCCGCAAGCTCTCAACGTTCACAAATGTGAGTAACACATTGCGGCAACCGAAGGCCAAGCTCGACGAAGGGGCCTCGCATAGGCTTTACTCGCCGCCGCGTGATAAATCGCAACGATCAACTTCAGGCGCTCTTGCCCGCTTTGCGCGGGGCGGAGTGGTTGGCTATGGATACCGAGGCGGACAGTTTGCACGCGTATCCGGAGAAGCTTTGTCTGGTTCAGGTGAGCATTCCCGGCAGTGACGACTTGATTGATCCACTGGCGGATATTGATCTGAAACCACTTTGGGATGCTTTCGATCAACACGAAATCCTAATGCACGGCGCGGATTATGACATACGGCTTTTCAAGCGTGGCCACGATTATACGCCCCGGAAAATTTTCGACACCATGCTTGCCGCCCGTCTTACCGGTCGCACTCAGTTTGGCCTCGTGCATTTGGTAAAGGAAATCATCGGCGTGGAATTGGAGAAGTCATCGCAAAAAGCCAACTGGGCGCGCCGCCCTTTAACGCCCAAAATGGAAGAGTATGCTCGCAACGACACGCGGCATCTCAAGGCCGTGGTGGATGCCCTGCGCGAAGACTTGCGCGCGCGCGATCGTGAGGAATGGCATCGGCAGGAATGCGAACGCCAAATCACCGACAACGCCGTGAATCCGCCGCCGGATACCGAGAAAGAATGGCGCCTCAAAGGCAGTGCCCGAATGCAACCGCGTGCCTTGGCTGTGATGCGCGAGCTGTGGTATTGGCGCGAGAACGAGGCGCGCAAACGCAATCGGCCGCCTTTCTTTGTGCTCTCGCCCGATACGATGCGCGATGTTGCCGAACTAGCCGCGCGCGACAAGTCGTTCTCGAATCTACTGCCCCGGCGTATGCCTGATCATCGCAAGCAAAACATTCAGCGCCTCGTCAAGCGCGCGCAGGAATTGCCCGAGGAAGAATTGCCTGCCATTCACAAATCACCGCCGCGCAAACATATCTCGCCCGCACAGAAAAAACGCTTTGGCGAATTGCAAACGCATCGCGATCGCGAAGCGGGCGAGCTGGGCATCGACCCCACGCTGATCGCCAGTCGCGCCACGCTTGTGCGCCTTTCATGCGAGGCGGATGGCATTTTCGATGAAGTCCTTCCGTGGCAGCGCGCTCTGCTTGGGGTTAGCTAAGGCAGTACTTCCAGTAAAAATCCTTTTAGATATTCCGTTTCGCGTATCGCCGGGATAATTGGGTGATCGGGCGATTGACGATATGTTTCCTTTAACCGTAACACCCGCCGCGCATCAGCGGCCGCGTTGAGAATGGTATCTAAGAATAAATCGTCATCCACGTGATGCGAGCAGCAAAAGGTGGCGAGCAACCCGCCCGGCGGCAGCAACCGCAGCGCGCGCAAGTGGATTTCTTTGTAACCGCGCAAAGCATCCGGCACCGAAGCACGGTTGCGGGTGAATGAAGGTGGATCCAGAATTACCACATCAAATTCACGCGCTTCTTTGCCGGAATTCTGTTTCAACCAATCAAAGACATTAGCCGACTCAAAACTTGCCTCCAGATGATTCGACGTTGCATTCGTGCGTGCTTGGGCCACGGCTTCGTCGGATTGATCGAGCCCGAGCACTTCACTTGCGCCGGCCTTCGCCGCGTGTAGGGCGAACCCGCCTTGAAACGTAAAACAATCGAGCACGCGCTTGCCTTCGCAGTGCGCCGCAACACGAGTGTGGTTGACTTGCTGATCGAGATACCCGCCGGTCTTGTGGCCTTCCAATAAATCCATCGCGAAAGTCAACCCGCCCAGTTGTGTGTCCATCGGTTTCGCTAATTCGCCGTGAAGGACGCCTTTGCTTTGCGTTAAGCCTTCGAATTCGCGCGCGCGCACATCGTTGCGTTCCACAATGCAATCCGGCTCCGCAAAATCGTTCAACGCCGCAAGAATTAATGGGCGATGTTGCTCCATCCCCGCCGCAGTGATTTGCAAAACCAACGTGTTCTCATAACGATCCACGATCAAGCCGCTCAATCCATCGGCTTCGGAACTGATGAGGCGCAGTGAAGTGGCATTCGGCATCACCTGTTTCCGATGGGTAATGGCCGCCTGAATTTTTCGCCGCCAAAAAACCGCATCCGGTTCATCGCGTTGATGAGTCATCAACCGTACAGCAATTTTTGAGGTGTTATGCCAGAAGCCGCGCCCGAGAAAGCGTTGCCGCTGATCAACCACCTCCACCCACGCGCCATCGGGCGGCGGCGTGTCGAAGCGTTGAAGTGAGCGTCGGTAAATCCACGGGTGACCTGATCGCACGCGATTGGCCTCACCCGCGCGGAGTTGCAGGATGGGAGTTTTCATTTTGTTTGTAGACAGGTCCTTAGACCAAATGTTTGTGGGCCTTGCTTCCGGCCAGTTTGTTGACGAGCTCGCGTACTTTTTGCGCGTCACGTTTGTGGGCCACGAGCGTGGTGTCGGCGGTTTGAATAATGATACAATCGCGCAGGCCGACGACCGCGATGGGGGTGCGTTGCTTTATTGGGCGCGTGTCAAAAATCACATTGCGCGCGGCATCCACGTGGATGAAATCCGCATTCGCACAATTTCCTTCAGCATCGGGTTTGAGGTGGCGGGCTAACGCGGGCAGTGCGCCGAGGTCGTCCCAGTCAAAATCGCCATCGGCAACGATCACGTTTTGCGCATGTTCCATCACGCCAAAATCAATGGATACTTTTTTTAAGTCCGGATAATCCTTTTTCAATGCACGCTTCAATTTTGCGGGTGAACTTGCGATGTGAAACCATTTTTCACAAACGGCGTGCAATGGTTTTTGGTGTTTAAGCAGGCTCTCAATAATTGTCGGAAAAGAAAACACAAACATCCCGGCGTTCCAGCGATACTCGCCGCTGTTGACGAGTTGCACCGCTTTGTCGAAATGCGGTTTTTCCACAAATCGTTCAGCGCGATGGAAGGCGGTTTTATATGGCTTGCGGCCGGAGACGGGGGGAAGTCGGTCGCCTGTGTGGATGTAGCCGTAACCCGTCTCGGGGCTGGTGGGTTTGATGCCGATGGTGATGATGGCTTGGCCGCGACTGGCGAGATCAAAGCTGTCTTCAAGAATGCGTTGGAATTTTTTGCTGCCCTTTGCGGAAATCACATGATCGGAAGGCAACACTGCCATGACACCGGTCGTGCTGCGCGCGCCCACCAGCGCGGCGGCCAGTGTAATGGCGGGGCAAGTATCGCGGCCACAGGGTTCGGCGATGACGTTGTCTTTCGGGATGCGCGGCAGTTGTTTGCGGATTGCGGCGGCTTGGGATTCGTTGGTGATGATGAAAATATTTTTGGTGGGCACCAAGGATTTTACTCGTTCAAAGGTGTCTTGCAGAAAGGATTTTTTTCCGAGTAAGGCCAACAATTGTTTTGGCGTGGCTTCGCGGCTGAGTGGCCAAAAGCGTTCGCCTTTGCCGCCGGCAAGAATAACCACAAACCGATCTTTCAGGGCGAGCGTGGTTTTTTTGGATTTCTTTTTTGCAGCCATTTTATTTTTCCTTGATTGCATCCACGAGCGTTTTCACAAAAGCACCGACTCGTTCGGGCATATCGGGTTTCGCGCTGTGCTCGGCGATTTGATTCACAATCGCACTTCCGACCACGATGGCATCGCTGCACGCCGCGACTTCTCGGGCTTGATCGGGGTTAGAAATTCCAAATCCCACGGCGATGGGCAGTTCGGTGTGTTGGCGGATGACGTCGGTCATTTGTTCCAGATTAGCGGCCACGTTGGATTGCATTCCGGTAACGCCTTCGCGCGAGATGTAATAAATAAATCCGCTGCCGCGCGCGGTGATGGTGGCCACGCGGTCCGCAGGCGTGGTGGGGGCGACGAGCCAAATGCTGCACATCTCAGCTTCGCGCATGTGGGCTTCGTATTGGTCAGCCTCTTCGGGCGGGAGATCCAGCGCGAGGATTCCGTCCACGCCTGCTTCGGCAGCGGCGGTGATAAATTCAGCCAACCCGCGCCGGTGGATGAGGTTGTAGTATATATAGAGGACGATCGGAATTTGTGAGTGCTTGCGGATGGCGGCGATGGTTTCGAGTAACTTAGCGGGCGTGGTGCCGCTGGCGAGGCCGCGCTGGGCGGCGAGTTGATTGACGAGGCCATCGGCGAGCGGATCGCTAAAGGGGACGCCCAGTTCAAGGACGTCCACGCCGGCGGCATCGAGTGCCACGGCGAGATTTTCCGTGGCGGCAAGATTGGGGTCGCCTGCGCCGATGTAGGCTACGAAACCTTTTTGGCCTGCGGCACGCAGATCGGCAAAGCGCTGGTTGATTCGATTCATCCGCGCGGGAGCCTATCAATTCGCGTGGACGGAAGCGAGCCGAAGCCCTTCCAGTGTGAGGAGAGGGCGCACTGCGTTAATCTCCGGACACTGTCGCGCGATAATTTTTGAAGCGCCGCCGGTGGCGATTACGGGAAGCTTGCGAACTTTTAATTCGCGTCGCAACTCGTCGATCAGTCCGCTGATGAGCCCGCGATACCCGTGGACTGCGCCAATGAGCATGGCTTGTTCGGTGGATTTGCCGATGGCGGTGTTCGAATCACGGATTTTAATCCGCGGTAGCAGCGCGGTTTTTTCGTGCAAATAATCGGTCATGGCCGAAAGCCCCGGGGCGATGATGCCGCCGATGTAGCGGCCTTGCGGATCGACGATATCGAACGTTACTGCGGTGCCGAAATCAATAATGACCACGGGCGCTCCAAAGTATTCGATCCCTGCACGCGCGTTGGCCAGGCGATCGGGGCCGATGGTGGACGGTTTTGGGTAATCAGTTTCCAGCCCACAATTGCGATGGGTGATGACTTCTGGTTTCAATCCCAATTCACGCAACACTGTTCGTGCCGCGCGCGTGGCGGCGGGCACAACACTGCACACGGTGGCGGTTGATACGGCGTTTTTTTTAATGAATTGTTGCAGCCATTTTTTTGCACGAACCCCTTGCCAATCTATTGTTGGGAAAATGTCGTGCGGCGCAATGCGTTTGCCGCGCGCAATGCCGGCGTGGGTGTGGGTGTTGCCAATGTCGAGCAGTAGAATCATCGTGTTATTTAGTAAGTGTAACTTCGCCGCCAATGATGCGTTCGATGCGGCCGTGCTCGGTGCGGAGCAGTAGTGCGCCGTTTTCGTCCAGTGCTTCGGCGCGGCCGCGTACGCGGCGGGTGCCCATATCGATGGTGGCCAGCTTTCCGAGTGTGGTGCAGTGGTTGGCCCATTCCTCGGCGACAGCGGTGAAATCACCGGCGAGAATGCGCGCGTATTCGTGGTCTAGTTCGCGCAGTAGGGCTTCAGCAAGGTTCGCTCGCGAAACAGATTTGCCGGTGGCCAGCTTGAGCGAAGTGGCGATGCTTCTCAGGTCAGCGGGAAATTCGCTGGCGGTTTGGTTGACGTCAATGCCGATGCCGAGAATGACCGAGCGGACGTTTTCGAGTTCGGCGCTCATTTCGGTGAGGATGCCGGCGACTTTTTTGCCGTTGATCAAAAGGTCGTTGGGCCATTTGATTTCCGGCGTAATCCCAGTAACTGATTGGATGGCGCGCACGAGTGCATTGGCTGATGCTGCAGTGAGTTGGGTGCATTCGCTCGGGGCAAGGCTCGGGCGAAGCAAAACTGAAAACCACAAGCCACGTCCAGTGGGCGAGGACCATCGGCGGCCCATTCGTCCGCGTCCGGCGGATTGGCATTCGGCGAAAACCACAAGTCCTTCGGGATGGTTTTCCAGCGCGGCTTGGCTGACCTCGTCGTTGGTCGAAGTCGTTTGGGCAAGTACGTGAATGGTGTTGCCGATGGTTTGTCCTTTTTTGTGGCGGGATTGGAGATCCACCGCGAGAAGTGCGCTCGGCGCGGATACGAGCTGATACCCGCGATGCGGACTGGCGATGATCTCGAAGCCCGCCTCGCGCAGGGATTCAATGTGCGACCACACTGCGGCGCGGGTGACGCCGAGTTGTTGGCACAAATCCGTGCCGGCCACACCCTCGGGATGGGCGCGCAGGGCGGAGAGTAGTTGCGCGGCGGAAGTCATTGTGTTGGGGTGAAGTCCATGGCGATATCGACCGCCACCGCGGAATGCGTGAGGGCACCGACGGAGATGTAATTGACGCCGGTTTCCGCAACGGCGCGGATGGAGTCGAGCGTGATGCCGCCGCTGGCTTCGGTTTGGCTGCGACCGTCGATGAGGGCCACGGCTTCGCGCAGCATTTCCGGCGGCATATTATCGAGCAGGATAATGTTGGCGCCGGCTTTGGCAGCGGCGTCGGCTTGCTCAAGGGTATCGGCCTCGACCTCCACTTTTAAATCCGGCGCGGCTTCGTGCGCGCGCGCCACGGCACCGGCCACCGGATCGGGCCCGGGCAGGGCGGCGAGGTGGTTGTCTTTGATCATGATGAGATCATCAAGGCCGCGCCGATGATTGCGCGCGCCGCCGCATTGTACGGCGTATTTTTCAAACGCACGCCAGCCGGGGGTGGTCTTGCGGGTGTCGAGAATCAACACGCCGGTGCCGCGCACGGCTTCCACATAACGCGCCGCTTGCGTGGCGATGCCGGAAAGGCGTTGGAGATAATTCAACGCGGTTCGTTCGGCGGTGAGCAGCGCGCGACACGGCGCGTTTATTTCGAGGATCGTATCACCGAGTTTAAGATCATTACCATCCTCGACGGGAGACTCAAAAATTGCATCGGCCGAAAGTTGAGTGAATGCTGCTTTCGCGAGCGCAAGCCCACATAGCGTGAGGGGTTCGCGCGCGACAATCATTGCGCGCCCCATGGCATTGGCCGGCAGCAATGTGTTGGTCGTTACATCGCCCGTGCCAATATCCTCAGAAAGAGCGCGTTGCACGTGTTGTTGGATCAGTTGTTCGTCGAGCGCGGCCACGGCCCATTCTTGAAGTGTGCCACGCATTGTGGCAAACCGTTTTCCTGTTTCATGTGAAATTAAAGTGAAAAAAGGTGTCATTTTCGCGTCATCTGTGGCAGATTAATTTCATGGCGAACGTCATCATTCGACCCGATTGGTATCTACCGGAGTCCGCCGTGACTCCTGAATCAACTTATCGCAACCGCCGGCAATTTATAAAATCGCTCGGTTTGGGCGTTGGCTTGGGAAGCGGCTTGCTGGCACACGACGCCAGTGCGGCGGTCACGGCCGCTCAAAACCTGAAACTCTATCCCGGCAAACGCAACGCCAAATACAATCCCAACTTCCGGCCCACGCCTCATCAGTGGGGCACAGGCTACAATAATTTTTACGAATTCTCCACCGACAAATTTCAGGTGCAGCGATTGGTCGGGGGGTTCCGTACGGAGCCGTGGCCGATCACAATTGGGGGCTTATGCAAAAAGCCTTTCAAGATGGATGCGCAGGACATGGTGGCCAAGTTCGGGGTTGAAGAGCGGGTGTATCGCTTTCGTTGCGTGGAAGGGTGGGGGATGATTCTGCCGTGGTCGGGCTTTTCATTGCGCCGACTGATCGAATTGGCCGAGCCAACCAAGGAAGCTAAATTTGTAAAATTCACCACCGCGATGGTTCCGGCTCAAATGCCCGGCATCGCGAGGTTGCCGCAATATCCGTGGCCGTACACGGAAGGATTGCGAATCGCCGAGGCGATGCACGACCTCACTTTTGTGGCCACAGGAATGTACGGCAAACCCTTGCTCAAGCAAAACGGCGCGCCGCTTCGATTGGTGGTGCCGTGGAAGTACGGCTACAAAAGCATCAAGAGCATTGTCAAAATTGAGTTTGTGGCGAAGCAGCCCAAGACGTTGTGGAACACGCTTTCGGCGGTGGAGTATCCGTTTGAGTCGAACGTGGATCCCGCAAAGCCGCATCCGCGCTGGAGCCAAGCCAGCGAGGAAATGAAAGGCATGAACGGCTTGCGCGTGCGCACTTTGAAGTACAACGGTTACGGTGCAGTGGCCGGATTGTATCGGCGTTAATTTATGCCATTGCCGATCATTTCCGTGGCGCAAATGCGCGAGTGGGAGGAGCGCACTTGGGCGGCGGGCGTTTCCGTGGAAGCGGTGATGAATCAGGCTGGTGGTGCTGTGACGTCCAAGGCTGAAAGCATTGCGAATTTTTTCGATCCTTCGATTCTTTTTCTGATTGGCAAAGGCAATAATGGCGGTGATGCGCGAATTGCTGCTGAAATACTCACGGCGCGCGAGTTCAATGAGCGCATCCAAGTGCTCGAAGTGAGTGATTGCACCGAGGCGTTGCCGAATTTATCTGACGTGTCGTTGGTGGTGGATGGCTTATTTGGCATTGGCCTCAACCGGGAGTTGTCGGCCGATTGGTGTGACTTTATCGGGCGACTCAACGAAGCCACACAGCGCCTGCGCATTCCGGTGTTGGCCGTGGATGTGCCTTCGGGGTTGGATGCGGATACCAGCCAACCGCGCGGCGCGGCGGTGCGGGCGGATTTCACACTGACCTTCGGCGCTCCCAAAAGCGGTTTGATATCGGAATGTGCTGCGGAATTTGTGGGGCACTTGGAAGTGGTTGCGGAGATTGCCTTAGTCGATCCGCCGTCATTGGGCGAACTGCGCTGGGTGCAAGCAGATGACTTCCAATTTTTTGTCCCCAAACGTGCGGCCAGTTCGCACAAAGGCACTTTTGGGCACGTCGGTATCATCGCTGGTTCCACGGGGTATCACGGCGCGGCGGTGTTGGCGGCGCGCGCGGCGGCAAGTTCGGGTGTGGGTTTGGTGAGCGTGTTCACACCAGCGTATGCGCCGGTAGCGGCGCAGTTGCAATCGGCGATGGTGCATCCTTGGGATGCTAATGTGGTTCAAACGTTGAGTGCCTGCACGGCGGTGGTCATCGGGCCGGGATTGGCGGGACCGGATGTGCCGGAGAGTTTGCGCCAAGTAGCGGTGAGTCTTTGGAGGGATTCGGAGAACCCAATTGTTGTGGACGCCAGCGCGCTGGAATGGATTGCCAATGAACCCATCCCGGAAAATGCAGTGCGTGTAGTGACGCCGCATCCCGGGGAAGCCGCCAGACTTTTGGAAACGACTCCCGGCAATGTTCAGTCCGATCGCGTGCAGGCGATGCGGAAAGTTTCGGCGATCTGCGGCGGAGCCATCACGGTACTCAAAGGACGCCACTCACTCATCGGTGCGTTTGAGGGGCCGGTGAGCATCAACAGCACGGGAAACCCACACCTCGCCCAAGGCGGTAGCGGGGATGTGTTGGCAGGGCACTTGGGCGGCTGGTTGGCTCGTAATGATTTGGAGTCCGCGCCGATTGAGATTGTCGCGCAGGCGGTGTGGCGGCACGGGGCGGCGGCGGATCATCTTTCGAGCTTCAGTTGTGCTTGGGGTCTTGAGACGTTGCTTTCAATTTTGGAAACCGATTTTGATTGCTGAAATCGATTTTCTGGTGCACGTTGACTGAGGAGTGAGGGGGTGGATTTCATTATTGGTTTGGCTGCTGGTTGCGATGCCGGAAGCGCGTGGCGCGTTTCTCGTGGAATTTCAGGGCGACCGCGGACAAGCTCAGATACACAGCGTGATTTCCGTGAACGCGGAGGGCGTCGTGCTGCGGCCCGTCGGCGGCGGGTTTGGCAACGGCGTGCGCCATCGTTGGGACGAATTTACTGCGCGCAGTTTGGGCGTGATACTTAGTGAGCTTTTGAAGGATCCCGTTTTCAATCAAAAATCCCGCGAAGCAAAATTCAAAATTATGGATGCCCTTGAGACGGCCCGGAAGAAGCAAACTCCCCCTGCGGTAGCGCCGCCGGCACAGCCAGTCCAACCCGCCCATCCCGCCCAACCTATTCAGCCCATCCAGCCACCTGCGCCACAGCCGGTGCTACTCACCAATGCTCCCGCTCCGCCTGCGGTGAATCCCAACACAGGAATGCCGCAGCCCGTACAGATCGCGGCAGCAAACCCCGCACCCACCAACAGCTTGCCGCCTCAGCCACAGCCGGCAACCAATGCCGCCGCTGCCCCGGCTTCCACCTTTCAACTTGCTGAACCTCCCGGCGTGGCGTCCTTCCCGGAACGCCGCCCGCCCGCCAGCGTCTTGAGCCCGGAAGTGGTGTTTAATCCTGCCGGAATATTTCTCGCGTTATTGGTGATGGCCCTGAGCGGTTATGCGGGTTTTGAAATTGCCCGGTTTAAAAACCGCCCTGTGAAACTCGTGTGCGCTCTGAGCGCAGCACTGCCGGTTTTGGGCCCGGCGGTATTTCTTGCGTTGCCGCCACAGGCTGCCGTTGCCTCCACCGCACCGGCTGCACTCGGCGTGCCCGGTGCGGCCGAGTTGCCCGGCACCACGCCGCCCACGCCTTTACCCGCGCCGCGTAGTTTGAAATACGAGGACGATCCGGATTCGCCTTACGCAAACCTGCCCGCGGGCGGGGTTGAAGAAACTCAATTCGCGGAAGAACCCTTCGCTGCGCCATCTGCGCCATCTGCGCCAACTGCGCCAGTTCCGGTCGCCCAGTCACTCGAACATTATCATAGTTCCGAGTACGATTTCACCCCGGCGTTTTTCAGCGAATACTTTGCTCAATTTGTGGGCGCGGCGGCCACCTCGGGAGAGGCCTTGATTCTGCGTACCGCGTCCACCGAATATTCCGTGCACTACATTTCGGCGGTGGATGCCACGGGACTGCAATTTATTTTTGCGGATCAAGGCCAATGGATGGAAGAATTTGTGACCTATGCCGACCTCACCGAAGTGGAGGTGCTGGGCCATGTCTGAACAAATGAAATACAACGCCGTGCTGCTCTTTGGCGCGCCCGGTTCCGGCAAAGGAACTCAGGGGCGCATCCTGCGCAACCTCCCCAATTGTTACTACTTTGCCTGCGGCGATGCCTTCCGCAATCTGCGCCCGGATGATCCGCTGGGCAAAACTTTTCTCGAATACTCAAGCCGGGGCGAATTGGTGCCTGACGAATTCACAGTCACCCTTTGGCAAAAAAATATGGAAAGCGCCATCGTCAAAGGAGCATTCCATCCCGCGCAGGATTTTCTCGTGCTCGATGGCATCCCGCGCAATCCGCACCAAGTGGAAATGATGCACGAACACGTCAACGTGCTTGCCGTGCTGCACCTTGCCTGTCCGGATCAGGAACAAATGATCGAGCGCATCCAGCGCCGCGCTCTGCTCGAAAGCCGCTTGGACGACGCCAACCTCGACATCATCCGCCAACGCTTCGAAACCTACAAACAAGAAACCCAGCCGGTGCTCGATTGTTTTGACGCCAGAATCGTGCACGACATCGATTCCACCCAATCGCCTGTCAAAGTGCTCGGCGGCGTTGCCACCGCACTCGGCCAACTGGAGTTTTGCAACTGATGCCCCCTCGCGTGCTCTATATGGGCACCGCCGAACTGGCTTGTCCGCCGCTCGCCGCCCTTCACGCCAGCCCCATCGCGGATGTGGTGGGCGTGGTCACACAGCCCGATCGCCCCGGCGGACGCAAACTCAAACCCCAACCCAGCCCCGTCAAACAATGCGCGCTCGACCTCGGGCTGCCCGTCATCCAACCCCAAACCCTTCGCACCCCCGAAGCCCTCGAACAGCTCGCCGTCTTTGAGGCCGATTTATTGATCGTCACCGCCTACGGCCAAATCCTTCCCCAAACCGCGCTTGACCTCCCGCCGCATGGCGCGCTGAACATCCACGCCTCAATCCTCCCGCGCCATCGCGGCGCCGCCCCCATCCAATGGGCCCTCCTCGAAGGCGACGCCGAAACCGGCATCACTCTAATGCAAATGGACGCCGGCCTCGACACCGGCGGAATGATCGCCACTTCAAAAACAACAATCACTCAAGAGGACACCGGCCAATCCTTGCACGATCGCTTGGCCGAAATGGGCGCAGCTTTACTAACCCAATCGCTCCCCGCTTATTTGGATGGCACCCTCGCGCCCGTTCCGCAGGATGACAGCCAATCCACCTACGCCCGAAAAATTACAAAACAAGACGGCCAAATCGACTGGACCCAATCGGCAACAGAAATCCACAGAAAACTTCGCGCCTTCACGCCGTGGCCCGGCATCTTCACGCACTTGCCGACGGAGAAACTACGGTTAGTAAAAATCCAAGCCGCCGCAATATCGCCCACCGAAGGTAACGCCGGGCAAGTGCTGACCATTAATGACGCAGGCATCGAGATCGGTTGCGGCGAACAGTCGCTCCTCCTGCAACAACTCCAACGCGAAGGCAGCCGCTCTATGGATGCAGCTGCGTTCCTCAACGGTTGCCCCCTTGAAATCGGCCAAAAACTGGGCGACTAACGCGGTGAATCGGAGCGCACGCGCCCCCTGAACGGTGCTTTTTCAGGCGTTCATATTGGCTGTTTAGCCCTCAAAAACTGAGGTTAAATTAGAAAAACCATCACCCAACCCTTGACAATTGACTTCAGTCGTTTAATTTGAACACCTGATTCATACGAACGTTTGAAAAAATTGGGTAAAATGAAGGACACGAAACGCGATATTTTGGATGCGGCGGAGCAGCTCTTTGCTGCGAAAGGCCCGCACGCGACTTCGTTGCGGCAGATCATCGGTCGCGCCAAGGTGAATCTGGCGGCGGTGCATTATCACTTTGGCAGCAAGGAGTCGCTATTGCAGTCGGTAATGGCGCGCCGGTTGGTGCCGTTGAATGCGGAGCGGTTGGCTTTGCTGGAGGAGCAGGAGCGCGCGTGCGGGCGGCGGGCGGTTCCATTGCAGAAGGTGCTGGCGGCGCTGGTGGGGCCGGCGTTGCGGTTGAGTCGGAATCCGAAAAAGGGTGGAGCGGTGTTTATGCAATTATTGGGGCGGTGTTTTATGGAGCCCGATCTCAAAATTCAGGCGATGTTGGATCGGCAATTACAGGAGGTGGCCTCGCGTTTCATTCCGGCCCTTCAACGGGCTTTGCCGAAATTGCCGGAGGAAGATTTTTTTTGGCGCATTCATTTTCTGGTGGGCGCGATGGCGCATACGATGGCGGATGCGGAACGGCTGCGTACGTTTTCCGGAGGGCGTTGCAATCCGGATGACACGGAGGCGATGATTGAGCAATTGGTGAATTTTCTATCCGCCGGGTTTAAGGCTAAATCACGATGAGAGCGCACTGTTTCAAATTCTTTTTATTGGCAGTCGGCTGTGCGTTGGCGGGTTGCGCGTTGCACTTGCCGGAGCGGACGGCTTTCCCGATGAGTTTGCCGGGCCAATGGATCGCAGGGCAAAGTGCGACAAACGCTCCATCCGGAAATTGGTGGGAGAGTTTGGGGAATGCGGAATTGACGGCTTTGGTGAAAGAGGCATTGGTCAGCAATTCAGATTTGCAAGCGACGGCGGTGCGGTTGGAGCAGGCGCGATTGCGGCAACGCATTGCGAGCGCAGATCGTCGGCCCACGTTGAATGCTTCGCTGGATGCGAGCAAAAAACGCAGTAATTTTATTGGGCTGCCGATTGGCGGCTCCTCCGTGCTTACGTCGCGCTCGGAAAATTATGGGTTCACACTGTCGAGCAATTGGGAACCGGATGTGTGGGGGCGAATTCGTGCCGGTGAATTGGCGGCTTCGATGGACACGGCTACGGCGCGCGCTGAGTTGGCGGCGGCGCAGCAATCGCTCGTCGCGCAAATCGTGAAGGCGTGGCTGGCACTCACTGAGGCGCGCGAGCAATTGGGGTTGGCAGAGGTGCACGTGGTCATCATTGAAACCACGGTGCGCCAAGCGAATCTGCGTTACGGGCTGGGCGTGGGGCCGGCGTTGGATTTGCGTTTGGCCGAGACGAACCTTGCCGCCGCGCGCGCGGTGGTGGCGCAATGGGAATCCCCGCGTGCGGAGGCGCGGCGGCAATTGGAAGTATTGCTCGGGCGTTATCCCGCCGGAATGCTTGAAGGCGAGGCAGCTATGCCGGAGTTGCCGCCGGCGATTCCTGCGGGTTTGCCGTCGCAGTTGCTCACGCGGCGTCCGGATATTTTGGGCGCGCACAGTCGGCTGATTGCCGCCGATGCGCGCACGGCGGTGGCGCGCGCGGAGTTGTACCCGAAATTTTCTCTGACCGCTTCGGGCGGCACTTCCAGTGATGAACTGGAAAATTTACTGAACAGTCATTTGCTCGTGTGGTCACTGGGCACAAACCTCACGCAGCCGATTCTCAATGGAGGTCGTTTGCGCGCTAATGTGAAACTGCGCGAAGCGATGGCGGCGGAGGCGGTGATCCAATATCGCGGCACGGTGCTTAATGCGTTTTCCGAAGTGGAAACGGCGTTGGCCAATGAGAATTTATTAGCCACTCGCGAGGCGCGTTTGGCGGAATCCGCCGCCAAAGCCGCGCAGGCGTTGAGGCTTGCGGAGGATCGTTTTGCGCGCGGGCTGGAGCCTTTTGTGCGGGTGCTGGAAACCCAACGGCGCGTCAATGAAATGCGCAGCCAAGAGGTGGGCGTGCGGCGGTTGCGTTTGGAGAATCGCGTGAATCTTCACCTTGCACTGGGTGGAGGGTTTGCAAAGCCAACAGGAAATCCAACGGAGGCAGGCGAATGACGCGGCGCGTTTTGAAAATTGCTTTGCCGGTGTTGGTGCTGTTGGCGGGCGTGTGGGGTTCGTGGTGGCTGGCGACTCATCGCAACGTGGTGGCGCCACGTTCGACGGAACGCTTCAAGCCCCGCGTGGAAACGACGGCGGTGAAGCTGGAAACGTTTCGGCTGGAAGTACGCTCGCAGGGCACAGTGATGCCGCGTCGCGAAATTGGGTTGTCGCCGGAGGTGAGCGGGCGCGTGGTTTGGGTTTCGCCGCAACTGGTGGTGGGCGGGCTCGTTGCGCGTGATGAAGAATTGGTGCGGATTGATCGCGGCGATTATGAGTTGGTGCTGCGCCAAGCCTCGGCGGATATTCAATCGGCCCAAGCGAGCATGACCAACGCTCTGGCGCAGGTGAGCAGCGGCGAAGCGAAGATGGCGCAGGCGCAGGCGCGCATCACGCTTGAGGAAGCGGAGGCTGCGGCGGCGCGCGCGGAGTGGAAACTGTTGGGCCGCGAAGGCGAGCCGCCGGCGTTGCTGGTGCGCGACCCGCAATTGCGCGAGGCGCGCGCGGCGTTGGTTTCAGCGAAGGCGTTGGCGGGCGCTTCACAGGCGCTGCACGAATCGGGCAAGGCGTCGTTGGCGGCGGCGGAAGCGGCGCGGGATCAGGCGCAAGTGAATTTGAAACGGTGCGTGTTGGTTGCGCCATTTGATGGCCGCGTGAAATCGCAGTCAATCGGCGTGGGGCAAGTGGTGTCGCGTGCGAGTGTGTTGGCGGAAATGCAATCCGTGGCGGTGGCCGAGGTGCGGTTGCCGTTGCCGATTGGGGAATTGGCGCATCTTGAATTAAGCGAGGCGATGCGCGGTGGCGCGGTGGATGGCTCGCCGGTGCGGCTCACCGCGGGCGGAGTTGTATGGACCGGAAAAATTGTGCGCACGGAGGGGGCGGTAAATTCCCGGACCCGAATGGCGGCGGTGGTGGCCAGCGTGGCCGAGCCGTATATGGCGGGAAAGCCGGCGTTAAGTTTCGGGCGATTTGTGATGGCGCGCATTGAGGGGCGCGCGCTGGAGGGCGTGGTGGTGCTGCCGCGCGCGGCGTATCGTGAGGGCGAACAGGTGTATGTTTTGCGCGATGGAAAATTGTTTTCACAGGCGGTGACGGTTGCGTGGAGTGACCGCGAGCGGGTGGTGATTGATTCAGGATTGAAAGAGGATGAACGGGTTTGCCTTTCGCCGCTGGATTCGTTTGTGGAGGGGATGGGGGTGCGGGCGGATGAATAGCATTATTGAATGGTTCGCCCGGAATCGTGTGGCTGCGAATTTATTGGCAGCATTTATTTTGCTGTCGGGGTTGCTGGCGATTCCAAAAATCAAACAGGAAGTGTTTCCGGATTTTGACTCGGATTGGGTGATGATTGAAGTGCCGTATCCCGGCGCGGCACCGGAGGAAACTGAGGAAGGCATCTGCGCGCGCGTGGAACAGGCGGTGCAGGGTTTGCAGGGAGTAAAGCAAATGGTGTCCACGGCGGCCGAGGGGATGGGGGTGGTGGCGATTGAATTGCTGCCGCATACGGACGGGCAAAAGTTTCTGGATGAAGCGAAGGCAAAACTGGATGCGATTGATACTTTTCCGAAGGAGTCGGATAAGCCGGTCATTAGCGAAATCATCATTCGCAAACAGGTTATCAATGTGGCGGTGAGTGGCGAGGTGGGGGAGGTGGCGCTCAAGCGCGCGGGCGAGCGGGTGCGGGATGAGTTGCTGGCGCGGCGCGGCATCACGCAAGTGGAGCTGGTGAATGTGCGACCGTACGAGGTGTCCATCGAATTGCGCGAGGAGGATTTGCGGCGTTACAATTTGACCTTCGACGAAGTGGCGGCTGCCGTGCGTGAAAGCTCGCTTGATCTTCCCGGAGGCACGCTCAAAACGACGGGCGGCGATATTTTGCTGCGCGCCAAGGCGCAGGCGTACGGCCAAATTGATTTTGAATCGCTGCCGCTGCGCACCGCGCCCGATGGCAGTCGGCTCACGCTGGGGGAGGTGGCGACGGTTGTGGATGGCTTTGCGGAGGTGGATTCGCGCGCGCGATTTGACGGGCAGCCTTCGGCGTTGGTGCGGGTGTTTCGCGTGGGCGATCAAAGTGCGCTGGAGATTTCGCGATTGGTCAAAGAATACGTCGCCACCGCCGAACCCCAAATGCCCGCAGGCATTTCGCTGGAAACGTGGCAGGATGATTCCTCGTATCTGCGCAGCCGTCTCGACCTCCTTTTGCGCAACGGCCGCGCGGGGCTGATTTTAGTATTCTTCATTCTTGCGTTGTTCCTACGGTTTCGGTTGGCGATCTGGGTAACCTTTGGGATTCCGGTTTCATTCCTCGGCACCCTTTGGCTAATGCCGGCGATGGATGCGTCCATCAGCCTCATTACGCTCTTCGCATTCATTGTCGTGCTCGGCATTGTGGTGGATGACGCAATTGTGTTGGGCGAAAATATTTATACTCATCAGGAAAAATACGGCGCGGGCATCAAGAGCACCATCAGCGGCGCGTTGGAAGTGGGGCGCCCGGTGATCTTTGGGGTGCTCACCACCGTGGCGGCGTTTTATCCATTGCTCGCCATTGAGGGCAACACAGGAAAAATTTTGCGGTACATTCCATTGATTGTGATGCCGACGCTTTTGTTTTCATTGGTGGAATGCCTGTTCATTCTGCCGGCGCATTTGCGGAATTTGCCGGATGTTAAAAAAGAAAAAAAACCGGGGCTGTGGTCGCGATTCCAAAGTGCTTTTGCCGGAAAAGTGGAAACGTTTATTTTGAAAATCTATCAGCCTTTTCTTGAGACGTGTTTGCGTTGGCGTTATCTCACGCTTTCGGTCGGAACAGCGACATTGTTTATCACGCTTGCGGGATATGCGGGCGGACATTTCAAATTCATATTTTTCCCGCCTGTGGAAGGCGACAACGTGGCGGCGTGGGTGAGCTTCGCGCGCGGCACGCCGGTGGAGGTCACCGAAAAGGCGGTCCTCCAATTGGAAGATTCCGCTGAGCAATTGCGCGCCGAAATTGCCGCGGGCGGACAGGATGGCACGAATGCGATCCGCCATTCATTGGCCAGCATTGGGCAGCAACCGTTTCGGATGGAAGCGGAAATGGCGGGCGGCAATTACGAGGCCAGCCATTTTGGCAGCCACAAGGGCGAGGTGCATTTGGAGGTGGCACCGTCGGAAGAGCGCGTGATTACCAGCCAGGAAATGGCTGACCGCTGGCGTGAATTGGCCGGCGATTTTTCGGGCGCCACGGAGGTGGGGTTTAGTGCCAGTATTTTTTCGGCGGGCAAACCCATTAACATCCGCTTGAGTGGCCCAAACCTTGCCACGCTGAAGGCGGCCACGGAGGAGTTAAAGGCGCGGCTTGGGAATTATCCCGGTGTTCAGGATATCACGGACACCTTTCGCGTGGGCAAACGGGAATTGAAAATCAAGCTCAAGCCGGAGGCGGAATTGCTGGGTTTGCGGCAAACGGATTTGGCGCGGCAAGTGCGGCAGGCGTTTTACGGCGAAGAAGCCCAGCGACTGCAACGTAATCGCGACGATGTGAAAGTGATGGTGCGGTATCCCGCCGACCATCGCCATTCAATGCATGATCTGCGCGACTTGCGCATCCACACGCGCGATGGGTTTGGCGTGCCTTTCAGTGAAGTCGCCGCCACGGAAGAAGGGCGCGGCTATGCGAGCATTCGCCGCGTGGATGGCCGCCGCGCGGTGAATATCACCGCCGATGTGGACACCACGCAAATTGAGCCGAACAAACTCATCGCCAGTTTGGAGGGAAAAGATTTGCCGGAATTGGCCGCCGAACATCCCGGGCTGCAGCACAGCTTTCAGGGCGCGCGCCAGGAGCAGGAGCTGACGCTCTCGAGTATGTTCCGCGCGTTCATCGTGGCGATGGTGATGATTTACGCGCTGCTCGCCATCCCGTTTAAGTCGTACATCCAACCCTTCATCGTGATGATCGCGATTCCTTTTGGCCTCATTGGCGCGGTGCTGGGGCATCTCATAATGGGGATGGAGCTGACGGTGCTGTCGATGTTCGGCGTGGTGGCGCTCGCTGGCGTGGTGGTAAACGACAGCCTGGTGATGGTCGATTTTGTAAATCGCAATCGCCCCAAGCACAAAGAAATAATCGACGCCGTGCGCGTGAGCGGCGTGGCGCGTTTCCGTGCAATTATGTTGACCTCGCTCACCACCTTCGCGGGCCTCACGCCGCTGGTGTTTTTTGAAAAAAGCGTGCAGGCGCAATTCCTCATCCCGATGGCCGTCTCGATTGGCTTCGGCGTGATGTTCGCCACACTCGTCACCCTCGTGCTGGTGCCTTCGCTTTATATGATTTTGGAAGACCTCCGCGCGGGCTGGCATTGGCTTTACGGCGCGCCCGACACCGCGGCGGAATTCGATCTGGAAAAAGCCTGATCGGTTTTGCTTCCACGCGCGGCCTTTGCGCGTTAACTTCCCCGCCCGTCGCAAATGGCACGTAAAGCATCATTGTTGGTCATCTTCATGACCGTCTTCATCGACCTGATTGGTTTCGGGATCGTGCTGCCCGTGCTGCCGTTGTACGCCAAAACCTATGGCGCGGCGGGCCTCATTGCGGGCCTCATCGTGGCTTCGTATTCCTTGATGCAATTTCTTTTCGCCCCGTGGTGGGGGCGCTTGTCCGATCGCATTGGCCGCCGCCCCGTGTTGCTCATCAGCACTGCGGGCGCGTGCATCTCGTACATTTTGTTTGCGCTGGCGTGTTATTATGAATCGTTGTGGGGCTTGCTCGCTTCGCGAATGGCGGCGGGCGTGTGCGGTGCCAATCTCTCAGTGGCCAGCGCATACATCGCCGATGTGTCGCCGCCGGAAGATCGCTCCAAACGCATGGGCCTCATCGGGATGGCGTTCGGTTTGGGCTTCATCGTGGGGCCGGCATTAGGTGCGTTGAGCGCGGAATGGTTTGGCGTCACCGGCCCCGGCTGGACGGCGGCGACCATTTGCGGGTTGAATCTCATTTTGGCATATTTCGTATTGGGCGAAAGTCGGCAGCCCAATAGCGACCCCGCACCGCCGCCACCGCGCTTGCAACAAATCGCGAACGTGCTCAAGCGCAAACAGCTCGCCTGCCTCATCGGCGTGTTTTTTATGGCCACATTTTGTTTCACCTGTTTTGAATCCACCTTTGTGGTGACCTTTACCGGCACGAAGGAATCGCCCGGAACCTTTAGTTTCCAACAAACAGTGCGCGCGGAGTTTGATGAAAATCAAATCACAGAAATTCGCAATTGGCGCGTGGAGCAGGGCGGCGAAGTGCGGAAAGGCGCGGCCTTGTGCGATCTGGTCACGCTCGAAGGCACCAATGTTTTTAATGCGCCGAATAGTGGCCGCGTCACTTTTGAAGAGCTTCATTTTGTTCCTTCCAACGGGAAAATTGCCTCCATCGATTACACGCGTACCATCGCCTATTACATGCTGGTCTTTTGCGGACTCCTCGGTGCCATCATTCAAGGCAAGCTGATCGGGCCACTCGTCAATTGGCTGGGCGAGAAACGGTTGATCGTTGTTGGTTTGGCTCTCTTGGGGGTGAGTCTCGCGTGGTTGCCGCTCGCTCACGCTCCGCATTTGTATATGTTGCTCGGCGCGTTGGCATTATTTTCCGTCAGCTCCAGCGTGTATCGCGCACCGACTTACGGCCTCATTTCCCTGAACGCCGATTCAAACGAACAAGGCGAGGTGATGGGCGTCACCCAAAGCATCGGCAGCCTTGCGCGCATCATCGGCCCTTTGTTTGCGCTCGGGCTTTTGGATGTGTCGATCAAGTTGCCCTATTTCATTTGCGCAGTCATCGCAGTGGCAGCGGCGATTGTTGCGGGGTTTTTCCTGAAACCCCCGGACAAGGTCGCGCTCGCAGCTGAGGCGAGGCTTCGTGAAAAAAAGGTAAAAAACGAGGCCCCAAAAAAGAACATCAATCCGCGAGGCAAACCCGCTGAAGATAAAAAAGAAGCCCCCAAGCGCATCAATTTACGGGCCAAACCGGCAGATGAGAAAAAGAGCGAACACGGGGAAGAACACGGGGAAAATAAGGCGGAGGAATGATTCGCAATGTGTTATTCGATTGGTCCGGCACTTTGGTGAATGACTTGCCGGCGGTGTGGCGCGCTACGAATTACACCTTCACCCAATCCGGCCGGTCGGAAATGAGCCTCGAGGAATTTCGCGCAGAATTCAGTTTGCCCTTCGATCAATTTTACGAACGCGTCACCCCCGGCGTCCCTTTGGAACAATTAGAGGAATGGTACAAACATAGCTTCGCCGATGAACAGAAATCCATCGAGCCCCTGCCGCACGCCCGCGAATTTTTTGACTTTTGCAAATCAAACCGCTTGCGCACTTTTTTGTTGAGCACCATTCATCCTGATCATTACCGTGAGCAATCCGCGCGCATTGCGTTTGATTTTGATCACGCCTACGTGCGCGTGATGGACAAGCGCGCGCGCATCACCCAAATCCTCGCCGAACAAAATCTGGTTGCTGCTGAAACCGTCTTCATCGGAGATATGCAACACGATGTGGAAACCGCCCACGCCGGTGGAATTCATTCCTGCGCTGTGCTCACCGGCTACAACACGCGCGACCAATTGCAATTGGCCGAGCCGGAATTGATGGTGGAACACTTGGGTGAGTTGAAGTTGTTGCTGGAACAATCCGACTTGAAATGGCCCGCGCCTGTGACTGCAAATGAATGACACCATCACCATCGCCGACCTTGAAGTGCGCGCCCGCGTGGGTGTGCCGGATGAAGAACGCGCCACGCCGCAGCGCCTTTTGCTCACCCTTGAAATGGAACAACCCTTCGCCGCGGCGGCCGCAAACGATGCCATCGAAGCCACCATCGATTACCACGCCGTGACGATGGCGATCACTGAAGCGGTCGAGTCTGGCGAATGGCGGTTGATCGAAAAACTGGCGGAAGATTTGGCTGCGCTAGTGCTTACAGAATTTCAACCCGATTGCGTGAGAGTCGAAGTGAAAAAATTTATTCTGTCCCAAACTCGCCACGTGTCCGTCCGCATCGAGCGGCAACGTTAGTTCTTCTCTTCCTCCTTCGGTTTGGGTGGCACGAATGGGCGGTTTTCGATGATTAACTCACGGATTTCGCGTGGCTTTTTTTGGTGATGCGAGGCGAGTCCGGCGGCTAATCCGCTCACGTACGCCGAGGATGCCGAGGTGCCGGTGACGGCGTAAGTGCGTTTGCAGAACCGCACCGGATGCGTTCCGCGCGCAGCGACATCAATGAAGTTACCACGATTGGCGTACGCCGTCAGCTCGCCGTTGGGGCGCGTGGCGGTGACGGCCATTACTTGCGGATGCGCGGCGGGAAAGTGCAGCGTGGTGACCGGTTCGTTGCCGGCTGCGCCCACGAAGAGTACACCATTTTTATGATGCGTGGCGATGATGCGCTGGAGCAACGGACTGGCTTGGTAACCGCCGAGGCTGAGGTTGATGATCGTGGCGCCGTTGTTCACCGCCTCCGTGATGCCGTTGGCGATGTTGAATGAATTGGCGTTTGCGCTTGCCCCGAAAACATCCACCGGCAGGATTCGCACGGGACTGTTTTGCACGCCCAAATCTTTATTCGCTAACCCTCGCAAAACAATGCCAGCCATCGAGGTGCCGTGTGTGGGCGAATGGTTTGGGGGCGTGAAAGAATCGGCCATCGAAAGCGCGGGCAAGAGGAAGCCGGGTTGGTCAAGTTCAGCCGGTTGCACGGCGGTGTCGATGAGGCCGATGATGAGTTGGCCTTTGGTGTCCACTTCCTCCGGGCGCACGGAAACGGGAAGCACGCCCGCAGCGCCCGCTACTAGGACGGGCGTGGCGGGGCGTGGGTATAAATGCACGTCATCAATCATTTCCGTGACGCCCAGCTCGGCCATCGCCTGACGCGCGGCGGCCATCGCGCGGGGGTCGGTGAATTTAAGTTGCGCCACGTTGGCGATTTTGATGAAGCCGAGCAGGTCAGCATTGAAACGCTTGGCGAGGGCGGCGGCGTCTTGACCGGGGCGAAAGATGACGGCGAGTTGGTTAGCGGCAATCTTTGGTTTGGGAACAGGTTCGGCCATCGGCTCGGTTTCCGCATCGGCTTTGGCGTTAAGGCGAATCTCAAGTTTGCCGGGTTGGCCGGGGCGCGCGATGAGGGTGTAGCGGAGGTCGCCTAATATAAGGCGCAATGCTTCGTCAATGGGTTTGGGTTTGAACTTTACCGAAACCGGTCGATTGAGCCCCGGCTGCAGACGCACTTGCCAGCCAGTTTCGCGCTGGATGCCGCCGAGCACTTCCGCCAGCGTGGTATCTTGCACGTTCAAACCGAGGTGCTTGCGAAATGAGTTCCAGACGATTTCTTTTTCCGCTGCGGAAACCCCTCCGAGCAGACACAAAAACAACGAAAAACACAGTATGACACGGAATTTGAAAGTCATCTCAAGGCGCAGAGAATAGTCGCAATCGCCCTTAATTTTCAATGTTTTTTGGCTTGCGGGCATTGGGAATTACCTGTTAACAACTCCCCGTATGGCTGCTATCGGACGATTCCAAAAAGGGGACGACATCTTTTACGCTAAGGTTGTTGAAGGCAAACTTTATAAACTGAAGGGCGATGTGTTCGGTTCGCCCGCCTTTGCCAAGCGCGGCATCACGCCCACTCGCAGCATCAAAACGCTCACGCCGGTGGAGCCGAGCAAGGTGATCGCCGTGGGCCTTAACTATGCCGACCACGCGCGCGAGTCCAATCTCAAGCCACCCACGCAGCCGCTCTTTTGGCTGAAGGCGCCCACCTCGCTGATCGCTGATGGCGGCAAAATCGATTTGCCTTTTCCCAGTCATCGCAATGATTTCGAGGCTGAACTGGCAATCGTGATTGGGCGGCGGATGCGCAATGTCGCCCCGCAAGCTGCCGGCCGTTATATTTTTGGCTTCACGTCGGCGCAGGATATTAGTGATCGCGATATTCAAAAGAGCGAAAGCCAATGGGCGCGCGCCAAGAGCTTCGATACCTTTACGCCTTTGGGGCCATACATCGAAACCAAGGTGGACCCGCAAAACCTGACCATTCAGCTTTTTAAGAATGGCGAGCTTTGCCAAAATTCCCACACCGGCCAAATGATTTTTGACTGCAATCATTTGGTCAGTTTCATTTCCACGAATATGACACTGTTGCCCGGCGACATCATTCTCACCGGTACGCCGAGCGGGGTGGGGCCCATCGAAAGCGGCGACAAACTTGAAGTGCGCATTGGTGATATGGCTTCGCTGTGCAACACGGTCAAGTAGCGCAAGGTTGAATTCGCGCCCACTCTCCGCTATCACTGCCGCATGCGCTGGACCGAAACGTTCATTCCCACTTTGAAAGAAGCCCCCGCCGAGGCGGAAATTCCTTCTCATCAACTTTTGCTGCGCGCCGGTTTGGTGCGCAAACTGGCGGGCGGCTTGTACACTTTTTTGCCGTCGGGCATTCGGGTGCTCCGCAAGATTGAAGCCATTGTCCGCGAGGAGATGGATCGCGCGGGCGCACTGGAAGTGCTGATGCCGGCCGTGCAACCGCCGGAAATTTGGAAAGCCAGTGGACGCTACGAGCAAGCGGCGGATGTCCTCTTCAAAGTGCGCGACAGCAAAAACCGCGAATGGCTGCTGGGCCCCACGCACGAGGAGGTGATCACCACGTTGGCCTCGACGGAATTGCAGTCGTACCGGCAGGTGCCCGTTAATTTTTATCAGATACAAACCAAGTTTCGGGATGAGATTCGTCCGCGCTTTGGGCTGATGCGCGCGCGGGAGTTCATTATGAAAGACGCGTACAGCTTTGATGTTTCCGATGACGCGGCGATGGTGAGTTATCAAAAAATGTACGATGCGTACGTGCAGGTTTTCAAACGATGCGGCGTGACGGCGTTTCCGGTGGAAGCGGATACCGGCGTGATGGGCGGCAAACATTCGCACGAATTTATGGTGCCCGCGCCCACCGGCGAAAGTGAAGTGGCGTACACCGAAGATGGCTCATACGCGGCCAATCTCGAGAAGGCAAACAGCCAAGGCGCTATCACCGCAACGCCCAGCGAATGCACGGGGGAATTGGAACAGTTTGCCACGCCGAAGGTGAAGACCATCGAAGATCTTGCGAGCGAGCCGCACAATGTCGCCGCCGAAGCGCAAATCAAAACACTCGTGTTCATTGCCGAAGATAAACCGGCCATCGCGTTGGTGCGTGGCGATGACCAAATCAATGAGGCGAAACTTTGTGGCGCACTGGGCACAGCGATTTTTCGCGCAGCGGAAGCGGAAGAAATCAACGCCGCGCTTGGCGCGTATCCGGGCAGTCTCGGCGCAGTGGGCGTGAAGGGCATCCCCGTGTTTGCCGATGAACAACTGCGCAACGCGGCCGGAATGACGACGGGCGCGAATGAGAATGGTTTTCACATTCGCAATGTCAATGTCGCGCGCGATTTGCCGGATCTTCAATGGGCGGATCTCCGCACCGTGCGCGAGGGCGAATTGAGCGAAGGCGGTCAGCCGCTGAAGATTCAGCGCTCCATCGAAGTTGGCCACGTCTTCAAGCTGGGCACCAAATACGCCGAGGCGCTCGATGCCAATTTCCTTGGCGAGGACGGCAAGCAACATCCATTCGTGATGGGCTGTTACGGGCTCGGCGTCACGCGCACGTTGCAGGCGATCATCGAATGCGGCAACGACGAGCACGGCGTCATCTGGCCGCAAGCGGTTGCGCCGTGGCAGGTTTGCCTTACCGTGCTCGATATCGCGCCTGAAGGCGAAGTGATGAAAACCGCCCAAGCCATTTACGATGAACTGACCGCTGCCGGCGTGGACGTGCTGATGGACGATCGCGATGTGCGGCCCGGTGTAAAATTCAAAGACTCCGAACTCATTGGCATCCCCGTGCGCGTGAGCGTGGGCGAGCGTTCGCTCAAAGAGGGCAACGTGGAGTTCACGTTGCGTTCCGAAGGCGGCCGCGAAAATGTTTCCGTTGCGGAGGCCGTTTCTCGCGTGCGGGCGGCGTTGGCCTAATGTTTGCCCTGCACAAAACGGATGGCGACGCCCGACGCGGCACGCTCACCACCGCGCACGGCGAAATCGAAACGCCGATGTTTATGCCCGTGGGCACTCGCGCCACGGTCAAAACTTTGGACACGCGCGATCTCAACGAACTCGACGCCCAAATTATTCTTGGCAACACCTATCACCTCAACCTTCGGCCCGGGCCGGAAACCATTCGTGCTGCGGGCGGGTTGCACGCATTTATGGGTTGGGATAAACCGATCCTTACAGACAGCGGCGGGTTTCAGGTTTTTAGTTTAGCGAAGATGGCGAAGATCAAAGACGACGGCGTGGCGTTCCAATCGCACATCGACGGCTCGTCACTTTTCCTTGGCCCAAAAGAGGCGATGTCCATTCAGCGTGATTTGGCCAGCGACATCGCGATGGTGTTCGATGATTGCCCGCCGTACCCCGCCGAGCACGAACGCGTGGCGGCCGCCGTGGAACGCACCGCGCGTTGGGCTGCTGAGTGCCGCGAACAACCGCGCGCGGATGGGCAACTTGTTTTCGGAATCGTGCAGGGCGGGTGCCACGCCGATTTACGCGAACGCAGCGCGGCGGATATTACGGCGTTGGATTTTGATGGCCACGCCATCGGCGGCCTCAGCGTGGGCGAGCCGGAGCCGGAGATGCTCGCGATGGCAGCGCACACCGCGCCGCTGTTGCCCGTCGACAAGCCGCGCTACGCGATGGGCCTCGGCACGCCCGCGCAGTTAGTGGAGTTGGTGGCGCGCGGCGTGGATATTTTTGATTGTGTGCTGCCCACGCGCCTCGCCCGCAATGGCACGGCGTTTACTTATGACGGCGCGTTTGCGCTCAAAGGCGCGGCGTACAAGGAAGATTTCGCCCCGATCGAGGCCGGTTGCGATTGCTTTACGTGCACCCATCACACTCGCGCTTATGTGCGGCATTTGCTTAATGTGGATGAGATTTTGGGGCTGCGACTGCTGACTTTGCACAATCTGCGGTTGTATCTGCGGTTGATGGCAGACATCCGCAAACACATCGAAGCGGGCACTTTTGGCAAGTTTCAGGGCGATTTTGCGGCCCGTTACACACCGACCACCCGCGTGGCCGCGCAGCGAAAAAATGCGTAATCCTGCCGGATTTACGCAGGAAAAGCTTGCCATTGGGTGCTGTATCCATAGTCTTTGCCGTCTCATTTTTGAATATGGAAAATCTAATCAGTGACGCATGGTTCGCGATGGCGGGCGGGGGGCAAGGCGGCGGCCCTGCTTCAGGAAAAGACGCACTCATTCAAATGCTCTGCATGTTTGGCCCTTTGTTTGCCATCATGTACGTGCTCATTTTGCGCCCACAAAGCCAGCAACGCAAGAAGCTCGAGGCGATGGTCAGTGCGCTCAAACCGGGCGACAAAGTCATCGCCGCCGGCATCCTCGGCACCGTAGTGACGGTGAAAGACAAAAGCGTGACCCTGCGCTCGGGCGATTCAAAACTTGAAGTCAGCAAAGCCGCCGTGGAAGCGATGGTGGATGAGGGCGCGGACAAGGACTAATTTTCATGGAGCGAAATCAAACACAAAACCGACCGATGCTCTGGCGTTGGTTTATCGTACTCTCCATAAGCATCGGGTTTGGCATCCAATGGTTGCCGCCGGAGGGGCGCCCGATGGTGGTGGTCTTCGAAGAGAAAGCTACAGAGAAGGATGATGGCAAATTTGATCTCATCCTAAACCATCTCAAGGCCATGAACGAGGCCGCCGATGGCGGTGAGTTGACGCTTGAGAAATGGGAGCAGGCGATTGGCACTGCAAGTCTCACTAATTATTTCCCGTTGAAAGGGGAATTCAAAACCGATAAACCAGCGCGCGAAAAAATGGGGCTCAATGCGAGTCTGGATTATGACATCCCGCAACGCGCTACTGCCGGGGAACAAGCCGAGCTAATAGAAGCATCGCGGAAAGCGGCCAACCGCTTTGTCCTTGGCAAGCTGCAATCTATGGCGGCGGGCAAGGTGAAGCTGGGGTTGGATCTTCGGGGCGGCACACAATTTACAGTGCGCATTGTCAGCACCGGTGCCAGGGCGGATCCGGATAAACGCAAAGATCGCCTGGAGCAGGCGATGGAAACGATCCGCAAACGGATTGATAAATTTGGTGTCTCCGAGCCCATCATCCAAAGTTCATCGAGCGATGAGGCGGATCACATCATCATTCAAATTCCTGGCCTTTCCAAAGCGGACCGTGATCGCGCGCGCGAAACCATTCAAAAAATTGCTAAACTGGAATTCCGTCTCGAACATTCCAGCAGTGAGATGGCGATTTCGAATGGTGAAAATTTTGTTCCCGGCGCTGATTTGCTTAGCTATAAGCTGAAGAATGATGACGGCCAGAAAATCACGCGTACTCTGTTCGTGGTGACGATGGAGGATTACCCGGAAAAATGTGTGCCGGGTGTGCACATCGTCAGCGCCAGCCCCATTCGCGATCCTATCAGTGGCCTTGCGAAAATTAGCTTCCGCCTTGATGGCGCGGGTGCGGATAAATTTGCGCAGATCACTGAAGAGCATCAGGTGAGTGGGCAGGATCCACGCGCGCTCTGCATTGTGCTGGATGACGACTTGATTTCTGCGCCTTCGATAAATAGTCGCATCCATTCGCGTGGCGAAATCAGTGGTGACTTTACTTACGACGAAGCTCGCGAGCTCGCCAATGCGCTGGAGAATCCGTTGGAGACGCCGGTGGAAATTATTGAGGAACGCGATGTGGATCCTTCGCTCGGCCGCGAATCAGTGGCCAAGGGGTTTGCCGCCGCAAAGTTTGGGCTCATCGCTGTGGCGGTGTTTATGGTGGTTTATTATTTGCTGTGCGGCGTGGTGGCGAACATTGCGTTGGCGCTGAATATTCTGATTTTGATGGGAGTGCTCAGTTGGTTTGATGCCACGCTCACGCTGCCCGGCATCGCCGGCGTGGTGCTCACTATTGGAATGGCGGTGGACGCCAACGTGTTGATTTTCGAGCGCATCCGCGAAGAATTGCGCGTCGGCAAATCACTGAAGGGCGCTATTTCTTCCGGTTACGAAAAAGCGTTTGGCACGATTTTTGATGCCAACTTAACAACGCTCATTGCTTCGGTGATTCTGATTTATATGGGCAAAGGCCCCGTGCAGGGATTCGGCGTCACGCTTACCATCGGCATCCTCACCAGCATGTTCACCGCATTGGTGGCCACGCGGTTGGTTTTGGATTTGTTGTTAAACGTCGGATGGATCGGCTCGGAAGGTTCCAAGCGTGCGATGCACCTCCGGACCACGCCGGGGTTGCCGACGATCAGTTTTGTGAAATACAAAACCGGCGCCACCCGCTTCGCCAATGCAATTAAGAGTCCGGCGGTTTGGGTGACTTGGGTGTTCATTTTGATTTCCACGGTTTACGTGATCTCACGAGGTTGGGATAAAACGATGGGCGTGGATTTCGCGGGCGGCCAAAGTTTGATGATGAGTTTTGATAACGACAAAGCCACGATCAATTCAGAGAAATTGCAGGGCGAGCTTGCCGCCAAATTATCGATGGGCGATTCAGGTTTGCAGGTGCAACCCCAATCCGATCAAGCCTCCGGCAATCAAGTGCTTCGCGTGAGCTACAAAGTCGGCGACCCGAAACAGGTCATTGCCGAACTGAATCAAATCCATCCCGAAGCGAATTTCACTTTGCTTTCCAAAGATCTCGTGGGGCCGAGCATCAGTGGCGAAATCCAGAAATCCGCAATCGTGGCCACGGTGTTGGCGTTGTTTGGTATTTTGATTTATGTGGCCTTCCGCTACGAATACTCATTCGCCATCGGCGCGGTGATTGCGGTTTTGCACGATGTGCTGATGACAGGCGGCCTGTTTTTCCTCAGCGGCCGCGAACTGAACGCGCCCATCGTGGCGGCGATTCTCACCATCATTGGTTTTTCCATTAACGATACGATTGTGATCTTCGATCGCATTCGGGAAAACCTTCGACTCGGCACGCGCGGCACGTTTGCCGATGTGATGAATGCCGCGCTAAACCAAACCCTCAGCCGAACCATCATCACCTCCGGTACCACGCTGCTTTCCACCGCCACGTTGTATTTTTATGGCGGCACGGTAATTAATGATTTTGCATTTATGTTCCTCGTCGGAATTATCACGGGAACGTATTCCTCTATCTACATCGCTTGCGCCGTTGTGCTGTGGTGGCACGAGGGCAAACGGCCCGAACTGGCGGCACCCATTCAGGATGCCGATCCGGTGACGGTCAACGTCTGATATGATTGCTGCCGGCATCGCCCCTTGGCATTACGGGGTGTTCGTGGTGGGCGTGCTGTTCATCCTCGCGCTCGACCTCGGGCTGTTTAATCGCAAAGCACACAAGGTTAGCTTCAAAGAAGCGCTCGGCTGGAGCACGCTGTGGTTTTCGGTGGCGATGGCGTTCGCGTGTTTCGCGATTCCGGAATTGTATGCGGGCAAACCGGAGGCGGCAGAAAAGCCGATGGAGTTCATCACCGGCTACATCCTCGAGCTGTCGCTTTCGATGGACAACGTGTTTGTCATCGCGCTGATCTTTACGTACTTCAAAGTCAAACCCGAGTTCCAGCATCGCGTGCTCTTTTGGGGAATCGTCGGCGCACTGGTGATGCGCGGTTTGATGATCGGTGTGGGCGCGGCAGCGGTGGCGAAGTTTCACTGGATCCTTTATGTCTTCGGCGCATTTCTGTTGTTCACCGGCATCAAGATGTTGTTTCACAATGATGACGACGGTGTGGAGCCGGAAAACAATCCGCTTGTAAAACTCGCCCGCAAACTATTCCCCGTTCACGACCAATTTGAGGGCGAGCATTTCACCATCCGCATTGACGGCAAACGAATGCTCACGCCGATGGCCATTGTGCTCGTGACCATTGAATACACCGACGTGATTTTCGCGGTGGATTCCATCCCCGCAATTTTTGCTGTGACAACCGATCCGTTTATCGTGTTCACCTCCAACATGTTTGCCATCCTCGGCTTGCGTTCGCTTTACTTTGTGTTGGCGGGGATGATCGAGATTTTCCACTACCTCAAATACGGCCTCGCATTGGTGCTGGCTTTTGTTGGTGCAAAAATGCTCGCCGAGCCGTGGCTTGCGGATTTCAACATTCCCAACTGGGGGCCACTGGTGGTGGTGATTTCGATTTTGCTACTTTCTATTCTCGCCTCATTGTTGCACAAAAAAAATGCCTCGGATGATCCCGGGGATGCAGAGTAACTTGTCCGCGCGATGGGGAAACTGGCGCGCATCAAATGGCTAATCATCGGCGGGGCCTTCGTCCTGCTGGGAATCGTGGGGCTGTTCCTGCCCATTCTTCAGGGTATTCTCTTTATTGTAATCGGCATCATGTGTTTGGCCAAGGGATCGGCCACGGTGCGCGCGCAAAAGATGGTGTTCAAAAAACGATTCCCTCGCATCGGCTCCAAGCTTACTTTTCTGGAAAACAAAGCCCGCGCTTGGCGCGAGAAGCGCCGCGCTAAAAAAGAAGCCAAACAATGAAACATCATTGGCACATTGCCGAAAATAATCCGGACGCCGCCGTGGCTTTGGCGCGCGCCTTGGGCGTTTCCAATCTGCTTGCTCAATGTTTGATGAATCGCGGGTTGGCGAATGAGGCTGAAGCTCAAAGTTTTCTCTCGCCCCGTTTGGCGAATTTATCACCACCCGAAGACATTCCTAATTTGTCCACTGCCGTGGAGCGATTGTTCGTCGCGCGCGAACGCAATGAACGCATTGCGGTGTTCGGTGATTACGATGTGGATGGCGTGACTTCCGCGACGTTGTTACTCGATTGCCTGCGGCCGCTCGGCTGGCAAGTGAAAGCGTACTTGCCAGATCGCATGGATGAAGGCTACGGGCTCACGGAAGAAGGCGTGGCCAATTGCCTTGAAAAACATCAGCCCGATTTGTTGCTCGCGGTGGATTGCGGTTCCACTTCAGTGGATGTAATCTCCGATCTCCAAACCAAAGGCATTGACGTTATCGTGCTTGATCACCATCAAGTTTCCAATCCGGCACCCCCGGCAATCGCGATTGTGAATCCGCAAATTGCGCCTGAATGCGAGCCGGATTTCCGCGAGCTGTGTTCCGCCGGTTTGGCATTCAAGCTCATCCACGGCCTCGTGAAAGCGGGCCGTGAAAAAGGCCTCGATGGTTTTTCTGAATTCGACATTCGCACCACGCTCGATCTCGTTGCGCTCGGTACGCTTGCCGATATGGTTCCATTACAGCGCGAGAACCGCATCCTCGCCCACGCCGGTTTGCGCCAGCTAAACCGCACTGAACGCCCCGGCATTTTGGCTCTGGCAAAAGCGGCAGGGATTACCGGTGAGATTGGCGGCTTTGAAGTGGGGTTTCAAATTGGGCCGCGCTTAAATGCCGCCGGCCGCTTGAAAAGCGCTACGGCAGCAATGGATTTACTGTGCGAAACCGATGCCAACGCAGCCGCCGAAATGGCCGCCAAACTTGACGGCCAAAATCGCGAACGTCAGCGCGCGGAAAAGGAAATGACGCGCCAAGTCATCGACACCGTTCGCAACCGGTTCAATCCCGAAACCGACTACGCTATCGTTGAGGGCGATCCCGGTTGGCACATCGGCGTGGTCGGGATTGTGGCCTCGCGGGTGATGCGGAAATTTTATCGGCCCACAGTCATTGTCGGCGGCAGTCCCGATGGCGACCTGCGCGGCTCTGGCCGAAGTGTGGAGGGGTTTGATCTCGCCGCTGCGTTGCGCGAGTGCGAGCGCGAAGGGCATCTCAGCCGCGCCGGTGGTCACGCGATGGCTGCGGGCGTGAGTTTGCAGCCGGATCGTCTCGATGCGTTTCGTAAGTGCCTTAACGGATTGGCCTGCAAACAGCTTGCCGGAAAAGAACTAATGCCCACGCTGCGCCTCGATGCAAATGTGCCGTTGAGTGAATTGACTTTTGCCAGCGTTCAATCGCTCGACCAATTGCAACCCACCGGTCAAGGCAATCACTCGGTGCAGTTTGCCATTCCGCAGCTCGAGCTTGATGGGCCCGTGCGCCGAATGGGCAAGGAACAGCAACACGCCAAGCTGAGTGTTACCGACGGCAACACGTCCGCCGAAGCGATTTGCTGGAACGCGACTGAGCGCGATTTGCCAACAGAAAATTCCGGTCGATTCGATTTGGCGGTGGAGCCTTCCATCAACACGTGGCGCGGGCGGCGCTCGTTGCAGTTGAAGATTCTCGACTGGCGACCCGCTGTTAGCTAAATTGCCGTATGGTTTCAGCCGTCATTGTCGCTGCCGGAAGTGGTACCCGAATGGGTGCGGACAAACTTTTTCTCGAAGTCGCAGGGCTCCCCGTGGTGGGCCACACGTGGCGGCGCTTTGATTCGCATCCGGAAATTGATGAAGTCGTGCTCGTCATTCGCGAGAATGCCCGCGCGGATTTTGAGGCATTGGCAAAACAAATCGCACCCACTAAACCACATCGCTTCGTGGAAGGCGGCGAAGAGCGCCAGCATTCGGTGGGCAATGGATTGGCGGCGGTGCACGCGGATTGCCAGTTTGTGGCCATCCAAGATGGCGCACGGCCGTGCACTCCCAACGAGGCCATCACCGACACGCTCGCTGCCGCTCGCGAGGGTGGGGCAGCGGTTACCGCAGGTAAAGTTGTGGACACCCTCAAGGAATCCGATGGCACCGGTCGCATTGCGCGTAATGTGGATCGCACTTATTTGTGGGCGGTGCAAACGCCGCAGATTTTTGCTCTGGAAATAATCCAAAGGGCAATGGCCGCCGTGCGCGAACAGGATGCGGCGATCACTGATGACACCGCGGCGTGCGAGTTGATCGGCCAGCCCGTGGCGCTCGTGGATGGCGGCTCGGCTAATCCCAAAGTCACCACCTCCTCGGATTTGTTATTGGTGGAATTGCTGCTTCGCCAATAAACCCTCCTTGCCATTTCAGGCGCACAGCGTAGGCTGAGGCCGCTATGAGACAGCAAATTTTTACCACCGTGCTCGCCATTGCGTTAGGCGTGAATCTTTATATTGGCGCCCGCCATCTCGCCAACAGCGCCGAGGTGCGCGGCAAGGAAGATGTTTATGCGAATATGGAAAAATTCACGCGCGTGCTCGAAACCGTGCGGCGCGAGTACGTGGATGAAGACAAGGTTTCGTACGAAGCGCTCGTGCAAGGTGCGTTGCGTGGAATGATCCAAACACTCGATCCGCACAGCGAGTATATGGATGCCAAAAAATATCAGGCGCTGCAGTCAGACACGCAACAGCAGTTTGGCGGCATCGGCGTGGTGGTGAGCATGCGCGACAAGTGGCTTACCGTGGTGGCGCCGATGGACGACACGCCCGGCAGTCGTGCGGGACTTTTACCCGGCGATCGCATTATGAAGATTGGCGGGAAATCTACCGAGGGAATGAGCCTCAACGATGCGGTGGGGATTATGCGCGGCAAACCGGGCACGGAGATTGAGGTCGGGTTTTACCGGCCATCGGCTGACAAAAAATGGATCGTCACTTTCAAGCGCGAAATCATCAAAACCAAAAGCGTGCGCGACCTCAAAGGCAGCGGCAAATATGATCTATTGGAAGATAAAATCGGCTACGTGCGGCTGTCCGGCTTCTCCGACAAAACTGCCAGCGAACTGGAAGCGGCCTTGGTGAAAATGGAAAAAGCCGGTTTGAAAGCGCTCGTGCTCGATTTGCGCGACAACCCCGGCGGCTTGCTCGATCAATCCGCGTACGTCACTGAAAAATTTGTGCCCAAAGGCCAACTCGTCGTCACCACGGAGGGGCGCCAAAATCGGCAGCTCGATAAGTTGGTTGCCAGCGGCCGTTACAAACAGCGCAAACTTCCGATGGCGGTGCTCGTCAATGGCGGCAGCGCCAGCGCCTCCGAAATTGTCGCCGGTTGTTTGCAGGATATTAGCCGCGCGGAACTCGTGGGGATGAAAACATTTGGCAAAGGCTCTGTGCAAAGCATTCTGCCCCTGCACGATGGTTCCGCGCTGCGGCTGACGACGGCAAAATATTACACGCCCAAACACCGCACCATTCACGGCAAAGGCATCACGCCCGATCACGTGGTGGAAATGACCCCTGAACAAATGGGACATCTCGCCCTGCAACGCTCGCCCGGCGGCTTGGAAACTCTGCCGGAAGAAGAGCGCGAAAAAGCCAAAGCCACCCAGGATTTGCAACTGCTGAAAGCTCTTGAGCTGCTCAAGGCGAAACTGAAATAAAAGCGATGCGGCTGCTGGCCATCGAAACTTCGTGCGACGAAACCAGCGCGGCGGTGATCGTCGACGGGCGTGCGGTCAGCACAGTCGTTTCCTCGCAAATCAAAATCCACGCCGAGTATGGCGGCGTTGTGCCCGAGCTGGCCACGCGCGAACATTTGCGCAATCTCCAACCCGTTGTGCGCGAGGCATTGGAACAGGCCGACATCGCCCCCACCGAACTGGATGCCCTCGCCGCCACGCGTGGCCCCGGTTTGCCGCCGGCGTTGATGGTCGGCTGGAAAGCCGCGCAATCGATGGCTTATGCGTTGGGAATTCCCTTGATGGGCGTGAACCACGTGCAAGCGCATTTGTACTCGCCTTGGTTTGTGGGTGATCCGCCGGTTGCGGATTGGAACAGTTTTGAACCCAATCTTTCGCTCATCGTCAGCGGCGGCCACACGTTGCTGGTGAAAGTGGATGCGCCGTTGAAACACAAAATTCTCGGCAGCACCCAGGACGATGCTGCAGGCGAGTGCTTTGATAAAGTCGCCAAGCTGCTCGGCTTGGGGTATCCCGGCGGGCCGGTAGTGGATCGATTGGCGCGCGAGGGTGATCCTGCCGCATTCGATTTTGCGCGACCAATGCTCAATCAACCCAATGATGATTTCAGCTTTAGCGGCCTGAAAACTTCGGTTCGTTACTTTCTCGAAAAACACCCTGAACTCGCCGCTGACAATGCGCGCCTGCCCGACCTCTGCGCCAGCGCTCAAGCCGCCATTGTGGAGGTGCTCGCCAAAAAAACCCTTCGCGCCGCCAAGCGCGAACGCGTCAAATGCCTCACCCTCTCCGGTGGCGTCGCTTGCAACAGTGAACTCCGAAACCAACTGCAGTCAGTTTGCGATGAAAACGATTTCACGTTGCGCCTCGCTTCATCCGATTTGTGTACAGACAACGCCGCGATGATTGGGTTATTGGGCGAGCGAATGATGGAGCAGGGTGATGATCCTGCGTCGATGGAAGTTGATATCCACCCCGGTTGGGCCATCAACGCCTGAGGTTAGGCGCCGACAAATTCCCAAAACCGCTCCAGTGCTTTTTCCAGATTTTCCATACTGGTCGCGTAGCTGATGCGGAGGTAATCGTCGGAGCCAAAGGCCACGCCGGGGACGGCGGCGACTTTGGCTTCGGACAAAAGACGTTCGCAGAATTCGGCTGATTTCATTCCGGTGCCGGAAATGTTCGGGAATAAATAAAACGCGCCTTGGGCGTTGACGCAAGTGATGCCGGGCATTGCGTTGAGTTGTTGGTGGGCTAAGGTGCGGCGCCTGGAAAATTCGGTCATCCATTCGGCGATGTGATCTTGCGGGCCATCGAGCGCTTGGACTGCGCCGGATTGCGCGAAGGAGGTGGGGTTGCTGGTGCTGTGGCTTTGGATGGCGCTGATGGCTTTGGCGATGGGGAGTGGCGCGGCGGTGAACCCAATGCGCCAGCCGGTCATCGAATACGCTTTGGCGAGGCCGTGGACGATGATGGTGTGGGCCTGATGCTCAGGCGAGCAGGCGGCGACGCTTTGGAAAACCGCATCACCGTACAGCAGTTTTTCGTAAATCTCATCGCTCATAATGAGCACACCTTTTTCCACGCACACATCGCCGAGCGCGCGCACTTCGTCGGGCGTGTACACGCTGCCGGTCGGGTTACTGGGGGAATTGAAAATGAACAGTCGCGTGCGGTCGGTGATGGCGGCGCAAAGTTGGTCGGGTGTCACTTTGAATTCCGTGGCGTCGGAGGTCTGCACAATCACCGGCGTGGCGCCCGCGAGGGTGACCATCTCGGGATAGCTCAGCCAATACGGCGCAGGGATGATCACCTCATCGCCTTCCTCGCAAGTGGCAAGCATCACGTTGTAGCAGGAATGTTTGCCGCCGCAGGAAACGATGATCTGTTGCGGATCGTATTGGAGATTATTTTCGCGCTCAAACTTGCGAGCCACCGCCGCGCGCAATTCAGGCGTGCCGGCGGCGGGAGTGTATTTGGTGAAGCCATCGGCAAGGGCTTTGGCGGCGGCGGCTTTGATGTGGTCGGGCGTGTCGAAATCCGGCTCACCCGCCCCGAGCCCAATCACATCCTCACCTGCCGCGCGCAGTTCCTTGGCCTTGGCGGTGATAGCCAAAGTAAGTGAAGGCGTTAATGATGCGGCACGTTTTGAAATATGATAATCCATTGCGCGGGGGAATATGCCGAACGCGGATGAACGGGGCAAGCGGATTGTTATTCCCGCGCGCGCCAAGCGAGCAAATCGAGCGCGCGCAGTCCTTTGGTGGTGAGCACCCAGCGCGCGCCTTTTTTGAAAACCAACGATCGGCATGGATGCTTGCGGCGTACTTCGTCATTCACTTCAAGTAATTCAAAACGCACGCCGCCGGCTTTTTTCTTGAGACCTTCCGCGTATAAAGGCTTGAGCCGAATCGGGATGGCATTGAAATTCAAATCCACTTCCCAGCCCTGCACAGGGAGTGTTTCGGCGCGTGCAGTTTGGGTGACCAATTTCGGAAAGCGTTCCACCCATTCGAGCTGTGCCTGATGAATGCGCACGCGGCACAGCATGGGTTGTTTTGAAAGATGTGAAACTAAATTAAATTTTCCGGCTTCCTCTTGGCGTAATATCGCGGCGGCATCGAGGCCCAACAAATTCATTCCGTTCCACGCACCGTGATGGTTCTTGCCGTCTTTGTACCAATGGTGAAACCAGGATTGAAATTGGGAATGGATTTGCAGGCCAATTTCAAAATGCAAATGCGCGCGCGCTTTGGTAATGCCATCGCCGGTATTCGTGCTGCGGCCAAGGATGCCGAGGGTGTCGCCGGTTTTGACGGAGCGGCCAACCTCCAGCCCATCAGCCACCGTGTTCAGGTGCGCGTACAAAGTGTAAACCGGAAGGCCCTCCGCATCGTGTTCGAGGACAATATATTTCCCGTAGTTTGATGCGGCGATATTGGTGTTGATGTGCACCACTTTACCATCACGGCTGGCGCGGACGAGGTCGGTGGCTTCACCGTTTTCATCGCGTTGCAGGGCGCGGATGTCGATGCCTTCGTGGATGCGCGTGCCGGCGTTACGCACACAACCAAAAGAGCCGCTGCGCCAAGGCCGCCCCGGGCCGGTGGGCGTAAAAAAATCCGTCTCTCCATCCACGCGAAGAAGAGCGCGGTTGTCCGTCGGGAAATGGAATTTAGATGTTTGAGGGTTGGCGGCTGGGAGTTTTATAGGTGGCGTTGGGACTGGCTCGGAATGCTTTCCGCATCCTGTAGCCAGCACTAAAACCATCAGCCACGGCAGCCTCATCAAACCTAAGCGCGGCCCCATCAGTTATTTGTTCCCCGCTTTTTTGTTGAGATCCTTTACAATCATTTCCAATTCCGCATGGGAAGCGTCCGGGATCACATCCAAGACCCGCGCAGCCACAATCCCATTCACGCGATATGTGCCCACACAACAGGGTTTGGTTTTACCCGGTTGCGCAAGATCAGGCATTGGATACATAAAAAATAAATTCCGCTGCTGATAACGACTGGTGATGGCTTCGAATTCACGCGCACCCGCCGAGGTTAGCACCAGACGCAGCACTTCAAATCCCTGCTGGTCCTCCACTAACGCAGCGCCCATTATGCGATCGGGAACCCAAAAGAGCGGCTCGACATCGATCCACTTTGCCTTTCCCGAGGCGCGCGGCACTTCGATTTGGGTAGTGAGATGCACCCCGGCAGTTGCCGCCTCCCCGAAAACGGCCATCTCTTCGTTACTGTCGGTTGATCGAGAAGGGAGTTTGCAGGCAAGCGGCCCGGCCCCGATTAGGGCCACTGCCAGAATTGATTTGATCCATAGCGCGTTCCGTTTCATACTCCGCAAGGCAACAGCGAAAACCAATCACAGTAAAGAGGAAGTCATTCACCATGGGTCAACAAACTAACAAAGTGCAAAAACGAAAACGGCGCGCCGATTACCTCAAGCGCAAAAAAAACCGTGCAGCGGGCAAAGCCAAAAAGTGACGCCGACTTGCCCAGCGTAAATCATAATATGATTCAAGGCCCCAAGGGGCCTTTTTTTGTGAACTCAATTTCAGATTTATTCACAAAGCCAACCCCCTCCTAAAGTTCCGCTTGAGAAACTTTTCACAAGCCCTTCGGTGAGCCCCTAAAAACAAGGGTAATTCTAGCGCAGCACCCTCGGAAATGAGGCAATAATTGGGCATAAGCTGTTCACAATTTCTAGTGGCCAAACTCAGGAATCGTGGTATCTTGTTCCTAGTTCCGCGAGTGATCGCTGGAGCTAAGGTTCCTTGAAAGAACAGAGTGAAGTGCCGGGCAACCGGCAGGAAACTCTCAGGATAAAACCCAGGAGAACTGGGAGAAAGGGCAGGCGAGGCTGATTCGACTGCCCCCTTTGAAGCGCGACGGATTTGCGGTGAAATTCGGCTGGAAATCACTTCGGTGATCTGATGGCCGTTTGGAATCGGGAAAAACCGAGCGTGAAGGAGGCACAGTTCACGTGAGTATCCGGTGGCGGTCGCACGCCATCGAAATGCGAAAAAGATACTCATGAGGTTAGGGGCGAAACAACGGGCGCAAGCCCGACTAGAAACCGCCCCGAGCTGGCTGGAAAACGCGCTGACACGCGTCAGGCTCACTTCGGTGAACCCGATCATTCGTGACAGTTGCCGGACACAGCCCGGTCGCAAGCCCTTCGGGGTGCAGGACTGAGTTAAGTACGTGCGAGCCCGTTTCGAGCGAGCACAGAAAACAGTTACCCAGAGGGTGTTGATTACCTACTGAAGCATCAGCACGGCGGGAAACAAAAATTGACCGGAAACGGTCAGCCAGACGAAATCCTCCGAAAGGAGGGACAAAGCTGGGGATCCCGTCGGGATGGCCACGAGCCCAAGACAACGGTCGTGAAAACCATCCAACGCGGTGGCGATACAAAAACTGTAGCGCTGCCATGTGAACGAAATGGTAATCTGAGGGGTAAGAGGCGAGACCCGTGGCAAGGGCCAACGCACCGTCAAAAGCGGTGGCAGACCCATGCTAGATGGCTTGGAGGTGAATAGTTCACATCCGCGTCCAAGTCTGGTCCGCAGGTCAGTGGCCGCAACTACTGGCTGAAGCGGGCTTATAAACCTCACCCAATAATTCAAGTGCCGAGAGGCCTTGGACGGCCCTGCTATGAGGCCGACAACTCCGCGAGTCACGGAGAATGGCGTCGGGGAGCAACCGACCCGCATTGCGGGTGCCCAATGGTTGCATCGGGAAAGAGCGTGTGGCGAGCGCCCACCCCCCAATTTGTCCCTGCTGGACTTCGGTCCGGCAGGGACTTTTTGTGTTCACGCGTAATTTTCATGCGGGCAAAAAGTTCTCGGAAAAAGTTCTCGGATAAGGAAACCCCAATTTCTATCCGAGATCTTTTCGGCAAACAGCATCGGGCGGAAGCGGCACAAAAACCTTGCCCGAACCGTCACTTCCGTGCTCAATCAGCCCTCACCACTTTTCGATTATGGGTAAAATCTACGACAACATCGTGCAAACCGTCGGCGGTACTCCGCTCGTCCGGCTCAACAAAGTCACCGAAGGCATCGACGCCACCGTCCTGCTCAAGTGCGAATTCTTCAACCCACTCTCCAGCGTGAAGGATCGCATCGGCATGTCGATGATCGAGGCCGCCGAAGCCGATGGCACCCTCACAAAAGACACCATCATCATCGAGCCGACCAGCGGCAACACTGGCATCGCCCTCGCTTTTGTGGCGGCCGCCAAGGGGTACAAACTCATCCTGACCATGCCCGAAAGCATGTCGCTCGAACGCCGCACCTTGCTGGCGATGCTCGGCGCGGACCTCGTGCTCACACCGGCCGCCAAAGGAATGAAAGGCGCAATCGCAATGGCAGAGAAACTCGCTGCCAAGACGCCCAACTCTTGGATCCCTCAACAATTTGAAAACCCAGCCAACCCCGCCATCCACCGTAAAACCACCGCGGAAGAAATTTGGGCGGACACCGACGGCGCGGTAGATTTCGTCGTCGCCGGCGTAGGCACGGGCGGCACCTTGACCGGGTGCTACGAAGTCATCCACTCCCGCAAAGAATCATTTCAAGGCATCGCCGTGGAGCCGGCAGATTCTCCAGTGATTTCGCAAACCATCGCCGGCGAGGAACTCACGCCCGGCCCGCATAAAATCCAAGGCACCGGTGCCGGATTTATTCCGGGCAACCTTCACCTCGCCTCCGAATCCGGAGCCACCCAAATTGCTGAATGCATCAAAGTAAGCAATGATGATTCATTTGCAATGGCCCGCAAACTGGCTAAAATCGAAGGCATCCTGTGCGGCATCTCCACCGGTGCAAACGTCGTGGCTGCGTTGGAATTGGCCCGTCGGCCGGAGAACGCCGGGAAAACAATTGTGACGATAGCGCCTTCCACCGGCGAGCGTTACATCAGCACTCCATTAGCGGAAGAGGCCCGAACAGCGGCTGCTGAACTGCCGGTGCAGGATCCTGCGTCATAAAAATTTGCTGTAAAAAAAGTGTTGCCACCGCCGCTGGCTTGCCCCTTAATACGCGCGGCTAACGCCCCCATCTCGGATTCAGTCCGGCGAAGGGTATCCCCGTTCGATTGTCTCGATGCAGGCCATCCTGTTTCAATTCTTTTGCACGTGCTTGTACACACCAATTTTTATCATGGGAAAAAACAATAAGACCGAGTGGCCCGAAGAAGGCGAAGGCTATCTCGAAATCTCCGACAAAGGCTTTGGCTTTCTGCGCTCACCGGGCAACCGGTTCCAGTCCAAACCAACTGATGTTTTCGTGACGCCCGACACCATTCGGCGCCACTACCTCCGCGAGGGCTGCCACATTCAAGGCCGGCTCGTTCCGCCGCACAAAGGCCACAGCCCGCAGCTTAAGGAGATTTACACCGTGAACGAAATGCCGTTCAAGGAGTACACCGAATGCGCGCGATTCGAAAATCTTACCACCATCGATCCGCTGGATAAGTTTAATCTCGAGACCGAGCCGGACAGCATCGAGACGCGCATCATCGATCTCGTCACCCCCATCGGCAAAGGCACCCGTGGCATGATTGTGTCTCCCCCGCGCACGGGCAAGACCACTATTCTCAAGCAAATTTGCAACGCCGTTACCACCAACCATCCCGAGGTGAAAACCATTGTGATGCTCATCGACGAACGGCCGGAGGAAGTCACTGATTTCGAGCGCTCGGTGGATGCTGAAGTGGTCGCTTCCTCCAACGATATGGATCTCGAAACGCACGTGCGTCTTTCGCGGTTTATGATCGAGCGCTGCCGCCGAATGGTCGAGTGCGGTCAGGATGTGTTTGTGTTGATGGATTCCATCACCCGAATCGCCCGCGCCTATAACAATGTCAACACCGGCAGCGGTCGCACGATGTCCGGCGGCGTGGACGCGCGTGCGCTTGAAATTCCGCGGCGGATGTTCGCCGCCGCACGCAACATCGAGGGCGGCGGTTCGCTCACCATCCTTGCCACTGCGCTGGTGGATACCGGCAGCCGAATGGATGAACTGATTTTCCAGGAGTTCAAAGGCACCGGCAATATGGAGCTGATCCTCGATAAAAAACTTGCTGAACGCCGCCTCTATCCGGCGATCGACATCCCCAAGAGCGGTACCCGTAAAGAGGAAAAACTTTTCCCCGAAGAGCACCTCGATGCCATCCACAAGTTGCGCCGGACCATGATTGATCTGGATCCCGTTCAGGCAATGGAAACGTTAATCGGTGCATTAAAAAAACATCCGACCAACGCGGAGTTGCTTTCTAAGTTAAAAACCTAGATTATCCACCCTATGGCACGCACCACGGGGGCATCCAAAAAACTTAAGCGCGGCCGGCCGGCTGAGCTCAAATCGCGCCCGCCCTATGCGCGGATGCTGCAAATTCACGATATGGTGCAACGCGGCAATTACCCCAACGCCACGTCGCTTGCGGGGAAATTGGAGGTCACCACCAAAACCATTCATCGCGATATCGGTTTTATGCGCGATCGGTTTAATCTGCCCATTGAGTATGACGCCTCCCGGAACGGATACCATTACGCCGCGCCCGTGGATTCATTTCCAATGCTGCAAATCGATGAGGGCGAACTCTTCGCGTTGCTCGTTGCCGAAAAAGTATTGCAACAATATCGCGGCACCGTTTTTGAAAAACAACTGAGCACCGCGTTCAGGAAAATTTCCGAGTCCCTGCCTGACACCGTTTCCATGCGCCTCAGTGACTGGGATGATGCATTGGACATCCGTTCCACTGGCAAGGTGGAAGTGGATGAGAAAATTTTTGATCTACTATTCAAATCTGTGGCCAAGGGGCGCCAATTGGAAATCATTTACACCAAGCCCAATGCCACACCCGAAACACGAATCATTGATCCCTACCAAATTGCCAACATCAACAATGATTGGTACCTTTACGCCTACGACCATAAACAAAAAGACCTCCGCTGCTTCGTGCCTGCGCGCATGGAATCCGCAAAAATCACTGGCCAAAAATTCAAGCGGCCCGATTCCTTTTCGCTCGATCAACATCTCTCCGGAGCTTTCGGCCCGTTCTCCGGTAATGATTCATACGATATCCGAATCCAATTCACCAAAACTGCTGCGCCGTTCATTTGTGAAAAGCAATGGCACCCAACTCAAAAGCTCAAGCAGATGAAAAACGGTGGGGTCGAAATTTCACTCAAGCTGAGCCATCTAACCGACATTCGCCGATGGATTCTCGGATGGGGCGGCGAGGCAAAAGTGATCGCTCCTAAAGAATTACTGCAATCCATCGAGAATGAAGCTCGGGCGATTTTGAATAAATAACCACTTTTTCGCTCGCCAACCGCCCGAAAACCGCTAAAATCTTTGGTGTCGAATTTGAGCGGCAAACCACCTGTGGGGGTGGGTGTGTATAACTCACACCTTATATTGTGGGTTTTTGGTTGCCAGTGTTCCGCTCTGCAAGGCACAAGGAGGTCCACATGTATTTGAAAAGCCTAAAGGCGATTGGGTTTAAAAGTTTTGCTGACAAGACGACCCTGAGTTTCGAGCCTGGAATCACCGCCGTCGTCGGCCCCAATGGCTGCGGCAAATCCAATATTTCCGACGCCATCCGCTGGGTGCTTGGCGAGCAGTCCGCCAAAGCATTGCGCGGCGGGGAAATGGCGGATGTTATTTTCAGCGGGACCGATGGGCCGCGCGGCCGCAAGGCGACCGGCATGGCCGAGGTGTCGCTCACGATTGGTGATGTGGATGAGGCAAACCTCAGCGCCGCCGGGGTGGATTTGGAGTTCAATGAAGTCACCGTCACGCGGCGCGTGTTTCGTGATGGCGGCAGCGAATATTTTCTCAACGGAACCGGCTGTCGCCTGCGCGATGTGCAGCAACTGTTTATGGGTACCGGCGTCGGTCGCAACAGTTATAGCATCATGGCTCAGGGGCAGATCACTCACATTATCCAAAGCCGCCCGATGGAGCGCCGCGCGGTTTTTGAGGAAGCGGCCGGCATCACCAAATTCAAGCAGCAGAAAAAAGAAGCGCTTCGTAAGCTCGATTACACGGAACAAAATTTACTGCGATTGGATGACACGATCCGGGAGGTGAAACGCCAGATCGGTTCCCTCCAACGCCAAGCCGGAAAGGCGAGGCGGTTCCAGAAAATAATGGACGAACTGAAGCACCTCGAAACGCAACTTGCTCGTCATGAATTTGATGCGATCGATGCGGCTTTGAAATCCATTCGTGAAGAATCGGATCAGATTCGCGACGGACTCGAAACCCATTCCAGCGGCATTATCGAGGAAGAGACTGCGCTCAAACAACTGCGCGAACTGCTTGCCGATCTTGATCGTCAGGTCAACGCGGCCCAAACCAAAGGGCTCGAACTGAAATCCGAAACCGACCGGCACGAGAATCGAATCCAGTTTAACGAGCAACGGATGGAAGAGCTGAGCGCCCAGCACGCCGAAGCCGAGGTTGACATCGGCGGAGCACAGGAGCGCCGCAAACAGGTGGATGCCGAGCTGGAATCCATCAATCAGCAACTCGGCGACTCAGGCCATTCACTGGAGCGCGCCAGTCAGCACGTCGCCGAAAAGCGTGGCGCGCTCGATTCCATTGACTCTGCCATTCGCGCTCGCCAAGCCGATCTGCAGCAGGCGCAATCCGAATCCGGCGAACTCCAAAACCGCCTCACCCATACCCGCAACGATTTGACCGCGTTGGATTTGCAAAAGCAAGGCAACGCCGTGCGATTGGAAAAACTTTCGGCGGAGAAAATTCAATTAGAAGAAGAGCGGGGCAAGCTGGAAGACAGTCTCTCTGAATTTGAAAAACAGGTTGCGGGTGATTCGTTGCACGTGCAGTCCCATCGCGGCACAGTTGAAGAACGGCAGGCTCGGCTCGCCCAATTAACTGATGAGCTGAATGCTGTGGACGATGCGCTCGATGCGCAGCTCCAAAGCCAAGCTGAAGCCAAAGCGCGCCGCGACGTGCTGCAACAACTCATCGAAAACAAAGAGGGCTTCAGCGCAGGAGCGCAGGCGGTGCTTTCGCATTTTGATTCCGCTCTGGGTTCGTTGGCCGACCAAATCCGCGTGCCGGATGAACACGTACGTGCTGTGGAAGCCGCTCTCGGCGCGAATCTGCAACTCGTGCTCACCGACCAATTTACGCATGCCAACGATATGCTCGGCCACCTCGCCAGCGGCGAACAGGGGCGCGCCAGCATTGTGGCGCTGGAGCTCTTACGTGAACGGGGTGGCGCAATTCCTGCGAGTGATTTGCCCGCCGAAGGCACGCCGGCTTTGCATGTGGTGGAAACGGATGACCGCAATCAGCCCTTGTTGCAAACTTTGCTGGGCCGAACTGTGATCGTCGACACGCTGGAAACCGCCACGCGATTATGGCGCGCAAACCCGGGCCGGTTTGATTACGTCACGCGTCAGGGCGAGTCGCTTAGTCAACAAGGCATTTACACCGGAGGTCGCGGGCACGCTAACGAGAAAGACCACACCTCAGTGCTCGCCCGTCGCAATCAAGTGGATGAGCTCGAGCGGCAACTCGCATCGCTTACGAGTGAGATAGACGAAGCCAGTCGCCATAAAGGACAATTGTTGGCAGAACAAACCGAGCTTCAAGCTGGCCTGCAAAATGCCCGCGATGAATTGAGCGATCGGGAAGTTGCGGTGGCGACCTCAAAGGGAGAATTTAATGCACTTCAAAATTCGCGCAAAGTGCTCCATCAGAAAATCGATACCGTAGTGTTTGAAGTGCGAAACCTGGCTGAGCAGGAGGAAGGCGCCAAAGGTAGGGCGCAAGGTTTGGCTTCGCGAATTCGTGAGATGGAAGATCGCGCGCGCGGTTTTCAGGAGGCGCTGGATGGGCATGACCTATTTATCCACGAACAACGCGAGCGACGTGAGGCCGCCATAGAAGATCTGACGGAAGCAAAAGTGGCGCTGTCCAAAGCCGAGGAGCGCGAAAATTCATTGCGTGAACGCAAGACGCCGATGGAGCAGCGGCTGGAGGAGTTGCAGCGAACACTCGAACGCGCACAGCAAGTACTGAGCGAAAGCGCGGAACGCAAAGTGCAGTTTGAGGCACAGAACGTGGAGTCCCGCCGCGAAATGAACCGATTGCGCATCGAGCGCGAAACGGCCAGCGAACAATCTGCAGAGTTAACGCAACAACGGAACCAACAAGCCGCCGGAGCTGAGCGCCGCGAGATGGAGCTTTCTGAAAAGCGCAATTCGCTCACCGAGT
>JAAZZB010000074.1 GCA_014239365.1 Verrucomicrobiia bacterium | reverse complement strand
CGCTGATATTGTGCCCTCATCTGATTTGGAATCAAGGCAAAGCCCACGTTTACCGGCTAATCCGCGCGCTTTAATTGTGCCCTCATCTGATTTGGAATCAAGGCAAAGCCGGTCAACAATCTTTCCGGCGGCTTCCATCATTGTGCCCTCATCTGATTTGGAATCAAGGCAAAGCCGCTGCTCGCATAGGTAAGTGCGTTGAAATATTGTGCCCTCATCTGATTTGGAATCAAGGCAAAGCATTGCGGAGCGGCTCGTCGCCATTTCAGAGATTGTGCCCTCATCTGATTTGGAATCAAGGCAAAGCTGAATGGATTTTTGATTGGGGATTTACGAGTGATGATTGGGGGGTTGGGGCGTGATGCGTTTTATAGCAGGGAGGTTTATGGCGAGGCGATGTGGGCTAATCTTAGCGCGCGTGATAATGCTGCCAATTGCGTGAAAATTGAGGATGTTTCGGGGCCAATGGGGGTTGGTAGTTGGGGGAAAAGAGGGGAAAATAAGGGTTGCGAGTTTCTGACACAATGGCATCATTGTTGCTTGCAGTAACACAGCCCGTTGCGCGGGCCAACTTTTCGGAGGTATTATGAAAATGAAACGAGTAAGTCGTGGGTTTACGTTAATCGAATTGCTGGTGGTGATCGCCATCATCGGAATTTTGGCCAGTATGCTTTTGCCGGTACTGGCCAAGGCCAAACGCAAAAGCAATCGTCTCAAGTGCGCGGGCAATATGCGAACGATTGGGCTGGGCTTTACAGCGGTGGCCGATCAGTACGGAGGAAATTACCCTTGGATGATGACGTCGCAGGAGGGCAAGCAGGCGTATCGGGATTCGGTGGATGGTGCGCGTTCGGCGGATCCAACTCAATGGACAAATCTGAATGCGAGCTGGGGTCTGTCGCGTTACATTCAATATATGTGGTATCTGCCTTCGTTGATGCGTTCGTTGGATTCAGTGAAGACGTTGCATTCACCCACCGATCCGGCTGCGAAGCGCTCCAATGACGTGCAGTATAAAGAGGTGGGCCCGAATGGGAAAATTCATTGGGGAATCTCACGCGCAAATTGGGTGGGGCAAGTGAATGTGTACGGCTGGAAAGCTTCTTGGAATAATAATTTGGGTGGGCCGACCACGGGCGTGCGCAATTATTATGATGTTTCGCATACGGCACAAAGCTACGGCGTGTGTATGGGGGGCGACGCGTTGGTGCCTTCCAGCATCTTAACGGTGACGCGCAATGCGGCGGGGGATGCCTTGCTCAAAAATGGTAAGACTTCGTTTGTGCGATCCGATGGCCGGGTGTTTATGGCGGCATACCAAAATTATCAAGTGCTGGGCAGTCGCGATCATATGCACTTGGAGTTGAACCACGCGAGTGCGGGTGGCTGGAGCGATCCGGCAATCGCACAAACCGAACCGGTGCTAAAGGATGCGCGACCGCCCCGCGCGGGTTACCCACCTTACGTGCGCCAAGGCGGCGGGAAGTATTACTTGATGAACGGGCTGGATGCCTCGCAAGGGACCTTTGGCCTGGCTGATGGCAGCGTGCAACAGGCCAGCGACGCGGAGTTTGCGAGCGCCATCCAGCGGCATATGGAGAGCGAGGGGGGCACGTTAGGAAACAAGAACGCTGCGGTGCTGCGGCCGACTCAGGTTCGTCGGTGAGTGGAAAAATTGAGGGCGGATTTTTTTAACCGCTTTAGAGCCGCATTAGAAGCGCACGTCGGCGCGGCGGAAGAGGCGGGTGATTTTTGCGTAGCCTTGGGTGGTGAGGGCGGTTCCTTCAAGGTTGAGCACGCTGATTTTTTTGAGGTGATTGATGGCTTCGAGTTGGGGGATTGCTGCGTCGGTTAGGCCGGTGTCGTTGAGGGTGAGCCGTTCCAGATTTTCCATATCTTTTAAGTTGAGCAAGCCCGGGCCTTTGAATTTATTTCGGCCAAGGTTTAGGGTGCGCATCAGCTTGAGGTCTTTGAGCTGCGCCAAATCCTTGTCCGTGATGCCTGTGGAATTGAGGGTGAGCGAGCGCAGGTATTTGAATTGGCTCAGGTGTTTCACCGCATCCGCCGGGAGGATGACGTTTGTGCAATCGAGGGTGGTGATGTGGCCGCTATCATCCGTATGTAACGTGGCCCCGAGCTTCGTAAATTTGTCCGCCAACTCCTTCATCGAAGGCGGTCTTTCGACCATTGCACTGGCGGAAGCGGAAGCGGCGCGCACGGTTGCGATCCAGCGATTGATGGTTTGTTGGCCGTGTTGATCGACATACAGTCGGGTGAGAATCTGCTGTTGTTGAGCGAGCATCGCGCCCTTTTCGCGGATCGTGGCGGGATTGCCGACGGCTTGGGCGGCATCCAAATCGGCCTGCGCCTGATCGATGTTTTGGATGAGATTGGCGAAGGCATCAAACTCGCCCGCAGGAATGCCTTGCGAAACCACTTCCTGTTTTGGAGCGCCACCGGCGTCATCCGAGCACCCGGTTAATCCCACACACACCAAACCCAGAGACAAACCCAATGCAGAACAGGCACGAGAGGAAAAGGCATGAGAGGAAAAGGCACGACCAAGGCCATCGGAACCCGGCGTGAGCCGGCCCGTTGAGGAGAGCTTCTTCACAACGGTGAATATGCCACGAGACAGGCCCAATCGCAACCGCAAAAATTGGTGCCCACGACAGGAGTCGAACCTGTACAGCCCGCGTTCTTGCAGGCGTACGTTGCGTTCATGTGCATGCATATTTAGCACATATTCTTTCACTTGCAAAGGCAATGTGCCAAACCGTCATTCGGGCGTAGAAGTGAATGAATATGAACAGAAAGTTGTGCAGATTTGTGCAGAGAGGGGGGCGGGGGGTGGCCCACCGATTCTTGCGGGCAAAACGTGGACGCGTTGACGCGGACAGATTGTTTTCGCAATAGGCCCACCAGCATTTACACCAGTGTCGGTGAGGCGTAGGGTGGCGGGCATGAAGCAGACTCACTTTGCGGTGGTGGTCCGGGTTCACCCCAAAACAAGAAACTAAGCATCTGATACCAACCATGAAAACCTGGCGCGGACGTGAGCCGCTCTTTCATCTTTCCAGCCCGCTCGCGGGCTGGGATGGGCCGAAGCCCACACGTCATCACGACTACATTGCCCCGGCGGATTTCCCCGCTGCGTGGCAACATCGCAGCATCACCGTGGAGGTCGAAGCCAAGGCCAAGGAGCTCGCGGTCTTAAAACTGCTCGCGCACTTGCGGGCCGACGGCTGATTGCACCCCTTGTCCACGATGCCTGCCCAACCCTTCAACGTCCGTCTCGCCTTCGCCCTGGCGGGCTGGCTGGTTCTTAGTTTCAGCGCCGCGTCGCTCGGCGCGTTCTTCATGCCGGGCGAATGGTATGCCACCCTCAAAAAGCCGTCATGGAATCCGCCCGACTGGATCTTTGGCCCGGTGTGGTCGGCGCTCTACACGATGATGGCGGTGGCGGCGTGGCTGGTTTGGAAGCGCGGCGGATTCGCCGCGCAACGGCGGCCGCTCACGCTCTTCCTGGTGCAACTCGCGCTCAACGCCGTATGGACACCACTGTTCTTCGGGCTGCACCGGCCGGGCCTCGCGTTCGCCGAAATCGTAATGCTGTGGCTGGCGATTGCCGCGACACTTGCCGCCTTCCGTCCAGTGAGTCGCCCCGCCGCGTGGCTGCTCGTGCCATATCTGGCGTGGGTGAGCTTTGCGGCGGTGCTGAATTTCACCCTGTGGCGACTGAACTCCTGAACTGTCCCAACTCAAATGACAATTCCCTCCGCAACTTCTCTCCGCCATCTCGCCGCGCTTGTATGTGCGTGTCTTGCCATCACCATGAATGCTGACGCCGCTTCCGAAAAAATGATCTTCGACTTCCAGACGGCGACCAATTCCACGAAGTGGCAAGTCGTCAACGACGACGTGATGGGCGGCGTGTCCACCAGTCAGTTCCAACTCCTCACGAACGGCGGCGCGATCTTCAGCGGTGTGGTCTCGCTCGAGAACAACGGCGGGTTTGCCTCGGTGCGGTCCACGCCCGTGCGGGGAAATCTCAACGGCACCGATGCCTTCGTGCTCCGCGTGCGGGGGGATGGACGGCGTTACAAGTTCACCGTGCGCACCGAGGCGGGTTTCAACGCGTTGAATTATCAGGCCGAGTTCACCACGAAGCGCGGCGAGTGGGAAGAGCACCGTCTCGCCTTCAAGGATTTCATGCCGACCTTTCGCGGACGCGTGTTGACCGACGTGCCGCCGCTGATTCCTTCAAAAATCACTTCAGTGGGCCTCCTCATCTCGGACAAACAAGCGGGCCCGTTCCGGTTGGAGATGAGCTGGATCAGAGGGGTAACCCCATGACACCGGAGATGAAAAAGCTGGCCCGCCGCCGCCTGTGGCTCGGCATCACGAACGTCGGCTTCTGGGTGTTGACGGCTGCAGCGGGCCTTTACTGGCTGGCGAGCTATGATACCAGCGACCTCGGCATCCGTCGTCTCGGTTTCATATTGGGGGCGGCGGTCGCGGTCCAGGCCGTGTTCGATTTCATCGGCGGCATTTTGCTGATGCCCGAACCACGGCCAACGATCACGGCCTTCCTCCATCGCTGGTCGCGCGGCGCGCTCGTTCACTCGCTGGTGCTGACCGGAGTGGGTTTCCTGAGCTACGTCAGCTTCCGACTCTCGGGCGGATTCTGTTTTGCCATTCTGCTCGCGACAGCGGGGCTGGCGCTCGGCCGTCGGCAACTCTTCCGCGCGATGGACGGTGTTCCAATCAAGGAAACTCCGCATGATGGCGGAACGCTTCTGACCGCCAACACCACCGACCCGGCTTTCACCGGTGGGATCGTAGGTTTTGGACGTCGCGCCAAAAGCCTGATACCGGAACGTTGGCTGGCAAATTTGCCGAAGGAAGAACTCGCCGTGGAATCGGGCCGGCGTCAGTGGCAGTTGGAGAATGGCCTGCCTGACCGTGCATTCATTCTGGTTCTCGGTTGGAATCTCATCGGTGGTTTTTTCGGATCGCTCATCTTCAAACTCGCCGAGCGCACCCCAGCCGAAGCATTGCTCGGCCACGCCTGTTGGATGACGCTTTGGACGTTTGGCAGTCTGCTGATACTGCCGACGTTGAGTCGTAAAGCCGTCTTCGCCGCTGACCGCGCTGCTGCCGATTCTGGCCACGACCCGCGGCCATGGATTGCTCGCTTTCCCAACTTGGTCGGCGAAGACGGCAGTTCAAATTCCACCGTGCAAAAGATCTTTTACCCGATTCCGTCAGCCTCGCTGCGGTTGCGCCAACTTGAGAAACCGCTGTCAGGTTTTGTTGCCGGCAATCTCGCGCGCAGCAACCTCTACTACTCTTGGGCCACGTTGACGTTGTTGGGGCGTGCCGTGCATTGCAACGTCGGCCGCCCGGCGCTTTGGGTTTTCCCACCCTCGGCATGAAACGGGCGGCGGCCCGGTCGCCCCTGTTTTCGAACTCCCGGTCGAGCCAGGAATTTACACTGCCAATGCCGGGCAATCAGTCCTACGATGCGGTCATGGAAACTCTGACGATTTCTCTACAAGCCTTGGTGGCTGCCTCGATCTTCTTCGTGTGGGTCGTGCGCTACGACAACGCCATTCAGGAGTTCAAACAGTATGGCCTACCGGACTGGCTGCGCGATTTGGTTGGAATTCTCAAACTGACTTTTGCGCTGCTGCTGCTCATCGGCATTGAGCGGAAGCCTTTCGCCATAGCAGGCGGTCTGGGCATCGCCTTCCTGATGGGATGTGCGTTTATCATACATCTGCGAGTGAAGAATCCGTGGTTCAAGATGCTGCCCTCGCTGCCCTTGCTGGTGCTCTCCCTGATCATAGCGGTCATCAATTACCGACTCCTCAACGCGTGATGACGAGCGGCACAGGGGGGAAAGCGAGGCGCGTTCAGTCCCGAACGAATGCCGCGAGGGCGAAGTGGCCAGCGGGTCAGTCTAATGAACGAAGGATGCGCACAATCACGGCATCCTGACTGCTCGCGGTTTTATTTTCCACCGATTCGAGTCGCAGCACCTGACAAATGACCTGTTTAATTTTCATGGGAACGGCAAATCCTAAAGTGTGAACGCGCGGGTTCAAGCGTAAATTGTACTGTTAAAAATTCAGGCAAGGATTTCCTTGATCACATGCCCGTGGACGTCGGTGAGTCGGCGTTGGATTCCGTTGTGGTAAAAGGTGAGGTGTTCGTGGTCGAGGCCGAGGAGGTGGAGGAGGGTGGCATGGAGGTCGTGGAAGGGGTGGGGGTCTTTGACGGCTTTGAATCCAAGCTCATCGGTGGCGCCGTGGCTGACTCCGGGCTGGATGCCGGCACCGGTGAGGACGGCGGTGAAGCCACCGGGATTGTGGTCGCGGCCCTGGGCGCCCTTTTGAAACATTGGCATGCGGCCGAATTCGGTGCACCAAAGGACCAGCGTATCCTCCAGCAGGCCGCGTTGTTTGAGGTCGCGGATGAGTGCGGCGGAGGGTTGATCCATGATCGGGCCGTGGACATCGTATTGCTCGCGCAGTTTTTGATGGCCGTCCCAATTCAAGCGGCCGCCGGTGGCGTAGGCGCCGTTGAAGAGTTGCACAAAGCGAACGCCTTTTTCAATCAGTCGGCGGGCGAGGATGCAATTCTTGGCGTATTCTGCCTTGACCTGATTTTGGGTATCGTCGGCGCCGTACAGTTTAAGGATGTGTTTTGGCTCCGTGGAAAGGTCGCTAATTTCCGGGACTGAGAGTTGCATCCGCGCGGCGAGTTCATGGCTGGCGATGCGGGCGGCGAGATTGGCGTCGCCGGGGTTGCGTTTGAGGTGTTGGTCGTTGAGCAGTTTCAATAAATCACGGGCGGCGAGGTCAGTTTTTTTTGAAACGGATTCGGGCGGCTTCAGGTTTTGGATCGGTTGTTTAGAATTGAAGGGAGTGCCTTGAAACACGGCGGGCAGAAATCCGGCGCCCCAGTTGTTGACGCTTGCCTGCGGAACACCGCGCGGATCCGGAATGGCGACGAACGCGGGCAGGTTTTCATTTTCGGATCCGAGGGCGTAGGTGATCCACGCGCCCATGCTGGGAAATCCATCGAGGGTGAAGCCGGTGGAAATGAAATTTTCAGCCGGGCCGTGGGTGTTCGATTTGCTCGTGAGCGAATGAACGAAGGCGTAATCATCGGCCATCGCGGCAAGATGGGGGACCATGTCCGAGCACATTTTTCCAGTTTGGCCATATGGGCGAAACGGGTATTGCGGCCGGGCCAGATTGCCGGCCGGGCCCTGGAACGTGACCGCCGGACCGTTTTTCAAAGGCTTTCCGTCGTGCTTAATCAGCTCGGGTTTGTAGTCCCAAGTTTCCAACTGGCTACAGGCTCCGGCGCAGAAAATGACCAAAACATTTTTTGCTTTGGCGGGCTGATGCGGCGGACGCACCGCGTGCGGACGGGCGGGGTTAATGTTGGGCCTGTCGGCGAGCAGACCTTGTTTGCTTAACAGAGTCGTGAGCGCGATCGCGCCGAGGCCGGTTGCGGACTGGCCAAGAAAATCGCGCCGATTAAGCAGGCTCAGGCCATGGCTGGAAAGGGCGCGGTTCATGGCAGGAATAGAAACTCATTGCTGTTGAACAATGCGCGGCAAAGCGTGGCGAGGCCGTGGGCTTCGGCTGTGGCCATGGCGGCCTTGGCTTCGATGGGTTTGGGCGGCCGGCCCAAAGCGTGTTGGAAGGCGCGGGTGACCTGTTGGCCGAGGTCATCGCCGGTTTCCGTGATGACGCGCTTAGAAAAAATGGCGGCCTGCTGATTGATAAAGGGGCTGTTGAACAGGTTGAGTGCCTGGATGGCGGTGGTGGATTGCTTGCGGTGAGGCATGGCCTGGCCGGCATCGGGGATGTCAAATGCGCCAAAAACGGGGACGGGTTCCATGCGGATTTTGTGTTGGTAAATCATGCGGCGGAGTTCGTTTGGGGTAAAGTCGGTCACCGGTGGGAATCCGCTGAGGCCGCCACGGGTTTTAAAAAAATTAAAGCCCGGCCCGCCGGCTTTGAGATTCAAGTTGCCGCTCACAAAGAGGATGCTGTCGCGAATGGCTTCGGCTTCAAGTCGGCGCGATGGGAATCGCCAAAGCAGGCGGGTATCCGAGTCCAACGTTTGCCCCGCCTCATTGATCAGATTCGTTTGCCGGTAGGTTTTGCTTAGCAAAATCAACTTGTGCAGCTGCTTGATGGACCAGCCGCTTCGGATGAATTCCGTGGCCAGCCAGTCGAGTAATTCAGGGTGCGAAGGCCGGGTGCCGTTGCGTCCGAAATCGCTGCTGGTCGAGACGAGGCCGGTGCCAAAATGAAACTGCCAAATGCGGTTTACCATCACGCGTGCGGGGAGCGGGTTCTCCGGAGACACAATCCATTTGGCAAGGGTGATGCGGCGGTTTTGCTCAGCCTCCCCGAGCTTGAGCCCGAGCTTGCCGAGCACGGCGGGGACGTGTGCGTTGATGCGGGCCATGCGTTGTTCGGCGTTGCCTCGGCGCAGGACATAGGTCGGCTCGGCGGTGGTGAAGTTACCGGAATAGATTCGTTTCGGTTTGGCTAATCGATCGCGCTCAGCCACTCGCTTTTTTCGTTCAGTCTCGAGCCGGTTGGCTTGGTCGGCGGCATTTTTTGGAAGCAGTCGATGGGCAAATTGGGCGGAAGCGTTGGGCGTGCCAAACGGTAGGCGGTCTTTCTCGGTCGCCACGGTTCGCCATTCATTGGTGGTTAAGCCGGTCTGAATCGTATAGCGAATGGCAAGTCGATCCCGAAATTTTAAATCACGATCGCGCGCCCATTCGATGCGGTTAACTAGCTGAGCCTGCGCAAACTCAAGCTGCACCCAGCCGTTGGTTTTCTGGCTGCTGATGAAACTCCGGCCGTTGCCGTATTTGCCGTCATTGAGGTGGCGGAGCTTGTGTTGGCTGTTGTTCCACGCACCGGAAGAGGTGGCTTTGGTTCCGTATTGGGGCCGGGCGAGGTTGACCGAGTTGGTGAGGGCGGGGAAAACTTCGAGTTCGTCGAGGCACGGTTCGTGCCGGAAATTATCCATCGTTTCGTGAAAAATCATGCGCACAAACTTTGCCTTCACCGGTTCAAAATTTTCGACATTCAGAATCGTGCTTGGCGCGGCACGCAGGTGCGGGCGGTCGAGCTGGGCTGTGGAGTCGAGGGCTTCCTGAAGGATGATCACATCGGCCGTGATGCCTGTGCCGGTTTCGCCGCCGCGAAGAATGATGCGACTTTTCACGGTAAACTCGTGGACGCCCGCATCGTGGACACCGCTCCAAAGCGGGCGTGTTTCCGTTTCGCCTTCGGAGATTCCTGAGAAGTGGTATTGATCAATCTTCGCAATTTCCTGCTGGTCGTTTTTCGTGTTCAGATCCCCATCGCGATCCAGCATGTAACGGGCATCGCGTGTGTGGACACCGCTGCCATGCGCGCCCCAAGAAAGCCAAATGCGAAATCGCCCGGACGCGTTGGGGTTGTAGCTAAACACATCTTCGGCGGGCGCGTGTTTCCACCATGTGTAACGCCCGCGACTCAGGTTGGGGAGCCGTGTTGCATCACCCGGGTCCTTCAAATATCCGCGCTTCGTCCCGTCGGGGTTGGTGCCGTGCCCCTGTTTGGCTTTGAGATGAGTGGTGAACCGGGCGTCCTCGTCATCAATCAAAATGGTGCGTCCGGAAAAAACTTTTGGTTCGAAAGTGCGCAGCTGAAAATCCAGTTTCTGAATCTGTTCGGTTAGCAGTTTGGCCTTCGCCAGATTGTTTTTTGTTTCTTCAGTTTCAATTTCACGCTCGCCGTAAGTAACCCCCGCGAAAAATGCCTGCATGGCGTAATAATCCTTCTGGGTGATTGGATCAAATTTATGATCGTGGCAACGAGCGCATCCCACGGTTAGCCCAAGAAAAGTATCGCAAGTTCCGACAATGATTTCATTAAGCGCATCCTGTCGCGCTGCCCGGATGGAAGCTGCATCCTTGCCAATCTGCCCGGGCAACAAGACCGCGGCGGCAACTAAAAATCCGGTGCCCGCCGGTTCCCCCGCTGAATCGCCGGCGATTTGCTCGAAGGCAAATTGGTTGTATGGTTTGTCTTTGTTAAAAGCACGAATCACATAATCACGATACGGCCACGCATTCGCGCGCGGCGTGTTGACTTCGAAACCATGCGTGTCGGCATAACGCACCACATCCAGCCAATGCTGCGCCCAACGCTCCCCGTAGCGCGGCGAGGCCAGATATTTTTCGACTATTTTGCCGTAGGCCACATCCGTTGTGCGTTGGTCTTTCAAAAACTCCCGCACCGCTCGCGGCGTCGGCGGCAGGCCGGTGAGGTCGAGTGCCACCCGCCGTATTAGCATGGCACGATCCGCCTCGGCTGAAAACGTGAGTTTCTTTTCGCGCAGTTTTTGACCTACAAAGAAATCAATGGGATGAATGTTTTTCGGGACATCCGCACGCTTCATTGGCCGCAATGACCAGTGCGCCTCCCCTGCCAGCAGTGTGACAGTGAATGCTGTGAAAATTAAAATGATGCCAAGGCGATTCATCTGAAACGAAATTAACTTTGGTCGGCAACGTTGAAGTGAATTTCCAACCTCGTCAACGGCCTTTGTTTGAAGTGGATTTTACTGTGCCCGTTTCCGAAGGGGAGGTACGGTTGGCAGGTGAACGTATCCATCCATCGTCGCCAATTTATGTAGGCTTCGGCACTTGCTGTCGGTTCAGGATTATTGCCGCGCAAAGCTGAAGGGGCCCCGGGCCTTCGGAAGTTTCGGATTTGGGATGCGCATTGCCATCTCGGCAGACAGGGAGCTGGCTCGAGGCAGCGTGCCGGTGAATTGTTGGCGGTCGCAGGTCGGATGGGGATAGAGAAAGTGCTCATCGCGATGGGGCGCACACCGCACTTGGCCGATCCCACGCCGGCGCAGCTCGTTGAAAAAAACAACGACATGATGGCCGCGCTCGATGCGTTTCCGAATGAGACGCTCGGGCTCGTGTACGTGAGCCCGAAACATCCGGCGGCGAGCGTGGCGGAGATTGACCGCTGCCTGAAACATCCGCGCGTGGTGGGTTTACTTTTTCTCGCCCGCCCGCCACAGCGCCTCAAAGTCCGGGTCATCCAAGGCGCGCGTCTTGACTCCGTCACCACCTAAATCAATCGCCTTCGCCAGCCTCCTCCTCGCCTCGAACTTCTTGCCCAGCACACAAGCGTAGCAAGCGAGGTTGTACCAGATGAGTTCCCCCTCGTCGTGACGCCTTAACCTTCCTTGAGTTGCTCATACGCCTCCTTGGTTCGCTTGAGGCAATGCAGTGCGAAGGAGCGGTTAATCCATCCGGTGAATCGTGCGGGGTCTAGTCTGACCAT
>JAAZZB010000065.1 GCA_014239365.1 Verrucomicrobiia bacterium | reverse complement strand
CGTAAATCCGCCCGGGCGTTTCTCGATAAGGCGGTTCCGGACGAGGTCGTCACCGAGATATTGGAATGCGCCCGGTGGGCACCGTCTGGAGCCAACACCCAGCCGTGGCATGTGGCTGTGCTTACCGGCGAAACCAAGCAGCAACTCGGCGACGCCATGGCCAAGCGGCGTACCAGCGGTGAAAAATCCCGGCCGGATTACAACTACTACCCGACGAAAAGCGAGGAGCCGTACATCTCACGCAAATACGCCTGTGCCCACGCCCTCTACTCCGCGCTGGGTATCGAGCGCAAAGACATAGAGAAGCGCAAGATGCAGTGGATAAAGAATTACCACCACTTCGGCGCGCCAGTTGCCCTGCTTTTTTTCATCGATACGATTCTCGAGAAAGGCTCGTGGGTGGACACCGGGATGTTCATCCAAAACGTTATGCTCGCCGCCCGCGACCATGGACTCGAGACCTGCCCGCAAGCCGCCCTCGCCGAGTATCCCGATGTCGCCCGGGATCTGCTGAACATTCCTAAAAGCAAAAAACTTATTTGCGGCGTGGCGCTTGGCTATGCGGACTACGACGATCCGTCATACCAATACCGCACCGACCGCGAGCCGGTCGAGAGCTTCACCCAATGGTATCGCTAAAAAGAGTTGTCCCGATTGCATCCGCTTGGTCGTTGTTCACCGTGCTACAACCGGCTGGCCTTGGGCAAAATTCCCTGTCTGTCTCCACGCCCGAGGCCGACAACTCAGTGAAAGCTGAACTGGCTTCGTTTGCGGTGGACAAGGAGTTGCAGGTCAACTTGTTCGCCGATGAATCGATGGGCATCGCCAATCCCGTTTGCATGCGGTGGGACGCGCGCGGGCGGTTGTGGGTGCTGTGCACGTGGGCGTATCCCCAACTCAAACCGGGCGTGAAGCCGAATGACAAGCTACTCATTCTCGAAGACACCAACGGCGACGGGAAGGCGGATCAAATTTTCACCTACACCGATGGACTCAATATGCCCACCGGATTTGCGCTCGGCCATGGCGGCGCGTACATCGGCAACGGGCGCGAGTTGCTGCACGTGCGCGATACGACTGGCGACGGCAAAGCGGACAAACGCGTGATGCTTTTTAGCGGCTTTGGGACGGGCGACACTCATCAAACAATCAACTCCTTCGCGTGGAGTCCCGGCGGCGAATTGTTTTTCAGCCAAGGGCTCCACTGCTTCTCGCGTGTGCAAACGCCGTGGGGCATTCGCAAGCTGGACGAGCACGGCTCGTGGCGACTGCGACCGCTGCGCCGCCAACTGCACGCGCACCGGCGCACCTCCGGTGGCGGCAATCCGTGGGGGTTTGCGTTTGGCGATTGGGGCGAGCCGTTTATTAAAAGCAACGGCCCGGGCGTCAGCGAACTGCTGCCGGGGATGGTGGCCAGCGAACAAATCGTGGGCGATTACTGGGGCGCAGCGGTCGCAGTCGCCACGAGCCGTGCTCGTCCAGCTTGCGAATGCCCCACGGCGTTT
>JAAZZB010000057.1 GCA_014239365.1 Verrucomicrobiia bacterium | reverse complement strand
GCTGCCTTCCGGCCCTGGCGGAGTTCGCAAGCCCACATTCCATGGGCCCTGACGCGCCGATAATGACGCCGCCGGAAAGCAGCGGCAAGCAGATTCACAAGAACTCTATTCCGCGCTGAATTTGTGCCGCGGGAGGGCGAAGCTCCTGCTGAGCCGTGGCGTGCGGAACGCCCGCCAAATTTGTTGACACGACGTGAGGCCACTTCCAGTGGCCTTCGGCTCACCGGGAGGTTCGCCCTCCCATGGATACGCAAGTGTTATTCGGCGCTGAATTTGTGGACGGTGGTGGTGCGGTAGGTGTCCCCGGGCTCGAGAATGGTGTTGGGGAAATGATCGTGATTTACCGCATCGGGATGATGTTGGGTTTCAAGGCAAACGGCACCGCGATGGGGATAGGTTTTGCCAGCCTTGCCGGTTTGGCCGTTTAGAAAATTCCCGCTGTAAAACTGAATGGACGGTTGGTCTGTGGAAATTTCCAACACGCGTCCGCTCGCGGGGTCTTTGAGTTTTGCCGCGAGGCGTTGTTCGCCGGCTTTGCCGTTGATGACAAAATTGTGGTCGTAACCTTTCCACGGGGTGTCATCGGCGGGGATGCGATCGCCGATGACGTGCGCCGCGCGGAAATCGAGAAACGTGCCCGCCACGGTTGCAATCGCGCCGGTGGGGATGAGTGTGTCATCGGTGGGTGTAAAGTTGTCGGCGTTGAGCGTCAGCTCGTGGCTGAGTACGGGGCCGCTGCCCGCGCCGGCGAGGTTCCAATAAGCGTGGTTGGTGAGATTCACCGGCGTGGCTTTGGTGGTGGTGGCGTGGTAATCGATGCGCAGCTCATTGGCGTCGGTGAGTGTGTAAGTGACTTTGATGCTAAGGTTGCCAGGATAGCCTTCCTCGCCATCGGGGCTGGTGATTGAAAAAGTGACGGCTTGTTTGCCGCACGCGGGCGTGGCTTTCCACACTTGTTTGCTCAGCGCTTTGTCGTTGCCGCCGTGGAGGTGGTTGGGATCGTTATTGAGGGCGAGGGTGTACTCGGTGCCGTTGACCGTGAATTTTCCTTTCGCGATGCGATTGCAAACACGGCCGGTGGTGCAGCCGAAATATTGATTGCCGTCGCCTTCATAACCGCTCACGTCGTCAAAGCCGTTGATAACATCGGCGAGGTTGCCGTCCTTATCCGGCACGTGCATTTCCACCAGCGTGGCGCCGTAAGTGGTGACTTTGGCGATGAGACCGTTTTGGTTTTGGAGTGTGTAAATCTCCGTCGCCTCGCCACCTTTTGTAGTGCCGAAGGACGCCTTGGGAATTGAACTACAGGCGGTCATTAGAATTGCGGTAATGGTGAGGGCACAGAATGTGCCGATGGTTTTTAATGTGGCTCGCATACGCGGAATGATGCACGAGCTTCGCAGGGAAGCAACTTTTTGTTGGTTGATGGTGAGCCGCCTTTGGCGGCGGTTGATGGTTGATGGATGAGAGTTGATGGGGAAACCAATTCCTACTCCCCACTCACTACTCCCCACTCACTACTCCCCACTCACTACTCCCCATTCCCTCCTAATCACGGATGCGTTACAGCCATCACGCATTGGCCGGGGCGGAGGTATTTTTGGGCGGCGGCTTCGATTTGGGCTTTCGTGATGGACTCGTATTTTTCGTCGTCTTTGTCGCTGGACTCATAGCCGAGGCCATAGAGTTCATCGAGGCCGCTGATGGTGGCGAGGCCGCCGAGGTCTTGGCGGGCGATTTTCTTTTGACCGATGATCTTGGATTTGGCGCGGCGCAGTTCGTCATCGGTGAGGCCGTCTTGGCGGAGCTTGGCGGCTTCGGCAAGTAGTTCTTTTTCCACTTGCTCAAGCTGCTCGGGCGAGGTGCCGGCGTAAAATGAAAAATGGCCTTCGGTGAATCCGGGATGACTCTGCGCACCGACATAATAAGCGAGGCCCAGTTCTTCGCGAATGCGGAGGAACAAGCGACTGCCGAGATCGCTGCAGGCTTCGCCGATGAGTTCGAGCGCGTAACGATCGTCATCGAAAAACGAACAACCACGATAGCCGAGCACGGCGACGGCTTGTTCTTTGTCGCGCACTTGTTCCACGCGACGCATTCCTTCGCCGGGGGGAATGTGCTTCGGGGCGCGGAATCCATTGCCGGCGGGCCACAAGCCAAATGCTTTTTCCACTTCGGCGCGGATGTCGTTGGTTTTGATATCACCAAAAATGGCGAGCACGGCGTTGTTGGGCACGGCGAGTTTTTGGTGGAAGGCGGAAAGATCGCCTGCGCACATTTTGTCGAGCGATGCCTCGGTGCCAAGGGTATCCAGCCCGTAGCCTTGGCCGCCAAACAAAGTTTCGCGCATCAGGCGGAAAGTCCCTTGGAGCAGTTTGTCCTGCTGCGCTTTGAGGGCGGCGTGCTGCACCACGCGCTGGCGTTCGAGCGCGGCCTCGGGAAAGGAAGGTTGCAGCAGCACATCGGCCATTAGCTCCAACCCGAGCAAGGTGTCGCCACTGAGCACTTCGAGCGATGCGCCGAATGAATTATTGCCGCCGTAGGCATCGATGCCGCCGCCGACACTTTCAATTTGCTCGGCGATTTGCTGGCCGGTGCGGTTGGCGGTGCCTTTGACGAGCAGCTTGGCCATTAACTGAGTGATGCCGCTGTTGCCGATTTTCTCGGCGAGCACGCCGCCTTGAAAGAGCGCGCGCATTTGCACGAACGGCAGCCGATGATCTTCCTTTACCAACAAGCGCAAGCCATTGGGGAGCTCAAATTTTTGGATGGGATGCTGCGCGTGCTTCACCGCCGCGCGCGCGACCACGGGGGTTGCGCCGGTGGGCAGCAGCGCGTAGAGCGTGCGATTGTCTTCCTGTAAATATTCGGTGGCCACGCGGCAGACGTCGCGCGGTTTCACGCGCTTGACGCTTTCGAGATAGCGATCAGTGAAGTCGAGGTCGTTGACGGAGATCCAGCAGTCGCCGAGGTTTTGCGCTTGGCCTTCCATCGTCTTGCGCGTGGCAAGCGTGGCGGAGATGAATTGCTTCATCACTTTGTTTAATTCCGCAGGCTCTACTTGGGCGGATTTGAGTTGATCCAATTCCTCCAGCAACGCAACGCGAGCGCCTTCAAATTTATCGGCATTCACCACGGCGCTCATTCCGAACAGGCCGCTTTGGGTGGGCGTGTACGTCCACGCATCGGCGCTGTTCACGAGGCCTTTTTTCTCGCGCACATTTTGGTAGAGCCGACTGCTGCGACCATTGCCCAGCAGCGTGGCGAGCACGTCCAGCGCGGGCATATCCGGATGGCGCACATCGGGCACGTGCCACGAGTAATGCAAATGACCGAGCTGCACGGGTGCTTCCTCGATGACTTCGCGCGGGGCGGTTTGGCGCGGTTCATTGGGCAGCAGCACGGGCGGCGAGGGTTTGTTTTTGTTGTTCGCGAATGCAGCGGCCACTTGTTCGATGACTTCCACGGCGTTCACGTCACCCACGATGACGTAGAAAATATTGCTCGGAAGATAGCGCGCGCGGTAGTAGCCGACGATGTCGTCCCGGCGCAGTTCGTTAAAAATATCAGGATAACCAATCACCGTGTGGCGATAAGGGCTGGTGGTGTAAGCGCTCTCGAACAGTCGCCGTCCCGCGCGTCGGCCGGGGTCGTCCTGGCCCATATCGATTTCTCGGCGGATGACATCCAGCTCCTTGGCCAGCTCGGCCTCGGGCAGCGTGGCGTGCTGCATAATGTCACACAAAATATCAATCGCCGTGCGCGCGCCGGTGTTGGGCACATCTATATAGTACACCGTGCGATCGAACGAGGTGTAGGCGTTCATATAACCGCCGGCTTCCTGCACTTCCTGATCGATGCGCCCCACGCCGCGGGTTTCCGTGCCCTTGAAAAGCATATGCTCGAGGATGTGCGAAAGGCCGGCGCCAAGCCACGCGCCTTCGTGGATGCTGCCGGTTTTGGCCCACGCTTGCACGGAAGCGACGGGCGCACTGTGATCCTCACGCACGATGACGGTGAGGCCGTTGTCGAGAGTGGCAAGGCGCGTGTCGCCGGCGGCGTTGAGTTGGCCGGCGGGGGTGGGTAAACCGTCAGGCATAAACGCGGAGCTTAACGCGGCGGAAAGCAGCGGGCGAGCTTATTGCTTGTCCGAAGCCTCCGGCTCGGTGGGATGGGTGGAACGCTCGGAAGGATTGGCGGAGGTGATCGTGCGGTTCACTTCGGGCAATTCCGGCTCGGGCGCGGCGGGCGGCAGGAAGGGTTGGCGAAAGGCTTCGTCGAAGCTATAGCCGCCGGCGAAATCCGTAAGTGTGTCTTCCTCGGTTTTGGCCAGCAACTCGTGCTCGACCATATTAAACACAATCTCGCCAAAATCTTCGCCGCGCGTGAGGCCCCATTCGTTGAGCACCATCAACGCCATTGGCCCGTATTGCTCCAATGCGTGGGCGCGCATTCCACCGAGCAATTCCTGGCCGCTGATGTGGCGCACGGTGCCTTCCTCCTGTTTGGAAATGGATTGCTGCGTGTAGTCGAGCCCTTCGCGCACAAAATGATACGCGTCACGATGGAACCGCGAATCGGTCGCGAGAATCGTGTCGAGCACTTCGTCGTAACTTTGTTTATGAATCATTTGCCTTCAGCCGCCGCTGGAGCTGCTTTCTTCGGCGAATCCGCTGGATGCGCCGTGCGCCAAGCTTGCACCGCCATTCCCACTAATAAAAGCCCCAATACAATGATCAGCGCTTTCTGTTCCTGTGGCGTCAGGAATTTCATTGGCTACTTTGCAGACCGGTTATTTAACCGCGATATTCACTAGTCTATTCGGCACCACGATGACTTTCTTAACTTCTTTTTCAGAAATAAATTGCTGCACCTTCTCGCAGGCCAACGCGAGCCGCTCAATTTCCTCGCGCGATGTCTCCGGTGTAATGTCAATATGCCCGCGCAATTTGCCGTTCACTTGCACCGGAAACTCAATGGAATCCTCCACCAAAAACGCATCATCCCACTCCGGCCACGGCTGATACGCCAGTGTGTTGCCGCTGACTTCGCCCAAACGCCCCGCCAATTCCTCCGCCAAATGCGGCGCAAAAGGATTGAGCAAACGCAAAAAGATGCCGAGCACTTCCCGCGGGCGGCTTTCCCATTTGGAGGCTTCGTTCACAAAAACCATCAACGCCGAGATGCCTGTGTTGTAGCGCATGCCGTCGAGATCATCGGTCACTTTTTTGATGCACGCGTGCAGCGCCTTAAGTTGATCCGGCGTGGGCTCGGCATCGTTGAGCGCCGGATGCAGTTTCAAATCCGCCAGCAACGCCTCCGCTTGATCCGGCGCGGCAGTCACCGCTTGCTCGTAATCTTTGTAGCTGCCTTCATCGATGAACAGCCGCCACACGCGCCCGAGAAAACGATACACGCCCTCCACGCCTTTCGTGTTCCACGGCTTCATCATTTCCAGCGGGCCCATAAACATTTCGTACAATCGAAACGCATCCGCGCCGTACTCATCGATCACCCCATCGGGGTTCACCACATTGCCACGGCTCTTGGACATTTTCTGGCCGTCCTCGCCAAGAATAATTCCCTGATTCACCAAGCGTTGAAATGGTTCCGCCGTGGAAACGTGCCCAAGATCAAACAACACCTTATGCCAAAACCGCGCATACAACAAATGCAACACCGCGTGCTCCGTGCCGCCGACGTAGAGATCCACACCCAAGGCGGGCGACTTGACAGCAGGCCATTTTATGTGCGACATTGCTTTTAGACAGTCGTTCTCAGACGTAAAGAGTGGGGCCCCTATGGCGGTATCGCTCGCTGTCCCTTTCTTTTTATACATCGTCTTCACCGCCAACAGATTGGAACTGGCGCGCACTTCCTCCAAAACCATCAGCGTTCCATTGATCTGCAGCGAAAACCGAATGACATCCAAGCCCTGTTTATTTTTTCCTAAATACTCCACGTTGTCCGGCTGAGAAATCAGCAAGGGCAACCATTGATAATCTTTCGAGGTGATGGCCTCCTGCCCTTTTGTTTTTTCAACATCCGAACTGCCGTGGCATTTGTTAATGTGCCGAATCGCATAATTATCCAGCACATGAAGGCAACCGGCCAAGCTCAACCCCGACACTTGTTCCAATCGATCGGCCTGTGCGGTATCGATTTTGCCGAACACCAAACGCTTGCGGGTGTTCGCGCGCTTGGAAAAAGCGAACGCCACCAAGTCATCCAGCTTCACTTTCCACGTCTCAAGGTCAGGCGGAATCTCCGGCCAACTTGTACCCATCCAGTATCGCTCCGCCGCTTTGTTTACAAAGCGCTCGGTATTTTGCGAATCAAGAAAACGCAAGTAGTACCAACAACTGCCCGCCCATTGAGGCATCGTGTTGGTCTCGCGCGTGGTGCCGTCGGGGAGAGTTACCCAATCGGCCGCGCGCGCCAGTGGCGGATCGCCTTCGGTGGTGGGTTTGTAATCGTCGAGCTCCGGCGGCATCACGGGGAGATCGCTTTCGGCAACGGCTTCGTGATGGCCATCGCGCCAGACGATTGGGAATGGCTCGCCCCAATAACGTTGGCGACTGAAAAGCCAGTCGCGCAGTTTGAAATTGATGGTGCGTTTGCCGTGCCTTTTTTCTTCGAGCCACTCGATGATTTTCGCCTTCGCCTCGGTCGTGGGAAGGCCGTTAAGGAAACCGCTCTCCACGCTGGTGCCGTCGCCTACAAATCCCAGCGGTTCAAGGGACTCGCCTTCGGGCGCTTGTACGACCACGCGCACGGGCAGTTCAAATTTTTGGGCAAACTCCAAGTCCCGCGCGTCGTGCGCGGGCACGGCCATAATCGCGCCGGTGCCGTAGCTGGCCAAAACGTAATCGGCAATCCAAATGGGCACCGGCTCGTCATTGACCGGATTGATCGCAAACGCGCCGGTGAACACGCCGGTTTTTTCCTTCGCCAATTCCGTGCGCTCCAAGTCACTCTTGCGCGAAGCCGCCTCGCGGTATTCCTCCACCGCCGCGCGTTGGGCGTCGGTGGCCAGTTCATCCACCCACTCGTGCTCTGGCGAAAGCACCATATAAGTCGCACCCCACAACGTATCGGGCCGAGTGGTGAAGACACGAATACTGTTTTCTGATTCCTGAATTCGAAAATCAACTTCCGCGCCTTCACTGCGGCCGATCCAGTTGCGCTGCATTTCCTTCAACGAATCGCTCCAATCGATCGTCTCCAAATCATCCAGCAACCGCTGCGCGAACGCCGTGATCCGCAGCATCCATTGCCGCATCGGCCGACGCACCACGGGATGCCCGCCCACTTCGCTTTTGCCATCGATGACTTCTTCATTGGCCAACACCGTGCCCAGCTCGGGGCACCAGTTCACCGGCGCATGCGAAACAAACGCGAGGCGATGGTCGTCGCGATATTCGCGGCGTGCTTCGTCCGTGGTGATGTCGGCGGGAAACTCCAGCGTGTCGATGGACTCCGCTTTGCCGGTGGCGGGATTCACCCACGAATGATAAAGCTGTAGAAAAATCCATTGGCTCCAGCGGAAATAATTGGGGTCGGTGGTGTTCACCTCGCGGCTCCAGTCGTAGCTGAAACCGAGCCCTTTGATTTGCCGCTTAAAGTTGGCGACGTTTTCCTCGGTGGTTTTCCGTGGATGCTGACCGGTCTTGATCGCGTACTGCTCCGCCGGCAAGCCGAAGGCGTCCCAGCCCATCGGATGCAAAACGTGGCGGCCTTGCATTCGGAGATAGCGCGCGGTGATGTCCGTGGCGGTGTAACCTTCCGGATGGCCGACGTGCAGCCCCGCGCCGGAGGGGTACGGAAACATATCGAGGATGTAATATTTCTCCAGCGACTCCGGCGCCGCATCGCCATGGCGCACGGCAAAGGGATGCTCCGCCGCGGGCGGTTCACCGGGGTTAAAGGCACGGAATGTTTCCTGCGCCTCCCAGTGCTGCTGCCAGCGGGGCTCGATTAAGTGAAATGGATATTGACGACGCATTTGTGACATCGGCGGCGGATAATGCGGAAAAGAACGGCGCGGGGCAATGCAAACTAACGCCATAATACTGAAACCGGATAACGGGCAATGGCTTCGTCCGATGTCAAAATTGTCAGCCCGTTCTCCAATGCCGTGGCGACGAGCAACCGATCGAAAGGATCCGCATGATGAATCGGCAGCTCGGTGGCGCGATACATCACCGCCCGATCCAAGGGCGCGGCGCGCAACCGCCACACGGTGGATTGCGCCTCCACCCATTCGCGCGGTGGCTGGGGCAGTTCAATTTTGCCCGCACTATATTTGAGGCCCAATTCCAGCACACTCACATCCGCCAGCCATAATTCATTGGCGGCATCATCAATCGCTGCGCGCGCTTTTCGGCTCAACCGCTTGGGCTCAGTAGCCAGCCAAATGAGCGTGCAGGTATCGAGCAGGAGTTTCATTCAAGTCCCCAAGCTGCTAAGTCCGCGCCTTCCAAGGGCGCAAACGCGTCCGCCGCCACCTTCACCGGTTCCGAGGTTACCACGCCCACCTTGGGCCGACCCACCGCTTTTCCGCGTCGACGCACCGGCACCAGTCGTGCCACCGGCTCGCGGCCACGGGTAATGACCACTTCGCCCCCCTGCCCCACTTCCGCCAGGAATCGGGATAAGTGCGTTTTCGCCTCGTGCGTGGTGATGGTTTTAATTGACTCAGTTAACTTATTCATTTGACTAAGTCAACCTAGTCCAAATCCCCCAATCGTCAAGTGATTTTTTGGGTTTTCTTGGCGTTGACATTTCCCCCTGTTTTCCGGAATCATTGCCGCGACCTGAGTTGTCGTTGTTATGGAATGGTATGTTTGGCTTATCTTGTGTGCGGTTTTGATTGTTGGCGAAATTTTTACCGCCTCATTCTTTGCAGGGCCCCTTGGCTTGGGTTGCCTCGTGGCTTCGCTGATTTCCAAAGCAGGGGGCGAAGTGGCCATCCAATTTCTGGGGTTCAGCGTCACTTCGGTGGTGTTGCTGCTCGCGCTGCGGCCGGCCTTGATGCGGATGCGGGAGAACAAAGTAGATGGCGGGGAAACCGGCATTGATATTTATATCGGCAAGCAAGGCCGAATTACTGAGAAGGTGGATGCCCAAGCCGGAACGGGCCGCATCCAAATCGGTGGTGAAAATTGGGCGGCTGTTTCGGATGTCGGCATTATCATCGAAGAAGAATCTCAAGCCACGGTGATCCGCATTGAGGGCACCAAGGCGATTGTGAGTGTGAGCGAAAACCCTTAACCTATTGAACTCCTGAAAGTTATCATTATGGAATATCTCCCCACCCCCATCCTCGCGTTCGATATTTTGGACGGCATTATGATCGTCGTCGCGCTGGTGGTTGTCTCATCGATTCTCTCCTGCATCAAAGTGGTGAAACAAGCCGAGCAGATTGTCATCGAGCGCTTTGGTAAATTCGACCGCATCCTCAACAGCGGCTTGAATGTCATCGTTCCGGTGATGGACCGCCCGCGCCCGATTTTTTGGCGCAGCAAAAGGACGGACATCAGCGGCATCGAATACGTGACCACCTCCGAGCGCACCACCATTGATATGCGCGAACAGGTGTTTGATTTTGCCAAGCAAAACGTGATCACCAAGGACAACGTAAACATCGAGATTGACGCGATGTTGTATTTCCAGATCACCGACGTGCACGCCGCGGTATACGAAATCGCCAACCTCCCCGATGCGATTGAAAAACTTTGCAAAACCAATCTGCGAAATGTAGCCGGCAAAATGGACCTCGACGAATGCCTCACCTCGCGCGCGGTCATCAACTCCGAGCTTAGCCGCGTGATGGACGAGGCCACCGACAAGTGGGGCGTGAAAGTCAACCGCGTGGAACTCAAGGACATCACCCCGCCGCACGATATTCAACAGGCGATGGAAAAACAAATGCGCGCTGAGCGCGATCGCCGCGCCACCATTCTTGAGGCCGAAGGCGAAAAACGATCCGCCATTCTCGAAGCCGAGGGCGTCCGTGAATCACAAATCAAACGCGCCGAGGGCCAGAAACAATCCGAGATCTTAAGAGCCGAAGGTGAAGCCAACGCCCGTATCAAAGTGGCCGAAGCTGAAAAGACCGCCATCACGCTGCTCACCGAAAGCCTTGGCGGCACCAAAAGCGACCCCGCACAATACCTCATCGCGGTTCGCTACTTGGAGTCGCTACAAACCATGACCTCCGGCAAAGACAACAAAGTCGTCTACGTGCCTTACGAGGCTACCGGCGTTATTGGTTCACTCGGCGGCATCAAAGATCTGCTCAGCGGTATTGGCAAATCCTAGTGGCCACTCCCGTGGTCATCGCCACCGGCAACGCGCACAAGGCGGAAGAAATCCAGGCCCTCCTCGGGCCGGAGTTCGCCTGCCGCACACTCGCCGATTTTCCCGATGCCCCCGAAGTAGAAGAAACCGCCCGCACCCTCGCCGGCAACGCCGCGCTCAAGGCACTTTCCCTCGTCAACTGGCTCAAGCAAAATGAGGACTGGAATGAAGGCTGGGTGCTCGCCGATGATTCCGGCCTCGAAGTGGATGCGCTCGACGGCGCGCCCGGCGTGCGAAGCGCCCGCTACGCCGCCACCGATTCACACGCGGGAAATACCCCCGACCAAAAAAACAACGCCAAACTGTTACACGAACTTTCCGGCCAAAAAAAACACCACCGCGCCGCACGCTTCCGCTGCGTGATCGCGCTCGCCCGCGCGGGACAATACGGCAAACCGGAAATTTTCCACGGCGTCTGCGAAGGCCAAATCATTGAAGAACCACGCGGCGAAAATGGCTTCGGCTACGATCCCCTCTTCCAACCCGAAGGCCACAACCAAACCTTCGCCGAACTCGGCGAGCCAACAAAAAGCCAAAACAGCCACCGAGCTGATGCGTTTCGGAAATTGAAAGTTTGGCTTGAGGCTCGGTAAATGTGCTGCCGGCAGCACATCACACCTTCAACCCCTCCAACGCATCGCCCAAACTGCCAAGCCCGTCCCCGCCCGGTTTTGGGTTCAGCGTTTTCTTCAAATAATCCACCGCGTCCGGAATACGCTGCACGGTTTGCGGCAGCGTGGCGCCGCATGCGTTGGGATGGCCACCGCCTTGTAGCAACTTGGCCACCGGCAATGCTTCGCCGTTCCGGCTGCGCAAGCTCACGCTTACCGATCGGTTGCGCGTCACTGCCGTGAGGATGACCGGCTGCGAGATGATTTCCTCGGTCAACATTTGATGCACCACCGCGTTGGTGTCCCCGATGGGCGATTCGATCATCGCCACCGTATCCGATAACGGCGTGATGTGCGCCTTGGCGTATTCGTAGCCGATCGGATTTTCAATCCGCCGCCGCGTGGCGATGACTTCGATGAGCGGATGATCCACCAACGATTCCAAATTGCCCTCGATGAGCTTGGCGATATTCCAAAACATATACTGCTTAATGAGGCTGCCGTAATCGATGGACTCCGTGAAATGCGGGTCATCCGTGAGATACAAATCGCCGACGTTGGTAAAATGCACGAGCCGATCGAGCTTCTCATTGCCAAGCCCGTGCTCTTTGCAAAGTTCGTAGCACAGCAAACTGGCGGACTTGGAGTGATCGAGAATCAGCCGCGCGCGTTGCGGATCCACATCGGTTTGGTGATGGTCCACGATCAACCAATTATCGCGGTCCATGCGTTTGGAAAAATTGAGATCGCACACCCACGCGCAGTGTTCGCGCAGCGGGCGGCGTTCGAAGTTAGTATAATTCCACGCTTGCAACAGCGTTTGTTGGTCGAACAAATGGTTCGCCAAACGTTGCAGAAGGTGGCCGGACACAAATCCATCCAAGTCGCTCTCGTGGGTAATGACCACTTGCGGTTGCGGTAAATCGCTCATCGGCGCGAACCTAACGGGCGCGCCCGCCTTCGCCAATCGTTATTTTCTTTTCCGCGCGAAACCCTTCGCGCATGCTCGCCGGTTCATGAGTCTATTTGATCTAAACAATGAAGTTGCCGTAGTCATCGGCGCCACCGGTGCCCTCGGCGGCGCCTGCGCCCAAGCCATGGCCGAAGCCGGCGCCAAAATTGCCGTGGCCGGTCGCAGCGCCGAACGCGGCGAAGCACGGGTAAAAGAAATTACCGATGCCGGCGGCACCGCGCAGTTTTTCGCCTGCGACGCGATGAATCCCGCCAGCCTCAAGAGCTGCCACGAAGCCATAATCGAAGCCCTCGGCGCACCCACCATTTTGCTAAACGCCGCCGGCGGCAATCATCCCGATGCGACCGTCACGCCTGAAATGCCCTTTGAAAAAATCCCGCAACCCGCGTGGGCGAAGGTGTTTGACCTCAACCTTGTGGGCGGCTTTCTGCTCCCGTGCCAGGAATTTGGCCCCGCAATGTGCGAGCGCGGCAAAGGCAGCATCATCAACATCGCCAGCGTCACCTCGCATTTGCCGCTTTCCAAAGTGATCGCGTATTCTGCGTCCAAAGCCGCCGTGCTCAGCGCCACGCGATTCCTCGCGCGCGAGTGGGCGACGCAAGGCGTGCGCGTCAACAGCATCACGCCGGGTTTTTTCCCAGCGGAACAAAACAAGAAATTGCTCTTAAAGGAAGACGGCACCCCAACCGATCGCGGCCAAGCCATCTTTGGCCACACCGCCATGGGCCGCTTCGGCGATGCAAGCGAACTGGGCGGCGCAGCGGTGTACCTCGCCAGCGAAAAAGCCGCGAGCTTTGTGACGGGTTCGGACATCGTGGTCGACGGCGGATTTCTGTCGCAGACGATTTAGTGCACGGACTCGCAAGCTCGTCCCTCCAGTGCAACCACCGCTTGGAGGGACGAGCTTGCGAGTCCGAAAATGAAAAATGGGATTCATTTCCAAAATTGCCGAAACTGAAACTTCGTTGACCGAATCTCAAGTCAACGAAGTCGTCGCACAATCGTTGCCCGCAGCGGAGTACGCCGACAAAAAAGTTTTGCTCATCGTTCCCGATGCCACGCGCTCGGCTCCCGTGGGCCAATTGTTCAAAGCCATCCACGCACAAATTGGCGACAGCGCGGCGAAGCTCGATGTGATGATCGCGCTCGGCACCCATCACGCAATGAGCGAGGAGGCCATTTGCGAGCGGCTGGAAATCACGCCCGACGACCGGCGCGGCAAATACGCGGACGTCGCGTTTCACAATCACGAGTGGGACAACCCCGATGCGATGCACAACCTCGGCAGCATTCCCGCCAGCACGATTGGCGAGCTTTCGGGCGGGCGTTTTGAAATGGATGTGCCGGTGGAAATTAACCGCAAGATTTACGAGTACGACCAAGTGATGATTCTTGGGCCGGTGTTTCCGCACGAGGTGGTCGGCTTTTCTGGCGGTAACAAATATCTTTTCCCCGGCATCAGCGGACCGGAGGTGCTGAATTTTTTCCATTGGCTCGGCGCGGTGGTCACTAATCCGATGATCATCGGCAGCAAATGGACGCCCGTCCGCAAAATTGTCGATCACGCCGGGGCGATGGTGGACATCGAGAAAACCTGCTTTTGCATGGTCGTGCGTCCGGACAAATCACTCGCCGGACTTTTCTTTGGCACGCCCGAAAGTGCGTGGGACGCCGCCAGCGATCTGTCCGCCACCGAACACATCACGTACAAAGACCGCCCTTTTCACACCATCGTTTCCTGCGCGCCGCCGATGTACGACGATCTTTGGGTCGGCGGCAAATGTATGTACAAGCTCGAGCCTATCCTCGCCGACGGCGGCGAGCTCATCATCTACGCGCCGCACATCACGGAGGTCAGTTTTTCGCACGGCGATATTTTGAAACAAATCGGATACCACTGCTCCGCGTATCTCCAGCATCATTGGGAGCGCTACAAAAATTTCCCGTGGGGATTGCTCGCGCACTCCGGTCACGTGAAAGGCATCGGCACGGTGGACGAACACGGCAACGAACAACCGCGCGTCACCGTCACGCTGGCCACCGGCATTCCTGAAGAAGTTTGTAAACAAATCAATCTCGGCTACGTCGATCACCGCACGATCAACATCGAAGACTACGCCAACCGCGAGGCCGAAGGCGTTTTCCTGGAACGCAAAGCCGGCGAGCGATTATACCACCTCCAGCAACGCCCCGATTGGGCCGGCGGCACGGACGGTTGACAACCGCGCACGCGCTGGGCATCGTCGCCGCATGTCCACCGTTTCCGAAGAAAACATTTCTTCATTTCACGAAGACGGCTATCTCATTGTGCGCGGCCTCTTCGATGCCGAAGAAGCGGACATCCTTCGTGCCGCCGCGCGCGCCGACCAATCGTTTAAAGAAAACGCCTACGATCTCAAAGACGGCGAAGGCGGCAAAGCGCAGCTCGTGTTGTGGAATTCCACCGGCGAAGATTTGTGGGGCGCTATCGCCCGCAGCGAGCGCATCGTCAACACGATGGAAGCGCTGCTCGGCGACGAAGTTTATCATTACCACAGCAAAATGAGCATCAAACAACCGCGAACCGGCGGTGCGTGGAGCTGGCATCAGGACTACGGCTATTGGTACCAAAATGGCTGCCTTTGGCCCGACATGGGCTCGGCGTTCATCGCGGTCGATCCCAACACGCGCGAGAATGGTTGCCTGCAGGTTTTGAAAAGTTCGCACAAACTCGGCCGCCTCGAGCATGGCCGCTACGGCGACCAAACCGGTGCGGATCCTGAACGCGTGGACGAAGCCGTGAAGATGATGGAAACAGTGCACGTCGAACTCGCCCCCGGCGACACGCTTTTTTTCCACAGCAACCTCCTCCATCGCTCAGACCAAAACACCTCCGAGCATCCGCGCTGGTCACTCATTTGCTGCTACAACACCAAGCACAACAATCCCTACAAAGAATCGCATCACCCCTTTTACAGCCCCATCGAAAAACTTCCCGACGGCGCCATCAAAGAAATGGGCGCAATACTTTTTGAGAAAGACGCGGACTTTTGGGATCCATCAGCAGACGCCACCACCGGCGCGGGCGAAAAAACTGGCGTATGAATCTGAACATTCACTCCCCCCTCCCCGAGCGCAAAGACTGGCGCATCGGCTGCGTCGGCAGCGGTTTTATAATGAGCGACTGCCATCTCGTCGCCTATCGCAAAGCCGGGTTCAACCCCGTTGCCATCGCCAGCCGCACAAAGGAAAATGCCGCGATATGCGCTGCGCACCATAACATTGCTACCGTTTATGATTCCATCGATCAACTGCTCGATGACGAATCCATCGAAGTGCTGGACCTCGCCGTGCCGCCGCACAAACAACTTGAAGTCATCAAAGCCGCCTGCGCGCGCGGCACCGCCAAAGGCATCCTCGCGCAAAAACCGCTCGGCACAAACTACGCCGAAGCCGTTGCCGCCGTGGAAACCTGTGAAACTGCCGGCATCGTTTTGGCCGTGAACCAAAATATGAGGTACGACCAATCCGTACGCGCCGCAAAAACGCTATTGGACAACGGCACCATCGGTGAACCCGTACTGGCCACACTCGACATGCGCGGCATCCCACACTGGAAACCGTGGATTAAAGAACAAGGTTGGGTCACGCTGCGAATCATGTCCATCCATCACATCGACACCTTTCGATATTGGTTCGGCAATCCCGAGCGCATTTACTGCAGCACGCGCACCGACCCGCGCACTGATTTCCCACACACCGACGGCATCGCCAGTTACATCCTCGAATACAATAATGGCCTGCGCGCTATCGCCATCGACGACACTTGGACCGGCCCCGCCCGCGAAGGCGCCCCCGCCGACATCGGTATCCAATGGCGCATCGAAGGCCTCGACGGCCTCGCCATTGGCGACATCGGTTGGTGCCACGATCCGTACACCACGCCCTCCACCATTCGTTACGCCACCAAAGGCGATGAAATATTTCACACGCCCACCTGGGAAGAAAGCTGGTTCCCTGACGCCTTCATCGGCACGATGGCGCAGCTGCTCATCGCACTGGAAACCGGCGAGCCACCGGCCATCGATGGCCGCGATAATCTGAACACGATGGCGTTGGTGGACGCAGCGTATTTGAGTGCTGAAGAACACCGCGCTGTTTCGCTTAACGAAATTACGAAGGGATAATTTATGAAGTTAGGAATGATCAACTCCGCTTGGGAGCAGCACGGCGTCGGGCTGGTCGACGGACTGCACAAGACTAAAGAGCTTGGCTTCGACTGCGTGGATATTTTTCAGGATCCGCTCGACGATAATGCGGACGACCGCATCACGATGGTCAAACAAACCTGCGACGAATTGCAGCTGCCGATCATCAGCGTGGTGGGCGTGAGCGTGGGGTTGATCGACCTAAATCCGAGCGTGCAACAATTTCACCTCGAACGCTGCAAACGCTATCTCGATATGGCCGTCACGCTGAACGCGAAGAATTACCTCCTCGTGATTGGCGAATACATTTGGCAAAAGGAAGTCATCCCTCCGGAAGATCAATGGAATTGGGCCGTCGAGCACTGCCAAACACTTGGCGACTACGCAGCGGAGCGTGATCTGGAAATTGTCATTGAACTTGAGCCCTTTGATTTGTCACTCATCAACACCATTGGCGAGATGGATCGTTTCTTGACCGACGTGGATCGCCCCGCCGTGAAGGCGAACATTGACATCAGCCACATGGTGCTGAGCGATAGCCCGCCCGAAAGCCTCGCCGCCCTCACCGGCCGCGCCGGGCACGTTCACATTTCCGATTGCGACGGTAAAGTGCACGGCGACCTTCCGCCCGGTCGCGGCGTGGTGCCCTTCGTGCCCTACTTGCAGGCGATCAAGGATTTGGATTTCGATGGCGCAATTAGTTTGGAACTGGAGTACGCGCCCGATCCCGCCAAGATCGTCGAATGGGTTGCTGAAGCTTACACCGCCACCGACAAATTGATGGCCGAAGTGAATTTGCGAAATTAACGATGAACCAAAACTGGCAACAACAATTTCACGAACTGTTTTTCACCGGCGTGAAACGCTACGAAGCTGGACGACAAAGCCCCGAAACGATGTTCGAAAAAAATGAGGTGGCTTTCCTCGAATCCATCGGCTGCAGCGCGTTGGAGATGTTTGATTTTTGTGACGACTACGTGCGATGGGGCGATGTAATTTATGAACACGTCGAGGAAATCCAAGCCGTGCGACTCGACCATTTTCAAAACACCCTCAACCGCCAACCCGCCGAGCACCGAATGGCCATCAATGAATTTCCCGCCAAGTCAGCCGAAATCGAAGGCATCCCGTGGCTCCCGCGCCTCATCACCAAAGCCCGCGCGAAGCTCGCTGGAAATTTACCCGCCGACCTCATGTACGGCTGAGGCGGCGACCGCCAGTTTTTCCGTGAGAAAAACGTCCACCCCGCTGAGATGTTGCGCGTGATCCTTGCCGCCGGGAATGACGACCGGGTGATTGTCGACTTTGTGTTGTCGTGTGGGAAAAGGTGAAACCGTTACCGCCCATAAACGAGTACGAGCACCTTGCCATCTTTGACAGAACGGATCACATCGCGCTTGGTGCGTTTGTCGTCTTTGCCCAAAGAGCTTGGCAATTTGGTGGCCAAGCCGGGGACATTTTTTAGGAAACTGAGAAGCACGGAACTCTTGACGGCATAGTTGACATTTTGCGCGACGAACCCAACTGCCTCATCATTTAACCGAGCGGTGACCACCCCCACCACGTTGCCAAATTCATCCACCAATGCCCCGCCGGAATTACCGGGCTGGACGGGCACGCTGATCTGGAAAAACCGTTTGTCATCCCTCATCCCTTTCATACTGCTGATCATTCCCTCGGTCAGTTTCGGCTCTCTCCCCTGGATATTAATGGCGGGAAATCCCATCGTTAAAACCGAATCCCCAAGCTCCGTCTCATCGCTGGTTCGCAAGGGTAGCGGGCTGAAATTTCCTTTCACCTTCAGCAAAGCCAAATCGTTTGCCGGGTTGAGCTTGATTAACTCTGCGGGTAATTCTTTTCCTGATTCAACTTGCACGGTGAAGTGAGCTCCATTTTCCACGACGTGATAGTTGGTGACCAGTAGCCCGTCCTCGGTGATGAAGAACCCAGTGCCGTTGCTCATCAACCGGCCGCGGGCAACGGCCGCAGCTGGCGCGGTTAATTCGGCAAGGGTGATCAAGCCATTCTTGAGGGTATCTTTAAAGCGGCATTCCAGTTGATAAACCTGCTTGCCCTGTTCAAAATTTCCGGTAATGGAAAACTGATTCACAATGGCCAAGCTATCCTGAGTCTCTTGAGGCAGCTTGAGCAGTTTGGCAAACTTGGCGAGGTCATCGGCTGCAACCACGATGGTCGGCCCGTTTTCAGATATCGGCTTGCCAGCCTCGAGATTATTGAAAAATGCCGCGACCGTTTTCACACCCACAGACACTCCACTCATCGCAATGCTGTCCTCGGGAAAGGCTTGCAACAGGGCCGTGCTCAGTCGATTTGTAGTGTCCTGAAATTTCGTGTTGTAAATCGCCAAGTCTAGCGAAATCGCCCCTTGCTCGAAACCGGCCCCCACTATTAGTGTGCTGCCGCTGAGAGATTCGAAAGCCGCTTCGCTGTCAATCACGTCGGCTGGGAGCCGTGAAAAATCCATGTAAACTTCCGCGTCATTGAGATTTTTCCCGAAGTCCGCGAGCGCTCCGGAAGTGCCGGAAGTTTCACGTCCGTGAAAAGCAAGATCCAGCACCTCACTTTGCAACTTCAGCAATCGATCGCCTTCGGCACCGGTAAAACGCACGGCTGGCAATGGTTGTTTTGCGGCATCCATAATAGCGGTCAACACAAAGCGACCCTTGCCAAACGCAACCACTCCCGCTGGCGATCCGGAAGTTTTCAGCAACGAAAAACCCTCCCTTTGATGCTGGCTGATTTGTTGACCTCCCCGGGCCATCATATCCCATAAAGTTCCTTCCATCTCTTCGAGCCCGCCCTCGATGGGCAGCATTATGCAAACCATCAAATCCGGATCCCCACCGGTGGTTGAGGGGATTTGCTTCATCCACATCAACGCCGGGTTCGTTTGTGAAACACGGATGTTCCCCCGTTCAATTCCTCCCATAATGGTTCCGAAAACTGGAACACGCGAAACAGATCGGGACATATTTCGCATCATTGGATGCCGCCGAATCAACTCCAGCAATTTCCCAAGCTTCACTGACATCATCATTCCGGGCTCATCCGGTAAATGGCGGGCGAGCACGATTTTCTCCACGGGATTCCAGCCGGCTATCTTGCTTGTATCAAACGCAATCTCATCCCCCACTTGCAGGCTATCCGGATCCAGCGGATTCACCGCCATCGCCACACTTTGCGCTCTCTGTGCCCGGGTCACCTTCATTCTTCCCAACACTTTACCATCACGGCACACCAGCAAATCCGCCCCAGCCACCAATCCTTTTTCCAGCCCCACGCTGAGCACCGCAAGCCCTTTACTGGCACCGAAAAAAACTGAATCAAATTCCACAATTTTTGCAATTTTATCCAGCCCCTCCTCCGCCGGTAATTTTTCGGGCACCTTGGTTGCGGCACCTCTGCCCGAAGTTTTTTTAGGGGATTCAGTTTGCGCCTTTGTTCCGGCACTTTTGCCATTGCCTTCATCATCAGCTTCACCACCGCCTTTAAAAATCCACGCGCCCGCCACTCCCGCACAAACCAAGGCCAGCACAGCCATCACTTTGATCCACTTTGAACGATCACCTCCCTGTTGCGCAGGCAATGACGCCCCCTGCATTCCCTGCAGCAAGTCCCCCAAAGGCAGCCAATTATACGTCCCGCCAACCCAGGCCAAATCGCTTTTGGATAATTCGCCCGACGCGAGCATTTGCCGCGCCTTATCCGGCGCATAAGGGCCATATGTTTGCCCCTCACGTGTTATATAAATAGATGATGATTCCATAAAATTAATCCGAGTTTTCTCAACCTAAAAAAACGACGCCAACTGGCCACCTTTAGCACAGCAAAGCCTCACAAGATTGGCGTTCCAATTGCCTAAGCGCAACAAAAAAGAAACGAATATATTAACCCACATTTAAGATGCCGGTTTCGTTACCGAAAATTCCATTGGATTCTCTGCAATCAAATAGTCCACCACCACGCGCCCCTTGATGAGATGCTCCTGAATGATTCGCTCCAGCACTTCCGGCGTGCACGAGTGATACCACGTGCCTTCCGGATAAACGACGGCGATGGGGCCGCGTTGGCAGACGCGGAGGCAATTGGCTTTGGTGCGAAAAACCAACGGCTCGGCACCGGCCAAGCCGAGTTCCTTCAGGCGGCTTTTCAAAAAACCCCACGAGGCCAAGCCGTCTTCCTTGGGGCAGCACTTGGCTTCGGTTTGGTCGGCGCACAAAAAAATGTGCCGTTGATATTTTGAAAGGCCGAGTGTGTCGGCGATGGATGCAAGATCAGCCACGGCGCGATTGGAACCGATGACGGGCCAGCCGTCAAGGTGAGGCGTGCTGCAGCCGCCTCGAAATGCCGGCCTTACCTTTGGCTTGCGGCTGATGGACAAACGCTTATGCTTCGCGCATGCGAATTATTTTGGCTGCATTTTCGATTCTCGCCTTCACCCTCCACGCGGAACACTGGCCGATGTGGCGCGGGGCCACTGGCCTTGGCATTAGCCACGAAAAAAATCTGCCCACGCAGTGGAGCGCTACGGAAAATATCGCCTGGAAAATTCCGCTGCCCGCTCGCGGGAATTCCACACCCATTGTTTGGGGCGAAAAGATTTTCGTCACCCAACCGTTGGAAGCAAAACAGGAACGCGCACTACTTTGCCTTGATCGGTTGGATGGTAAGGAATTGTGGCGGCGCACAGTGAAATATATCGCGCCCGAATCGTCTCACCGCACCAATCCTTTCTGCAGTGAATCGCCCGCCACCGATGGCGAACGGGTCATTGCCGTGTACGGCTCCGCCGGCGTTTATTGCTATGATTTTTCGGGAAAAGAATTGTGGAAGCGCGATCTCGGCAAAATCAGTTTTGAATGGGGCTCGGCTGCCTCACCGGTCATCCACGGCAATCTCGTTTACATATATCGCGGGCCGGATCCCAACTCGCACTTGCTCGCACTGGATAAGCGCACAGGCAAGACGGTTTGGAAACTCGATGACCCCGCCGTGAACATTGCCGGACGCACCGATGGCTTTCGCGGCAACAAAAGCCGCCAATGGATTTGCAGCTACAGCACCCCCATTATTTTGAAAACGGGTACACGTGAAGAATTGGTGATGAATCCGCCCGGACATCTCACTGGCATCCATCCGCAAACGGGCGCACTGCTTTGGAAATGTGCCGGGCTTAATCCGTGTATTTATTCCTCACCGATCGCCGCCCAGGGCGTGGTCGTCGGAATGGGCGGTTACTTTGGCACGACCTTGGCCGTGGCCGCCGGAGGCAAAGGCGATGTGACACCGCACACCCTTTGGCGCACCGAACGCACCCCGAACCGTCTCGGTTGCGGCGTGGTGCACGACGGCCACATTTATATCCTAAACTCCAATGGCATCGTGGAATGCCTTGAGTTGAAAACCGGCAAAGTGAAATTCTCCGAGCGCATTCGCGGGCAGGGCACCAAGCAGTCATCGTGGAGTTCGATGCTGTTGGCGGGCGACAAAATTTTCATCCCCAATCAATCCGGCGAAACAATTATCCTCCGCGCAAATCCGAAATTTAAACTCATCGGCACAAACCCGTTGGACGGCACGCTGACCAATAATTATTCCAGTAGTTCTTCCCAATCGCTGCCTGCCAACCGGACGACAATCCGGCTTCCGGGTGGGATCAGCGGGAATTGATTGCTTCCCTTATTTTCGTTTGCCGATGCACCACAAATGTTTGTGAGTGC
>JAAZZB010000089.1 GCA_014239365.1 Verrucomicrobiia bacterium | reverse complement strand
GCGATGCTGGCGGAGCCATTGGCGGTCGCGATATTTTTCACGAGGCCAAACGACACAATGTCGCGCGAGTAGCCGGGATAGTTCACGCCCTAGAGGGCGTCTTCGATGGATTGTTCTAAATTCATTTTTATGTGCTGCCGGCATCTTGCCGGCAGAAGTCTGACTTTCAATAATCGCAGAGTTAAAAAATACTGCGTTCACCGTTGGCCTGCCGGCAAGATGCCGGCAGCACTTAGGCGTCCCACGCGGGTGACAAGCTGCGGAGTTTCTCGACTTGTTTTGGAATGAGTTCCAGCACGTGGTCGATATCCGCTGCCGTGGTGTCGCGACCGAGGGAGAGGAGAACGTTGCCTTTGGCTGATGCGGCGTCAAGCCCGATTGCCGTCAGCGCAGGCGGCACGGCGAGATTTTTGGTGACACACGCCGCGCCGCTGGCAATGGCGATGCCCTGCAAATCCAGCGCCAACGCCAGCCCTTCGCCTTCAATGCCTTCGATGGAATAATTGAGGTGCGAAGGCAAACGACCCGCGCCCAGCGCCGCGCCATTGAGCCGAACGGGCTCGATAGTTTTCAGCAAGCCTTCGTGCAGTTGGCGCTGCAACGCGGTGACATCGATCGGTGGCAAAGCGGCTGCCGCGCCCGCGCCAACGATTGCGGCGAGGTTTTCTGTGCCCGCGCGGAAGCCGTCTTCCTGCGCGCCGCCGTGGATGATGGGCGCGAGTGGGCAGCGGCGGTTGTGGTACAGCACACCGACGCCTTGCGGTCCGCCAAAGCGATGAGGGGCGAGGGTGAGCAGCGCGATGTTCGCGGTGTGCACGTTGATGGGCAGCCAACCTCCGCTCGCGGTGGCGTCCACCAAAAATGGAATGACGCGCTCGGCGGCGATGGCGCCAATGGCGGTGATATTTTGGAGGGTGCCGAGATCGTGGCTGGCGTGGTGGGTGGCGATGAGGATTGTTTGATCCGTGATGGCTTCGGCAATTGCATTCGGCGAAATAAATCCTTCGGCGTCCACGGGCACGTGCGTGGCGGTGAATCCATTTTCTTCGAGCCACGCGACGGATTGCTCGATGGCCGGATGCTCGATGTTTGAAAGCACGATGTGGTTTCCGCGTTCGCGTTGGGCGAAGGCGGTGCCTTTTATGGCGAGGTTGTTGGCCTCGGTGCCGCTGCTGGTGAAGAGGATTTCTTCGGGGATGCTGCCGATGAGTTGGGCGCATTGTTCGCGCGCGGTGGCGATGGCTTCGCGGGCGGCTAAGCGGTGATGATGCTCCAAGAAAAACGGCCGCATTGCCTCGCGTACTTCGGGCGCAAGGGGAGTGCCCGAAAGGTGGTCAAGATACACGCGGCGTTTCATTGGGGGAAGGTAGCCGGTGAGAGGGAAGTTTTCAACGTAGAGGTAGAGGCGGTTTCGGAGAAACCGCCGCGGCGCGCTCGGAGAGCACGCCCTACCTGCGCGCCTCGTGAATTTGTGCCTTGCACCGGGGGCTGGTTTTCCGTAGGGCTGGCGGCGTTATGGGAATTTTATCGGGCAAAACAGGCGTCGTCTTCGGCGTGGCGAACAAGCGATCCATTGCGTGGGCGATTGCGCAGGCGTGGAAAGAGGCGGGCGCAAATCTGGCGTTCACCTACCAAGGCGAACGGCTGAAGGATAACGTGAGCCAATTGGCGGAGACTTTTGGCGACGACACGCTGATCACCGAATGCGATGTGACGCAGGATGATCACATCGATCGGGTGTTCAATGAAGTGGGCGATAAGTTTGGCGGCAAGCTGGATTTGATGCTGCACGCGGTGGCCTTTGCGCCGAAGGAAGCGCTCGAGGGAACTTTCGTCGGCACCACGCGCGAAGCCTTTCGCGTGGCGCACGATGTGAGCGCGTACTCGTTGGTGGCGCTCACGCGCGCGGCGGCGCCGTTGATGACCGAGGGCGGCAGCATCGTGGCGATGAGTTATTACGGCGCGGCAAAAGTGATCCCGCATTACAACGTGATGGGCGTGGCCAAGGCATCGCTCGAAGCGAGCACGCGATATTTGGCCAGCGATTTGGGCGAGCAAAAAATCCGCGTCAACTGCATCAGCGCCGGGCCGGTGAACACGCTGGCCGCGCGCGGCATCGCGGGCTTCCGCAGTATGCTCGACCATTACGAAGCGCACGCCCCGCTTAAGCGCAATGTGCTGCCCGAAGAGCTGGGCGCCACCGGCACCTTCCTCGCCAGTGACGGCGCGGCGGCGATCACCGGCCAAGTGCTCTACGTGGATTGCGGTTACGAAGTGATGGGCATGTAGCCTTTTTGCTTGGAAACAAATCTGCTTCATTGCGTAATGGCCTCTCTCCATGGCCATCGTTTCTCACCCTGCCCCATTCCCGCCCGGCTTCAAGCCGAAGTGGCGGGATATGCTTGAGAAAAACGTGGCGCTGTATCGGCGGTTGCCGGAAGATCTGACTTTGGTGGTGGAAGAAATGATCCCGTGGTTTGTCGAAAAGGTGTTTTGGAAATGGGGAGATTGGGTGGGCCACAAACCGGACAAAGAAATGCAAAAAGTTTGCGTCGCATGCGAAGCTTGTGTGTTGATCGCGCGTCGATCCAAGAAAGATTACGAACATTTTCATACGTTCATTTTTCATGAAAAGCATGTCACAGATAAGGACGGGAATAATTGGGGAGGATGGGCAGAGCCGAATGGAACCATTCGGCAGTCGTGGCGAAGCACAATAAACGGAATGGTTGATGGAATCGATAACCACAACGTCACGTTACACGAGTTCGGACACATGCTCGATTACAGAGATTCCGATTTTGATAGTGTTCCGCACTTTGACAGCAAGGCTGCCAGATTTGACTACCAACTTTTCTTTGAAGAAGAATACGCGGATATTTGCAGCGCATGGGAGAAAAAAACGGGCAACGAAATTATTCGCAAATATGCCACCACCGATAAAGCCGAGTTTTTTACCTGCGCCACGGAGGCATTCTTCGAACGGTCTGAAATGTTGAAATTCATGCGGCGCGAGCTTTATGACTGGATGGTACGAATTTACCAGATGGATCCGGCCGAATGGCCCGAGCGCATTAGCCAAACGGAGCTGGCGGACGAGCGGTGTGACCAATGGGGCGACTGGATGCGCCGGTCCACTTGGCAATCCAAAAGTGAAGAGATGGATTTATGGCCCGACGGGGTGGTCGCAGCAGATTACGCAAAGCGGTATGCACAGGAAAAAGGGCGCTTGGAACGCGAGAAGCGCGAACGCAAAGAACGCGAGTTTGCCGAGAAGATGCGGCGCGAAAAGGAACGGAACGAGAAAGAACAGCGAGAGGCCAGAGAACGAGATCGCAAGGAGAAAGAAGAATCGGAACGCAAGGCGCGCGAGCGGTATCTGTTAAACAATCGCACCATCATCGTGGAATATCCCAATGGCACGCCCCAACTGAAATACAGACTTGTTGACGGCCTTCGCGAAGGATTGATGCAGCGCTGGGACGAGGACGGGCAGGTGCGTGAGGAGACGGAATTAGTCCGCGGCAAAAAGCACGGCACGGTAATTTACTATCATGCCAACGGCGAGAAAGAGATGGAGGGCTTCTTTGCCCTCAATCGTCGGGCGGGCATTTGGCTTGGCTGGCACGAGGATGGATCGCCCAGCTTTCGCACGGAATATCGCGAGGGCGAACTGCACACGTGGGAGCAGTTTGGCGAAGACGGCACATCGCGCACGTACGGCAAGGTGAAGAATCGATTTGGCGCATGAAGCGCTGAGCGCGCTTGAGCGTTGGCAAAGGGGCGCGGGCGGCGTAGAGTTTTGCGCATGAGCGAGGGCATTACGGAAATCAAATCCAGCTGGGCGGCGGTGCAGGATCACACGCGGCACTTCTCGGATTTTACGTTTGTGTATCCCGTCATCTCGCGCCGCAGCAAAGGGCTTTCCATCGGCGTGAATCTCAACCCCGACAAGGTGTGCAATTTCGATTGCATTTACTGCGAGGTCGATCGCCGCATTCCCGGCGCAGTCACGGAAGTGGACCTCAACCAAATGAAGGACGAGCTGACCGCGATGATTCGTTTTGCTAAAGACGGCGGCTTGGCGAAGGAGCCCAAGTTTGACGAAGTACCGTGGCTCACGCGCGAGGTGAAAGACATCGCCTTCAGTGGCGATGGTGAGCCCACGATGATTCATAATTTCGCTGAATGCGTGCAAACGGTGGTGGACGTGAAACAGTCGGAAGACTTGGGCGCCACTGAAATCGTCCTCATCACCGACGCGGCCGGACTGGACAAGGCCGATGTGAAACGCGGCTTGGAGCTGATGGACGCCCACGAAGGCGAAGTGTGGGGCAAACTCGACGCGGGCACAGAGGATTATTTCAAAGCGGTTAACCGCACCAACGTAAAGTTCCAACGCATCCTCGATAATTTATTGGCCACCGCGAAGACGCGCGCGATTATCATCCAAAGTCTTTTTCTGAAAGTCCACGGCGAGGCAATGAGCGACGCAGAATTGGAGGCGTATTGCGAACGGCTCAACGAGCTCACGGCGGGCGGCGGCCAAATTCGCGAGGTGCATTTGTACACCGTGGCGAGGCCCACGCCGGAGGCGTTCGCGACTAAGTTGGAATTGTCGGAACTCGAATCAATGGCGGCGACGGTGCGCGAACGCACGGGCCTCACGGTGGCGGTCTTCCCTTAAAATGGACGAAGCAAACACAGCGCCACGCGGACGCACCCTCGCATTGGGGGCGCTGATTTTGCTCGGCGGCTTTGCGGTGATGGTGCTGGAAATTGTCGGCGCACGATATTTGCAACCGTGGTTCGGCGGGGCGTTTTACGTGTGGACCAGCCAAATCGGAATGGTGATGCTGGCGCTGGCGCTCGGCTACGGCGTGGGCGGGCATTTGGCGGATCGATTCAAAAAGGCACGCTTCTTGTCATTGCTCCTGGCGCCGGCGGGGATTTTTATTTTGCTGATTCCACAAATGGCGCCGGGCGTGTTGGACGGCATCGTGGATCGGCACGAAAAAGCCGCCGCGCCAAAAGCAGCGCGCGCGGAATCGCCCACCACAGCTATCACAGCCATTACGGAAACCAATTTGCTGGCGGAATTGCCTAAAGATTTTTTAGAGGGCAATACAAACAACGCCGCCAACTCGTTGCCCGCGCCGCCTGTTGATGACGCCGCGCCATTAGAAATTCCAGCGGTGTGGCGCAAGCTCGATCCGGCCATTGGCAGCGCGGTTGTGTTTTTGTTTCCCTGCTTTGTGCTCGCGATGATTTCGCCATTTATGGTGCGGCTCGCGTCGCGACAAGTGGCGCACGTAGGGACGGTCAGCGGGCTCGTGTACGCGGCCAGCACGGTGGGCAGCATCGCGGGCGTGTTTATTTCGGCGTATGTGTTGATCGACCTTTTTACCACCACACAAATTTTTCAACTGACTGGGGCGTTGACTTTGGGGCTGGGTGGGTTATGTTGTCTCATCGATTGGCAATGGCCGGAAGATTTACAGGACGCATGATGCTCGCGGTGGCGCTGCTTTGCGCAGCGGCAGCGGAGGGCGCCGTGCGGCATCGCAGCCAATCGGCGCACAATCAAATTGTGGTGGAGGACAAAGGCGGCTATCGAATGCTGCGCTTCAATGGCTCGATGGAAACGCGGCTGTTGATTGCCAATCCCTTGCTCGGGCATTTTGAGTACACCGATTATTTTCAAATGCCGCTCCTCTGGAATCCCAAAGCCAAGCGCGTGTTGGTGATGGGGCTCGGCGGCGGCAGCACGCAACGCGCGTTTCAGCATTATTACCCAACCGTGCTCGTGGACACCGTGGAGCTGGATCCCGCCGTGGCCAAGGTGGCCAAGGAATGGTTTGGGGTGAAGGAAACAAAAACTCACAAAATTCACATCAGCGATGGGCGCGGCTATTTGCGCCGCAATAAGGAACGGAAATACGACGCGATTATGATGGATGCGTATTCGTCGAACACATACGGCTCGTTCATTCCGTATCACTTGGCGACCAAAGAATTTTTCCAACTTGCGGCGGAAGACCTCACCGCCAACGGCGTGCTGGCGTACAACGTGATTGGCACGTACAACGAATGGCGCGCGGATATCGTGGGGTCGATGTATCGCACGATGAAGACGGTGTTCCCGCACGTGTATCATTTTCCCGCAGCCGATTCGCGCAACATCGTGTTGGTGGGGGTGAAGGCGAAGAGCGGCGGATTGACGAGCGCCACGCTGCGGGCGCGGGTGGATTTATTGCGGCGGGCGCAGCCGAAGTTGCCCGCGTACTTCGGGCCACGGCTGGGGCGCATTCGGGCTCATGCACCGCTGAGCGCGGCAAAATCGCCGGTGCTCACGGATGATCACGCGCCGATTAGTAAGCTTCTGGTTCCGGCGCGGTAGTTCCCGTTTCCACGCGGCGCAAACACGCGACGAATGCGCCGTCTACGTCATCCTTCATTGGCGTAATCGTGCGGGCAATTTCCTGTTCAAAATCGTTGCGCTTGTGCAAAAACTTTTCCACCACCGCTTCGTTTTCTTCGTGTTCCAAACTGCACGTGCTGTACACCAGCGTGCCGTCCACAGGCAAAAGGCGCGCGGCGCGTTGAAGCAAATCCAGTTGCGTGCGGGCAAGCACCGGCAGCTCGCGCGCGTGCAGCCGCCAGCGGACGTCTACGCGGCGGCGCATCACGCCGGTGTTGGAGCAGGGGGCATCGACGAGAACGCGATCGAAGGGCCCGGCATTTTTGAGGTCAATGCCGTGCAGTGGTTTGGGCTCGATACAAGTGTGGCCAAGGCGCGTGGTGTTTTCGCGTAAGCGCCCGAGGCGGGCTTCATCAAGGTCGATGGCGAGCACGCTGCCTTCGTTGTTCATGCGCTCGGCGATGGCGGTGGACTTCCCGCCGGGCGCGGCGCAGAGATCGAGAATGTTTTCGCCCGGTTGCGGGTTGAGTTCGTAAACCGAAACGAGCGTGCTCGGGTCTTGAACATAAAATTTCCCTTCGGCAAAACTCTCCAGCGCGGCAGGCGAGCCTTCGGTTTTTAATTGATACATTTCGTGCGAGCCAAGCCAATCTCGCTTCACGGGCGCGAAGGTTGCGCCCTCCTTTTCCCATTGCGCCTCCAGCTCGGGGGCGGTGGCGCGCAACGGATTGCGGCGGGCGTACACAGGCGCGGGCGTGTTGTTCCACTCAAGGAGTTTGTCATAATCCGGCCAGCGATCCTGCCAGCGTTGCACGAGCCATTGCGGATGGGAGTGGCCGATGGCGGGGCGCTCGCGGCGGAGATCGTCCAGTCGCGCGCGCCAGTCGTCCATTTCGCGGAGGCAATTTCGGAGCACGGCATTGATAAATCCCGCTTGCGGGCCGAGGTCGTGCCGGCGGGCGAGGTTTACCGTTTCGTTCACGGCGGCGTGGCCGGGGATGCGGTCGAGCCAGAAAATCTGGTATAAACCGAGCCGCAACAGAATCTGCGCGAGCGCTTGCTGGCGGCGGCCGTTGGTTTTTTGGTCGATCAACCAATCCAGCGCGGCGCGATGGCGGATGACGCCGAGCACGAGCTCCTGGCACAGGCCGCGATCGCGCGCGCCCAAATGCGGCAGAGCGCCGGCCAGCAGGGTGTCAGCGGTTTCCGGGCCGCGTTCCCACTCGCGCAGGAGGCGCGCAGCGATTTCTCTTGGACTTTGCCTTGGCACGCGGCTAGTATCCCGCCACGCACTCTGTCACGCGAGTCCTTTCGCAACATCGCGGGGCGGCGCGTTGTCCAACCTATGAAAGAAGAATTCGAAAAACTGGCGGCTTCCGGCAAAATTCTCCCCGGTGATGTGGAAACCCTCGTGCAAATGGCGACCGAAGGGTTTTGCATGCACAAGAGCTGGGGCTTTGGCCGCATCAAAACCGTGGACGTCGTGCTCGGCAAAATGGCGGTGGATTTCGCCAGCCGCCCCGGCCACAGCATCGACCTTGCCTTCGCGCCCAAAATTCTCACGCCGATTTCCAAAGACCACATCGAGGCGCGCAAGGCTACGGATATGACCGGCCTGAAACAAATGGCCGCGCTGCAACATCACGAAGTGATCAAGGTCATTATCGATAGCTACGGCATTTATGCGACGAATGATAAAGTGCAGGAGGCGCTGGTGCCCGAGGTGATTGATAAAGACGATTACAAAAAATGGTGGGAGACCGCGCGGCGCGAAATGAAAAAGGACGGCCACTTCAAGTTGCCGACCAAAAAAACCGAGGCCATCGAATATCAATCGCAGGAGATCCCGTTGCAGGAACGATTGCTTCAGGATTTCACTAAAGCCAAAGGGCTGAAGGCGCGCTTGGTGGTCACAGCGGAGATTTCAAAAAATGCCGGTGACCTTGACGATGCCGCCGCGATGGCGGAAGGCACGCTCGGCAAGTTGAACGAAGAAATAACCAGCCACGCCAAAACGCAAGCGCCGCTCGCGTTGGAAGCGGTGATGGCGCGGGATGATCTCGCCAAAGCGCTGAGCGCGGAAATCGGCGAAGGCGCGCCCATCGAGGCCACGGTGTGGGAGACGAATCCTACGGTGAAAGATGTGGTGACCGCCGTGCCGGCCGCACGCCAACGGCGCGTGCTCGACTCGTTCCAAGCGCACAACGAAGAATGGGCCACCTCGCTGCTGGTGATGGCCAACCAAGTGCCCGCGCGATTGGTGGGCGAGTGCGCGAATCTGCTCGCCGCGCACGATCAAGCCGGCTTGTTCAAGGAAGAGCTGGAACATCTCATCAACCACCACGCCGCCGCCGCCGAGTTGTTGCTGTGGTTGGCCAAAGAACGTCCGGAAGCGTACACCGATTTACTCACGACCGACGCCTTCGGCGCAATGCTCTCAGCCATTGAGCGCGAGACCAGCGACGAAAAGCGCGCGTGCAAACTGCGCGATTATATTTTGGCCGACACCGGCCTCATCGAGATGCTTACTGAAAAAGCGGATCTCGAAGTGGTGCAGGACATCACCCGCGCGATTCAGCTTTCCACCTGTTTTGAAGGAATGGACAAACGCTCCGTGCTGGGCAAAATCGTGAAGACGCGGCCGGAGATTCAGGATTTCATCACCGGCGCCGAAAAGGAAAAGCCGGAGAAAAAAGCCGAAGGCGAAGGCACGCTGATGGTGTCGTGGGCCAGCCTCGAACGTCGCGCGGCGGAGTTGGAAGACTTGAAGCAAAAGCGTATTCCGGCCAACTCCAAGGAAATCGAAATCGCCCGCGAGTACGGCGATCTCCGCGAGAACCACGAATTCAAAGCCGCCAAGGAACAACAAAAAGTGCTGACCGCGCTGCAAGCCGAATGGGAGCGCGACCTCGACCGCGCGCGCGGGATGAATTACTCCGAGGCCGACACCGCCGCCGCCAACGTGGGCACGCGCGTCACCGTCACCCATCTTGGTAGTGGCGTGCGCGAGGAGTTTGCGCTGCTCGGCGCGTGGGATGGCGATCCGGACCACAACCTCATTAGCTACCTCACCCCGATGGGCCAAGCCATTCTGGGCCGCACTGCCGGTGAGGAAATCGAATTTGAACTCGGCGGCGAAACCCGCCGCCTGCGCGTGGAGGGCATCGCCCCTTACGTCGCTGAACAGGCGACCGCCTAACCCGCCGTGCGCACGGTCAAGGTACCGCTGGCAGATCGAACATACCCGATTTACATCGGGGCGGGAGTGCTCGCGGATTTGGGCAAACACTGCGCCCGCTTCAAACTCGGCCAACGGTGCGCGGTGATTTCCGATGCCACCGTTGCCCGTCGCTATCGCAAACCCGTCCTCGCTTCGCTCAAGGCCGCCGGCTTTGAACCCATCTTCATTTCCCAACCCGCCGGGGAACAGGCCAAGACACTCAAAAACGTGCAGGCGTGTTACGATCAACTCGCCAAACACCACATCGAGCGCTGTTCATTTGTAGTCGCGCTGGGCGGCGGCGTGGTCGGTGATCTCGCGGGTTTCGTAGCCGCTACGTATTTGCGTGGCATTGATTTTGTGCAAGTGCCCACCACGCTTCTCGCGCAGGTGGATAGCTCCGTCGGCGGTAAGGTTGGCGTCAATCTTCCTGCCGGTAAAAACTTGGTCGGTGCATTTCACCAACCCAAACTTGTCCTGTGCGATCTCGATACGCTGCGCACTTTGCCCGTGCGCGAGTTCCGCGCCGGCCTTGCGGAGGTCATCAAATACGGCATTATTTACGACGCCAAACTCTTCGCCCGTCTCGAGCGCGATTTGCCCAAGTTGTTGAAACAAGACCCCGCCACCCTCACAGCCGTCATCGCGCGCTGCTGCCAAATCAAAGCCGAAGTCGTCGGCCAAGACGAAAAAGAAACCGGACTCCGCGCGATATTGAATTTCGGCCACACCCTCGGCCACGGCCTCGAGGCCATTTCCAAATACGGGAAATACCTCCACGGCGAAGCCATCAGCATCGGCCAAGTCGCCGCAGCCAAAATTTCCCAAGCCCAAACCGGTCTCGCTGCAAAGGACTCTGCCCGCATCACCGCCCTCTTCAAAAACGCCGGCCTCCCCACCCAAGCCAAACTCACCCCCGCCCAAACCAAACGCCTCTTCACCGCCATCCAGCTCGACAAAAAAGTAAGCCACGGCCAAATCAATTTCGTCCTAGCCAAAAAAATCGGCCAAGTCATCACCGGCCAAAAAGTCAAACCCGCCCAAATCCGCGCCGCCCTTAACCCTCAACCCTCAACCCTCAACTAACCCAGTGGCCGTTAGCGAAACCATCGTCCGCGAATTCTTCGAACTGCACGGCTTCTTCGTGCGGCAGCAGCGCAAACACATCGCGCCCAAGCGTGAAGATGATGAAGTTGATTTTTACGTGCACAACCCCGGCGGCCCCACCGATGAAAACGAAGTCCCGTTCGTGCTCGAATCCGCCGACGACCTCAAGCATCTCACTCGCGCCGTGGTGGTCGTGAAAGCGTGGCACACCGAAGTTTTTACCCAAGCCGTCCTCGCCCACGCGCCGGAAATGTTCCGCTTCGCCGGCCCTGAAACGTTTGCCCGCGCCACCCACGCCTTCGGTGGCCCCGGCCCACTCACAAAAATTCTCGTTGTCCCCGCTCTCCCCACCGCCGGCGATGCCCGCCAGCAGAGCATCGATGTTCTCCGCGCCAAAGGCATCGACGCCGTCATCGCCTTCCGCACCATGCTTTCCGACCTCATCGACCACATCGAAGTCAACCGCAACTACCAAAAAAGCGACCTCCTCCAAATCATCCGCATCCTAAAAAACTACGATCTCTTCGCCGCCCCGCAACTGGAACTATTCAAAATGCCGAAGCAAAAACCCAGGCGAAAGGGGAAAGCGAAGACTTGAAAATAAGTTAGGAATGCTACCTTAAAACAATGAGCACGGTTGAAGAAATACAGACTGCGGTACAGCAGTTGACGATTGAGGAACGGGATCAATTGCGTGACTGGTTTCAAGCGTATGAGGATGATGACTGGGATCGTGAAATTGCCGCTGACGTTGCGGCGGGCAAGTTGGATAAATTGGCGGAGGAAGCCGTAAAAGATTTTCGCGAAGGCCGTTGCACCAAGCTGTGACCCACAAGGTACAAAAGCAGTTTTGGCGCAAATACGACGGCTTGCCCGAAAGCGTTAGGGAACTGGCCGACAAACAATTCCGGCTGCTCAAGGACAATCACCGGCATCCATCGCTGCACTTCAAACCTGTGGGGCGCATTCTCTGGTCGGCGCGGGTGAGTCGCGATTACTGCGCTCTCGCCGCAAAGGATGGCAACACGTTCGTCTGGTTTTGGATTGGCCCGCACGACGAATACCAACGGCTCATTCGGGCGATGACTGGATAATCCTGTTTTCTCCGCGCTCGGTTTTGAGTACCCTTCCCCCGCATGCTACTCGTTATCGACAACTACGATTCGTTTACGTTTAACCTCGTCCAGTATCTCGGCGAGGAGGATGTGGCGATGGAGGTGCATCGGAATGATGAAATTACGCTGGAACAAATTGAGGTGCTGAAGCCGGAGCGCATTCTCATTTCGCCCGGACCGTGTACGCCGCGCGAGGCGGGGCTCTCCAATGACATCATCAAAACCTTCGGCCCGCGCACGCCGCTCTTGGGCGTGTGCCTCGGGCATCAGTGCATCGGCCATTCGTTCGGTGCCGAGGTGGTGGTGAACGACCAAATCATGCACGGCAAAACCTCGCCGATTTCGCACGACGGAAAATTTCTGTTTGCGGATATGCCCAATCCTTTCGTGGCCACTCGCTACCACTCACTCGTCGTCAAACGCGACACGGTTCCCGATTGCCTGGAAATCACCGCCGAAACCGAAGCCGGCGAAGTGATGGGATTGCGCCATAAGGAACATCCGATTTGGGGCGTGCAGTTTCATCCCGAAAGCATCCTGACCGAGGACGGTCGGACGTTGTTGCGGAATTTTTTGAAGTTAGGGTAGGAGGTAGGGCGGGGCGCCCCGCCCCGCCGCGGCGCGCTGGGACAGCGCGCCCTACCAAGCATTTACTGCCGCGCCTGTTCGATCATTTCTTTAATCGTCACCGGTTTTCCGTCGCGGCGTTTGCTTTCATCGGCGGCGGCCATGAAGGCGAACATTTCGATGGTCTCTCGCGCCGGGACGGGCACTTTGCCGGTTTGGAACATTTTGACCGCTTCCACCACGAGCGGCGCGTAGCCGTCGTACTTGCCTATTTCGCCTTCGCCCTGAGTGCCTTTGGCTTTGCCGCCGTAGCCTTTGCCTTCGCGGAAGATTCCGGTGCGGTTGCCTTTCCATTTGCCTTCCACCTCGATTTTGCCATCGGCGGAGGTGCGCCGCACGACGCTTTGGCAGCCGGTGCCCATCACGGTGAAAAGCGATTCGCAGCCGTGCACGCCGTACCAAAACAAATCCGGATGATGCACTTCGAGCGAGCACGGGCTGAACGTCTCGGCATAAGTGATTTTGCCGAGCGAACCGGCGCGCGCGGCTTGCGTGGCTTTGCCGTAGCGCAGTGAGGATGAGCTGAAAATCGGCACGCCTTTTTTCTTGGCATACTCAAAAATAAAAATCATATCCGCCAACGAACCGGCCATTGGTTTGTCGATAAAGAGCGGAAGGCCGGCATCAATCACCGGGATGGCTTGGCGCACTTTGGGCCGGCCATCGACGCTTTCGAGCATCACCGCATCCACGTTTTTGCACAGCTCGGCGATGGTGGGATAGAGCTTGAGGCCGTAATCGTTCGTGAGCGTTTCGGTGTATTTATCAATGCGATCCGCGCTGGAGGGGATGTCGCGACTGCCGCCTTTGAAGGCCGCGACTACTTTTGCATTTGCAAGTGGGCCGGTGGCTTTGGGGTCATTGATGATTTTGGTGAAGGCAATGACGTGCGAAGTGTCCAGCCCGATTAAGCCAATGCGGAGATCTTCGGCCATCGCAACAGCGGCGAGGGTGAAGGTGAGTAAAAGTGTGGTGATGCGTTTCATGGAAGCCCTAAGGCTAACGACCACCGCGTATTTGTAAATGGGAAAGGGGGAAAAGAAACTACGCCTCGGTCGTCACTTCGGCGAAGTCGAGCCCGTGGCGTTTGCAGTAATCGCTGAGGGATTTTTCGTTTTCGATGAGCACGGTGCGCACCACGGAGGATTCGTCAGCATAGCCCACATCGGCCACGTGATCGGGGATGAGATGGGTTTGCTTGTGCGCGTAGGCGAGCGCGAAGCAGGATTCGGCCACTACAAAAAATGGAATCTCCTGATCCGCGCCCTCAGCGTAGTCCTCGATTACATCGGCCAACAATTCGAGTTGGTCAACAAGGTGCGGATATTTCGGCGCGTGAATCTCAGCAAATTCTAGCTTCAACTGCGGCAGCTTCTGGTGAATTCCGTGAAGGATTTTGGGGGACACTTTGGCTGCGTTGGAATGAACAAATTCGGCAATGTCGGACATGCGAAGAGCTTAACAGGATGGCGTGGGGAATCAAGCCCGTGCTGCCGGCATCTTGCCGGCAGATCAGCGGGGTGCGAACTGCTACATCGTAATTCTACCGGCAAGATGCCGGCAGCACATCACACGATTTCCAACTCCATTTTCGGCAGTGAGTCGATGAACATTTGACCGTACTGTTTGGTGAGCACGCGGTTGTCGAGTACCGCGATGATGCCGCTGTCATCCTGCGTGCGGATGAGCCGTCCGACGCCTTGGCGGAATTTCAAAATCGCTTCCGGCAAATTAAATTCCATAAACGCATTGCCGCCGCGCGCCTCGATGGCCTCCACGCGGGCTTCGATGAGCGGATGATCCGGCACGGCGAAGGGCAGCCGCGTGATGATGACGTTGCAAAGCGATTCGCCCGGCACATCGACGCCCTGCCAAAAACTATCCAGCCCGAACAGCACCGAATCGGTGTCGTGCTTAAACTGCTCGAGCATCGTGGCGCGTGGCGTGCCGGTGCCTTGGACGAGCGCGCGGATGCTCAGCTCGTCAAAGAGCGGCTCCATTTCCTCCGCCACCGCGCGCATCAATTTGCCGTTGGTGAAGAGCACGAACGCCTTGCCGTGCGTCATCCGAATAAAATGACCGATCCAATGCACGAGCGCCTCGCCGTATTCATCCGCACGCGGGTCGGGCATTTTACCGGCCACATAAAGTTTCACATTTTGTTGATAATCAAAAGGCGAGCCAAGCTGCGCGCGCCGGGATGTTTCCGCGCCGACATTGTTAATGAAATATTCCAAGCCCGGGCACATCGCCTTTTGTTCGGGCGGCAGATCGCAGCGCTCGGGATCTTCCACCGCCAGCGTGGCGCTCGTGCAAATGACGGAGGAGCCGCTGCCGAATACGCGGTGGCGCAAAAATCCCGCGGTGTCAATGGGCGCGGCATTGAGCCTGAGGTTTTGGCGCTGTCGCCCGGTGCGCTCCACCCAGTAGACGTGTTGCTCGGCCGATTGGCCGATGAAAATGGAAACCGCGTCGCGCATCTCCGCGATGCGGCGATTGCATTCGATGAGTTCGGCGGAGGTTTCCTCGTCGCCTTCGCTGGCTTCGATGAGGTGGCCGAGCGCCTCGCGCAGGGCTTGCAGCGGGCGCGACACATTATCCTCCACAAAATCCGCCTCGCGCACGCGCAGCTCGTTCCATTCGCGCAGGCTGCGCGGCGCCTTGTCGTGCAGCGCGTTGCAGGCGGTTTCCACCTCATCAAAAAGTTGATCCGCCGCATCGAGCGTCTCCGCCACGCCGCGCACCACGTCGCCCTTGCGCAGCAGCGAGAGGATTCCTTTTTCTGTGCGCGGATTCCACAGGCGCTGCAGGTTGAACCGGATTTGTCCGCTGGAAACGCTCAGCCCAATGTGCCGTGACGCCACGCGTTCGAGATGCTGTGCCTCATCGAAAATCACAAAATCATTTTTGAAAAGCAACCCGCCCTCCACGCCTTCCTCTTCCTCATCGGCATACCCCTCCAACGTCATCGTGAGGTTGGCAAAAAAGAGCGAGTGATTGAGCACCAACACATCCGCACTCAGAAAACGCCGACGCGCTCTCTGAAAAAAACATTCGCCGTGCAGCGACGCCGTGTCACTGCCGCGCCCGCAAAACTTGGGCGAGCACAGGCCGCGCTCGGAGCACACCGCCTCCCACACTTTGGGATCCGGCTCCACATCGAGATCCGACAAGCTGCCGTCCTCCGTGTTGCCCGCCCACTCCGCCACGCGCTTGAGCTCCGACTGCTCCGGCGTGGTGAACAAGCCATCCGCCCGCTGCAACGCGCGGTGCAGCCGCCGCGTGCACAAATAATTGCCGCGCCCCTTTAGCATCGTGTAGCTGAACTCCACCGGCAAAATCCGCTGCAACATCGGCAAATCTTTTTCCGTCAGTTGCTCCTGCAAATTGATGGTGTGCGTGGAAATGATCGCCTTCTTCACGCTGGCCTGTCCGTGCAAAATGGCGGGAATCAAATAAGCGAGGCTCTTGCCCACACCCGTGCCGGCTTCGACCACGCAATTCTTCCCCGCCTCCAACGCGCGCGCCACGCCCGCGGCCATCGCCTGTTGTTGAGGGCGGTACTCGAAGTTTTTGGATTTCGACAGCAGCCCGCCGGGGCCAAAAATTTCCTCCACCTGCGCTTCAATGCCGGAGGATTCAGCGGGCTGTTGATCAGAAGAAAGAATCATCGGGAAGCATCCCGCTCCACAATTTCCATCTCCCCGCGATGCTTCACAATCCGATCCGCCGCCAGCACGCCGCGCCAGTTCGCATTCGGATACACCACACTGCGGCGGCCGATGATGCTGCCGGGGTTGAGCACGCTATTGCAGCCAAGCTCCGCGTGATCGCCAATGAGCGCGCCGAATTTCCGCAGGCCGGTGTCAATTTTTTCGTCCCCGTGCTGCACGGCCACATTGCCCGGGAGCGATTTGAAATTGGAAAGCACCACCCCCGCGCCGAGATGAGCGTGATGGCCCAGAATCGAATCGCCCACATAATTAAAATGCGGCACTTGGCAGTCGTTAAAGAGCAGTGCATTTTTCAACTCGCACGAATTGCCGATCACGCAGTTGTCGCCAATGATGACATTTTCGCGGATGTACGCGTTGTGCCGAATTTGGCAATTCGCGCCAATGATCGCCGGGCCGATGATGGTCGCGCCCGGCTCCACCACCGTGCCTTCGGCGAGAAATACATTTTCGCCAATCGTTGCCTTGGGGGAAACCGTGGCGTGATTGGCCGCTTGCAAATTGGCGGCGAGGTAATCTTTGATGCGCGGCAACACCTCCCACGCCGGGCCGTCGCCATCAAAGAGGGCGGCGTGCTCGGTTTGGCTGAGGTCAAATAAGTCCGCCGCCGTGAACATTTGGATACCTTAAAAGAAGAGCTGCACGGCGGAAATGTTTTTTCATTCACAAACACACTCTCCATCAGCTTCCCTTGGAACTCGCCCCGCTTCGACTCGTACAATTCAATCCGATCCGCCAAGCCCGCCAGCCCCACCCGCCGCAGCTTATCCGTGCCGCTCCACGCCCCGCGCATCAACGCCTTGAACTTCTCCCACGCGCCGATGTCCGTACTCGGCACACCCGCCACCTCACCATCGCGTAAGCCCAACACCGTCTGCGTCTGCTCATCCGTCGGCGCAGGAGTGGCGGCGTCAGGGGCAGGGGCGAAGTCTTCAACGGCAGGTTCCCCGCTCACTTGGGCGTCGATGACGTGGGTGTTACCATCTGTGCCCTTAAACACATTCCCGCCGGACGCATCGGCAACCAGAACGTCGCCCTTACGCCACCCACCATCACGCCATTCATAGCCAAGTCCTGTGAAATAGGCTTTAATCTCTTTGGCCGTTGCCTTGCGGCCTTTGATGAGGGGCTGGGAAATAACAAGCTGCGGAAGCGACACCATCTCATCCAAGCTCTCAACATTTCCCTCAAGCCGAATGTCATCATTGAACAATAAGTTGCTCAGGTGCAGTCCATTCAGGTAGTCAAAAACATTGGAGCTTTGGCCGACTGCACCATCCCCCACGAAGTCAGGCCGCGTTACCTTAATTACGCGACCTGATTCAACGTCCTTGATGACGAAATGCTCGGAGCCTTCGCCGATAAGCCGCTTTAATCGGGCTTCAATGTATTCTTTGTGGAGCGTGAGTCCGTTGTCTTCCGCCCAAGACTGGAATTGCGTAAAAATTGCGCGTCGATTTCCGCTGCTGTCATCCCCTTTGATGAGTCGTACCGCGCTTGCAAGGGTGCTACTTGTACTTTCTGGCTTTTCCGTTCTTTCTCCATATTCATCTATATATAACAGATTAGGGCTGGGATTGCGAGCTTTATCTCCCCCATCCGGCGCAGGAGCCATATCCATCACGTCCTCCTTCGCCACCGCCTCACCATTGCGCCCCGTGATTTCGATACGGTTCTCGTCGAAGATAACGTAGTTGTAAGACTTCGGATCAGCATCCCCATTGCTGACACGTTGCCCAACTTCCTCGCATTCACAGCCTAACGAACTGCAGCATTGAAAAATGGCTGTTTTTTGGTATGCTCCCGCGCGGTGGATTTGACACGTACAGCGTTTGGCACTTGGAGCGGGGGCCGTTATATGCATTTTGGCGAGAAGCTCGATGAGGAGCGCTTCCTCGCGCTCATCGATCGGGCTTACGAAAAGGGCGCGCGCACGTTTATGACGGCTGATGTGTACGGCCAAGGCGCGTCGGACGAAATGCTCGCGCGCGGGCTGGCCGGCAAACCGCGCGATCGCTATTGCCTCGTGGGCGCGGTGGGGCACGATTTTTACAATGGCGAACGCGCGGGCTCGCGGGGTTTCCCGCGCTTCACTGATGCGAATCTGCGCGGCGCTGAGGACTACGCTGATTACCTCCGAATGGCCACGGAGAAGGAACTCGAACGCTGCGGCGCGGAGCATTTTGATTTGCTGTTGCTGCATAATCCCGACGTAACCGGCTACACCAGCGAAGCGGTTTGGGAAGGCATGGCGGCGTTGAAGGAGGCGGGGCTCACCAAACAACTCGGCATCGCGCCCGGGCCGGCAAATGGGTTCACGTTGGATATGCTTTTGTGTATGGAAAAATTTGCGGACACCATTGACTGGGCGATGGTGATTCTCAATCCGCTGGAGCCGTGGCCGGGCGCGTTGGTGCTGCCGGCGGCGGAAGAGTTTGGCGTGAAGGTCATCACGCGCGTGGTGGATCACGGCGGGCTGTTCCACGGCGACGTGCGGCCGGGGCACGCCTTTGCCGAGGGCGATCATCGGGTGTATCGGCCGAGCGGTTGGGTGGAACGCGGCAGCGAAAAAATTGATCGAATGATTGAAGTGGCCGAGACGCACGGCGTGTCGCTGTTGCAACTCGCGTGCCTGTGGAACCTCGCGCATCCGGCGGTGGAAAGCGTCATCCCCACGCTCATTCAGGAAGCGGGCGACGATGCCAAGACTATCGAGGCCAAGCTGGACGACCTCGCGGCGTTGCCGGAAATTTCCCTTACCGATGACGAGCGCGATTTCATTACCGACATCGGCAACAACGCCGGTTGTATGGATCTGAAAGGCGCCAATCCAAATTTCGACGGCCCGGTGCCGTTGCCCGATCGCTGGAGTTTGCAGCCCGGGCACAAGGAGGTTAGCGAACGCTGGGGCATCGTGCCCGAGCGCGACTTAGTTTGCACAATGTAACACGCATCGTTTGCCACGGTGCACTCGGCCTGTTGCTCTTTGCGGCAGGCTGCAAAACCGTGGTGAGATTTGCAACCGGCACCATCACGTCCGGAGGCAATCCCGTGGCCGGCGCGCAAAATGCCGCCGTCGGTTTGGCGGTGGATGTGGTGACCAATCCCGGCGGCGAAGCAACCGCCGGGCCGCAAATCATCACCGTGCTCGTCCCCGAAACCGGCCTGCAAAAAGTACTGCCGTGGCGCGAAGGAATGACCGTCTACACCGCCCGCCGCACCGCGGGCCTCAATCGCCCACCCGGCCCGTGCACAATCGAACGCGGCGACGAACAACTCGACGCCACCCCCAAAGCCCTGCTCGAACCCGGCGACGTGCTGCGCTTCGTTTCTCAATGATTGCCCGCATTTTAATTTTCTGCGCGTTGGCCGCCGTCACCGGTTGCAAAACCGTCGCCACGTACACGCTCAAAACCACCGGCGCAATCGCTGAAACCACTCTCAAAGTCGGCGGCGCAGTCACCAAAACCGCCATCAACACCACCTTCGACATCGCCGGTGCCGCCTTCAAAAAAGGAGCCGTCACCGTCATCGACACCACCACCGGCGTCAGCCAAAAAGTGCCGTGGGAAAAGGGGCTCGATGTTGCTCAAATCCAGACTGCCAATCGCGCGGTCGAGATCATCCGCGGCGCGCAAACAATTCAAGCCACGGCCAAGACCATCCTCAAACCCGGCGATCAAGTGCGCCTGAAATGACGCCCTTGCCAGCCCGCCTTTTTTACGGCAATATCTTCCCACTATGACCGCTAAAGCTCAGGTACTCGAAACCGTTGGAAACATGCCAGACGAGGCCACGATGGATGAAATCTTTGATCAAATGGAATTGATTGCAGGCATTGAGCGAAGCATTGAACAGCTTGACCGAGGAGAGGGAGTGCCGGTGGAAGAGGTTCGAAAGCAATTGCGCTCATGGATTTCAAAGTAAATCTTTCGCCAGTTGCAATCGGTGACTTGGAAGCTATCGTCGCGTACATCGCAAAGGACAATCCCGAGGCCGCATTCAAATTCGGGGACGCACTACTGACTCGAACTTTTCGGTTGGCGTCTATGCCTGAAATGGGTCGGATATTTTGCACGAGGAAGGCCCGAGTCATTCGTGAATGGGTTTTCAAATCATATCGGATTTTCTATAGCGTGTATCCGGAAACAAAACTGATTGAAATCCACAGAATTTGGCACGGCGCGCGTGGGGAACCTAAGCTAACTGATGAAGGATAAATACATTGCGGCGAAAGAGCGTTGGGCGGCGAAGCGCGCGGGGCGGGCGCAGCGCGTGGTGCGTTCTGCGGATCGACTGCCGCCGGGGCAGCGGGAGGTTAAAAATTTTCCGGTGCTTGATATGGGCATTCAGCCGGAAGTGGCGCGGGCGGATTGGCGGTTGAAAATTCACGGACTTGTGGAAAATCCGGTGACGCTCGATTGGGAGCAGTTTATGGCGCTCGAACAATGCGCCGACACCAGCGATTTCCACTGCGTCACCACGTGGAGCCAGTACGATATGGAATGGGGCGGCGTATCGTTTTTCACGCTCACGGAATTGGTAAAACCCAAGGACGAAGTGAGCCACGTGTTTTACAAAGGCCACGACGGCTACTCCACTAACACCACGTTCGATGCCGTGATGGACGACGACACGCTCATCGCCCACACGTGGAATGCCGCTCCCATTACCACCGAACACGGCGGTCCGGCGCGGGTGATTATCCCGAAGCTCTACGCGTGGAAAGGCGCAAAGTGGGTCAGCGAAATCATTTTTCTCGATCGCGACATCCTCGGCTTCTGGGAAGTGCGCGGCTATTCCAACACCGCCGACCCGTGGACCGACGACCGGTTTTCATAAAGCACTCGGCTTCACGCGCTCATCAGCACCACGCACACGATTGCGAATGCAGCGGTGCCGGCGGTGAGGCACAGGAAAAAAATATCAATTGGGGCCATGTTTTTCATTGCAACGGTAACATAGCAATTTGAGTGCCAACCATCCTGCGGAAAGGCCTGTTGACAACCTCGATAGTTATCCCCCTCGCGACCGGAAACACCGTAAAAACAGTTCTATTTGAGCAAAATGAAGTGTGGATAATGTGGGGACAACTCGGGGAGAATGCCCGAATTCCAATGTCCAAGCCCCCAAGGAAGTCCCAAAAATCAATGACTCAATACGGTTTGGAGCATTATTGGGCCATTGGGGTTTGGGCATTCCCCTCGGCCTGAGTCATTTCACCCTACTCGTAACGCCACTTGAGCACCCACGGGTCTTGGGTGTCTTGCTGGAATTTTTTTAGCTTCGCTTTGTATTCTTCCAAGACCTTGGCGTACTTCGCGTCGGTGGCGAGGTTGACGGCTTCGTTGGGGTCGGCGCTGATGTCGAATAGCTCGAACTGGGGGCGGTTGATATATTCGCGCACGGTCTTTTTGCCGTACTTGGCGCTTTGGCCTTTTTTCCATTGGGCCTGCCAACTGGGCGCGGCCCAGAGATCGCTGGCGAAGGGGTAGGGGAGCGGGTGGGCGATGTTCCAGATGAGCTTGTACTTGCGGTCGCGCACGACGCGCATGGGGTAGTACATTTGAATTTCGTGAAAGGTGTGGCTCGCGTTAACGCGATCCCAGTCCTTCGGATTTTTCTCGGCGAGGATGGGGAGGAATGAGCGTCCATGAAATTTGTACGGGCCTTTTTTGGTGCCGCGCCCGGCGGGCATCATGGCGAGTTCGGGTTTGGCGGCGCGGTTCTTCGCATCGTAACCGCCGGCGAAGTCGAGCAGAGTGGGGACGATGTCCACGAAGGAGAGCATCGCGTTGTTCGTGTTGCCGCGTTCTTTTTGGTACGGATTGCGGACGATGAAGGGCACGCGCAGACCGCCTTCGTACACGGTGGTTTTGCCGCCGGCGAAGGCCATGCCGTGGTCGCTGGTGAAAATGATAATTGTGTTTTCCCACTTGCCGTTTTTCTTGAGGATTTCGATGAGCCGCCCGAGCCCTTGGTCCACGCGCGAGGTGCTTTGATAATACTGCGCCAGCTCCGCGCGCGTCTCCGGCGTGTCGGGCAGGAAGGGCGGCACGGTGACTTTGGCGGGGTCATAAAAAACTTCCTTCACGCCGGGGTACGCGCCTTTGTTGGGTTTGTTGCCGAATCGATTGGGTTTGTGCGGCAGCTCGTTGGCGTCGCCGCCGCCGCGATGGGGGTCGCTGGTGGCGTAGTATAAAAAGAAAGGCTTTTTGTCATCGGCCTTAATAAACGCTTCGCAGTTGTTGGCCATCTCGACGGTGCTGCGGGCGTTGCCTTTGATTTTTGTTTCGAAGAAATAAATGTCTTCCGGGCCGTTGTGATGTTTGCCGGCGCGCGCGGTGCGGTAGCCGGCTTTGGCGAGCAGCACGGGGAGGGTTTTTACCCACGGGAAGCTGCTGAATTTGTGGTACGCGTGGAGGTGGCCGTAGTGGCCGTTGCGGTGATTGTGAAGTCCGCTGAGAACGACCGAGCGGCTGGCGCTGCAACTGGCGGTGGTGGCGAAGGCGTAGCGGAAGAGCGTGCCATCGGCAGCGAGGCGGTCGATGTTCGGTGTGACGGCGGTCATATCGCCGTAGCAGCCGAGCGTGGGACTGAGGTCATCGGCGATGACGAAGACGATGTTTTTCTCGGCGGCGGAAAGCCCCACGACCGCAAGGGCCGCGAGCATCAGCAAAATCCGTTTTCCAAATTTCATTTGTGGAGAGGCTTCCGCCGTGTGATGGGGGAAGGCGTTGGGGCATCGTGCGCTTTTTGGGGGTGGGGCGCAATGAAATCCGGCGTCATATTTTTGAACTGCCGCGGCGCGCTGGGACAGCACGCCCTACCTTGGGGATGATTTACTTTTTCAAAAACGCGAGCAAATCGGCTAGTTCCTGCTGGGTCATTGTTTTTTCGAGGAGATCGGGCATCAATGATTTGGGGCTGGCGCGGAGGGTTTTGATGTTTTTGCGCGCTAATGTTTGGGTGAGGCCGAGCGGGAGTTTGAGGGTGATTTGTAATGGCGTGTCGGCAGCGAGGAGGCCGGCGAAGGTTTGGTTGTCCTTGGTGTCCACCTCGTAAAGCGTGTAGGCGCCTTGGACTTCGTGGTTGGGCACGATGATGTGGAGCAGCAGCGTGGCGGCGGGTTGATTGCGCAGGCCGGTGAGGTCCGGCCCCACGGCGTGGCCTTGGCCGCTGTGAGTGTGGCAGAGGGCGCACGCGCGCGTGAACATCTTCGCGCCATTGGCGGCGTCGGCTTTCATTTTCAAAATCGGCATGGCGGCTTCATACGCTTTCATCCGATCGCCCCCGGCGTGTTTGGCAAACAGTTTCTTAGCCCGCGTGCCGATGGTTTTATTGCGCTCCAACGCGCGCCGCCGCGCGGGCGAAAGTGCGTGAATGGGCACGATGCCTTTTTCGAGGGCATCCATCAGGGCGGGGTGGTGTAGGGCGCGGCTGGTGACATTGCCTAAGATGGATTCCCGAACCGTCGGGATGTAGCTGGCCCACGCTTTCGGTTCGAGCAGGGCTTGGCTGACGCGCGCATCGTTCAGGTTGCCCAATGCCTGAACGGCGGCGGATTGGATTTCGGGAGTGCGAAGGCCGATGTCGGTTTGATCATTGCGGGGTGTTAGCAAGCGCAGCAACGCATCGCCGGCAAAGCCGAAGTCTGTATTGCCCATCAACTCGATGGCGGCAAAGCGGCGCGGCAATGAGATGCCGGCTACTACGGAATTCCGCGCCGAGCCCAGAGTTGCCTTAATGGTAAAATCGGCCACCACGTCCATCGGCAGTTCGTTGCGCTCATACTTGGCCTTGATTTCGGCTGGCGTGAGCTTGGACTTCAGCGGGATGAAGTTCCGCAGGGGATGCGCGTCGGGGTGCGTGGCGGTCAGTTTCACGCCCTTCTTTTTTGTCCCGAGGATCAGGCCGTTGAGAAAGGCGACCCGTTCCCAAACCGAAATATTGATGGGCTCCTTCCTGAGTTCCGGCTGAGCCATTTGCGTGCCGAGGTTCCAAAAGAAAATCATTTGGTCCGGCGTGCAATCTTGCGCGACGATCTTGCCCAGTTCCTTTAGGGCCGTGAGTAAACTGGGCCGGGCCACGCCATCCACTCGGTACGGCTGTGATCGGATGAAATCCAAAACGGCCATGGATTCCCCTTTGGAAAGCGCATTAAACACCGCGGCGCGCAGCCACTTATCGTTGGGGTCTTTTATGAGCGCAGCCGCCAGAACATCGGCCTTGCGAGCATGATCCTGTTTGCCTAGCTGCAACATCGCCAGAAAACGCTCATTCGCGTCCTTCGACCCGGCTTGTTTCAACAAGTCCTCGACGGCCGTTGCAGGAAACTTGCCTTGGCGGATGGTTAAGTTTGGATGAGTGGCAAAGTTTGGGTGAGTGGCGCTAGGCTTGGGCGAGGCGGGGGTGGACAGCTGGATGCGCCAAATGCGACCGTGATTGGTGCCGGCTTTGAAAGGGAGTTTGGCGCGGATGTCTTCGGGGAGGTAGCGGGGGTGGTCGATGTATTGGCGGACCATATCGCAAATGTACAGCGCGCCGTCGGGGCCCACGGTGGTGTGGACGGGGCGGAACCATTGGTCAGCCGTGGCGAGGAAATCGCGGCCGGGCGTGGGGTGCGCGGCGGTGAAGGTGGCGCCGGCGGGGGTGAGCACTTGGCGTTGCACGAGATTTTGCGCGGGCTCGCAAATGAACGCACTGCGTCCGTGGATGACGATGCCGCTGGCGCTGGTGTAGGTGCCGCTGTGTTGCTGGTTAATCAAACTGGGGATGTAGCTGGCGGCGGTGGTGTCGGGGCTGAGCGGATAGACTTTGGCGGCGACGGGCACGACGTTTTCCACGGTATCGGTGAAAGGATAATGCGAGTTGCGGCGTAGCAGCCCGGGCGCCACGACGACGTGCATGAGCGGGTTGCGATTGCTGGAAACAAACCGGTTGCCGCGCGCATCAAAAGCCTGGCCGAACTGGCCGACGCCCGCGAGCGGTTCGTACACAAACGTCTCCGGATGAAACCGCCCGTCCTGCCGCTTGGCCGTCACCGCCGCGCGCTTGGGGTGGAGCGGACTGGTCACGCTCGCATCGGTGAGGCCGCTGGTGATGTACACCCAGCCATCGGGCCCGAGCGTGGGGCTGGCCACGCGGAGTTGTTCGCTGCTGCTCTTGGTGCCGAAACCGGTCAATACAATTTGCCGCACATCCGCTTTGCCATCGCCGGTGGTGTCCTTGAGAAACCAAATATCCGGCGCGCACGTCAGGAAGATTCCACCCTTCCACGGCATCACGCCATTAGGAAAGGTAAACCCCTCGGCAAACGTCGTGCGCTTTTCAAAAAGCCCGTAGCCATCCACGTCCTCGAGCAACGCCACCCGCCCCAACTTCGGCACCGTCTTGCCTTTTCCATCCTTCGCCGGTAGAAACGGATACCCGCGCCCTTCCACAACAAACATCCGCCCCGCGTCATCAAAACACATCGCCACCGGGTCTTGCACCTGCGGCTCCGCCGCCGCCAATTCCATCCGCACGCCTTTTTCAGTTTGAAAAGATTTGAGTGCCTGCGCGGTCGAAAGCGGCCCCGGCGCAGCCGACAACCCGAACCCAACAAAAACCATCGAGAGGAAAAGGCGATGCATCCACCGATGATAAAGCCCACATTCGCAAACGCAAGCGGCGAAGGGAGGGCCGCCTCTCCAAGGCGACCAAGGCGCGCTAGGAGAGCACGCCCTACCTTGGGGCACCTTTGCGCTGGAGGGACGAGCTTGCGAGTCCGCGGCTGGCTCTGGCGCAAGCGGACTCGCAAGCTCGTCCCTCCAAAAATACCTGGTGGTTCAACCTCACCTTGGGTCTTGAATCTTCCGGCTTGCCCCGCCATTCTTCGCCTGACCCGATTTGTGGCTATGACGCGCACTGGCGTTTCCACGGCGCGGGCTTATCTCTACATCAATCGCATGCAAGCATTAGTTAAACGAGAAGACGCTCCCGGGCTGTGGCTCGAGGATGTGCCGGAACCCACGGTGGCCGCCCGGGATGTGCTCATCAAGGTGGATCGCACGGGCATTTGTGGCACGGACCTGCACATTTATAAGTGGGACGATTGGGCGCGCAAAACCGTGCCGGTGCCGCTGGTGGTGGGGCACGAATTCGTGGGCGAGATTGTGGAGATCGGCAGTGATGTGAAGGATTTCAGCGTGGGAGAAATCGTCAGTGGCGAGGGCCACGTGGTGTGTGGCCATTGCCGAAACTGCATGGCGGGTCGGCGGCATTTGTGCAATGACACGGCGGGCATCGGCGTTACGCGGCCGGGGGCGTTTGCGGAATTGATTTCCCTGCCGCAAACCAACGTGTGGGTGCACGAGCCGGACATCGACCGAGACGTGGCATCGATCTTCGATCCCTACGGCAATGCGGTGCACTCGGCGCTGAGTTTTGATGTGTTGGGCGAGGATGTGTTGATCACCGGTGCGGGGCCCATCGGCATTATGTGCGCGGCCATCGTGCGGCACGCGGGCGCGCGGCACGTGGTGATCACCGATGTGAATCCGTATCGCCTCGAGTTGGCCAAGAAAATGAACGTGACGCGCGCGGTGAATGTGGCCAGCGAAAAACTCGCCGACGTGCAGGCCGAGCTGGGCATGGACGAAGGCTTCGACGTGGGCCTTGAGATGAGCGGCAACCCGAGCGCGTTCAACGATATGCTCGCCAATATGTGCCACGGGGGCAAAATCGCGATGCTCGGTATTCCGGAAAAGGAAATGGCCATCGATTGGAACAAGGTGGTTTTTAATATGCTGACCATCAAGGGCATCTACGGACGCGAGATGTACGAGACGTGGTATAAGATGACCGTGATGCTCCAAAGCGGCCTCGACATCGCGCCGGTGATTACGCATCGGTTTCCATTCGCCGAATTCAAAGACGGCTTCGAAATCGGATTGAGCGGCGAGAGTGGCAAAGTGATTTTGGAATGGGGAGGGGGGGAATGACCAATGACCAAGGCCCAAAGCCCAAGGAATTCCTGATGTCCAATTTTGGGGATTGGGGGTTTGGTCATTGGTCATTCGCGCCTCAGTGGTAAACAATTTCCAAGAGCTTCCACCATGTACGGCAACCTAAAAACCCAATTACAAACCGAGCTGGACGAAATCCGTGCGGCGGGCCTTTACAAAGGCGAGCGCGTCATCGACACGCCGCAAGCCGCGCGCGTGGGCGTGGGCCGCAGCGAGCCGGTGCTCAATATGTGCGCCAATAATTACCTTGGCCTCGCGAGTCATCCGGAGGTCATCGGTGCCGCGCGCGATGCGCTCGACGAATGGGGTTACGGCTTGGCCAGCGTACGCTTCATTTGTGGCACACAAAAAATCCACAAAGAACTCGAGGAAAAGCTTTCCGAGTTTCTCGGCACGGAGGACACGATTTTGTACACCTCCTGCTTCGACGCCAACGGCGGGTTGTTCGAGACGCTGCTCGGCCCCGAGGACGCAGTTATTTCTGATGAACTGAACCACGCCTCCATCATCGACGGCGTGCGTCTCTGCAAAGCCAAGCGCTTCCGTTATAAGAACAACGATATGGCCGACCTCGCCGCGCAGCTCGCCGAGGCCAAAGGTTCGCGCCGCATTTTGATTGTCACCGACGGCGTGTTTTCGATGGACGGTTACCTCGCAAACCTCCCCGCTATCTGCGACCTCGCCGACGAGCACAGCGCGCTGGTGATGGTCGACGACTCCCACGCCGTTGGCTTTATGGGCGCGCGCGGTCGCGGCACGCACGAGCATCACGACGTGATGGATCGCATCGACATCATCACCGGCACGCTCGGCAAAGCCCTCGGCGGCGCCAGCGGCGGTTACACCAGCGGCCGTGCGGAGATCATCGAATACCTCCGCCAACGTTCGCGGCCTTATCTTTTTTCCAACACCGTCGCGCCGAGCATCGTCGCTGCGTCCATCAAAGCCATCGATTTGCTGAACGCCTCCACCGAACTACGCGATCGCTTGGAAGAGAACACAAAATTCTTCCGCGACCAAATGGCCGGCAGCGGTTTTGAAATTCTCGAAGGCACGCACCCCATCACGCCCATCATGCTCGGTGACGCCGCCCTCGCCAGTAACTTCGCCGACGCGATGCTCGACAAAGGCATTTACGTCGTCGGCTTTTCTTTCCCCGTCGTGCCCAAAGGCAAAGCCAGAATTCGCACGCAAATTTCCGCCGCGCACACGAGGGAAGATTTGGAATTTGCGATTGAGAAGTTTGGCGAAGTGAAAAGGGAAATGAACATTTAATCACCAATACCCAATGAGCAAATCCCAAGGAATGACCAAATCCCAACAATTGCACCGGCGATTGCATTGGAGGGACGAGCTTGCGAGTCCGCGACCGTGCCCAACGCAAACGGACTCGCAAGCTCGTCGCGCCATTTGGGATTTGGTCATTGGTCCTTGGGAATTTAAAACAATGAACAAAGCCATCTGCTCTTCCATCATTGACGCCGTCGGCCACGCACCGGTCGTGGATCTCTCGCGCCTCACTGCCGATATCGACGGCCACATTCTGGCCAAGCTCGAATACCTCAACCCCGGCGGCTCGAAGAAGGATCTCATTGCCCGCGCCATCATTCAGTCGGCGGAAGACAACGGACTTTTGCAGCCGGGGCAAACCGTGCTTGAGGTCACCAGCGGCAATACCGGCAACGGCCTCGCGATGATTTGTGCGGTAAAAAAATATCCGTTCATCGCCGTGATGTCGCGCGGCAACACACCCGAACGCGCGGCAATGATGCGCGCGATGGGCGCCACCGTCGTGCTCGTCGAGCAATCCGACCCGAAGGAAGGCGTCACGGGCGACGATATGAAACGCGTGGAGGACATCGCCGATGAACTTGCCGCCAAGCACAACGCCTTTCGTGCGGACCAATTCAAGCGCGAGGAAAATTCTCAGGCCCACTACGAACACACCGGCCCCGAATGGCTCCGCCAAACCGACGGCAACATCGATGCCTTCTGCGATTTCGTGGGCACCGGCGGCGGCTTCGCCGGTGTGGCGCGCGCGTTCAAGGAACACAATCCGGACATCGGCTGTTACATCGTGGAGCCGCACGGCGCGGCCAAGCTCGCGGGCGCGTGCATCACTTGCTGCGCGCACGTGATCCAAGGGGGCGGCTATGGAAAAGATTTGCCGCTCATCAATCACGATCACGTTGATGGTCATCTCACGGTCGATGACGGCGAGGTCACTGAAGTCACGCGGCGTTTGGCGAAGACCGAAGGCATTTTTGCCGGCTACTCTTCCGGCGCAAACATCGCCGCCGCGTATCAACTATTGCGCGGCGATTTCAAAGGCAAAACCATTGCAGTCAACATCTGCGATTCCGGCCTCAAATATTTGAGCACGGATTTGTGGGGCGACGAACTCAGCACGCCCGCCTAGTTGCAAAAAACAATGGCTGACGAAAACCAATCATTGGAGGCGCGCGCTGTGGCGCTAGCGCGCGAGCTGCAAACCACCGCCGGCACGCTCATCACGCCCGCCGAACAGGCGCAGCTCGATGAGCTTTCGGGGATGCTCGAGCATCCGCCGGACAAGGTGACCGTCGCTCAGCTCACCGACCAAGCCTTCCGCCCGCGCTCGGCCACGCGCGGGATCAGTCAGTTTCAGCATCTGCTCGAGACGCGCGGCATCCCGAAATTTTTTGGTGCGCTCGACAAGCTCGGCCTGCAAATGCTTCGCCGCATCGGGCAGTTGGTGGCGTTCGTGGCGTTCCCGCTGTCGCGTCGCAAGATTCGGCAGGACACCGCCGATGTTATTTTGCGTGCCTAGCATCCGCCGCTCACCGCGCACCTCCGCCGTCGCCATGCCGAGGGGCTGCGGATGAATGTGAATCTTCTCGGCGAAGCGGTGCTTGGCGAAACCGAAGCCGCGCATCGGCTGGAGCAATATCTGGAAGCGCTCGCCTTGCCCGAGGTGGAAGTGGTGTCCGTGAAAATCTCCACGCTTTATTCGCAGGTCAATCCACTTGCGCGCAAGCACACGGTTGCCGTGTTGTGCGATCGATTGGAAAAACTATTTCGCGCGGCTGCCGATCAGATGTTCACCCGCCCCAACGGCGATCGCGTGGCGAAATTTGTTTACCTCGACATGGAGGAATACCGCGATATGCACCTCACCGCCGCGGCGTTTATGCAAACGCTCGATCGCGATGGGATGGAAAATGTCAGCGCCGGCATCGTGTTGCAGGCGTACCTGCCCGACGCCCACGCCGTGCAGCAACAACTCAACGCGTGGGCCCGCGCGCGGGTGGCGGCCGGCGGCGCGCCCATTCGGTTGCGGTTGGTGAAGGGTGCGAACATGGAAATGGAACGCATCGAGGCGGCTATCGGCGGTTGGCCGCAAGCGCCATTCAATGTGAAAATCGATAGCGACGCGAATTTCAAACGGATGTTGCACGAGGCGATGCGCGAGGAAAACATCGCCGCCGTGCGGCCCGGCATCGCGTCGCATAATCTATTCGACATCGCGTATGGCTTATTGCTCGCGCAGGATTGCGGCGCGATTCACCGCGTGCGGTTGGAGATGCTCGAGGGGATGGCCAGTCATCAACGCCGCGCCCTTACCAAGCACGCGGAAAATATTCTGCTCTACGCGCCCGCTTGTCGCGATGAGGAATTTATCAACGCGATTGGATATTTAATTCGCCGACTGGACGAAAACACCGGCCCCGATAATTTCCTGCGTCACGCCTTTCACATCAGTGTGGACGACCCCGAATGGACGCACCTCGAAAAAATGTTCAGCGAGTCCGTGCACCGCATCGAAAGTTTGCCGAATACTCCGCGCCGCACGCAAAACCGATTGGTCACGAATAGTCCATTCGGCGACTCCTCCCTCACCCCAACCCTCTCCCCAAGGAGAGGGAGCAAGTCCACCGCCACCGAAAAAGAAGATCAAATTTCCCAAAACCCAGCGCCCCCCAATCTCCCTCTCCCTCAGGGAGAGGGTAGGGGTGAGGGTGAAAACGTACAAACAACCAAAGCCCCCAAGCTCGCCGATGATTGGCGCGAATTTACCAACGAACCGGACACCGATTTTTCATTGCCGCAACACACCGAATGGGTCGAGGGCATCATCGCAAAATGGAAACCGCGCTGCGGTGATGATGCCACGCAAATCCCGCTCACCATCGCCGGCGAAGCCGTCACGGCCGAACGCACTATCATAGAGAGCATCGATCCGTCGCGCCCGGACACCATCATCGCCCGCACGCCGCAAGCGAATGGGGACGACCTCAATCGCGCCGTCGCCTGCGCCAAGGCGGATCCTGCTGGATGGCGCACAATGCCGATGGCCGAACGCAATGCTATCCTCGCCAAGGCCGCGCAGGAAATGCGCGAGGCGCGCGCAGATCTCATTGGCGCGGCAATGGCCGATGGCGGCAAACTTGCGCCGGAATCCGATTCGGAAATTTCCGAGGCCATCGATTTCACTGAGTTTTACCCACGCACCGCGCAGGCGCTGCACGATTTGCCGAACCTCAAAGCGCGGCCCAAGGGTGTGGTGGCGGTCATCTCGCCGTGGAATTTTCCTATCGCCATTCCGTGCGGCGGCGTGGCGGCGGCGTTGGCGGCGGGCAACACGGTGCTGCTCAAGCCGGCGACCGACACACTGCTTCCGGCGCATCTCATTTGCGAATGTTTTTGGAACGCCGGTGTGCCGCGCGAAGCCTTGCAATTGCTGCCGTGCCCGGGCCGTTTGGCGGGCGAGCATTTGGTGGATAGCGATGACGTGGACGTGGTCATCCTCACCGGCGGCACGGAGACGGCGCAAACGATGCTGCGCGCGAAGCCCGCGCTGAATCTGCTGGCGGAAACCGGCGGCAAAAATGCCACCGTCGTCACTGCGATGGCCGATCGCGATCAAGCCATCAAACACGTGCTGCACTCGGCCTTCAGTCACGCGGGGCAAAAGTGTTCGGCCACGTCGCTGTTGCTTTTGGAGGCGGAAGTTTTTGATGACGCAAAATTCAAGCGCAGCCTGCGCGACGCGGTGGAGAGCCTCGCCGTCGGTTCCGCGTGGGAGTTGCATACAAAAATGAATCCGCTCATCCGCCCGGCCAGCGGCGACCTCGCCCGCGCGCGGGAAGCGCTAGAGCCCGGCGAGCAATGGCTGGTGCCGCCGTTGCCTGCGGACAATCCGCACCTTGCCTCGCCCGCGGTGAAATGGAACGTGCAGCCCGGCAGCCACGCGCATCTCACGGAACTCTTCGGCCCCGTGCTTAGCGTGATGCGTTACGAAAAGCTAGATGACGCCATTGATCTCATTCACCAAACCGGTTTCGGCCTCACTTCCGGCATCGAGACACTCGACGAACGCGAACAGGATTTTTGGCAACGCCGCGTGCGTGCTGGAAATTTATATATCAACCGCCCCACCACTGGCGCCATTGTGCTGCGCCAACCTTTTGGCGGTATGGGCCAAAGCGCCTTCGGCCCCGGCATCAAAGCCGGTGGCCCAAGCTACGTGGCGCAGTTGATGGATTTTGAAGAGACGAAAGATTCACACGCAGCCTCGGACTCGCAGGCTCGTCCCTCCAAAGGGCAGCAATGGAGGGACGAGCCTGCGAGTCCGCACAATATTTTAAAAGCCCTCGCCACTCGCGTGCCTTCCGTGGAACCCGCGTTGCGCAGCTACACAAAACAAATCCACGATGAATTCGACGCCGAGCACGATCACCAGCGTCTGCTCGGCCAGGACAATCTCCGTCGGTATCGCCCCATCGATCGCCTTTGCATTTGCCTCCACACGGACGACACCCAACTCGAAATCGCCGCCCGCCTCGGTGCCGCCCACGCGGCGGAATGCGAAGTCTCCATCACCGGCCCCGGCGCGGAAGACTGGCGTGACTTCGCCCAAGTCGTCCCCGAACCCGACGTCAAAAAATTCGACCGCCTCCGCTACGCCAAGCCATCGCGCGTCCCCGAAGCCATCCGCCAAACCGCCAACGAAGCTTGCATCTACATCGCCGACACGCCTGTGCTCGCCGAAGGTCGGTTGGAATTATTGTGGTACGTCGAAGAACAAAGCCTCTCCAACGACTACCACCGCTACGGCAACTTGGGCCCGAGGTTTGAGGAAAAGCGCAATGGGTGATGTTCTAGTAAGGTGTGACGAAGTGGCTGATGGAGCGATTACTACTCGAAAGATTGCCTCCGATTGCATTTTTGGTCTTCGATTGGTCTACAGCCCATTGGGCATTATCTCCTTGGGTGACGGAGCCATCAGACCTGACCCAATTTCCCATGCCGTGGTCCAATCCATTCATCCGATAAGCACTTGGGCCGGGGCCGCTTGGGCCATTGAACTCACCTTTGCCGTCACTTTTTAGCTGGTGATTGCACCACCAATAGAGATTTCTGCGAATGTTCAGATTACCGCCCGGTAGCGCGACATTGCTGCTACGAAGGTATGCACGTCCTACACCATTTCGAGTGAAACACATGATGGTTTCGGGCGTTTGATCATCCCCAGCCAAATGGTGCGCATAGCTGCCAGCGGTATTATCTATATAATACCCTCCGCGATGTGAGCGACTGGCCCACTTTCCGCTATCTAAATTACCCCGCGTACTGTCTTTTTGATTCACACTTTTATTTTTCGGATCGGCAGGGGAGAGGATCATTCCAGCGGAACCCAAATCACGTCGGATTGAGGGGATCACCAACGTGAACCGAATATCGACTCGATTGTATGCCGAGTGTGTCCAGCCGCCATTTCGGTAATCCGATGCATATGCATCCTTGTTGTCAGGAATCAGTTGAAGCCAAGGTAGCGTTAGCGCATCACCGGCAAACCCGATATATGCTTTGCCAACCTGCCCAATGTTTGACGCGCATTTGAGGCGGTTAGCTTTTTTCTTGGCTTTGGCTAATGTGGGGAGGAGCATGCTGGCCAGAATGCCAATGATGGCAATGACCACCAGTAATTCGATGAGAGTAAAACCCTTGCTTTTCTGTGTTTTCATTTTGTTTTATGGTTGTGACCGATATGATTGTCCCCGTTGAAAAAATGGAAGCAAGAATGATGCCACGAATATTTTTGCAAAAACAGCGGGTT